>DAOMGB010000071.1:8122-18753 GCA_035430095.1 Casimicrobiaceae bacterium | reverse complement strand
CTTCGAGCAGTCGAAACAAAAACCCCGCCATGATGGCGGGGTTAGTTCGCGAAATGTTCCCGCGATTATGCTGATTTACGTCTGCCGAAGCAGATTCCGGCCAGTCCGAGACCGATCAACGCGAGCGTGGCGGGTTCGGGGACGGTTGACGAGTCAATCCGGATGTTATCGATCGAGTAGTCGCCGAAGCCGCCGGCAGCGTTTCGGCCTGTGATCGTTACCGACGTAAGGTTGTCCCATCCGCTGAAGAGGACCCCTTGGAAATCGTCCACTCCGCCCGCGCCATCGCGAATCCCGTCGAGCACGACATTCATGCTCAGGGTGCCACCGCCGAACACATTGGCGCTGATGATGACTTCGAAGAAACTGTTGTTCGCGTCGCCGGGAAGCCACAACTCGGCGACATCCATCCCGTTGAGCGTGAACGTGCCGCCGCCGGCCTTGGTCATGGTTACCGGCTGACCCAGGCCCTGCGCGGCCTCGGCAGCCAGGTAGGAAGTACTGGTGTTGCGCACCAGCCGCGGGTCGGCGCTGTCGACGATGTGAAAGTGAAGACCATTGAAATCGTAGCCGGAAGACGAAACACTGGTCTGGATAGCGTTGGCGGTATTCGGGATATCGTCGAAAACGACCACCGTTGCCTGTGCCATTCCTCCCAGAGACAGGAGCGCCGCACCGATCAACACGACATTCAATCGCGGTTTCATATGCGTTCCTTTCAAGAATCGACTGGCAATCCGCATCGTACGAAGTGAACGACTCGAATTGCCAACTCACTCACGGATCGCGACTCGCGGGCAAGGTTGTGCTTTCGTGAAGCGGTCCAATCAAGCTCCGACGGCATAAAAAGAAATGATTCAAAGACGTTCGCGCCAGAGAATTCCAACAAAGCAAAGGATGCGCCATCCAGTTTTTCCATTTACAATCAATTGCTTGGAGACGGTACCGGGATTCGACTGAGACAAACTGTAAGGTCAGTCGACACTCGGCCACCTCATCCGCTCGTTAAATCGCTTCTATGGAGCAGAAGATTCAGGAGCGCCACATGTCCGAGGTGCCGCAGGTCATCGACCCGGCTCCAACACCCGGCGAATGGCCTTTGGGTGACCCCTTGGCGGGTCGATGAACGTAAATTCCTGCGAACCCTGTCTCGACCCCTGGGTCGCAGTTTTGGCCTGGAACACGGCAACCAAAAACAGTGAGAGGATGAAACGGTGAAACCGACAACCGCATTGATCGGGAGAATCGTCGTGTCCGCAATGGTTTCGCTGGTCGGCAGCGCATCGGCGCTCGCCGCGACTTTCGTCTACGTGTCGAACGCCGGGGACGGCGATATCAGCACGTTCCGACTGCAGGAATTGGGGTGGACTGCAGGCTGGCGCGCGCGTGAAGGCCGCCGACATGGTCATTGCCCATGGCTGTGAGTCCCGACCGGAAATTCCTGTATGCCGCCTCGCGCGCCAAGCCGTACACGGTGTTCGCCTATGCCATCCATCCGGTCACTGGGTCGCGGACGCAGTTGTCGTCCTCGCCGGCCGCGGAGAGCTTCCCCTACATATCGCTGGACAGGACCGGGCGCTTCCTCCTCGGCGCGTCCTATGGCGGCAACCTCGTCAGCGTGAATGCCATCGGCAGCGACGGTCGCGTGGCGGCCGAGCCGCTGCAGGTGATCCCGGTGGGCCGCAATGCGCACTCGATCCGCGTCGACGAAAGCAACCGTTTCGCCTTTGCCCCCTCGCTCGGGAGCGATCGGATCTTCATGTTCAGCTTCGATGCGAAGTCGGGCCAGCTGCGTTCCAACACGCCGTCGACGTACCTGATGAAGACAGGTACCGGACCGAGACATTTCGTGACCTCCGGCGACAACCGTTTCCTGTACGTGTTGACCGAAATGGCCGGGACGGTGACGACGTTCGCGCTCGACGGGAATTCCGGCCCGCTGAAGCAAGTGAGCGTCGCGTCGGGATTGCCGCCGGATACCAACCTTACGCAAGGAGAGGTGCGGCTTCCTCCTGCACCGAACATGCGGCCGCGCAACAGGGAAAAGGACATCTGGGCATAGGACATTCACCTGAGCCCGAACGGCAAGTTCGTGTTCATGGCGGAGCGCACCAACGACACGCTGACCACGCTCGGCGTCGATGGCGCCACCGGCACGCTTACATTCCTGTCGAGCACGAAGACGGAACGTCGGCCGCGTGGCTTCGCCATCGATCCGAAAGGCCGGTTCCTGGTTGCAACGGGCGAAATGTCGGAAACGCTCTCCGTCTACGCCATCGACCCGGCCAACGGCTCGTTCAAGCTCGTCAACAAGGCGCCGGCGGGAAAGGGCGCCAATTGGGTCGAGATCGTCAGTTTGGATTGAGCGGCGATCCCCTCAGCACTTCGTCAGTCCAAACCTTGAAGCTGACCAGGGTGTTGGGCCCGAAGGTGACGGCGAGCGCGACGTCCGACGCGTCACGGCCGCGGGCAATCAGCACCCTGCCGATGCGCGGGATGTAATTTCTGGGGTCGAACGTGTACCAGCGGCCGTCGAGATAGGCCTCGAACCACGCGGAGAAGTCCATGGGGCCGTACGGTGGCGGGATCCCGAAGTCGCCGAGGTAACCGGTGCAATATCGCGCCGGGATGTTCATGCACCGGCAGAACGCGACGGCAAGGTGCGCGTAGTCGCGGCACACGCCCGTCCTGTCGAAGTACGCCTCGTAGGCCGAACGGGTCTTGCGCGCATGCTCGTAGCCGAACGTCAGGTGATTGTGCACAAATTCGCATATCGCCTGGACGCGCCCCCATCCGGTGGGTCCGTCGCCGAACAATTTCCAGGCGATCTCCGACAGCCGATCCGTTTCGCAATAGCGGCTGCCCAGCAGGAACAGCAGCGTCTCCTCCGGCAGGTCCTGCACCGCATGTTGCTGCGCGTGCGGAGCGACCACGTCGGGGATGCCGGAATCGTTGACGAGCGCGTTCGCGGAAATCCGGGTGCGTCCCTTCGGCGCGACGAGCCGCGTGCACCAGTTTCCGAAACTGTCGCGGTAGGCCGACATGGGGACGGGCGGGTCCACGACCAGATCGTCGCGGCCGACCAGGTCGGACACCCTCGTGTAGTGGACGTTCAGGTTCAGCACCATCGGCGTGGGCTGCGGACAGTCGTAGACCATTTCGAAGCCGACGCGGATCTGCATCGTGGATCTCCAGGACGTTTTCAGCCGCGGCGCGCGCAGGCGACGAGCAGCGACTCGACCAACGCGCCGCGCAGCGCCGTCCAGGGGCTGCCGCCGGCGAAGACAATCCGCTGGTTCACTTCGAGCTCGATGCCGACATACGCACGTGGCGGAAATCGCCTGCGAAGGTGCGAGGTCAGGCCGTCTCCCTTGCCCGCATACGGATAATTGCGGCGAACGCGCAGCGCCGGCGCAACGGCTTCCAGCGCAGACTTCCACCGGGCGCCCAGCGCCACCTCGCCGGTCCGCCGGGGGTCATACAGCAGGCCGACCTCCGCCCGGCGCACATGTCCGTCCAACGCGGGCGTGAAGCTGTGCGACGAAACGTGGATCACGCGACGTCCGCGCGCCACGGCATCGGCGACCAGAGCCTCCACCCGGCCGCGATACGGAAGGTAATGGCGCGCGACGATCCGCGAACGCACGTCCGAAGGCGTGCGGCGCGTCACGATGGAAAACAATTGCGGATGGCCGATCGAGCGGTTGAGGTCGACCAGCAGCCGGCTGACGGTCGAGTTCACCAGCGGCGCGTCCAGCGCCCGCGCCAGCGCCCTCGCCATGACCAGCGCGCCCGGGTCGTAGCCGCGATGGGTGGCAAGCAGCGCGGAGTGCCCGCGAAACAACGATCGATACGGCGCGGGAATCCGGTTGCCGCCGTGCTCGCAGGTGACGATGAAGGCATCGTCGCCTCGATGTTCCACGCCGCGCGCCTTGACCGGGTCAGCTTTCCAGCTTCGCATCCATCGTGATCGTTGCCTTCATCAGCTTCGACACGGGACAACCCGCCTTGGCCCGGGCGGCGAGTTCCTGGAACCTGGCATCGTCGGCGCCGGGAATTCTCGCCGTGACGTTCAGGTGGCTCGCGGTGATCTCGAATCCGGCACCCACCTTTTCGAGCGTCACTGCCGCATGCGTCTCGATTCGCTCCGGTGTCAGCCCGGCTTCGCCCAGCATCAGTGAAAACGCCATCGAGAAGCACCCGGCATGGGCGGCGCCGATCAGTTCCTCCGGGTTGGTGCCCTTGCCGTTCTCGAACCGCGACTTGAAACCGTAAGGCGCCTCGTTCAGGACACCGGTCTCGGTGGAAAGGGTGCCGCCACCGTCCTTGATGCCACCCTTCCAGACAGCCCATGCCTTCTTGATCATGATCGGCCCTCTCGTCGAACCCGCGTTGACCGGAAATCAGCCCAGATTGTCTGCGGCGAAGCCCCAATTGATCAGCTTGTCGAGGACGGCATTCGCGTAGTCCGGGCGCCGATTCTGGTAGTCGAGGTAGTACGCATGCTCCCACACGTCGATGGTCAGTAGCGGCTTCACGCCCTTGGTCAACGGTGTTTCGGCGTTGCCGGTCTTGGCCACCTTCAACTTCCCCGCGTCGAGCACGAGCCAGGCCCATCCGCTGCCGAATTGCGTCGTCGCGGCGGTGGCGAGTTCCTTCTTGCAGGCATCGACCCCGCCGAAGGATGCGTCGATCAGCTGCTTCAACTTCGCCGGGGGCTCGCCGCCGCCGTTGGGCTTGAGGCTGTGCCAATAGAACGTATGGTTCCAGACTTGCGCGGCATTGTTGAAGATGCCGGCCTTGTCGGATTTGCCTTCCGATTGGGCAATGACCTGTTCCAGCGAGAGGCTGGCCATGTCCGTTCCGGCCAGCAGCTTGTTCAGGTTGTCGACATAGGCCTTGTGGTGCTTGCCGTAGTGGAAGCTGAGGGTATTGGCGGAAATGACGGGATCAAGCGCATTTTCGGCGTACGGCAGCGTCGGCAGGACATGCAATTTGGCGGTATCGGTCATTTGCTATTCCAATTGGGTTGATGACGCCGGCGTGGGAGTGCGATGAGTACGCGGCGCCGACGGCCACTCGTATTGTAGCGGTCGGCCGGGAATCTGGCATTTGTCCATGATTCCGGTCGGGTCTCTGCCGGTTTGCCTCGGGCGACGCGTCACGCACAAAAAAAGAAGGGGCGCCGGCAATCGTTATCGCCCGCGCCCCCTTTGGAAACTGGGGCCTGCGCCGGATCGGCGCACCTTCAACGGTTTCTCGAGCCCGTCGGCGGCTATCCCGGCAGGTAGATCTGGTAAATGATCAGCAGCATCAGGAGTCCTGCCATGCAGAGCACGGTCTGGAGCGCCGCCTGGGCGGCCATGATCCTGTGGCCGATGCGCCAGGAGTGGACGTACTTGACCGTGGCGGAAACGATGCCGTACGCGACTGCGGCCGCGCCAGCCCAGAATAGCCAAATGAGTAGGTTGTCCGTCATGATGCCGCCCTGCGCCTTCCGATCCCGGTGTCCGCTTGCGCTCACGCGCATCGCGTCCGCGCCGACCCGACCCTTGCAATCGGCTTCTGACGCGGCGCAGAATTCTGGGGCCGCCGAGCTTTCCGCACCACCGAATGATTTGCATAGGTGACATGCGCATGTTCAATATCAGGAGCGTCGATCTCAATCTGCTTCCGGTGCTCGAGGCCGTCTACGAGGAAAAGAGCCTTTCGCGGGCCGCAACGCGGCTGGGGATGACGCAGTCCGCCGTAAGCCACGCGATGACGCGCCTGCGGGGGGTGTTCCGCGACGAGTTGTTCGTCCGACATTCGCGGGGCGTGACGCCGACGCCCACGGCGGATGGCATCTATGCGAGGCTGCGCGACGCGCTGGGCTCCGTGCGTGAGACCGTGACGGAACGGCGGGCCTTCCACCCCGGAACATCGACGCGCAAGTTCTTCCTGACCATCACCCATCCGCTGGGACCGATGATCCTGCTGCGCCTCCTCGAGCGGCTTGCGACGGTGGCGCCGGGCATCGCCGTTTCGGCGAGCACGCGATCCCGTCCGATCGATCTGGACCGCGCGCTACGCGAAGGCAGGTTCGATGCCGCCATCGACTGGCTCGAACCGGAAGGCGATCACTTCAAGTCGATGGTGCTGTTCGTGGATTCGCTGGTTGCGGTGGCCCGGAAGGGTCACCCGGCGCTGCGTCGGCCGAAGACGCTCAAGGTGTTGCGTGACGGCCAATTCGTCAGGCTTCGGCCGCGCGTCGAAGGCGAGCATCCGGTGGCGGGTTTGAGGGAGTGGCAGCGGCTGGACCTGAACGTCGCGTTGGAGGTGTCGGAGATACTGGAAGTGTTCATGGTGGTCAGCCAGTCGGACCTGTTCGGCCTCATCCCCAGGAGCATGGAAAAGCTCGCTCGCGCCTCGCTGGGGTTGCACCCGGTCGGCCTGGCTCCAAAAATCACCACGGTGCCGATCAAGCTCTTCTGGCATGCGAGTCGCGACGCCGATCCGGCGCACGCGTTCCTGCGCCGCGAACTCCATTCGATTGCATCGAGGATCGTGGGGCACGGATAGGAACATCTGCCGCAACGGATTGCCCGCCCCATTCGACGAACACCGCCGCGGCAGGTCCGGTACCGCGCCGGATGCTAGGCGTTTGCGAACTCGCAGAGCAGCCGATGGAAGTGGTGCACGCCACGCTCGCGCGCAGGCGAGTAGCGTCCGCCGCGATACAGCCGCGAGGCGACGCCGCGCTGCACCGCCTGCACGATCGCCTCGTCCTCCAGCTCGACCCGATCGAGTCCGGCGCCCGCGCCCATTCCGAGCCTGGCCTCGTCCCGGACAAAGCTCCGAAACGCCACGCGGGTGCGGCCGAGCCCTTCCGGAACGACCAGGTTGATGGAAAGCCCCCAGGGGTAGAAGTTGAGCATGAGGTTGGGGAACAGGAACCAGTAGTACGCGGCAATCCTGCGCCCGGCGTCGCGCGCGTCCGCCGGGACTTCGAACGCGGGCGCGTCCGACCTGGCCTGCGCCAACTGCAGGCTCGCGTAGCGGAACAGTTCGGTCGTGTAGCTGCCGTAGTCGACGACTTCGTTCAGCGCCGCGTGCACGAACGGAATGTGGAAGCCTTCGAGGTAGTTCTCGACGTACAGCGCCCAATGCGCGTGAACGATGTAATCGCGGTCGCGCGCCGGATCGTGCCGGAATGCGCCGACCGGCATCCAGTCGACGCGCTCGGCCATGTCGCTGGAAAACGCGGCAAACGGCGCCACGGGGTCGAGCGACGCAAAACCGTGATTACCCCAGGTCGCTAACGGCACCACCGGCAGATTGTCGCGGGGCGATGGAAAGTTCCGCGCCTCGGCGAACTCCGGCATGAACGTCATGCGTCCCGCCAGGTCGAACCGGCGCGAGTGGTAGCCGCAGCGGATCTGACTTGCGCTGCACGGCGCATCGACCAGGATGTTGCCGCGATGCGTGCATACGTTGGACATGCACCGCAGGGTGCCCTCGCCATCCCGCGTCAGAAGCAAAGGCTCGTCGAGCAGTCCCGGCAGCAGGTCGCGGGGGGACAGGGACTCTTTCGCCGCGACATCGTCGAGCCTGCCGATCCACTGCCACGTGCGAGCGAAGACGCGCTCGCGAACGTGCGCGTGCATCGCCTCGTCCCGATAAAACGCACTGTCGAGCGTCGACGCGACGGCGATGTCCGGGTCGACGGAATAGGTCATGCCGGCTTGCCGCCGAACGGCGTACCCTCAATTGCGGCGCCGCCGGGAACTGCCAGCTTCAGGCCGAGCGTCGCAGTCGCGACGTAGCCCCGCGCCCCATCCGCCGGCGCCGTGAGATTGACCAGCGCACTGGTGCCGCCGCGCAGGATGCCGTCCCGGTCGTTGCGGACGCTGCGTGCCCCGCGCGCGTTGTAAGGCGCCAACGCCATCACCCTGTCGTTGCTCTCATCGTCGAAGAACAGTTGCGATGCGAAGTCGTAGGTCGCGCTGCCAGCCGCGTTGAAAAGGCGCGCCTTGACGTGAATGTGCACGGTGCGCCCGTAGTACCAGCCCGGATAGATGGTTCGAAACGTGACGCGGCCGCTGGCGTCGCTGACCTGGTACCCGCGCAGGAAGGCATTGCCGAGCTTGCCGGACCGGCCCGCCCCTTCGGACACGCCCGAGTAGTCCCCCATGGCGTCGGCGTGCCAGACGTCGACCTGCATCCCGGCCACGGGGAGGCATCCCGTCGCCTGGACGCTCCGGAGGTCGATGTGAAGCAGCAGCGGCAATCCCTGCACCACGCCGGCCTTGGCGGTTCCCGACGTGAGGTCGGAACGGTTCAGCCGTTCGTCGATGAAGAACGGCCCTTCGGTCATCGCCGGCGAAAGCACGCACGACAGGCCGGCAACCGACGGCGCCGGCGCTGCCTTGCCGTCCCCCACGAACATGCCGCGAGCGGTCAACGAGACGGCGCCGAGCGCGCCAAGCAGCCGGCGGCGGGTGAGCGCGAAACTGTTCATCGAATTCTCTCCATTGCATTCCACATTACAGCCGGTGCGAGCGATCGGCCACAGCGAATCCCGGCCACGGAATGTCCGCGCCCTTCGCCAGCGCGAGCACTTTGAACAATTCACCCATCTCGGCGGGCGAAGTAAGCGTCTGGACGGCCGCCGCCCCTCTAATATAGGTCATCGACGTCGGTTCGCCGCTGTCGCGCAGCCGCTCGAGAATGCCGCAGCAGAGAAGGAAGGCCGCCTGCGGCGCGTAGCCTGCGACCTGCAATCCGGCCCGCTCCCCGGCCAGCGCCATGGCGGTGAAATCGACATGCGCCGTCAGATCGGACAGGCCGGGAAAGAGGAACGGGTCCGAGTGCGCATGGTGCCGGTAATGCCCCATCAGCGTGCCGTCGCGCCGTTGCTCGTGGTAGTACTCCGCTTGCGGAAAGCCGTAGTCGATGATCAGCATGGCGCCCGCGGTCAAGCGCCGACCGATTTCCTCGACAAGCGCTTCGGCCGCCGGATTGATCTCGCTCACGTAGTCGCCGGAGGCCGGGAACCGCTCCCGCGCCAACGCGCGCAGCGCGGCGTCCGCCAGTGGCCGCTCTTCCCAATGCAAGTCGGCCCCGATCGCAACGCCGCGCTCGAACCACTCGCCTCCGCGCCGCGCAATCACGTGCGGAGGAACGGCGTCGAGCACTTCGTTCAACACGACCGCGCCGTCGATCGTTCCGGGCAGCGCATCGATCCACTCGACTCGCGCGAGTTCCCCGGCGGCGCGGCGCGCGATGGTTGCGCGCTGGCGCTCCCGCAGGTCGGGACTGACCTCGAGGATGGCGTACCGGGACGGCGACGCACCGAGCGTTGCCAGCGCGTTCAGGACATCGGCGGCCAGTGTCCCGCTGCCGGCGCCGAGCTCGAGTATCTCGCGTCCCTCCGTGGCTCCGATGATCTGCGCGATCTGTACCGCGAGCGATTGTCCGAACAGCGGAGTCGTCTCGGGCGCGGTGACGAAATCGCCTGCGGATCCGAACTTGCGCGCTCCTGCGACGTAGTAACCCAAAGCCGGCGCATACAGCACCAGATGCATGTAGCGCGCGAACGAAATCCAGCCGCCGCTGCGCTCGATCTCCGCGCGCACCGCCGCGACGACCAGGGCACTGTGAACTTTCGCGGCTGCGTCGGGTTCGGGCAGCATCGCTGTCGTTTGGAGTTTCCGGTCGGCGCGCAAGGCGGGCGATCAAACGCGAGGGAGGATGGGCAGCCGCGCCCATCAATCGCGCGCGGAGGCTTGCTTGTGCTAGATTGCCTCCAAGTCTAACGGAATCGGCATCCGGCCCCCGAGGAAGCGGAGTATCGCGTGCAAGGCAAGACCGTATTGATCACGGGTGGCGCAAAGCGCGTCGGCGCCGCCATCTGCCGCCGCCTGCATTCCGCGGGCGCGAACCTGATGTTGCATTACCGCTCCTCCGCAGGCGAGGCCCGGCTGCTGCAGGCGGAGTTGAATCACCTCCGTCCCAATTCTGTGGCACTGATCCAGGCGGACCTTCTCGACCTGCCGAAGCTGCCGTCGGTGGTCGAGCAGACACTTTCGACTTACGGTCGGCTCGACGCGCTGGTCAACAACGCATCGACGTTCTTTCCCACGCCGATCGGCGAGATCACCGAAGGCAACTGGAACGACCTCATCGGCACCAATCTGCAGGTGCCGCTCTTCCTCGCGCAGGCCGCGGCGCCGCCGCTGCGCAAGGCGATGGGCGCGATCGTCAATCTCTCCGACATCCACGCCGAACGCCCGCTCAAGAATTACGTGGTCTACTCGATCGCGAAGGCCGGCCTGGAAGGACTGACCCGCTCGCTGGCGCGCGAACTGGCGCCCGAAGTGCGCGTCAACGCCATCGCGCCTGGCCCGATCCTGTGGCCCGACGACGAATCCTTCGACGAGTTGTCGCGGCAGCGGATCATCTCGCACACACCGCTTAAGCGGGAAGGCACGCCGGACGACATTGCCCGCGCCGTGCACTTCCTGCTGGCGGATGCCAACTACATCACTGGCGAAACCCTCAACGTCGATGGCGGCCGGAACATGGCCATCTAGATTCGCCGTTTCCGCGCGTCATTCGCTAGCCTCTCTTCCCGCGAACGACCCAACCGC
>DAOMGB010000071.1:0-8022 GCA_035430095.1 Casimicrobiaceae bacterium | reverse complement strand
TCGCCGTTTCCGCGCGTCATTCGCTAGCCTCTCTTCCCGCGAACGACCCAACCGCCGTCGTTCCCGCGGATGACCCAACCGCCGTCGTTCCCGCGAAAGCGGGAACCTGGGCTCGTTGTCTTTCGCTGGAAAAGTCGAAGACACTGGATCCCCGCTTTCGCGGGGACGACATCGTGAAAGGGCGCGGGGACGACATCGTGAAAAGGCGCGGGGACGACGGCGCAGCGGCCCTCTAGACTGCGCGCAGCGCCACCACCCGGGCCGCGAGCGCTTCCAGATACGGGTCGCGAATGCCGTGCGACACCAGCGCCACCCGCGTCCGTTCGAGATAATCGTACGACGACCCGAACGCGCCCTTCGACCGGGCGATCACGCCGGCCTCGTCGTCGAGCGGCAGCCGGCCGGCGTACTGCGGATGCGCGTGCCGCACGGCGAACGTCAGCGCGTGGATTTCGCGCTCTCCCGAGCGCACGCGCACCCAGCGCGGATTGTAGGCGCCCAGTACCATCTCCCGCCGCCACAGCAAATGCAATTCGTCCAGCGCGAGGTCCGCGGGAAGGCGATAGGCAACGCCGGTGCATGCGCCGCCGCGGTCGAGCCCGAGCACCAGGCCGGGCTGCTCCGGCGTGCCGCGCGACGCCACCGAGTACAGGCAGAAGCGGCGATGAAAGCCGCGCAGGATGGCCGGCCGCGCGTCCGTGAACGGGAACAGCGGATTCCACAACAGCGACCCGTACCCGAACACCCACCAGCCGGCGCCCTTCGGTCGAGCCTTGACCGACGCGGCCAGCGACTCGCTCAATTGCTCGTCGGTGAGCACCCATTGCGATTCGCCGGCGACTTCGAGATAGAGCGCGCGCATCCGACCCGATTCGAGGTCGCCGCGACACAGCGTGGTCGCGTCAGGCGTCGTCTTGCGGGGCACGTTGCTGTTTCACGAGGTCGATGTTCGCCTGGCGGCGCTTCGCGGCGTGGGTCTTGCCGTGAGGGCCGCCCTTGCGCAGCAGCGGCGAGCGGGCGACGGGATTGCGCGGCGTCGGCGATTGCGGCGGCGAATGCAGCTTGGCGCGCTTCATGTCGGCAATGATCGTCGATTGGCGGCAGATGGCGCAATGGACATGTGCAGCGGTCCGCCTACACCAATCCGCGAAACGGCAACCTCGCGCCGCACCAGGCGGCCGCCGACAGCAGCCGGTCGTCGCAAAACTGGGGCGCCGCCAGCTGCAGCCCCACCGGCATCCGGCCGACGGAACCGGCGGGCAGGTTGACGGCCGGGAAGCCCAGCAGCGACCACAGCGTGCAGCAGGAAGGGTCGCCGGTCGTCGCAAGGCCCCGCGGCGCGGGACCCGGCGCCGAAGGCGACAGCACCGCGTCGAATTCCTCGAGCCTGCGCGTGAAGTAGGCGATGGCCCGCTCGCGCTCCGACATGGCGGTTTCGTACGCCTTCCTGCCGATCGTCCGTCCCTCATCCAACGCGGCGTTGACCGCCGGCGGCAGCCGGTCACGCTCCCGCCGCTGGAATTCGCCCATGTTCCGCGCGGCCTCGTACAGCATGATCGTGCGATGCAGGTCGCGCGCGCCGTTCCACGCCGCAGGCACGTCGACGGGCGTCACTTCCGCGCGCGCCCGCAGCCGGGTCACTGCGGCTTCCACCACGTCGTCCGCGTCGCAGTCCAGCGTCGTCCATGGAAAATCGCCAATGTAGGCGAAGCGCGGAATGCCGGTCTGCGGCGTGAGCACGCCGGCAATGCGGCCGGGATCGGCAAGCACGCTCGCCAGCCGCGCCGCGTCTTGCACGGTGCGGGTGAAGGTGCCGATGGTGTCGAGCGTTTCGCTGAATGGATGCACGCCGTCGAACGGAATCGCGGAGAGCGTCGGCTTGAATCCGACCACGCCGCAATACGCGGCCGGCCGCACCACCGATCCGTTGGTTTGCGTGCCGATGGCGGCGACGACATGTCCCACCGCGACGGCGGCGGCCGATCCCGACGACGAACCGCCCGGCGTGTGCGCGGGATCCCACGGATTGCGCGTCCTGGGGGGGTCCATGTATGCGAAAGGCGTGGTGACCGCCTTGCCGAAGACGAATGCGCCGGCGGACTTGAGCCGGTTGATGCACGATGCATCGCGTGCCGGCCGGTGGCCGGCGAATATCGGCGAACCCATCGTCGTCGGCAGGTCCGCAGTACCGATGATGTCCTTGACGCCGATGCCGACGCCGCCGAGGGGGCCCGCGCGCGGCGAGGCATCCCAGCGCGCGGACTCGCGCTGTACATGGCCGGCATCGAGCGTCTCCCACGCCTCGACGGCGGCGTCGGTGGCGCGGACGCGGGCCAATTGCGCCGCGGCGAGGTCGGCGGCGCTCAATCGCCGTCCGGCGAGCGCCTCCACCGCCTCCGTCAACGTGAGCGTGTACAGGCGCAGGTCGTCCGTCATCGTTCGACGCCCGTCGCTTCTACTCGTACCAGCGGCGCCGCAGCCGCTGTGCCACGTTTCGTGACCGCCGCATCGAGGAACATCGACTGCAGGTCGTTCAGGAAGCGGCGGCCCAGTTCGGTGGCCTTGAGGCTGCCGGGTTCCGGGTCGAGCAGTCCCTTGCGCGTCGCGACATCGATTGCGTGAGCGACGAGCGCCAGCGGATAGCCGGTACGCTCCGCGAACGATGCCGCGGGCACGCCCGACGTGAGGCGCAGCGCATTGAGCATGAACTCGAATCCCACGTCGCTGCGCGCCACGTCGACCTCTTCCTGCAGCGGCCGACCCTGCGCGACATTGTCCAGGTATTGCTTCGGCTGTTTCCAGCGCATTTGCCGCACGATTCGATCGGCAAACGAAAGCTTGGAATGGGCGCCTGCGCCGATTCCAAGGTAGTCGCCGAACCGCCAGTAGTTGACGTTGTGCGCGCAGTGCCGGCCCGGCTTCGCGTACGCGGAGGTCTCGTAGTGCTGGTAGCCGGCGCCTTCGAGCATCGCGTGGACCGCATCCTCGATGTCGGCGGCGGTGTCCTCGTCCGGCAGCGGCGGCGGGTATCTGTGGAACAGCGTGTTGGGCTCGAGTGTCAGGTGATAGAAGGACAGATGCGGCGGCGCAAACGCGAGCGCGGCCGCCAGGTCCGCCCGGGCTTCAGGCACCGACTGGCGCGGAAGGCCGTACATGAGGTCGAAATTCACGTTGCCGAAGATCATCAGCGCCGCCTCCGCCGCGCGCCGCGCTTCGTCGGCGTCGTGGACCCGGCCCAGCGCCTGCAATTGCGCGGAATCGAAACTCTGGACGCCGAGCGACAGGCGATTGACGCCCGCCGCGTAGAAGTCTGAGAACTTCTGCCGCTCGAATGTGCCCGGATTGGCTTCCAGCGTCACCTCGGCCCCGGGCAGCAGCGGCACCCGCGCGCGGATCCCGGCCAGAAGCCGGTCGATGGCGGCTGCGGAAAAAAGGCTGGGCGTGCCGCCGCCGATGAAGACCGAAACGACCTTGCGCCCCCAGATCGAAGGAAGCGCGAACTCGAGGTCGCCGAGCAGCGCGTCGACATAGGCCGCCTCCGGCGCCTCGCCATGCACTTCGTGCGAGTTGAAGTCGCAGTATGGGCACTTTTTCAGGCACCAGGGAATGTGCACGTAGAGCGCGAGCGGCGGCAGCGCCACGAAGACCGGCCTCGCCAATGCCAATGCGCCGCCATCGATCGTCGCGATCGGCAAGCTTCTTCCCGCCGGCACCGCATCCGTCATCGTTCGTGGGCTCTCATGACATCGAGCTTGGCCAGCAGGTCGCGGATCGCCTTGCCGCGATGCGACAGCTCGTTCTTCCGCTCCAGCGCAAGCTCGGCCCCGGTCAATCCCGAAGCGTCGTCCAGGAAGTGCGGATCGTAGCCGAAGCCGCTGCTGCCGCGCGGCTGGTCGATGATCGTGCCGTGCCACGCGCCTTCGGCCAGCAACGGCTCCGGGTCGGCGGCGTGGCGCACGAGCACCAGCACGCAATAGTAATGCGCGCGCCGATCGGCGATGCCCTTCAGGGCGGCCACAAGCTTGGCGTTGTTGCGGGCATCGGATGCGGGCTCGCCGGCATAACGGGCCGAGTGCACGCCGGGAGCGCCTCCCAGCGCCGCGACGCACACGCCGGAATCATCGGCGAGCGCGGGCATCCCGGCGAGCTCGCTTGCGTGGCGCGCCTTGGCCAGCGCGTTCTCGACAAACGTCGCGTGCGGCTCGTCCGCTTCCGGGATGCCGAGTTCCGATTGCGGTATCACTTCCAGCCCGCGCGGCGACAGCAGGCGCCGGAATTCACGCACTTTGCCGGCGTTGCCGGACGCCAGGACCAACCGGGAGATCAATGGCCGAGTGCCCGCCGTTGCGCGGCGACCAGTTCGGCGATGCCGCCTTGCGCGAGCACCACCAGCGAATCCATCTCCGCGCGCGAGAACGGCGCGCCTTCCGCCGTGCCCTGCAACTCGACGAAACCGCCGACACCCGTCATCACGACGTTCATGTCGGTGTCGCAGCTCGAATCCTCGGCATAGTCCAGGTCCAGCACCGGCGCGCCGTCCACGATGCCCACCGATACCGCGGCGACGTGGTCGCGCAGCGGCTCGCCGGTCAGGAGCCCCCTGGCCTTGCACCAGGCGATCGCGTCGGCGACCGCGACACAGGCGCCGGTGATCGACGCGCATCGGGTGCCGCCGTCCGCCTGCAGCACGTCGCAGTCGATCTTCAGCGTCCGCTCGCCCAACGCCGCCAGGTCGACGACCGCGCGCAAGCTGCGTCCGATCAGCCGCTGGATTTCCTGCGTGCGCCCGGACTGCCTGCCTTCCGCTGCCTCGCGCCGCATGCGGGTGTTGGTCGCGCGAGGCAGCATGCCGTATTCCGCGGTGAGCCAGCCCTGCCCCTTGCCCTTGAGGAACGACGGCACGCCTTCCTCGACGCTGACCGTGCAAAGCACCTGCGTATCGCCCATGGCGACCAGCACGGAGCCTTCCGCGTGCTTGGTGAAGCCGCGGGTGATCCGCACGGCGCGCAGTTCGTCGTGACGGCGACCCGAGGAACGATTCGACATGACAGCCTTGGCGCAGGGAAGAATGGGCGATTATAGGGGGTGCAGCCACGCGGCACGGCGGTCGCGCACCATGTCGGCAATTTCGTCGGCCGGCGACCTCGGGGCACGCCAGCCGAATGCCGCGCAAAACGCGCTGGAGTCGACGACCAGCGAACCGGTCAGCCGGTCGCACGCGGCCGCCTTGCCGACGCATGTGCAGGCCAGGCGAAGCACCGGCAAAGGGATCGGGACGAGCCGAGCGGTCACACCTGCTGCGACGGCAATCGCCCGCGCCAGGTCCGGCGTGGACACGGGCACCGGATCGGCGACGAAATAGGTCGTGGCGGCGCGCGCAGGGGGGGCCGGATGTCCGAGCACCGCGTCCACCGCGCTCGCGAAATTGCCCGCGCCGAGCAGGCTGCGCCGGTTGTCGATGCATGCCAGCGGCAGCGGAATGCCGTGCATGACGGCGTCGACGAGCCACCCGATGTTGCCCTTCGCGCCCGGTCCGTACAGCAACGGCAGGCGCAGGATCGTGACGGGCATGCCGGTCTCGCGCGCGACGTCGGCCAGCATGCATTCCGCCTCCCACTTGCTCGCGGCATAGTCGTCATGCGGGTCGGGCGGATCGCCTTCGCCGAACATGGCACCGGCGGCGGTCGACTCGCCGCTCACCTTGACCGAGCTCGCGAACACGAAGTGCGTAGCGCCCGAGATCGCCGCTGCGCGCGCCACACGCTCGGTCGCGATCACGTTGATGGTGCGGAATTCGGTTAGGGGATCGGTCGCGGTTTCGCGCATCACGTGGGCGCGACCGGCAAGATGCACGACGGTTTCCGCCGCGCGCAGGGCATTCATGAGTGCTGCGTCGGAAATTGTCGTCAGGTCGCCGATCGGCAGCACGTCGGGCCGCGCCGCCGTCGCGGCCGTCAGCGTGCGCACCAATCCGCGCAGCGGAACGCCCGTCGCGCGCAGGTGAAAAGTCAGCGCGCGCCCGGCGAAGCCATCGGCGCCGGTCAGCACGACGAGGCCGCGCGCGCTCATCGCCGCCGTCCGCGCCTGCTCAGAACCACTT
This sequence comes from Casimicrobiaceae bacterium, assembly GCA_035430095.1. Lineage (GTDB taxonomy): Bacteria > Pseudomonadota > Gammaproteobacteria > Burkholderiales > Casimicrobiaceae > VBCG01. The sequence goes on along the minus strand of DAOMGB010000071.1, from coordinate 1,922 downwards.
CCACCCATGGCGGCGATAGAAACGCAAGCCGCTTTTCACGAAATAGTAGATGTGCTTGTAGCCCTTGCGCGCCGCGCCGCCGCCATGGTGTCCGATCTGCACGGTCGGCACGTAGGCGGTCTTGGTGATGCGATTGAGACGCACGCTCCAGTCGAAATCCTCGAAGTAGAGGAAATACCGCGGATCGAAGCCGCCGGTGCGGTCGATCGCACTGCGCTTGACCAGCATGAAGGCGCCCGACAGCGCCGGGATGCCGATCACGACGCGCGGCGGATCCACGTCCATCACGTCGCGCATTTCATAGCGCGCGAGCCGCTTGCGGAAGATGGAGCGGAGCAGTCCGGGTCCGAATCCGCGCAGGAACAGGTCCAGGACCGCCGGATAGCGCTTGCAGAGGTACTCGCGCGTGCCGTCCGTGCCTAACACCATCGGCGCCAGCGCGCCGACGTCATCGTGCTCGTCGAGCCAGCGCACGCCGTTGGCCAGCGCGTCGGGCGCGAGCTCGACGTCCGGATTCAACACGAGGTGATAGTCCGACCCGGTGCCGTGCAGCACCAGGTTGTGCGCGGCGCCGTAGCCGATGTTCGCGTGGCCGTGCAGGTACGTCACGTGCACGCCGGAATCGGAAAACCGCATCCTGCCCAGGCGGGTGACGTCATCCCCGACGTCGCGGTCCTCGCTGTTGTCGATCAGCGCCAGGTGGACCGTGCGCAACGCGCCGTCTTCGCGCGCGGCGCCGATGGCGAGCGCCAGCTTGCGCAGGCAACGTTCGAGCAGCTTCTCGTCGGGCCAATGTGTGACGATCGATATCTGAAGCGAGGAAGGAAGCACGGAGGCGCGGGACGCTTTGAAGGGCTGCTAGAATCCTCGGGCAATCGGATGCCTGCGTCAACCGACAAACGAACACCTTCCACGGGAACCATGTCGTCCCCGACCCCTGACGCCAAGGAAGCACGTTATCCGGCCGCTGCGCTCGTCGACTTCGGCCGGGCGCTGTTGCGCAACGCGCGCCTGCGCGACGACATGGCGAACGACGTCGCGACGGTACTGGTCGAAGGCGACCTTCTCGGCCACAACACGCACGGCCTCGCGCTGCTGCCCGGGTACCTCGCGGAAATCGAAAAGGGAACGATGGCGACGTCGGGCGAGCCCGTGGTCGTCAACGCGCACCCCGCGTCGCAGGCCTGGGACGGCAACCGCCTGCCCGGACCGTGGCTCACCTTGCGGGCGCTCGATGCGGCCATGGCGATGGCGCGGACCTGCGGAACCGGGACCGTCGTGATTCGCAGATCGCACCACATCGCGTGCCTCGCCGCGTACCTTCGGCGCGCGACCGACGACGGCAAGATGGCACTCATCTATTGCTCGGACCCGTCGACGCACAGCGTGGCGCCGTTCGGCGCCGTGACCTCCGTGTTCACGCCCAATCCGTTCGCCGCGGGCATTCCGACGGGCGGCGATCCGATCCTGCTCGACATTTCCGCGAGCTACACGACCAACGGCATGACGGGACGACTGCACAAGGCCGGGGAAAAGCTGGCGCATCCCTGGGTGCAGGACGCGCAGGGCAACGCCACGCGCGACCCCGCCGTGCTGTTCAGCGAGCCGAAAGGCACGCTGCTGCCGTTGGGCGGACTCGAAGCCGGTCACAAAGGTTACGCATTGGCGCTGCTGGTCGAGGCGCTGACGGCCGGATTGGGCGGCTTCGGCCGCGCCGATCCGGGCGAGGGCTGGGGCGCCACGGTCTTCGTGCAGGTCCTGGACCCCGCGGCGTTTGGCGGCCGCGACGCCTACACCCGGCAGATGGATTGGCTGGTCGACGCGTGCCACGCCGCCACGCCGCGACCCGGCGTGGAGCGTGTGCGCGTGCCCGGCGAGAACGGAATGAAGCGCCATCGCGAGCAGATGGCGAACGGCGTCGC
>DAOMGB010000070.1:0-19620 GCA_035430095.1 Casimicrobiaceae bacterium | reverse complement strand
TGTCGAAGGTCATCACGATGGTCTGTGCCGGACCGGTGCGGGATTCGGTGGACGGACCGGTGGCGATCAATGAAAGCGCGAGGTCGAAGGTGCCGGCGGTGCCGTGCACCTTGCGCGACTTCGCGCTCACCAAGGACGGCGCAGCAATCCCGTTCGACTCGAGCGCCCCCATGTCCGCGATGCCGCCGATCACGCGCGCGAACAACGGACCTCGCTGGTCGGTGGTCAGCGACAGTGGATTGCTGCCGGCGTTGAGGGCCGGACTTCCCGCCAGAAGCGCGTGCGTCCGAGAGGTGCCCCCGTTGAATGCCAGCGGACCGATGACCGGATCGGTCGCGAGGACGTTGCCCGCACCGGATACCGTGATGCTGCAGGTCGCGCAGACGGTCTGGATCAGCGAATTGGTTGAGTCGACCGTGAATGTCGGGATGGTCGTGGTATTCGTCGAAACGTCGCCGGCCGTGCTGGAGTTCCTGGCCAGGATGGAGGACACAAGCCTAAGCGTCGGCGTGCTGGCATTGTTTGCCGTAGGCGGACTGGTCGCCCCGGTCGATAGGGTGATGCCACCCGTTCGCGTCGGCGCAGCGGTGTTGTTGACGATCGTCGAGTTGTCGAGTTCCACCGCCACATTGCCGAAGACGACCATCGCGCCCGCTGTTGCGCTGACACTATTGCCGGAGATGGTCGAATTGACGATCCTGAGGACCGTGGCGTCGGCAGGCGCCTGCAAGTCGGACGCATTTTGCGACATGAACAGGCCTCCACCTCGCGTCTGGTCGCTGCCGGTGGCATCGAAGGCACTGTTGTTCGATATTTCCGAGCGGTCGATCGTGAGCGACTTGATGTTGCTGGCAAAGATGCCGCCAGCGTAATACGTCATCCCGGCGACCGTCGGATTTGGCGCGAGGGCGTGGTTGTCGACAATCCGCGTGTCGCTGATCGCGACGTCCGCATAAGAAAGTATGCCGATCGCCCCGCCTCGGGCGTTCAGTCCGGTGGGCTGGGCGCTGTTGCCGGTAAACGTGCTGTTCGCAATGGTCACCGTGGTGGGCGCCCGGGTGCCGGTGCAATTCACCGCGACCCGCAACGCGCCGCCCTGCTGGTCGGAGGTGGCGACCGGCGTCGGCTTGGCGATGTTGTTGGAAAACGTGGAGTTGGTGATGGTCAGCGCCTGGCCATTGAACTGCGTCAGGAAGCTGATGCCGGCGCCTGCCTTTGCCTGGTTGTCGCGAATGACGACCGAATCCACGCTCAGGCTGTGGAACGAGGAAATGGCGCCGCCGGTGTTGTCGGTATTGCGATGCGCGTTGGCCAGCGTCAAGCCGGAGATCGTCACCAGGAAGTCGTTCGGACCGGTCAACGCGGGGCAGGTCGTGCTTCCGGTATCCGCGACCAGGAAGATGCGGTCGTTTGCATTGCCGTCGATGGTCAGCACGCCCGCGCCGGGACCGAGGATGGTCAGCGGTCCGGCGTTGATGATGATCGTTCCCGAGTTGAGAACGATGGTTCCGGTGACACCCGGGTCGAAAGTGATCACGTTGGGCGGCGCAGCCCCATTGGCCAGCGCGACTGCGGCGCGCAGGCTGCCGGCGCCCGCATCGTTGGTGTTCGTCACGACGAAGGTGTTCGCTGTCAATGGGGCCTGGGTGCCGGTGAAGTTGCCGTCTGCCATAAAGGTGAGTTCGGTAACGAACGCCTGGCCATTGGCCGGGTCGAGCAGCGCCTTTGCCTTGATGTCGCTGACGCGAAAGGCGCCGACTCCGCCCGGAAAGCCGTGGGTGCGAAAGTCGAAAAGCACGCCACCGGCCAATGGATAGCTGTTGCCGCCGACGGTCAGCGTGTATCGGCTGTCGCCGATGCCTATGGGCAGGCGCACCGTTGCGAAGTTGGGGTCGCCAGCGCCAATGGCATAGTCGTAACCGGTCGCGATGACCGGATCGATGAACAACGGCGTGTTCGCGATGACTGGCGTCGAAAACAGGAACGCGCCGCCGGCCGTGGTCCCGATCGGCAGGATGGCGGGGCTCGCGATAAAGCCATGGTTGATGCCATCGGCGCCCGCCCAATTGCCGACGACCTGGCCCGCATTGTTGACACCGTAGGCGGCGGTGTTGACGGCGCCCGGCATCGAAAGGCTTTGATAGCCGAGCGCTGCATTGCCCACGAAGGAGGTATAAGGACCGGACCCCGCCGGGCCGAAGTATCCCGAAACGAGGCCGGCGTCATTGACGCCGCGCGCCCGCGTGAATCCACCGCTTACCTGGAAGGGAGTGATGATTCCGGCGGTGTCGCGCACATATCCGAAGCCCCCGATGCCCGGTTGGTTGAGGCTGCCGACGGAAAGTCCGGAAGCATTGATCCCGCTGGCAATGACGACGGTCGAGCCCGGGTAGGTAATGTCCGTGAACGCCGCCGGTCCGGGATCGTAGATGTATCCGTTGGTGTGACTCGTCGCGGTCTCGACATATTGCCCGGTGATGAGGCCCGAAGGTCCAATGGCTCGCGCTTCAAGCGATGTCGAGCCCACCTTGGAAAAATAGGTGTACGCGCCGCCGTTCAGGATGAATCCTGCCCTCACGCCCGCGTAATCGCTTACGGCCCCGACGACGACGCCAGCGTCGTTCACACCGTACGCGGTCGTGTATGGCCAAACGCTCGTCGGAGGCGGTGGAACCGGCGCGAAGCCGCCGCCATAGACGAAGCCAAACGCCTCGCCGCCGACCTGCGTGAGTCCCGCGAGTTGACCGGCGTTGTTGAGTCCGAATAGCAACGTGGTGCTTGCGCCCGGATAATCGATCGCCGTGAACACGTAGGTCGGAGCGGCCCACGCTGAAAATGCCGACGCCAATCCAAGTGCCAGGCAAAGCAGGGACCTGCAGGCGATGAGCTTCGACATGGCCAACTCCCCGATGAGCCGCGCCATGCCGATGGCATGGCGGAGGTTGCGGCGGAAATAGGGTGCCACCGCGCACCACGCGCGAATGTGCGCCAAGTCCCTTGGCCGCGCAAGGGAATATTCGTATGCCCGGGTGTGCCAAGGGCGGCGACGCCGTCGTCCTGGCGATCCGTCATGGGATCGATGTCGCTCGGGAACTTCGCCGTCAATCATCCGAATGGACGAATGTCGACGACAACGGAATGCCCCATGCTCGGCGTCACCCGGGCATCGACGCATGTTTGGATTCATTCGCGACGCAAGCAAACTCCCGCCGGCGGGTCGTCCCTCGGGCGATTTCCTGCCGGGCTCCCTGCGCCTGCTGGAACAGGTGCCGTCGCCGATGCCGCGGCGCCTGCTGAACTTGCTGCTGGCGCTGCTTGCGCTGGCGTCGCTATGGATGGTGTTCGGGCGCGTCGACATCGTGGCCGTGGCGGACGGCAAGCTGGCGCCGCGGACAAGCCTCAAGATCGTCCAGCCCTCGGACGCTGGCACGGTCGTTGAAATTCTGGTGACCGAAGGTGAAACGGTGCTGCCGGGCCAGTTGCTGCTGCGGCTCGACTCGGGGCTGCACGAGGCGGAAACGCGTGCCTTGCAGGGCGAACTGGCGCAGCGCACGCTGCAGTTGCGGCGCATCGAGGCCGAGCTCGCGGGCAGGCCATTGCAGCGACTGCCCGGCGAGTCGGCGGAAGGATTCGCCCGGGTCGAATCGCAGTACCGCGCCAACCGCGCGACGTATAAGGACGCGCTTGCGCAGGAGTCCGCCGGGGTCTTGCGAACGACGCAGGATCTGCGCGCGGCGATGGCCGCCCATGAAAAGCTGCAGCGGACGGTGCCGATCTACCAGACGATGGCGGAGCGCTATGCGACCCTCCAGTCGGAAGGTTTCGTCAGCGAGCTGATGGCCCTCGAGCGAAAGCGCGACCGCATCGAGAAGGAACAGGACCTGGTGGCGCAGACGCACGCGGTCGAGAGCCTTCGCGCCAACCTTGCGCAGGCGGAGCGCCGGCTCGCGCAGGTCGATTCCACGTATCGCCAGCAGCTGCACGCCGAGCGCGCACAGGCCGCGGGGCAACGCGGACGCCTGGAGGAGGAACTGGCCAAGCAGCTCCATCGTGCCGACGCTGTCGACCTCCGTGCCCCGCAATCGGGCGTGGTGAAGGACCTGGCGACGCACACGGTCGGGACGGTCGTGTCTCCCGGGACGGTGCTGCTGACCCTCGTACCGATCGGCGAGGAACTGCAGGCCGACGTGCTGGTGCGGCATGTCGATGCAGGCTTCGTCCGCGTCGGGCAGCGTGCTCAAGTCAAGCTGGCCTCCTATCCGTTCCAGAAGTACGGACTGATCGAGGGCTCCGTCGTCCATGTCAGCCCCGACGCGAGCGACAACAGCGCGACGCGGCGCGATGCCACGGAACAGGAAGCCATCCCCGCGGCGCCCGGCGGCTATCGTGTGCGCATCGACATCCCGACTCAGAGCCTCGCCTTCGACGGGCACGCGCTGCCTCTCGTATCGGGCATGCAGGTCGCCGCGGAAATCCGCCTCGGCGATCGAACGTTGCTCGAGTACCTGCTCGCGCCGGTGCAGAAGGCGTGGCACGAAGCCGCGCGCGAACGCTGAGTCGCCGATCGTGCGCGACCATGCCGTAGCCGCTCCCGACCTCCCGCTGTCGGCGCGCGATTTCATGTGGGCGGTGGGGAGCCTGTGCAATCTCCAAAGACGCACGTTCGACGCGGCACTGGTGCAGCGCGAGTTCCCTCCGCCGCATTCGGCGGTGACGCTGGTGGACGCGCTGCGGTCGCTCGGACTGACCGCGCGAATGGTGCAACTGGACGCGCGTGCGGTGGTGCGGTGGCGCCTGCCGTGTGTCATCTTCCTGCAGCAGCCGTCGGCGTGGTCCGGGACTTTGGGCGCGACCGGCGATGCACCCGCCAAGGATGCGTCGTTGCAGGCCGCCTTCGGCGTCGCCTTGCTGGTGAAGTCCGAAGGCGAACGCCTGCTGCTGTTTCCCGCGGGGAGCAACGAGCCCGAGGTCGTGCTGGTCCCGGAATTCGAATCGCAGTTTTCCGGATGGGCGCTGGACGCAGCCACGTCACCGGAAGAACCTGCGGACGGGGAGATCTCCTCCGAGGCAAGAAAATTCGGATTTCGCTGGTTCCTCGCGGAACTGGCGCGTCACCGGCGGGTGTGGCGCGATGTCCTGCTCGCGTCGCTGTTCATCCAGTTGATCGCCCTCGTCACGCCGCTGTGCAGCCAGGTCATCATCGACAAGGTCATCGTGCACCAGACCACGAGCACGCTGCTGGTCATCGCGTCAGCGCTGTGCATTTTCGTGCTCTTTGGGGGCGCGCTTGGCTGGATACGGCAGTACCTCGTCTCTCACACCGGCAACCGGGTCGATGCCGTGCTTGGCGCGGCCGTGTTCCGGCACATGATGCGCCTGCCGCTGCGCTATTTCGAACGCCGGCCCACGGGCGTGCTCGCGGCGCGGCTCAACGGAGTGGAGACGATCCGCGAGTTCCTGTCCGGCGCGACCATCACGCTGCTGCTCGACCTGCCGTTCCTGCTGCTGTTTCTTGCGCTGATGTTCGTCTACAGCGTGTGGCTGTCGATGATCACGCTTGGCATTCTTGCGCTGGTGGTCGGCCTGAGCGCTGCCGTTGCGCCACGGTTTCGCGCGCGGCTCAACGAGCAGTTCATGCTCGGCGCGCGCAACCAGGCGTTCGTCACCGAGTACGTGGCCGGATTGGAGACGGTCAAGTCGCTGCAGATGGAGCCGCAGCTGGAGCGTCGCTACGAGTCGTTCCTGGGCGCCTACCTCGAGGCCAACTTCGGCACCCGGCAACTCGGCAACACCTACAACACGCTGGCCTCAGGACTGGAGCAATTGCTCGGCATGACCATCCTCTGCCTCGGTGCATGGCTGGTCATGCGCGGCCCCGACTTCACCGTGGGCATGCTGGTCGCCTACCAGATGTTCGCGTCGCGCGTGTCCCAGCCGATGCTGAAGCTGGTCGGGCTGTGGCAGCAGTTCCAGCAGGCGACCATCGCAGTCAGGCGCCTGGGCGACATCATGGACGTTCCGACGGAACCGTGGACGGTCGCGCCGGTGCGCGAAGCCGCTGGCGCGGGCGCCATCGAGTTTCGCGACATCGGGTTTCGCTATGCGCAGGACCGGCCGTTCGTGCTGCGGCACTTCGATCTCGCGCTCGCGCCCGGAGAGTGCGTCGTGGTGATGGGACCGTCCGGCGCGGGCAAGAGCACGCTTACCCGGCTGCTGCAGGGCTTCCTGTGGGCGGGCGAGGGCCAGGTGCTGCTGGACGGGCACGACACGCGGCATATCGCCGCCAACGAACTGCGCGCGCACTTTGGCGTGGTCCCGCAGGAGACGATCCTGTTTTCGGGCACCATTCTCGACAACCTGCTGCTCGCCAACCCCATGGCCACGTTCGAGATGGCGGTGCAGGCGGCCAGGCTCGCCGAAATCCACGAGACCATCGAGGCGCTGCCGGCCGGGTACAAGACCGACGTCGGCGAGCGCGGCGTCGGCCTGTCGGGTGGCCAGAAGCAGCGCATCGCCATTGCGCGCGCGCTGCTCAGGCGGCCCAAGGTCCTGATCTTCGACGAAGCCACCAGCGGCCTGGACGTCGAGGCGGCCGAGCATTTCGCCGCGACCATCGCGCGCTTCAAGGGCAAGGTCACCATCCTGTTCGTCACCCACCGCGTGCCCGACCGTCTCGTGCCGGATCGCGTCGTGCGACTGGCAGGCGCGGAGGTTTGCGGACGCGACTAGAGGTCGAGTGGCGGGGCAGTTGCTGGTATGGTTCGTGCGAGCAAGTTGAACTGAATCGACCCTCTCGCACCTGGTGCAAATTCAAAACATGAAACGCCAACTCGCGTCCGCACTTTTCTCCGCCGGCTTGTTGTTCGCCGCGGGCGCGAGTGCTACCGAGGTCACGGTCTCCGGACTGTTCCCCAACAAGGCCGTGGTGCAGGTCGACGGCGGCGCGCTGCAGACATTGACCGTGGGCCAGAAGAGCCGCGAAGGCGTCACCCTGCTGTCCGTGGACCGCGAATCGGCAACGTTCGACGTGGACGGCGAGCGGCGGACTATGGGTCTGGGCCGCGCCCGCATGGCCGCGGTCGCGCCAGTCGCAGAGTCGGTGGTCCTGGCGCCCGATGTCGCCGGGCATTTCACCGCCGACGCTCGGGTGAACGGCACGCCGGTCCGGTTCGTCGTGGACACGGGTGCCACGCTGATTTCGCTGCCCGAGGCCGAGGCGCGGCGCCTTTCGCTGGATTACAGGAAGGGGCAGAAGGCGCTGATGGGCACCGCCAACGGCACCGTCGGGGGCTACATGGTCAGGCTCGATACCGTGAGCATCGGCAACCTGACGGTGCACGGCGTCGATGCCGTGGTCATCGAGGGCAAGGGGCTGGGAACGCCGCTTCTGGGCATGAGCTTCCTCAATCGATTGAACATGAAGCGGGAGGGCGACCTCCTGACGCTGACCCGGCGGTACTAGCCGCGATCAGTTCGTGACGTAGACAACCCGCGGCGCGCTCTCGTCGCCGGCGCCGACGCCGAACGCCTTGGGCATCGAGACGCCGAATCCTTGTGCGTAGTCGACGCCGATTTCGCGCAGGCGCTCGAGGATGCCTTCGTGCTCCACATATTCGGCGATGGTGCGCTTGCCCATCACGTGACCGATCTGGTTGATGGCCTCGACCATCGCGTTGTCGATCGGGTCTGACAGCATGTCGCGCACGAAGCTGCCGTCGATCTTCAGGAAGTCGACCGGCAGGTGCTTGAGGTAGCCGAACGAAGACATGCCGGATCCGAAGTCGTCCAGAGAGAAGAGGCAGCCCAGCGCCTTGAGCTCGCTGATGAAACGGGTCGCCTTGGAGAGATTGGCGATGGCCGCGGTTTCCGTCACTTCAAAGCACACGCTGCCTTTGGGCGCACCGGACTTGTTGAGTTCGGTGCGGATGAAATCTAGAAAGCGCTCGTCGCCGATCGATGCGCCGGAGAGGTTGATGATGCAAGTCTCCGCCTTGCGCAGCTTGATGCGCCGCGCGGCCATGGTTGCCAGCGCGGTATGGGTGACCCAGCGGTCGATCTGGGGCATCAGGTTGTAGCGTTCCGCGGCCGGAATGAACGCCATCGGTGGTACCAGCTCGCCGCGCTCGTCGATCATGCGCACCAGCAGCTCGAACATCCCTGTCGACTTCTGGCCCGCGTCGACTGGAACGATGCGCTGCGTGTAGAGGCAGAACCGGCCCGAGGTGAGTGCGTCCTGGATGCGTCCCACCCATTCCATCTCGCCGTGGCGCAGCGCCAGCTCGGTGTCCTTCGGATGGTAGAGCTGCACCCGGTTGCGGCCTTTTTCCTTGGCCATGTAGCAGGCGGCGTCGCCGGCGGAGAGAACTTCGGTCAGCGTCAGCGAGCCGTCGGCCATGTTGACCAGCCCGACCGAGACGCCGACCGTAAACGTTCGCTGGTTCACCACGAAGTGAAAGTCGGCGATCGACTGGCGCAGCGTGTCGGCGATGCGCAGCGCGTGCTCGATCTGGCAGTTCTCCAGCAGCACGCCGAATTCGTCGCCGCCCAGTCGCGCGAGCGTGTCGCCTTCGCGCAGCCTTTCCTGCAGCACGACGCTGATCTGGCGCATGAACTCGTCGCCTGCGGCATGGCCGCAGGTGTCGTTCACGACCTTGAACTGGTCGAGGTCGAGATACATCATGGCGTGATGCCGCCCCTGCTCGCGCGCGCTGGTGAGCGCGTGGTCAAGCCGGCGCTCGAACTCGCGGCGGTTGATGAGGCCGGTCAGCGTGTCGTGGCTGGCCTGGTACGAGAGCTGGGTGGCAAATTCGCGCTCGCGCCGCACGTCGTGCAGGACCAGCGTGACGCCGGTGATGGCGCCGAGCCGGTCGTGAATCGGCGCGGCCGACTGGTCGATGGCGATCTCGACGCCATCCCGTCGCAACAGCACGACGTTGGAGGCCACGCGCACCGTCGCATCCTCGCGCAGCACACGCGCCACGGGATCGGCGACCGGCTGGCGCGTGGCCTCGTCCATCATCGAGCATACGGTGGACAGCGGCAGCCCCCGGGCCTCGAGCATCTTCCATCCGGTCAGCGTTTCCGCCACCGGATTGAGGTACTCGACGCGACCGTCGACGTTGGTGGTTATCACCGAGTCCGCGATGGAGGCGAGCGTGACCTGCGCGCGCTCCTTTTCGGCGTACACCTGCGCCTCGACCTGCTTGCGGTCGGTGATGTCCGTGACCGATCCGGCCATCCGCACGGCCCAGCCGGAGGCATTGCGCACCGACCGGCCCCGGGCCCGGAACCACCGGTATTCGCCGGATTTGCAGCGGCAGCGGAACTCGACGTCGAAAGGCGCGTTGTAGCGCAGGTGCGCGGACGTCGCGGCGCGGGTCGGATCGCGGTCGTCCGGATGCAGCAGCGCAACGAAGGCGGACGACGAATTGCCGAGCTCGTTGTCCGCGTAGCCCACCAGTTCGGCGCAGCGCGGCGAGAAGTAGAACTCTCCGGTCAGCACGTTCCAGTCCCACAGGCCGTCGTTGCTGCCCGAGACGGCGAGGCTGAAGCGCTCGTCGCTCGAACGCAGCGCCGTTTCCAGCGCAATGCTTCTGCGCAGCATGCGTCGCGACAGCATGATGCCGAGCAGGCCCAGCAGCAGCGCGGCGGCAATTGTAGAAACCTGCAGGAGCGTGCCGGCGCGCCGCGACGCCTCGCCCAGCGTGCTGGAAAAGGCTTCCTCCAGGGGCGTCAGCCTTGCGCTGATCGTGTTGATCTCGTCCAGCACCGGCCGCAGATCGGACGGATCGTGCACGCCGCGCCGGATCTTGGCGTGCAGACGTTGCGCCGCATCCTCCAGCAGCGCGATTTCCTGATCGGCCTTGGCCCAGATGCCGATGGCGCGTTGCATGTGGTTCAGGTGCCGAAAGCGACGGTACAACGTGATCATGCCGTCGATGTCTTCGGGGTCGTTGCGTCCGTCGACAAAGCCTTGGCGCGCGACGGCGTAGTTCGGCTCGGGACGATCGAGTTCGATGCGCGCGCGGCGGGCGCCCTGCGGCACGGCGATGGCGACCTGGTAGCGCTGGTAGTCTTCCTCGGCCTGCGTTCGCGCATACGCGTTCAGCGCCGCCACCGCTTCCTTCTGCGATTTCGACCAGAGGCTCTCGGCGCCCACGTACGCGCGCACCGAGGACAGGATGCCGGTGGTGAAGCCCGCCATGACAACCATCAGCACGACGATGACCAGGAACGGCCAGACGATCTGCAGCAGTCGCCGGCTGATGGGAACGAAGTTGAAGATCTGGCGCACGGTCGAGGGAGGTGCAGTCCGTGGCCGGGAGTCCGTGCCCGGGACGGGAGGTCAGTCTCCGAACTCGGTGATGATCGCCTCGATCTTGGTGCGATCGGCAAGAAACGCGTCGATGCAGGTCGGGTCGAAATGCTTGCCGCGCTGGCTCTTGACGAAGTCGATGCTCTCGTCGATCGGCCAGGCGTGCTTGTACGGGCGAACGCTTACCAGCGCGTCGAACACATCGGCGACCGCCACGATCCGGGCGACCAGCGGAATGTCTTCTCCGTGCAGTCCGTTGGGATAGCCGGAGCCTTCGAATTTCTCGTGGTGGCCCAGCGCGATGATGGCGCCCATCGACAGGTACTTGGACGGGCTGCCTTTGAGGATGTCGTAGCCGATGCGCGGATGGGTCTTCATGACCTCGATCTCGGGCAACGACAGCGGGCCGTCCTTGAGCAGAACGGAGTCGGGGATGCCGATCTTGCCGATGTCGTGCATGGGAGCCGCCACTTCCAGGACGTGGACGGTTTCGTGGCCCAGTCCCAGGTGCTGTCCGATCAGCGCCGAATACTTGGCCATCCGCATCAGGTGGTTTCCGGTGGTCTTGTCGCGGAATTCGCCGGCCTTGGCCAGCTTGGACAGGGTTTCCAGTTCACGTTCGTGGATTTCGGCTACGGACTTGTCGACCTGGTACTGCAGCACGCGCGCCTGGTCCGACAGCACGATCTTGTGCCGGCGCAGCTCCAGCAGGTTGGCGCATCGGGCGCGGGTCTCGTGCTCGTCCAGGGGCTTGATCAGGAAATCGGTGGCGCCGGCCTCCAGCGCGTCGTAGCGGATCTTGCGGTCGTCGACGACGGTGATCACGACGATCGGCACGTCCACGCAATGCGGCAGCGCGCGCAGTTGCTTGACCAGTTCGATGCCGTCGAATTCGGGCAGCTTGTAATCGGTCAGGACGATGTCGACACGATTGTTCCGGGCGAACTCCAGCGCCCGCGATGGCGTGTCGAACAGTTCGAGATTCAGCTTGCCGTCGATCTGGCGCACGATCTCGGCCAGCAGCAGGCGGCTGGAAAACAGGTCGTCCACGATCAGCACGGTGTTGCGCTGGGCACGGGCGAACGCCAGTTCCGAGACGACGCCTGATCCGGGCATTGCAGTTTTGGGCTGGGCGCTCATCGGCTCCCCCTTCCGCAAATTGAGTACGCCATGGTAACGCCAGTAAGCAAAAACGATGCCGGTGACCGGCCGCCCGCGTTCCTGGCATTTCGACGAATGACGGCCGCGTCGGGTTGGGGGCCAGTCGTCCACCTGCCGCAAGAACCATTGCGACGTGTCAACCGACCAGGCAGTTCGGGCATCGGTCCGAAAAAATGGCGGTTCCGGGCATTCCGGGGCGGCTTGGGCTTGATTGCCGCTTCCAGTTCCGCTGCTGCGCACGACTCGGTTCCGAACCCGAGTGCCACGCCATAGTGGTCGGGGCGAGAAGATTCGAACTTCCGACCCCCTGCACCCCATGCAGGTGCGCTACCAGGCTGCGCTACGCCCCGACCGAGCCTGCGATTATACGCGCTCACGTGAGGTCAGGACGAACCCAGGAGGTGCCGGATTTCCGCGAGCTCCTGCCGCAGGTCGGCAGGGTCGAGGTCCGTTTCAAGCGGGGCGGCGACCACGGTGGCCGAACTGGTCTGGGCGCGGGCGGCCGCGCGCGGCTCACTGGCCTCGGACTCCAGCCGGTGCCGGGCGCCGTTGATCGTGAAGCCCTGCTCGTAGAGGAGGTCGCGGATGCGCCGGATCAGCAGGACTTCGTGGTGCTGGTAGTAGCGCCGGTTGCCCCGCCGCTTGACCGGCTTCAGCTGCGTGAATTCCTGTTCCCAATACCGCAGCACGTGCGGCTTGACCGCACACAGGTCACTCACCTCGCCAATGGTGAAGTAGCGCTTGGCGGGGATGGGCGGAAGGTCGGAGTTAACTCGGCTGGGATCCGGCATGGTTCGCGGCTTCGACCATGGCCTTCAATTTCTGGCTTGCATGGAAAGTCACCACGCGGCGGGCGGTGATCGGGATTTCTTCACCCGTCTTGGGATTGCGGCCCGGACGCTGCGGCTTCTCGCGCAACTGGAAGTTGCCGAAGCCGGACAGCTTGACCGATTCGCCGGCTTCGAGCGCGATGCGCACTTCCTCGAAAAAGCGCTCGACCATGTCCTTCGCTTCACGCTTGTTGAGGCCCAGCTGTTCGAAGAGGAGGTCGGCGAGTTCGGCTTTGGTGAGCGTCATGGTCAACTCGATTGCGGGAACAATAGCGTGCTCTGCTGGTGACTCAGTTTCGCAACTCAGTTGCGCAATTCAGTTTCGTAACTCAGTTGCGTAACTCAGTTGCGAATCTCAGTTTCGCAACTCGGCGCCGAACTTCTCACGCGCGACGGACAGCAAACGAGATTCCGTGGCCGCAATGTCGGCGTCCGTCAAAGTGCGAGAAGTATCCTGCATAAGCACAAGAATCGCAAGGCTTTTTTTACCTTCCGTCAGCCCGGAGCCGCGGTAAACGTCGAACAATCTCAGCGTGTCGACATGAGGCAGTTTTGTGGCACACAGCGCATCGAGCAGCGACTGCGCCGACACGGCTTCGTCGACGACCAACGCGATGTCGCGACGCACGATCGGCAACCGGGAAACGGCTTTGCCGGCGGGCAGGGGAACGAAACTCAGCGCGTCCGCAGACATCTCGAAGACCACCGGCGCCTTGGGCAGGGCAAGGTGACGAACAAGTCGCGGGTGCAATTCGCCCAGCCAGCCCACGGCGACACCGTCGATGACGATCGTCGCGGAACGTCCCGGATGCAGCGCGGGGTGGCTCGCTGCTGTAGTGCTCAAACTGCAGGGCGCCGCCAGTGCCTCGAGATCGCCCTTGACGTCGTAGAAGTCGACATCGCGAAGGGGCTGGCCCCATTGCTCAGGCGCAGCGCTGCCGTAGGCCAGTCCTCCCAGCCGCGTCGGCTGCGCAAATCCGGCCGCCGCATGGTGAAAGGTCCGGCCGAGTTCGAAGATGCGAATCCGCGTTTCCTTGCGATTGAGGTTCGCCTGCAGCGTTTCCAGCAGGCCCGGTAGCAGCGAGGAGCGCATCACGTCGCGTTGACTGGCGATGGGATTCAGCACGCGCACGGGCCTGGCATCGGGCGCGATTGCTCCTTCGAGGGCAGAATCGACAAAGCTGAACGTCACGATCTCCTGCCAGTCGAGATCGGCGAGCGTGTGCTTCAGGAGGCCTGGAGAACGCAACGTCTCGGAGGCGGGAAGCATGTGCTGCACGTGCGCGGCAGGGCGCGCGGGAATGGCGTCGTAACCATGCATTCGCGCCGCTTCCTCGATGAAATCCTCCTCGATCGCCAGGTCGAATCGGAACGACGGCGGAGTGACGGCGAAATCGTCGCCGTTACGCGTGAAGGAGAAATTGAGGCGGGTGAACGCGGCCGCGATGGCTTCGGCGGGCAATACCACGCCCAGGATCCGGGCGATGCGCGCCGAGCGCACGAGTACCGGAGCGCGCGGCGGCAGGTCTCCGGTCGCGATGGCGTCGGTCAACGGTCCGGCGCGACCGCCGCAGATGTCCAGAATCAACTGGGTCGCGCGTTCCACCGCGCGCGCGCAGCCGCCGAAGTCCACGCCGCGCTCGAAGCGGTAACCCGCATCGCTGGCAAATCCCAGTCGCCGCATCTTGCCCTGGACCACGGCGGGATTCCAGAACGCGCCTTCGAGGTAGACGCGGCTCGTGTCGTCGGCGATCCCGGAGTGTTCTCCGCCCATGATCCCCGCCAATCCCAGCGGCTTGTTCTCGTCGGCGACCAGCAGCAACCCCGGCTCCAGCTCCAGCACCTGCCCATTGAGCAGCGTCAGCGTCTCGCCGTCGCGCGCGAAGCGGACGACGACGTCGCCGTCGAGTTGCCGGTCGTCATAGGCGTGCAGCGGCTGTCCCAGCTCGAGCATCACATAGTTGGTGATGTCGACAACGGCCGAGATCGAGCGGATGCCGCAACGCTCGATGCGTTGCTTCATCCACGCCGGCGTCGGCGCGGTCGGGTCGATGCCGTCGATCAGTCGGGCCACGAAACGCGGACACGCCTGCGAATCCATGACGCGCACGGGACGGGAACCGTCGAACGTGACCGGTGTCGCCGCCACGTCGGGCAGGCGCAGCGGCGCACCGGTGATGGCGGCGACTTCGCGCGCGATTCCCGCGACCGAAAGGCAGTCGGCACGGTTCGGCGTGAGTTTCAGCGTGATCAGCGTGTCGTCGAGTGCGAGCGCATCGCGCAGCGGGGTGCCCGGCGCGAGCGCGGGATCGAGCGCCAGCAGGCCGCTCGCGTCGTCGTCGATCCCCAGTTCCCTGGCGGAGCAAAGCATCCCGCGCGATTCGACGCCGCGCATCGTGGCGCGCCTGATCGCCAGGCCGCCGGGCAGCGTTGCGCCTTCCAACGCGCACGGAACGGTCAATCCCACGGCCGCGTTGGGCGCGCCGCACACGATCTGCAGGGGCTCACTGCCGCCCGCGTCGACCATGCACACGCGCAGCTTGTCGGCATCCGGGTGCGGCGCGATGGCGGCGATGCGCGCGACGACGACGTTGGTGAAGGGCGGCGCGGCCAGCGACGTCTCTTCGACCTCGAGGCCCGCCATGGTCAGCTTGTCGCAGAGCGCTTCGCTCGACAGCGGCGGATTGCAAAGGTCGCGCAACCACAGTTCGGAGAATTTCATGGTCGCGGCCGATCAGTTGAACTGGCGCAGGAAGCGCAGGTCGTTCTCGTAGAACAGGCGCAGGTCGTTGACGCCATAGCGAAGCATCGCCAGGCGGTCCGGTCCCACGCCGAACGCGAAGCCCTGGAATTCCTCGGGATCGATGCCCACCGCGCGCAACACGTTGGGATGCACCTGGCCCGCGCCGGCGATCTCGAGCCAGCTGTCGTCGCCGAACGCCATGTCGATCTCCGCCGAGGGCTCCGTGAACGGAAAGAACGACGGCCGGAAGCGCAGCCGCATGTCGTCGCGCTCGAAGAAATTGCCCAGGAACTCGGTCAGCGTGCCCTTCAAATCGGCGAAGGTCACGTCGCGATCGATCCACAGTCCTTCCACCTGGTGAAACATCGGGGAATGGGTGGCGTCGCTGTCCACGCGGTAGACGCGACCGGGCGCGATGATCTTGATCGGCGGCTTGTGCGCTTCCATGTAGCGCACCTGGATGGGCGAGGTGTGCGTGCGCAGCACCATGCCGCCCTCGACGTAGAACGTGTCCTGCATCGAGCGCGCCGGGTGGTTCTCCGGCGTGTTGAGGGCGGTGAAGTTGTGGAAATCGTCTTCGATCTCCGGACCGTCGGCGACGGCGAAGCCGAGCGAGCGGAACAGCCGCTCGAGGCGCTCCTGCGCCCTCGTCAGCGGATGCAGTCCTCCCCGGCCGCGACCGCGTCCCGGAAGCGACACGTCGAGCGCGTCGGCGGCGAGCTGGAGCGCGAGCTTCGCTTCCGCCAGTGCCGCGCGCCGGGCCTCCAATGCCGCTTCCAGCGACTGCTTCGCGTCGTTGATCGCGGCGCCGGCGGCCGGGCGCTCCGCGGCGGAAAGCTTGCCCAGTCCCTTCAGCAGGTCGGTAAGCGCACCGGACTTGCCCAGGTATTTTGCCTTGGCATTTTCCAGCGCTGCGGGATCGGCGCAACGGTCGAATTCCGCGGTTGCCCTGGCCACGATGCTTGCGAGGTCGTTCATCGGATCGGCTTCGTCGTCACTGACACCAGTTCAAAGAAAAAGGGGCGACCCTGGCGCCCCTTCCTTGGCCTTGCCGGCCCGGACCGACGGGACTCGCCCGCGATTCGAACCGTCTCAGCCCGGACAAAAGTAGGTTGTTACTTTTGCCCGACGGTCGCTTTGGCCTGCTCCGCGATTTTCGCAAATGCGGCCTTGTCGTAAACGGCGAGGTCGGCCAGCACCTTGCGGTCGATGTCGATCGACGCCTTCTTGAGGCCGTTCATGAACACGCTGTAGGTCATCCCGACTTCACGCGCAGCGGCGTTGATCCGGGCAATCCACAGTGCGCGGAAATCGCGCTTCTTCTGGCGGCGGTCCCGGTACTGGTACTGGCCGGCCTTCATGACCGCTTCCTTGGCGATGCGGAACACGCTGTTCCGGCGACCGCGGAAGCCCTTGGCTTGCGCCAGTACCTTCTTGTGCCGCGCGCGAGCGGTCACACCACGTTTGACTCTTGGCATGGCTCGCTCCTTAGGCGTACGGCATCATGGCCCGCACCGAATCCGCGTTGGTCGCGTGAATCTCGGCGGAGCCACGAAGCTGACGCTTGGTTTTCGTCGACTTCTTGGTAAGGATGTGGCGCTTGAACGCCTGCGAGCGCTTGATCGAACCGCTTCCGCGAACGCGGAAGCGCTTCTTCGCGCCCGACTTGGTCTTCATTTTCGGCATGACGATGACTCTTTCTATTTGCTGCCTTCGGTGGTGCTCTCCGCCGGTTGCGGCGGGGGGACTTTGGCGGCCTTGGCCGCACCAGCGTCTGGCTTGGGTTGAGGATGCTTTGCGACGACGACGGTCTTCTTCGGGGCCAGCAGCATCACCATTTGCCGGCCCTCCAGCCTCGGCCACGACTCGACCACGCTATGCGGCTCGAGGTCGTTCCGAATGCGTTCCAGCAGGCGCACCCCGAACTCCTGGTGCGCCATTTCGCGCCCGCGATATCGCAGCGTGATCTTGGCCTTGTCGCCTTCACCCAGGAACCGGACAAGGTTCCGCAGCTTGATCTGGTAATCGCCTTCGTCAGTTCCCGGCCGGAATTTGACTTCCTTGACCTGGATCTGCTTCAGCTTGAGCTTGGCTTCGTGCAGTTTCTTCGCTTCCCGGTACTTGAACTTGCCGTAATCCATGATCCGGCATACCGGGGGCTTGGCCGTGGGGGCGATCTCGACCAGGTCGAGTTCGGCCGCTTCGGCCCTTGCCCGTGCATCGGCAAGGGAAACTATCCCGAGCTGCTCACCTTCTTCACCAACCAAGCGGATTTCGGGAGAGGTGATGTCCGCGTTGATCCGCTGTTGCTTATCGAGCGCTATTGTGCAATCTCCAATGACAACAAAAAACGGCCATGCGCCAATGGGCGCGTCCAGCCCGATTTAACCAATACTTTCGGAAAATCAGCGCTTTAGCGACGCGCAGCGACCTCGTTTCGGAGGCGCTCAAGCAAGGCGTCCAAGGTAAACGCCCCCAGATCCTCGCCACCGCGGGTACGCACGGCCACCGTTTCGGCTTGCATCTCCTTATCGCCGACGATCAGCTGGTAAGGGAGCTTTTGCAAGCTATGTTCCCGAATTTTATAGGTTATTTTCTCATTACGCAAATCGGCCGCGGCCCGGAAACCCGCCGCCTTCAGCGCCCCGACGACCCGCTCCGCGTAGGAGGCGGCGCGATCCGTGATGTTGAGGACGATCGCCTGCTGGGGCGCCAGCCACAACGGAAGTGCGCCGGCATAGTGCTCGATCAGGATGCCGATGAAGCGCTCCAGCGAACCGACGATGGCGCGATGCAACATGACGGGTACGCGGCGCTGGTCGTCCGCGTCGACGTACTCGGCGCCCAGCCGGCCGGGCATCTGGAAGTCGACCTGCATCGTTCCACATTGCCACGAGCGGCCGATCGAGTCCTTCAGGTGATATTCGATCTTGGGGCCATAGAACGCGCCCTCGCCGGGCAACTCCGTCCACTCCGCGCCGCACTCGCGTAACGCGTTGCGCAACGCGTTCTCGGCGCGCTCCCACGTCGCATCGTCGCCCAGGCGCTGCTCCGGCCGAAGCGCGATCTTGACGGCGATGTCGGAAAAGCCGAAGTCCCGGTATACCGCCATGGCCAGCTTGTTGAAGTGCATCACTTCGGGCTGGATCTGGTCTTCGGTGCAGAAGATGTGGCCGTCGTCCTGCGTGAACGCGCGCACCCGCATGATGCCGTGCAATGCGCCGGAAGGCTCGTTGCGGTGGCACGCGCCGAATTCGCCATAGCGCAGCGGCAGGTCCCGGTAGCTGCGCATGTTCGAATTGAAAATCATCACGTGTCCCGGGCAATTCATGGGCTTGATCGCGAAGTCGTGCTTCTCCGACTCCGTCGTGAACATGTTTTCCTTGAAGTTCTCCCAGTGTCCGGAGCGCTCCCACAGCGATCGCTCGAGGATCTGCGGCCCGCGAACTTCCTGGTAGCCGTTGTCCTGGTAGACACGCCGCAAGTATTGCTCGACCTGCTGCCAGACGGACCAGCCCCTGGGATGCCAGAACACCATGCCCGGCGCTTCGTCCTGCTGGTGAAAGAGGTCGAGCGCACGCCCCAGCTTGCGGTGGTCGCGTCGTTCCGCTTCTTCGATGCGCAGGATGTACGCGTCGAGGTCTTCCTTCTTGGTCCACGCGGTGCCGTAGATCCGCTGCAGCATTTCGTTGCGCGAATCGCCCCGCCAGTACGCACCGGCCAGCTTCATCAGCTTGAACACCTTGAGCCTGCCGGTGGAAGGCACGTGCGGGCCGCGGCACAGGTCCGTGAAGGCGCCTTCGGCGTACAGCGAAATCGGCTCGTTCGACGGAATCGACGCGATGATCTCCGCCTTGTAGTGCTCGCCCATCGACTCGAAGTACCTGACCGCGTCGTCGCGCGGCATTTCCGAGCGCACCACCGGTTCGTCCTTCTTCGCGAGTTCGGCCATGCGAGCCTCGATCGCGGCCAGGTCTTCCGGGGTGAACGGGCGCTTGTACGCGAAGTCGTAGTAGAAGCCGTCTTCGATCACCGGGCCGATCGTCACCTGCGCGTCGGGGAACAGTTCCTTGACCGCGTAGGCGAGCAGGTGCGCCGTCGAATGGCGAATGACCTCCAATCCCTCCGGGTCCTTGTCGGTGACGATCGCGAGCGAGGCGTCGTGGTCGATCACGAAGGACGTGTCGACGACCTTGCCGTCGACCTTGCCCGCGAGGGCGGCCTTGGCCAGGCCGGGACCGATGGCCGCTGCCACCGCGCCGACCGAGATGGGTGCGTCGAACTGACGGACCGAGCCGTCGGGAAGCTTGATTGCAGGCATTTTCCTGGACTCCAAAAACAAAAAAGTGCGGACGGGCCGCACTTTTTCACTGGTCGATTCACAACGACGAAGACGACAGACAGGCGTGCGCGCGCTCCTGGGCTACCGGGTTCCCCTGCACGTCAGCGGTGTCATAACCATGATGTCTGATCCTGCGTTTACGTCGGGCAAAGGACCTTGCAGCTACCCGGGCAATTGGTAGGCGCGATTGGACTCGAACCAACGACCCCCACCATGTCAAGGTGGTGCT
>DAOMGB010000069.1:11307-19699 GCA_035430095.1 Casimicrobiaceae bacterium | reverse complement strand
GTGTCGAGCAGGTTGATCGTGTGGCCGGCATAGTCGAATTGCATCACCGAGCTCGTCACCGAAATGCCGCGCTGCTTTTCTACCTCCATCCAGTCCGACGTCGCGTGGCGCGAGCTCTTGCGCGCCTTGACCGTGCCGGCCAGCAGGATGGCGCCGCCGAACAGCAGCAGCTTTTCCGTGAGCGTGGTCTTTCCCGCATCCGGGTGCGAAATGATCGCGAACGTCCGGCGGCGGGCAACGTCGCGGACGAGATCGGCGGGATGGGCGGGAGCGTTCATTGCCAAACAAAAGCCGCCGGCCGTGAAGGCGGGCGGCGGTGTGGGCGGATTATAGCAAGCGACCCGCGAAGCGCCGGTCGCGGGAGCGCATCGGATGCTTCAGTCCACGCAGGAAAAGGCCAGGAATTCCGAAGGATCCCCGGCATGCGGATGCCCGAAGCTCACGCGTCCGCGACCGCGCAGGATCAGCTCCTCGCGGCGCAACATGATCTCCGCCTCGCCGTCGATGGTGACGTAGGTCCCGTTGGAGCTCTGGTCTACGATGACGAACTTGTCCCGGCGCCGTTCGATGCGTGCATGCAGGCGCGACGCCTTGCGGTCGGCGATCACGATGTCGTTCTGGTCTTCGCGCCCCAGAGTCAGCGTGGTGGCGGACTCGTCGAGCACGAGTTCCCTTGTGCCGTGACGCAGGACGATCCTCGCCGGCAGGGGCTTCCAGCGGGTCGCCACGGCGGTCAGGTCCGCGTCTTCGTCCTGCCACAGCAGTTCGAATACGCCCATGTCCCTGGCCTTGCCCTTCACCGTGAGCGTATCGAGCTCGCGGACGCGCTCGCGCAGCCACGGAGCCAGCGCTTCGGCGGTCGGTGCCGACGTGATGATCTGCTCGCGCTTGGCCAGGGACGCCATCCGCGACGCGACGTTGACCGCGTCGCCGAATACGTCTCCGTCCGCTTCGATCGTCGGGCCCTGGTGGAAGCCGATGCGAATCGCGAGTCGATTGCCGCCCACCGGCGGCTGCTCGGAGATCCTGGCCTGCATTTCCGCCGCCGCCTGTGCGGCCTTGTCCGCCGTGGCGAACACCACCATTGCCTCGTCGCCGATGGTCTTGACCAGGCGGCCGCCGTGGCCCGCGCTGACCGTGCTCATCAGCGCAACGCAGCGGCCGATGGTGGCCAGCGCTTCCGCGTCGCCCAGCGTCTCGTACAGCCGCGTGCTTCCGCAGACGTCGGCAAACAAGACTGTCGTTTCCGGTGCCGCGTCGATCATCGGCTCGTCACTTGCCTGCAGCCGCGGGGGAGGGAACCGGGGCGGGAACCGCGGCGGCCGCCGGGGCCGAAACCGCAGCGGGCAGCGAGGCTGGGTGATGCGGATCGATGGCGCTGCTGAAATCGGCCTTGCGGAATCCCGGAATTCCCGCGTTGATTGCCCACCACTTCCATTTGGTCACGGCGTGGAACGGCGCATCGGATCCGCCCGCCTGGTGCACGGGCCTGCCGTCCACGATCGCGTGGGCAATGGACGGCGTGTCGCCGTCGCGCGGCCTGCACGACCAGCGGTCGCGGTCGGTGACGTCGCACTCCGTGTACTTTCCCGACGGCTTGGTGGAACCGGCAATCCAGTAGACGATCTCGTGCCGGCTCCGGCTGGCGCGGAAGCGGTGGCGATCGCCGGCCGCAAGGCGTCCGGTGCAGCGCAGTCCCTCCCACACGCCCTGCTCGCAGGTCACCGTGTAGACCGTGCGTTCGCCCTCCATCGTGATGCGGTCGCTGGCCCAGATGAAAACGGCCAGGGCGGCGACCACCAGCACGGAGATAATGAAAAGGCTTCGATACATCCCGCAAGGTTACAACAGGTGCCGTCCGATGGCGATTCGGTCGCCCGTCCCTATGGGACCGACGACCGGCCAGGGTGAAAACGGCGGCCGATGACCGGCCGCCGCTGCCGGGGGTGGTCCCCGGCCCGCCTGCCCCGCGCCGCCTCGCCTCAACTGCCGAGATGGACCTGGTACTGGGCGCCCGTGGATACGTGGCAGGTGCCGGTGCCCTGGTAGGGCGTGGTCATCTTGTATTCGCAGTTCATGTACGTGCCGCGCGTGCCGTAGGCGGACGCCACGCCGGCGCGATCGTTGCCCGGCACGCGCGTCGCCTCGCCGGATAGCAGTTCGCCGCCCAGGTCCAGCTGGAACCGTCCCGTGCCGGTCATCATGTTGGTGACCGTGCCGGACAGCATTCCGGTGCGCGACGCGATTTCGTTGGAGGGATAGAGCCGCGCCTGCAGCACGCTGGGAACCGGCGCGCCGGGCGACGCCACGGGGGGCGGCGCTGCGGCGTAGGCGGGAGCCCGATTGGGGGCCGTGGTGTATGGAACGGTGGTGTAGGGAACGGCGGCCAACGCGGGATAGACCGGTGAACCGTCAGGGGCCAGCGGAACGACCATGCAACCCGACAGCGCGACCGCAGCGATGGAACCCGCGACGAACACACGCCTGGTAGTCATTGTCATGAAGTCTTTCTCCTCGATGCGGGCCGATTGCCCGCCGGATAACGATCCATCGCGGCTGCGACCTCGTCCAACGCCATCGAAAAAGTGGCGCCGGACGCTACCGCGAGTGGCTCGCGGCGCTACTTCCTGCGGGCGTTGCGGCTCGCGGCGCCAAGCGGCGGGTAGAGGAGCGGGCCCGCGGCCGCGGCGCCGCCGGGCCCTTCGCGCCGCAGCGCGCGAAACGCCTTCGGCTCCCACGGCCGCAGGGCGAGCAGCATGCTGGTGCCATGCCTTTGCGAAATCGGCCGCGCGACATCGTCGTGATGAAGCTCCGCGAATTCGCGCGCAGTTCGCCGAAGCCTGAGTATCAGTTCCTCGGTCGACTGACGGGACAGCATGCCGCTGACGAACACGAAGAGTTCCTCGGGGCGATCGAAACGACCGCTCAGGTATTCCGCTTCGACCCGGGAGCGGAAGTAGCGCTGGATCGGGCCGTCGGGCAGCCATGAGAACGTGCGGCTGATCAGCGGGCGAATGCGGTTGCCTGGCTGCAGTTCGATGATGCGGCGCCGGTCGAGGCGGGCGAGGCAGCCGACGCATTCCGCCAGCGTGAGGTCGTAGGTCCCGACGATCTGTTCCACGGTCCAGTTGCCCACGGCGCACAACGCCACCAGCAGCAGCGTCGGATCGGAGACGATCTCCTCCTCCTGCTCGATCGTCAGGTGCGCGATTCCCGTGTCCTCGGTGGTCGCGGCGCGCGCGAGGTCCGCGAAATCGATGCCCGCGATGCGGCAGACTTCCTCCAGCCGGTGCAGCGTGAAATCGCGGCGAGAGAACATTCGCTTCACGCTCGCCTCGGAGATTGCGAGTTGCTGCGCGACGGCGGCGTAGGTAATGCCCTTCGCCCTGAGCAGGCGCTTCAGGGCGTCGACGAGCGTTGCGGCGTGCATGGAATTCTTGGGCCCGGCCCGCAGGGCGCGGGCATCAGCTCGGCGTGGCCTTCGCTGGCCACAGTGCGCCGTCGCATGCGGCGCGCGCCGGATCGCCGGACGGCAATTTGCCGCACACGCCGGCCATCTGCCCGCGCACCTTTTGCAGCGAGGCGGCGTGTTCGTTGCCCTTGTTCCACGCTTCGAGCTTCCTGCCCAGCCGCTCGAGCGACTTCTGGTTGCGGCCGAAGAACGTGTCGGGCGTGGGCTTGAGTTCGCCGACGACCTGCGTTGCCACGGCTTCGATCCGCGCGGCGTCCTGCGGCGACAACTCGACCAGCGCGCTCACATAGCTTGCACCCCATTGCAGGCGGGTGGCGGGACCGTCGGCGGCGGCGTGGGCCTTTTCGTACCAAGCCAGCGCACCGGCCTTGTCGCCACGCTTCCTGGCGTTGGCCGCAAGGCCCAGCATGTAGTAGTAAGGCGACTGGGAGCGGGTCAGCTCGGCGGTCAGCATCGCATCCGATTCGGCCATCAATCCGGCCTCCTCGAGCGCGTCGGCGGCAGTGCTGATGACCGCGCCGCGCGCATAGGGATCGGTGGTTTCCCGGTCGGCGCGCGCCGCCTGCTCGCGAACGGATTGCTGCAGCGATGGAGGCAAGGCCGCGGTACCGCCATTGATGCTGGCGAGTTTCACCTGTGCCGTCACCGCGGTGAGACGGTCCGCCGTCGACAGGCTCGGGTCCGCGATGAGGCGGGCAAGCGCGCCGTTCCAGTCCGCGACGAGCTGCGCGCGTTCCGCCGATTTCGGCAGCGTGACGTACTTCGCGAGGTCGTCCGCGTAGTTGGTCAGCACGCCGAAATTGGCGCGCGCGACCTTCGGATCGACCAATACCTTGTGCAGCGCCGCCGCGCCGTCCTTGTCGTCGCGGGGCTTCACGTCCTTGGCCGTGGCGAATGCCGCGAGCGCCTGAAGCTTGAGCCGGGTCGCGGACTCGGGCTGATCGGCCGGGCACGCGCTCGCGAGACGCTGCAACGTGGGCGCGAGTTCGGCTTTGGCGACCAGCTGCTGGTCGTCGACTTCCCAGGAATAGAAGGACAACATCCGCCAGTCGTCGGGGCTCAGCCCGGGTGCGCCGGGTGCCAGCGCGCCCGCCAGCGTTTCCTTCATGGGCCGCGCGCCGTTCATTCCCATGGCCAGCACCTGCATATATTGCTCGGCATCGACGTCGCCGGGAAGGCGCGTGATCTCGGCGCCGCCGGGCGTGAACAGGATCATCGTCGGATAGCCGCTGACCTTGAAGCGGGACCCAAGCCGCTGCGCGTTCGGGCTGTCGCCGTCGATATAGACCGGCACGAAGTGGCGCGAGCGCTCGATGAAGTCCTGGCGATTGAAGACCGTGGCCTTGATCTGGTTGCACGGCGGGCACCATTTGGCGCCCCAATACAGAAAGACCGGCTTGTGGGCCGAGTTGGCGGCCGCGAATGCCATGTCGACGTCGCCGGTTCGCCAGGCGATGCCGTCTTCGACGTCAGCGGACACGGGTGTTGCGGCCGCCACGGCCGGCGGCGCGGCGCTGCCCGTCGTGGGCATGGTCGATTCGGGCGCCTTCGAGCACGCGGCCAGCGCGATCGCGAGCGCGGCAAACAGGCAAACGCTTTTCATGGAGCGGGACGCAACGGGATTGCGCGCGGCGAAGAGGGCGACATTATACGTCCGGCAGGTCGCCGCTGCGGCGGTCGCGGGTCCGGCGGCGGGCGTTCCCGGCTTGTTCTCCGTTGCGCAATTGGCCGCAGAATACGGGCGTGGAATCGCACATTGAAACTGCCGGCGCCCCGCCGCGGCGACTGATCGCGCACCTCGACATGGACGCGTTCTATGCGTCGGTCGCATTGTTGCGCTATCCGGAATTGCGCGGCCGGCCGATGGTCATCGGCGGAGGAAGTCGCCATCAGCCTGTCGAGGTGCCCGATCCCGCGACCGGGACGGTGACCAGGAAATTCTCGAAGCTGCGCGACTATGCGGGGCGCGGGGTGGTCATGACGGCAACCTACGAGGCGCGTGCGCTGGGCCTGCATTCGGCGCTGGGCCTGATGAAGGCCGCCGCGATTGCGCCGGACGCGGTCCTCCTGCCGACCGATTTCGACGCCTACCGAAAGTATTCGCGGCTGTTCAAGGCCGCGGTGCGCACGCTGGCCACGCGAATCGAGGACAGGGGGATCGACGAAATCTATATCGATCTGACGGGAGTCGAGGTACCGTTCCATGGTCTTGTGGCGCGCGAGCCGTCGCCAGATCCATGGCAGCGTGCGCGGGATGTCGCGCAGGCGATCAAGGAAGCGGTGCGCGCGGCCACCGGGTTGTCGTGCTCGATCGGCGTCGCGCCCAACAAGCTGCTGGCCAAGATTTCTTCGGACCTGGACAAGCCGGATGGACTGACGATTCTGCGGACCGCCGATATCCCGACCCGCATCTGGCCGCTGCCTGCGCGCAAAGTGAACGGCATCGGCCCCAAGTCGAGTGCGAAGCTGGAGGCATTGGGAATTCGCACGATCGGCGAACTGGCGCAGGCCGATCCTTCGTGGCTGGTGGAGAAGTTCGGCGCCAACTATGGCGCGTGGCTGCACGAGGTCGCGCAGGGCCGCGACCAGCGGGCGGTCGTCACGCAAAGCGAGACGAAGTCGATCAGCCGTGAAACCACGTTCGAGCACGACCTGTCGGCCACGCGCGACCGCGAGCAGCTCTCGCGGATCTTCACCAGCCTGTGCGCCGGCGTGAGCGAGGATCTTCGGCGCAAGGGCTACGTCGGAAAGACCATCGGCCTCAAGCTGCGCTTCGCCGATTTCAAGACCGTCACGCGGGACCAGACGCTCGACCGGCCCACGCAGGATGCGCAGACGATCCGGCGCGTGGCCGGTGAATGCCTGAAGCGCGTAGCGCTTGATCGCCGGATCCGCCTGCTCGGCGTGCGCGCCAGCGCGCTCATGCCGGAAGGCGTGGCAGGCGAGGATGCGGAGGGCGCACCGTCGGAGGCCACCGGGTCGCTGTTCGAGGCCATTTCGGACCGCGGCCCATAGGCGCCCGGCCCCCGCCCCGAGGCTCGGTGACTAGCTGTGAAGTATCTGGAAGGTGTTTCCGCAATGCATGAATTCTTCTCATCCGGCGTCCTCGCGCACGCGGGGACCCAGCGACTTCTGTCGGAGGTAGCGAGGCAGTAACACGACGATACTGGGTCCCCGCGTACGCGGGGACGACGGTGGCTTGGATGTCGTTCGCGGGGACGACTGGGACTTGGAGGTCGTTCGCGGGGACGACAGGGACTTGGATGCGTCTGTGACGTTCAATGGGGCAACAACGTCCTGATCATTGATAACTAGCGCTTGGCGGTAAGCGTCATCGCTCGGGGCTTGCACGCTGCACGCACGTGTCCGCGCAGCCAGCGGTGCACAGGGTCGGCATGATGGCGGGCATGCCAGCTTTGTGACACCTCGACGTCCGGCATCGACACCGGCAACCTGAAGGCGTGCAGGCGATGATGCGCCATCGCCCAATGGACGAACGGTTCGGGCACGGTGGCGACGAGGTCGGATGTCGCCGCCATGACCAGTGCCGCCTGGAAGCCTGGCGCAACGACGACCACCCGGCGGCATAGCCCCAGTTCCTTCAGCGCCGCGTCGATCCGGCCGGTCGCGAGTCCCCGCCGCGACGTCGTGACATGCGGCCACGACACCAAGTCTTCCGCGCGGACTCGACCGCCGCTCATATTGCCGACCAGCGGATGCTTCTCTCGCACGACGCCGACAAAAGTTGCCGCAAACAGGGGCTCGTCGTGAACCTCCTGCTCTGCCGGTCCCGGTACGCCGATGTCCAGGTCGATGACGCCGTTTCGCAACGGCTCGATGCTCTTGTCCGCGCGGGGAACGAAATGCAACGATGTGCCGGGTGCTTCCGCGACCATGGCGGCGACCAATCGTGTAGCCCACGCGCCCAGGAAGCCGTCGTTGGCGCGCAGCGTGAAGGTGCGCCGCAGGCGCGAGAAGTCCACGTCCTCCAGCGTGAAGACGCCGCGAACTTCCTCGATCGCCGCCTGTACCCGGTCCCTCAGCGCCAGCGCGCGTTCGGTTGGCACGAGTCCCCGTCCGGCCGGAACAAAAAGGGGATCGCCAAGCGCTTCGCGCAGTCGCGTCAAGCGTCGGCTCATGGCGGGCGCGCTCAGGTTAAGGTGCCGCGCCGCCCCCACCACGCTTCCTTCGCGAAGCAAGGCATCCAGGTCCAGAAGCAGGTTGAAATCAAGGCGGCGCAGGTCGGAATTCTTCATGCCACGCGTTCCCAATAATTGCGTTCAATGCAGTAATTGATTGCAACAATATCACTTTACGCACTGATCGGGATGTCGGACGATGGAACCATCCTCCAACGACCCTCTATCCGGAAAATCCATGAAATCTCAGCTGCAACCGGACGCGCAGCCTGCCGCCGCCGCTTTCTCCACCTTCCCGTTGCTGGCCGTCCTGCTATGGACCGGCAACACCCTGGTTACCAAAGCCGCCGCCGGGGTGATCGAGCCGGCCGCGATCACGTTCTATCGTTGGCTGCTGGCCGGACTGGTCCTGAGCCCCTTCCTGCTGCGCGCCGTCTGGCGGCAGCGAGCCATCGTTGTCGCGCACTGGCCGAAGCTGGCCTTCCTGGGATTGCTCGGCATGGGCATGTACCAGGGGCTGGCGTATGAGGCCGCAAAGTCGACGTCGGCGATCAACATGGGTGTCGTGGTGGCCTTGATGCCGCTGCTTTCCGCGCTGCTGGCCAGTTGGTTTGCCGGAGAAGCGTTGACCGCCGCGAGAGTCGGGGGCGCCGGGGTGTCGCTGGCGGGCCTGCTGATCCTCAGCACCGGTGGACATCCGGGTGAACTGCTGCAAGGCGCGGCCCATCCTGGCGATGCGCTGATGCTGGTCGCGGTCGCGTCCAATGCGCTCTACGGCGTA
>DAOMGB010000069.1:0-11207 GCA_035430095.1 Casimicrobiaceae bacterium | reverse complement strand
TCTTCGTGGCATTGGCGGCGTCGACGATCCTGGGCGAGCCGCTGCATGCGTACCACGCCGTGGGCGGCGCGTTCGCACTGGCGGGGGTGTGGTGGGGACAACGCCAGCCCACGGTTAAGGTCGCCGGCGCCGTCGCGTGCAGGCGAACCACAACATAGTCCAATCTTATGATAGCTATCAAAAATTACAAATTGATTTATAGGCCGGCCGCCGCGATCATTCGGTCCGTAGGCCATCGAGCCCAAACTCGTTTCCCCACCCGTTTCCCGAGGAGAACCTGCCATGACGCAAACCAGCTTGACCAACCGCGAAGGCCAACTCGTGCCCGACGTCACGTTTCGCCTCCGCCGCGACGGCGAATGGACCAGCGTGACCAGCGCCGACATCTTCGCCGGAAAGAACGTCGTCGTGTTCTCGCTGCCCGGAGCGTTCACGCCGACGTGTTCGTCCACCCACCTGCCGCGCTTCAACGAACTCGCCCCGGTCTTCCGCGACCAGGGCATCGATTCGATCGTCTGCATCTCGGTCAACGATCCCTTCGTGATGGAGGAATGGGGCAAGGACCAGGAAGCCGAGAACGTCTTCCTGCTTCCGGACGGCAACGGCGAGTTCACCGAGAAAATGGGACTGCTGGTCGACAAGTCCGACCTTAACTTCGGCAAGCGCTCGTGGCGCTATTCGATGCTGGTGCGCGACCGCAAGATCGAGAAGCTCTTCATCGAGCCGCAGGAGCCGGGCGACCCGTTCAAGGTCTCGGACGCGGACACGATGCTCAAGTACCTGAATCCGCGTGCACGCAAGCCGGACCAGGTGGCGATCCTGACGCGCGAGGGCTGCTCCTTCTGCGCCAAGGCCAAGCGCCAGCTGGCCGAGGCCGGCTACAAGTTCGTCGAGGTGCCGCTCGCGCACTCGATACGGACCAAGGCCCTCGGCGCGATCGCCGGTGCCGGCACGGTGCCGCAGGTCTTCATCAACGGCCAGCTGATCGGCGGTTCCGAGGCGCTCGAAAGCTACCTTCGCAAGGCGGCCTGAAGGTCGGCGTAAGCGCGGCACGGCCGGCGGCGACCAAATCATTCGGTCGCCGCCGACCGTCCACCCACGTGCGTCAAGTGAAGGTCACCCATGTCGAAATCGAGGGAAATGCGCAGCAGGAACGCCGATGTGGCGGTTATCGGCGCGGGCACGGCCGGACTCGCGGCCTATCGCGCTGCGAAGGCTGCCGGCAAAAGCGCGCTGCTGATCGAAGGCGGCGTCGGGGGCACGACGTGCGCCCGCGTCGGTTGCATGCCGAGCAAGCTGCTGATCGCGCCGGCCGAGGCCGCGCACGCGGTGGAACGGTTCCCGGGCTTCGGCCTTGCGCTTGAAGGCAGCGTCAGGGTCGACGGCAAGGCCGTGATGGCGCGCGTGCGCGCCGAGCGCGATCGCTTTGTCGGTTTCGTCACGCGCGGTGTCGACGCGATGCCGGAGACGGACAAGCTGTTCGGACACGCCCGGTTCGTCGACGATCGCACGCTCGCCATCGACGACGTGCTGACGGTCCATGCCGCATCGATCGTCATCGCCGCCGGTTCGTCGCCGTCGTACCCGCCGTCCTGGCGCGCGCTGGGCGACCGGCTGCTCACCAACGAAAACGTGTTCGAGCTCGAGGACCTGCCGGAGAGCGTCGCGGTATTCGGCCCCGGCGTGATCGGCCTGGAGCTCGGCCAGTCGCTGCATCGGCTCGGCGTACGGATCAAGGTCTTCGGACGCGGCGGCGGCGTCGGACCGCTGTCTGATCCGGACGTGTTGCGCGAAGCGCGCGAGGTTTTCGGCGCGGAATTCTATCTCGACACGGACGCTCACGCCGAGGTTTCGCGCGAAGGCGACGAAGTCGTGGTCAGCTACCGCGCGCTGGACGGCACGCACCAGGTCGAGCGATTCTCCTACTTGCTTGCCGCCACGGGCCGGACTGCCAACGTCGCCGGACTGGGGCTCGAGCGGACCACGCTGGCATTGGACGGCCGGGGGGTGCCGCTGTTCGACCGGACGACGCTACGCTGCGGCGAATCCTCCATTTTCATCGCCGGGGATGCCAACAACGACGTCCCGCTGCTGCACGAGGCCGCGGACGAGGGCCGCATCGCCGGCGAGAATGCGGCGAGATTCCCGGACGTTCGCGCCGGCCTTCGGCGCGCACGGTTGAGCGTGGTGTTTTCCGATCCCCAGATCGCCATCGTCGGGGGCGGCCGGGCGTCGCTGCGCGACACGCCCCACGTCGTCGGCGAAGTGTCGTTTGCCGACCAGGGCCGCGCGCGGGTCATGTTGCGCAACCGCGGCCTGCTCCACGTCTATGCGGAGATCGGCACCGGCTCGTTCCTCGGCGCGGAAATGCTGGGTCCCGAGGCGGAGCACATCGGCCACCTGCTGGCGTGGGCGCTGCAGATGAAGCTCACCGTCGGGCAGATGCTGGAAATGCCTTTCTATCACCCGGTGGTGGAGGAGGGCCTGCGGACGTCGCTGCGCGACGCGCAGGCGAAGCTCAAGCTTGCCGCGGAGACGAAGCGCGCGGCGTGAACCGAACCGCGGGCTGTCGGCGGAAACGGGGCGTCAGTGCCCGGTCGATTCAGATGGCCGGGCGTTGCAGGTGCCAGTGCGATACCGCCTGCAAGGCGCGCCCGATGCGCACGATCGTCGCTTCGGCAAACGGCGCGCCGATGAACTGCATTCCGATAGGCAGCCCGCCGGCGTCGAACCCTGCCGGAACGGACAGCGCGCACGCGCCGAGAAGGTTGGCCACGCGTGTATAGGTGGCCAGCGGCGTGGTCTCCTCGTCCACGTCGACGACAAGCGGCGCGGTGATCGGCAGCGTCGGCGTCAGCAGAGCGTCGCGTCCGCGCATCCAGTCGGTGAATTGCGCGATGGCGCCTCGCCTGAATGCCAGGTCGTCGATGTAGTCGGCCGCGAGAATCGCCTTGCCGCCCAGCACGCGCTTGCGCACCCACGGATCGATCGGGAGTTTTTCGTCGGCGATGTAGCCGCGATGGAACGCATACGCTTCGGTCGCGATCAGCCTCCCGTTGCGCACCATCAGGTCCTCGAAATCGATCGGCACGCGCGACTCCTCGACCACGGCCCCCAGGTCGCGCATCAGCGCGATCGTCGTGCCGTACGCGCGGCGTATCGCGGGCACGACATCGGCGGTCAGCTGCTCGTCCGGCAGCACGGTGATGCGCATGCCGCGCACATCCGGTTCGTCCCGCATTGCGGCCGCGACGTCGAATGGCGGCACGCCGAGCGTCGCGCGATCGCGCGGATCGGGTCCGGCCATCGCCGCAGTGAGCAGCGCCGCGTCGTCGACCGTGCGCGCGATCGGCCCGAGGGAATCGAGCGTGGTGGACAGCGGCACGGCCCCGTGGACGCTGATGAGTCCGTAGGTGGACTTGAGACCGGTCAGTCCGCAAAGCGACGACGGGATTCGGATCGAGCCGCCGGTGTCCGAACCGATGGCGGCGGGTGCCATCCCGCCGGCCACCGCGACCGCCGATCCGCTGCTCGAGCCGCCGGCCACGCGGTGGTTTGCCAAGTCCCAGGGGTTCCACGGCGCGCCCATCGGCTGATTGCGGCCCCAGCCGCCGAACGCGAATTCAACCATGTGCGTCTTGCCCAGCGGAATCATTCCCGCGGCCAGCAGCCGCTCCAGCGCCGTGGCGGTGTGGTCAGACTTGCGTCCGAGCCAGCTCTTCGATCCGGCGGTCGTCTGCCGTCCGTTGAAGTGCAGCAGGTCCTTGAGCGCGATCGGCAGGCCGTGCAACGGTCCGCGAACGCAGCCGGCATCACGCTCGAGATCGGCCGCGCGCGCAAGCGCCAGCGCGTCGTCGCGATAGACGTCGATGAACGCATGCAGCTTGTCGTCGTGCGCGGCAATGCGCGCTAGGCAGGCGGCGACGATTTCCTTCGACGTGGTCTCCCTCGCGGCCAACCTGCGCGAGAGCTCGGTGAGAGACTGCCAGGGAAGGTCGTCATTCACGATCGTGCCCTTTGGCTCTCTCCATCGCTTCGGTTCTCCGAGGCACGCGCGCTCCGATGCAATACAATGACGACGTTCCATTCTAGTCGCGATGCCGATTTTCCGGCAAACACTCCCGATGGCCGCCTACCCCAACCTGCTGCGCCCGCTCGACCTGGGTTTCACCACGCTCAAGAACCGCGTTCTGATGGGGTCGATGCACACGGGATTGGAAGAGGCGCCCAACGGGTTCGAGCGGTTGGCGGAGTTCTACGCGGCGCGTGCGCGCGGCGGCGTGGCGCTGATCGTGACCGGGGGCATCGCGCCCAACCTGGCCGGCCGGCTGGAACCCAGGGCTTCGCAACTTTCCTTTTCGTGGCAGGTCGCGCGGCACCGGACCATCACCGACGCCGTGCATGGCGAAGGCGGCAGGATCGCGCTGCAGATCCTGCATGCCGGACGATATGCGTACCACCCGCTCGCCGTGGCGCCATCGTCGTCGCGCTCGCCGATCAGCCGGTTCCGCGCGCGCGGCCTCACCGGCTGGGGCGTGCGCAAGACCATCGCCGACTACGTTCGCTGCGCGCAGCTCGCCAAGCGCGCCGGATACGACGGCGTCGAGATCATGGGTTCGGAGGGCTACCTCATCAACCAGTTCGTCGCGCCGCAGACCAATCATCGCGACGACGAATGGGGCGGGAGTTTCGACCACCGCATGCGCTTTCCGGTGGAGATCGTGCGGCGCACGCGCGAAGCCGTCGGCCCGGAATTCATCATCATCTACCGCCTGTCCATGCTCGACCTGGTGGAAGGCGGCAGCACGTGGGACGAGGTGGTGCAGCTCGCGCAGGTGGTCGAGGCGGCGGGCGCCACCATCATCAACACCGGCATCGGCTGGCACGAAGCGCGCATCCCGACGATCGGAACGATGGTGCCGCGCGCGGCCTTCGCGTGGGTCACGCGAAGGCTGAAGGGCGCGGTGACCATCCCGCTGATCACGACCAACCGAATCAACGATCCGGCGACCGCGGAATCGTTGCTGGCGCGCGGCGATGCCGACATGGTCTCGATGGCGCGGCCGTTCCTGGCCGATCCCGACTTCGTCACCAAGGCGGCGCAAAACCGCGCCGACGAGATCAACACCTGCATCGGATGCAACCAGGCGTGCCTGGATCACATCTTCGCCCGGCAACTCGCCTCCTGCCTGGTGAATCCCTTCGCGTGCCGCGAAACGGAAATGAAGATTCAGCCCGCGACGGAGCGGCTGAAGGTTGCCGTGGTCGGCGCGGGACCGGCGGGCCTCGCCTGCGCGACGACGGCGGCCGCGCGCGGCCACTACGTCACGCTGTTCGAGGCCGCATCGGAGATTGGCGGCCAGTTCAATCTCGCCCGGCGCATCCCGGGCAAGGAGGAGTTTGCGGAAACGCTTCGCTATTTCCGCACGCGGCTGAGGCAGCTCGGCGTGCGGGTTGAACTGAACAGGCGCATTGCCGCCGATCACCTGCGCGACTTCGATCGGGTGATCCTCGCCATCGGCATCGTGCCTCGAGTGCCCGACATTCCTGGCATTGACCATCCCAAGGTCGCGGGTTACGTCGAGATCGTCGACGGACGCAGGCACGCGGGACGGCGCGTGGCGATCGTCGGCGCGGGCGGCATCGGCTTCGACGTGGGCGAACTGCTCACCGCAGGCGAGGCCCCTCCCGACGGGCACGCGAGTTCAGGGCGTACCGATGACCCGGCGGTCGTGGCGTTTCGCGACGAGTGGGGGATCGACGCGACGTTCGCGGAGCGCGGCGGGCTGATGCCGGCAAACGAGCATGCGCCGCCGCGCCGGCTTTGGCTGCTGCAGCGCAAGGACGAAAAGGTCGGCGCCGAGCTGGCCAAGACCACGGGCTGGATCCGCCGCGCGCTGCTCAAGAAGCGTGGCGTGGCGATGGTCGGCGGGGTGCAGTACGACCGCATCGACGATCTCGGCCTTCACGTCACCGTCGATGGTGCGCAGGAGCTGCTCGATGTGGACACGATCGTGATCTGCGCGGGGCAGCAGCCGCGGCGCGACCTGGCGGACGCACTCGCCGCGGCGCGCATCCCGTACCAGCTGATCGGTGGCGCGGATGTCGCGGCGGAACTCGACGCCAAGCGGGCGATCGAGCAGGGAACGCTCGTCGCGATGGAGCTCTAGCTGTGAAGCTTCAAGACGTTGTGTCCGCAATGCATGAATTGTTCTCATCCGTCGTTCCCGCGAACGCGGGAACCCAGTGTCGTCGTGTTCCGGTCTCGCGACATCCGACGGAAGTCACCGGGTCCCCGCGTTCGCGGGGACGACGGTGGTTTGGATGTCGTTCGCGGGGACGACGGTGGTTTGGATGTCGTTCGCGGGGACGACGGTGGTTTGGATGCAACTACGGCATTCAACCCGGTAATAGCGTCTTGATGACTGACATCTAGCGAAGATCCTTCGCGGCCGTCACCGCGGGCCGGGGACGCTTCCGCCGCGCTGCCTGCGCCGTTCGAGCACGCGGCGGGCCGTCGATTGCAATTTCTCGCGCAGTTCCGGCGTCATGGCGAGCGGCGGTGCCGGTTCCGCGCGCATCAGCGCAACAGACGCGGGTTCGGCATGGCCCGCCTTCGCCGCGAATCCCGGTGACACGATCCGGCTCGCGAACACGTCGGTGGGATTCCCTGCGTCGCCCGAGTTCGACTGCACGTAGAACGGCAGGAAGGTTGCGCCGATGCCGACCAGGCCGTGGTAATCGCCGAGAAACAATCCACGCGCATACGGCGCGGCGCGAAGGTCGAATGGGCCGGAAACGTGCGTTTCGCGCCAGCTGACCCCGTCGTTCGACTGCGCGAGCCACAGGTCGGTCGGCAGCGTCGCGGGGTCGCTCGAGTTGTTGCGAAAGTCGTAATAGGTGACGCCGATGGTGCCGTCGTCGAGAACGGCGACGGTGGGCGAAAACGCCTGTACGGCCGGGTCGCTGTTGATGCGCGCGGGCGCGGACCATGTGAGTCCGCCGTCGATCGAGCGCGACACGGCGATGCCGTCCCGCGCGCCGCCGGCGAAACGCGCATCCTGCCACGACGCGACAAGGCTCCCTTGCCGGCTCACCGCGATGGAGCCGAGGGTCGCGCTGTCGCGGACATCGGTGCCGGTCTCGGGATCATGCGCGCCAACCGCCTGCACGGCTGCGACGATGATCGGCGCGGACCAGTTCGCGCCCTTGTCCGCGGATCGGATGACGGCCAGCGACGGCAGCGGATTGAACAGAGTGAAAAAATTTACCAGTGTCCCATCCGGCAGGACGACGATCTGATTGTTGAGCGTTTGCGCGTCCGGACCCGGATCGTGGATGGGCCGCGCGGCTTCCCAGGTGGCTCCGCCGTCGACGCTGCGGCCGAAGTAGGTCGGCCCGCGATTGCCGGCGAGCCGGTCCCACACGGCATAGACGAATCGCGCATCGGTGGGATCCGCGGTGATGGAGTCCTTGTCGTTGAACGCGGCCGGGCCGTCGCGAATCACCGCTGCCGGCGCGCTCCAGGTCCGTCCGCCGTCGGCGGAGCGGCTGGCGAGTATGGCGCTGACCGAGC
The DNA here is from genome assembly GCA_035430095.1 of Casimicrobiaceae bacterium. Taxonomy (GTDB): domain Bacteria; phylum Pseudomonadota; class Gammaproteobacteria; order Burkholderiales; family Casimicrobiaceae; genus VBCG01. The sequence continues at coordinate 3,631 of DAOMGB010000069.1, read as the reverse complement.
CCGGCTGACTCTCCTGGCCGATGAGCGCCAGCGCGACCTGGTGGACCGTACCGTCGGGCGCGAACGAGATCCATGGGTCGCTGGCGCGTTCATAGTCGCCGCCGTTGGCGGATTTGCCGCCACTGCAGCGCGTGAACGCCGCGGCCGTTCGCGTCCATGTGCGACCGCCGTCGAACGAGGTTCCGGTCAGCAGTCCCCGCGCACCGCCGTCGGACCAGCGGTCCTGCTGCCACACGCCGACCAGGTTGTCCGGGTTGCGCGGATTCACCGCGATCATCGGTTCGACTTCGGCATTCGTGAACAACGTGCCGGTCGGCGGCGTTGCATCGCAGCCCGGAAGAAACGGCGAGGGCCGGGACACCAGGAACTGAGCATCGCCCTGGACCGCGGCGACCGTGCACATCGCAACCTTGTCGGGCCCGTAGCCTTCCGCGTAGTAACCGCGTGCCATCATCAGCGACTTCACCGTCGCGTCGGTCGTGAACCGGTGATTGGAGTCGAAGCGCTGGTTCCAAAGCCTGTAGACGGGCACCGTGCCCGCGGGGCAGGCACCCGTCGACGTGTCGGGAAGCGAGATGTAGAACGCTGCCGGCGTTTCAAAGACATAGCCGCTGAAGCTGGGGTTGATGGCCGTCTGCACCAGAACCTCGTTGCACTCGCTGGCCGACGCCGTGAAGAAGTGCGAACTGCCGTGCTGGGGCGGGATATAGAAGCGGCAGACAGGGTTGACGCCGGCGCCGCCGCTGGCACCGCTCGGATAGGCCTTGAAGTTGAGCCCGGTACGCGTCCAGCCCTTGGTGAGGCCCATGTCCAGCGCATTGATGTCCGGCGCCAGCGGACTGATGAAGTAGTGATCGAGGGCGGTGTTGTAGTACTCGACCACGGTCACGGGCGCGGCGGCCACCGCCACGGACACGCCGTTGAAATTGGTGGCGACGTTCGGTGCGGCCGCGCCGGAGGCAAAGAGCGCCGTGACGCCATCGGCGGGAAGCGCGGCATAGGCAAAGGCGTTGACGCCGGCGTAATCCAGCCGACCCGCGTCGGTCGCGATGAATCGGTCCGGAATGGTGAAGTCGGCCTTGGTCAGGTTCAGTGCCGCAAAGCCCTGCGACGCGATCAAAACCCGCTTGCCCGCCGTCTGGGCGCCTGGCAGGTCGTGCGGAAACCGAAAGGACTTGGTCGTGCCGCCGATGGTCGAGGTCAGCACCTGGCCTGCGAACAAGTTCTCGCCGTTCGCGCCTTGCGTCTCGCGAAGCACGATGTATTGCACCGATCCGTCGGCGTTGGAATAGACCTCGTCGATCGCGAACGTGTGGTGATTCGCGAGCGCGTACGGCGTGGCGGCGACCAGGAGGGCAATTCGGACCAAGCTGGCAACTCGGCGCAGGAACCTGGCGATCATCATCGATGCCCGGGATGGTGGAATGCGCATGGTACGCCGGCGCACAACGGGCGATCCCGCACTCGCGCGGCCGGCCGGTTGTGCGTGATTGTCCGGCGGTGTGTCGCGCCGGCCGCTCAAGGCGAACTGCGCATGACGTCGATGGTCAACCTGAGCAGCCTGGCCAGGCTTTCGGTGTCGGGGAGGCTGTCTTCGGTCACGCCGATCGCGCGCAAATAGCTTGCGCCAGCGCGCAGCGCGCGGGCCCGGGTGTCCAGCGGCACGCTGGCGTAGCGGGAGCCGTAAGCGAGGCGCAACGCGTCGACCAGTGCCACATTCAGCTTTTCCTGCAGCAGCGACGCGTCCTGTCCATCGAGGCGCATCGCCCCGCGCCCGGTGAGCAGCCAGTGCAGATTGATGTTGCGGACTTCGGCGATGCGAAGCAGGTACTCCTGCGTGGCGGTGTTTCGCCGCTCGGCATTGGAAACGGAGTTCTCGTGGATGCCCACCTCGGCGGCGAAGGCCTTCTGGGAAGTCGTGCCCCGGACCAGCTTGAGGCGTTCACCGAGGGTCATGGCGCACCCCGTCCTGCAGCGGAGATCCCGACGTTAACCCGCCAAATATTGTGTGTTGCATTTTTGCCAATCGCCAGGTGATCATTTGCGTGCCTTGCTTGCCTTCGCACGGCCCGAACATTAACATCGTCCCATCAGCCCTCCAAGGGCGCAACGTCGGAGCAATCGCAGTTTCCGCAAGCCCCATGAAGCACGCAGCGTACACATTCTCGACCTACGCACCGGACCTTCGCGTCCGCGGCATCGGCTCGATGGCTTTTGCGCGTTGCGCCGCTGAAATCCTGGGGAATGCCGAGCTCATGGTGCCGGTCCCGACCGGCGGCAAAGGCAACTTCGCGACGTTGTAGCCCCGCCTGACCGGAAGACATTCCGCCGGGTGGACAGGCGGAACGCTCTGAAGGTCTTTTCATACTCCTTCATGTGGTTCCGCCTGCGGGCGAGGACGCGGCATGACATCGCCCGCGCACATGGCGCGCGCAGGCAGCCCGGCGAAAGCCGGGTGAAAACCGAAGGAAAGGAGGCGAGAACCGATGATCGACTTTGACGAAATGACCGCCATGGCTCCGGCAGGGCTGGCGCGAACCACGATGCACGTCCGCGAGGGCGCGCCTTGGAACGTCGCGTCGTTCCCCTTCGACGAGCAAAAATGCGGCCGGGGCTTCGATCCGGGAGGTGCGCGCTAAGGCGCCCATTCTCCCCAGAGCGAAGCCCGGCGGCCAATACGGCACCGGGCTTTTTTGTTGCCTGGTATCAGCGAATATGACGATGACGAGGCACAAAAATGTACAGACTGTGGGATGAGTTCGAAGTGCCCCACCGACGGGACGAAGGCGTGCGTTTGCGCGCGCCCCGGGAAGGCGTCTACTGGCAATCGAAGGACGGCCTGATCGTCCGCATGGCGGCCGGGGAGTCGGCGCACGACGCGGTCGAGGCGCAGCGGGCGTTCCTCGAACTGGCCGTCCGCGACGCCCTGGGCCTGTAATGGGCGGTGAACGCCACCTGACCCGGCATGGAGTCCGGTGGCAGCGGCGGCTGGTGGCAGTAACGGCGATTGCGAGCGCTGTGCGCGGCGCTCCTAACCGACAATGCGGGATCGCCGCCGTGCCCCTCGTCCGGAGGGCACGGTTGGTAGTCGCGGCACCCTCGGCGGGGAAACCCGCCGGGGCCGTGGCGAAGCGGGCCGCCGGTGATAGCCGAAGGCAACGAACTGGGCCAGCTGTCCCGGCCGTGGCGCCGGTAAAGACAAATTCACACAAGGTCGTGCATACTTATGGGCACGTACTTTGCTAATGCCCGCGCAGACGGAGCGTCCGCGCGGGCTCCGCGATCGACCATGGAACCATTGGTACTGACCGTAGACATGGCGGGACTTCCCCAGGCCTGGGTGGCGCTGGAGGAAGCGATCACTTACCACGCGAAGCAGATGGTGGCGTGGTCCCTCGGGCGCGAAGTCCGCGAGTTCCGCGGCGGCTGGCAGCGCAACGGCGAGCGTTCGCGCATCGCGACCAAGTCCATCCTCGCGATCAAGGGGACCGGTGCGGGCGCGCACATGCATGCGCCCGGCCTCACCAATCCGATGCTGTTCGCGCGCGACCGGCAGCTGTGCGCCTATTGTGGAAAACGCTACCTCGCGCGCGACCTGCCGCGCGACCACGCGGTGCCGGCTTCCCCCGGC
>DAOMGB010000068.1:0-19770 GCA_035430095.1 Casimicrobiaceae bacterium | reverse complement strand
TTGCCGTCGTGCTGGATACCGGAAAGCGCCGAAACGACGCTACCGGACGGGGCTGCGGGCAAACCGAGCAAGCCGTCCGCGATGGTGATCGATCCAGTGATGAATGCTGCTTGCGCGACGCCGGCACTCAATCCACAGGCCACTATCGCTGCTCCAATTAACGCTTTCCAGGTCTTCAACATTTTTTGCTCCTGACGGACGGGTGAGGATGTCAAAATCACTACGCAGCATGTATAGCACTTACTATGCCAAAATTTAATTATCCAATAAAACAATATGTTATAGTGCAAAAAATGAAACGAGCCGTCCGGGTTGTAAATTATTTCGACATCGTTTCCGCACGCGGCAAGGGCTGTGGAGGCCAGGTCCGGCGCCGGCCATCGCTGCCAGATCGCCAAAACCCGCGAATTCGACCCGCCTTCGACTCGATCACGCGATACCGATTCATTCAGGGGACGACGCGCAATCGTCGCGCGACATTGGCCACGATCTCGTACAGTGCGTAATAGCTGCCTTCGAGACCGGCAACGCTCGGCACGAGCATCAGTGGCTCGCTAAAATTCGCGGAGGGAATCCCGGTGGGCGCATCGATGGTTTCGATTCCCTGGTCGGAGAATTGCGACTTGGCCCTGGGGATGTCGAAGCCGTGCCCCACCAGCACCACGCGAACAATCCCGTCGGCGCGAAGGATCTCCGCCGATCGGACCGCGTTTTCGTGCGTGTTGCGGGACCGATCTTCGGCCCAGCGCACCGGGACGCCGAACTCCGACTCCAGCGCATTCCGCATCAACTTTGCTTCGGTTTCGCCGCCATGCGGCGCACCCCCCGAAACAAGCACGGGCAGCCCGGTGAGTCGCGCGACGCGGGCGCCGTAGCGCACGCGTTCCAGCGTCAGGCGTCCAAGCGTATCGCCGTCGTATTCTGCGGCGTCGTGCCGAATGCCTCCTCCGAGGATCACGATGGCTTGCGCTGATCTGGCGCGCTCGATGTCCAGCGGCGGCGATGCATTGACCCAGCGAAGGAGAACCGCCGCCACCGCCGGCATCGAAAGAACCAGCAGCAACAGCGGCCCGGCGACCGCCAGGGCGCGCCCACCGCGAGGGAATTTTCGTTGCAGGACGAGCCCGCCAAGGCACAGCAGCAGCGGTCCGGTCGGCGGCAGCACGAGCGCCTTGAACAGCGCCTTGAACCAGATGGGGTCGGGCAAGGTGTGCCGAAGCTCAGCGGTCGTGGCGGGAACCGATGCCCGAAGCCCGAGGGGGCATGCCCATCAACGCACCTTTTGCAGCAGGTCCTGCAGATACCTCGCCGGGACCGCGTAGGTGATGCCGCTCGGTTGCGAAAGGACCGATTCCTTGGTTCCTTTCACGAACACCATGTTGACGACGGCCAGCACATCGCCTGTTGCCGGGTCGAAGACCGGACTGCCGCTGTTGCCGGGGTACGCGGTGGCGTCGAGCTGGAAGATCGGAAACGAGCCCGTGGTGAGGCGGCGGATCGTCTTCGGGTCGAGTTCGGCCGACCGCGCCTGGGGGATGGCGATGGGCGTGATGGCAGCGACCATGCCCCGATGTGTCGCCGGGTACGGCCCAAGCGCCGACCCGATGGGAAATCCCGTGAACATGATCATCTGACCTTCCTTGACGCCATCGGAATTGCCGACCCGCATCGCGGGCAAAGGCGAGCCGCCGATCTTGAGGACGGCGAGGTCCGACCCCGGGTCCACCGCCACCTGCCTCGCCTCGCGAAACTGGACCTTGTCGCGCTCGGTTGAAGGCAGGATTATTCCAAGCGTCTCCAGTCTCGTCGTGTCGAGCACGCCGGGCAGGACGTGGGCGTTGGTGACCAGCATCGTCCCGTCGCCCACGACAAATGCCGTCCCGCGAAATTCGAATGGCGGCGTGCGCGTCTTTTGATAGGTGCCGATCGGCACGACCGATCCCTTGACGCGCTCGATCGTGGCCGTCGCATCATCGCCGGCAGCGGAACCGGCCGCCAGCGCGAGCGACAGGGCGAGCGCCACGCCGGGCAGGAACTTGCGGATCGCGGCATCTGCTTCCATGGCTCGACCTCAATTGGGTTTGTCGGACGCCGGCAGGAACGATGCCGGCTTCACGATGCGCGGGTCATAGGGATGCCGCGTGTTGCCGTAAAGGCGCAGCACCTGGCGCACATACTCCCGCGTCTCCAGATAGGGTGGGATGCCCTGGTACCGGTCCACCGTCGCCTCTCCTGCGTTGTAGGCCGCCGCCGCGAGCACGATGTAGCCCTTGTAATAGGAGAGCAGCCAGCGCAGGTACGCGAGCCCTCCCTTCACGTTCTCGCCGACGTCGTACGGATCCTTCACGTTGAATCGCGCCGCGGTCTCCGGAATGAGTTGCATCAGTCCCATCGCATCCTTCGTCGACCGTGCGCGCGGCTCGAAGTTCGATTCGACGGCGATGACCGCCAGTGCGAGCCGCGTTTCGACGGAGAATCGGGGCGCGAGCCTGGCCACCTCGTCCGCGATCTTCTTCTTCCAGCCGGGCAGATCGGCAAAGGGGTCGACGTCGCCTGGGCCGGGCAGGTCGATGTCGGCGAGCGACGGGTCGGCGCGATGCATGCAACCCGGCAGGCGCCCCCGATCGTCTCCGACAAAGCGAAGCGCCTTCTGCGCGGCCGCGTGACCGGCGGCCGAGGCCAAGGCGAAAAACGACGCCGCGACCGCGTCGTCCCGCGGGACCCCGCGCCCGTTGGCGTACATCCAGCCAAGGCTGTACTGCGCCTCCGGATCGCCGTCGCGCGCGGCCTCGCAGTACAGCGCGGCGGCCTTCAGCTGATCCTTGGGGACGCCTTCGCCATGTTCGTAGGCAACAGCCTGCGCCACGAGATCGGCCGTCGCATCCGCGGCGCCGTCGCGTGCCGGAACCTGCGCCGCCGTGGCCGAAGCCACCAAGGCGCAGACCGCAACAACGGTCCGATGCGCTACCGCCCGGGCAAAGGTGCCGACCGGGCCGTCAGGTTTCGCTGCGCGCATTCGCATTCTCCCGCGCGGGCGGGATGGCCGGAGGGGCGAACCGCGCCTCGTACCAGGGCAGCGCCTCCATCAGGCCGGTGCGGACGTCGTAGGCCGGTTCGTACCCCAGCAGCCTGCCCGCCTTCGAGATGTCGGCCTGCGAATGCCGGACGTCGCCGGGTCGAAAATCCTCGTGGATCGGCGCGACAAACGTCCGGTGCGGATGACGCTGGCCAAGCAGCGACCGCAATGTCTCGTACAGCGCATTCAGCGACATTCTTCCGCCCACGGCAACGTTGTAGACCTGGTTGATCGCGGCGGGTTCGTCGACGCTCGCCGCCAGCAGGTTCGCCTGCACGACATTGGAGACATAGCAGAAATCGCGCGTGGTCTCGCCGTCGCCGTGAATGACCACGGGCTTTCCGCGAAGCATCGTGTCGACCCAGCGGGGGATGACCGCGGCGTAGGCGCCATCGGGGTCCTGCCGCGCGCCGAAGACGTTGAAGTAGCGCAGGCCGATCGACGGCATTCCGTAGCTGAGCCCGAAGACGTCCGCATACAACTCGTCGAGGTACTTGGTCACGGCATAGGGCGAAAGCGGGCGCCCGATCTGGTCCTCGACCTTTGGGAGGCCGGGGTGGTCACCGTAAGTCGAGCTCGACGCAGCGTAGACGAAACGCGCCACGCCAGCGTCGCGAGACGCGACCAGCATGTTGAGGAAGCCGGTTGCGTTGGCGGCGTGGGTCAGCAACGGGTTTTCGATGGAGCGGGGGACCGATCCGAGCGCGGCCTCGTGGAGCACGACGGCCACGCCCTTGCATGCGTCGCGGCACGCTGCCAGGTCGGTGATGTCCGCTTCCAGGAAACGGTGACGCCGCCATGCCTTTTCGCCGACGGCCGCGCGCACCTCGTCGAGGTTCTGGCGATACCCGGTCGCGAAATTGTCCATGCTGACCACGTCCTGGCCGAGGGCAAGCAGCGCTTCGATCAGGTGGGAACCGATGAACCCGGCACTGCCGGTCACCAGCCAGCGCCGCGGGTTTGCTTCCAGTTCCCTGCGTGCCAGCGAAAGCTTGCGCATTGGTGAGGCGGTGGACGGCATCACAACCTCCAGACCTGGACGCCGCGCGCCTGCAATGCCGCCGCATCCGCCTGGCACTTGACGTCCATGTAGATCCCGCCCGGCGCCAGCTTCGCGACCATGTCGTCGAGCGGTCGCTGCCCGAATTCCCGGTGCGCGACGGCCGCGACGATCGCGTCGGCCCGCGGCAACTCGTCCCATGGGGTCAGCGTCACGCCGTACTCGTGCATCGCCTCCTCCGCATCCGCCAACGGGTCGTGGATATGCACGGTGACGCCGAACGACGCCAGCTCGCGCACGACGTCGATCACGCGCGAATTGCGGATATCGGGACAATTCTCCTTGAACGTGAGGCCGAGCACGTTGACGTGCGCGCCCTTGACATGAAATCCCTCCTGGATCATGAGCTTCACCGTCTGCTCGGCAATGTACTTGCCCATCCCGTCGTTGATGCGCCGGCCGGCCAGTATGACCTGCGGGTGGTACCCCAGCATGTCCGCCTTGTGCGTCAGGTAGTAGGGGTCGACGCCGATGCAATGTCCGCCGACGAGCCCCGGTCGGAATGGCAGGAAGTTCCACTTGGTGCCCGCCGCCTGCAGCACTTCGTTCGTGTCGATGCCGATCTTGTGGAAGATGAGCGAAAGCTCGTTCATCAGGGCGATATTGAGGTCGCGCTGCGTGTTCTCGATGACCTTTGCCGCTTCGGCGACCTTGATGCTGCTCGCCCGGTGCACGCCCGCAGCGATGATGCTTCCATACACGTCCGCCACCTTGTCGAGGGTCTCCGGCGTGTCCCCTGAAACGACCTTGGTGATGCGCGTCAGCGAGTGCTCCCGGTCGCCCGGATTGATCCGCTCCGGGGAGTAACCGACGAAAAAGTCCTTTCGCCACGTCATCCCGGAATGCTTTTCGATGATCGGAACGCAGATTTCCTCGGTGGCGCCAGGATAGACAGTCGATTCGAAGACCACGATGGCGCCGCGCTTCAGGTTTCGGCCGACCGACTCGCTGGCGCCGAGCAGGGGACCGAAGTCCGGCTGGTGGGCTTCGTCGATCGGCGTCGGAACGGCGACCACGACGAAATCGGCCTCGCGAAGCTGCGTGGCGTCCGTGGTGACTTCCAGCAGCGTGGCGGCCCTGAGCTGCTCGGTGGTGACTTCGCCGGTCGGGTCGACAAAGGTCCGGTACGCCGCCACCTTCTTCGCGGAGAGGTCGAAGCCGATGGTGCGGAAGTATTTGCCGAACTCCACGGCAAGAGGGAGTCCGACGTAGCCAAGTCCAACGACTGCTAGTGTTTTTTTTGTGTTCATGACAGGAACGCGCGCGCGCGTGAAATTGAGGACCCGCCGCATCGACCATTGCCGATGCGGCCCTGAAGCTCGCTCCGCATCACAACGTCTTCAGCATCTGTTGCGCCTCCGTTCGCGCTGCCGACGCGTCGCCATGCGCCGCCAATTTCTCGAGTTCGCCCTTGGCGGCGGCCTTGTCGCCGGTCTTGATCAGCGCCTTGGCAAGGTGAAGCCGCACCTCCTGATCCTGCGGGGCGAGACCGCTGGCCCTACGCAGCAATTCCAGGCCTTTCTGGGCATCCCCCCGCTGCACCAGTATCCAGCCGTAGGTATCGATGACGGTGGGAGTGTAGGGGGCGAGGGCGAATGCGCGTTCCGCGTACTCGAGCGACTTGGGATCCCCCAGTTCGTTCAGCGCCCATGCAAGGTTGTTGAGCATGCTGACCTGGTCGGGATCCAGTTCCAGAATGACCCGATAATGCGGTACCGCCGCCTTGTAGTCCTTTGCGATCATGCTTTGCTGCGCCTGGTACGCGTGCAGCGTCGTGTCGGTCGGATTCTCCTTTTGCCAGCGCTGGGCCATCGCCGCGGCCTGGTCCGGCTTGCCCGCTCCCTGCAGCGCCGAGTACGTCAGCACGCTCAGGAAAGGAAGGGGCTCGCGAGCCAGGCCCTCGCGAAAGGCGGCGGCCGCCTCGGGCATTTTTTTCTGGCTGGCGAGCAATTGACCTTCGAGCGCAAACCCCGCGGCGCGTTTCGGGAGATCCTTCTGAAGTTGTCGTGCGGCCTTGATGCCTTCGTCCTGGCGTCCGGCCGCCGCGTAGACGCCGGCGAGGCCGAGCCACGCCGCCGACAGGTCGGGCTGGAGCGCAATGGCCTTTTGCAGCGACGCAATGGCACCGTCGTAGTCCTTCAGCAGGTTCTGGGCGCCGGCAAGCCTTATCAACGGACCCGGGCTCTTCGGCATCAGCTTGACCAGCCGGGTAAAGGTCTCGATTGCCTGATTGGTATCGCCGACGCCCTGCTGCGCGACGCCAAGGATTTCCAGGATTTCGGGGTTGTTCGGTATTGCCGTCTGCGCGGCCTGGGCTGCGGCAAGCGCCCCCTTGGCGTCCTTCTGCTGGCCAAGGAAGCCGATCATGAGGAGCCGCGGCCGGACCGACGCTGGGTTGGCCGCGATCGCTTTCTCGATGGCCGCCTTGACCTCGGCCGGCGGTGCCTGCGTGGCGTTCAGCAGTCCCACGTAGCCCAGCAACGCCTGCTCGTTCTTGGGGTTGGCTACAAGCAACTGCTCGAAGCGCTTCTTCGCGCCGTCGAGGTTCTGCTCGGCAAAATCGAGCTGCGCCAGGTTGGTTGCCGCCGCGTAATAGTTCGGGTCGAGTTTCAGCGCCTCTTCGAAGCTTGCCCGCGCCTTCTTCAAGTCGCGCGACGAAACATAGATCACGCCCTTGAGGTTCGGACCCAGCGGATTCGTAGGCTGCTTTTTCTCCAATGCATCCGCAGCGGCGAGCGCCTGGGGCAGCTCGTGCCGGCGAAGATGGGCACTGATGAGCGCGAGATCGGCGGCGGGCGTCTTCGGGTTCGCGTCGGCAAGCGCCTGAAGGTCCTTCAGTGCCCGCGCGTTGTCGCCGGATGCGAGCCGGACCTGTGCCAGCCGCACCTGGTCGGTGACGTTCGATTTGTCCAGCGCGGTTGCGCGCTCGTACATCTCCGCGGCCTTCGCCGGGTTGTTCGATGCGAGGTAAACCTCGGCGATGGCGTGCAGCAGCGACGTGTCGTTCGGCATTCGATTCAACGCCGGCTCGAGCAGTTCGAGCGCCGACGACGTGCGGCCCGTGCGCATGTACGTCGCGGACAGCGTCCGCAGCGCGCCAGGGTCGTTCGGCGCCCTTGCGAGCACCGACCGGAGCGCTTCTTCCGCGGCGCCGTAGGACCCCAGCTGATAGTTGGCAAGTCCGGTGAGCAGGATGCTCGGCAGATGGTCGGGCGCGATGCCCAGCACCTGCTGGGCTGCCGCCAGCGCGCCCTTCATGTTGCCCTGGGAATAGGCGACCATGGCTTCGGAATAGAGGGTGCGTGGGTCCCGGGGCGCGAGTTTCTTCAGCGAGTCCAGCTGGGCCGCGGCGATCTCCGCCTGGCCGGTTCGAAGCAGAACGGTGACGAGTGCGAAGCGCGCCAGGACGGAATCCGGCCGGAGTTCGACCAGTCGCTCCAGTGTCTTGACTGCCTGCGCGCCCTTGTTCTGGGCGAGTTCCACGTCGGCCTTGAGCAACATCGCCTGCTGGTCGTTCGGCGTTTGCTTGAGGGCTCCATCGACGAGTTCAAGCGCGAGCGGCAGGTTGTTTTCCGACACGGCGATCTGCGCTTGCGCGACCAGGGCACGAGAAAATTTCGGAACGGCGACAAGGGCGGCGTCGATTGCCTCATTCGCTTCCTTGACCTTGCCCAACCCGATGTACGCAAAGGCGAGCGAAGTCTTGAGGTCCGCCTGGGCCTGCGGATCGACGAGCGCCTGGTCCGAGAGCTCCAGCGCAATTGCCTGCAGATTGCGTTGCTGGAGCAGCGCGCGGGCAAGCACCGGAAACGCCGCGTCTGCGGAATACTTGAGCTCGATCGCCTTGCGGACTTCCGTCTCCGCGCCGACCGCGTCGCCGCTTTCAAGCAGGGCCCTTGCGAGCAGAAACCTGGCCTCCGCGCTGTTCGGCGCCTGCTGCAGGGCATTCTTGAGCTGCAGCGTGGCCGCCGTGGGGTCGCCCTTGTCGAGGTAGGTTCGCGCCGAGGCGACCAGTGCCTCGGGATCCTTTCCTCCGCACGCCGACAGCGCGACGGAGACCAACAACAGCGATACGTAGCGAGAAAGTTGCCTGGTTTTCATAGTGTTCGCTTTTCCTGGTGACAAATGGGCATTGCACACATGATCCGGCCACGCTACTTGAGGCCGAATCGATGCATCAGGTCGTACAACGTGGGACGGCTGACGCCGAGCAACTCGGCGGCCTTGCTCAGATTTCCGTTGACTCGGCCCAGGACGCGGATGACCGCGGCCTTTTCCGCTTCATCCCGGACCTTGCGCAGGTTCAGGGCGCCGTTTTCGCCGCTGGCAGGCGCCAGGCCGACGTCGGCGGCGGTAATGATCGAACTGTCCGCCATGATCACCGCGCGCTTGATCACGTTTTCGAGTTCCCTGACGTTGCCTGGCCATGGGTACGCCTCGATCGCGTCCAGCGCGTCCGGGCTAAGCGTCATCGCGGCGCGATGCTGCTCGGCGGCGAAGCTGCGCACGAACCCGTGGGCGAGCAGCACCGAATCTCCCTTGCGCGCCCGCAGCGGCGGGATTTCGACGACGATCTCGGCCAGCCGGTAGTAAAGGTCTTCGCGAAACGTTCCCGCGGATATGTGGTCCTTGAGGCTCTGGTGCGTCGCGCAAACGACACGCACGTCGACGGGGATTTCCTGTCGACCGCCGATCCGCTCGATGACCCGCTCCTGCAGGAACCGCAACAGCTTTGCCTGCAGCGATACGGGCAGGTCGCCGATCTCGTCCAGGAACAGCGTGCTGCCATTGGCGGTCTCGATCTTGCCGAGGGTTTGCTTCGCGGCGCCGGTGAACGCTCCCTTTTCGTAGCCGAAGAGTTCGCTTTCGAGCAGGGTCTCGGGAATGGCGGCGCAGTTGATGGCCACGAACCGGTGCCCGCGCCGCGGCGACAGATCGTGCAGCGCCCGCGCGAAGAGCTCCTTGCCGGTGCCGGATTCGCCGAGGATGAGCACTCGCGCCGCCGTCGGCGCGAGCTTCTCGATGGTACGGCAGATCCGCTGCATCTCCGGATCGCGGGTGATGATTCCCGTCGTCGCCGGCGCCAGCTGCGCCGATTGAAGCCGCCGGTTCTCCTCCTGGAGTTCGTGGACGCGAAACGCCCGGTCGATGGTCCAGGTGAGGATGTCCGGCTCGAATGGCTTGGTGCAGAAATCGTGCGCGCCGAGCGCGATGGCCTTGAGCGCATTTTGCTGGTCGTTCTGGCCGGTAAGGACGATCACCTTGGTATCCGGCGCAAGCGCATGGATTTCCTCGAGCAGCTGCAGCCCTTCGGTCGGGTCGTCCGGGTGCGGTGGCAGGCCGAGATCCATGGTCACGACCGCCGGTTCGTAGCGGCGCAGCTGGGCGATCGCGGATTCGCGGTCGCCGGCCACGATGGTCTCGTACTTGTCGAACGCCCATTGCATCTGCTTTTGCAGCGCGGGATCGTCCTCGACGATGAGCAGCGGCTTGCGCGAATCGTTCATTGGACCTCGGGCACTTCCGCAGGCGGCGATTCGACACCTTCGGCCAGGGGGAGCAGAACGCGAACGAGCGTTCCGGACCCGGGCGTGCTGTCGATCAGGATCTGTCCGCCCAGGCCGGATACGTATTGCCAGCTTTCGTAGACGCCGATTCCCATGCCGGATGCCTTGGTTGTCTCGAAGGGTTTGAACAACCGGTCGCGGATGAATTCGGGACTCATGCCAACCCCCGTGTCCGCAATTTCGATTGTCGCATGACGATCGTCGCGGGCAAGGACCACGGATACGGACCCGCCCCCCGAAGTGGCGTCCAGCGCGTTCTGGACGAGGTGACCGATCACGTGCTCGAGCCGGTCGTCATGCCCGATCGTGTACACGCCCTGCGCCAGCTCGGTGCGGATCGCCGCGCCGGGAGCGGCTTTTGCAAGGCAAACGCCGCGCACGACCTTCTCCAGGTCCGTGTATCGCGGCTTCTCGACCGGGACAGTGCCGACGCGCAGCTGCAGCATCAGGTGATTCATCCGCCCGACGACGTGCTCCACCGTCGTCAGCATGTCGCGCTGGAATTCGGGATTACCGCGGTGACGTTCGGCGTTGCGAAGCATCAAGGAAAGCTGCGCCACCAGGTTCTTGAGATCGTGAACGACGAACGCCGACATCCGGTTGAAGGCATCGAACTTGCGCGCCTCGAGCAGCGCTTCGGTGGCGCGAATCTGCCCGAGGTAGCTCGCCGCCTGGCGGCTCGCGGTCTTGAGCAGGTCGAGCACCTCCCAGTTGACGTCGATTGCCGCCCGCGGCGTCGTCAGAACCGCGAATCCGAGCAGGTTTGCGCCGGAAACGAGGGGGACGACCAGCCACGCGTTCGGGATCGACGCGAGCCAAGGGGGCAGGGTCAACGCCGGATAGTGCGCCGGGGTCGATGCGTATTCGTGCAGGTTGATCACCCAGCCGGTCCGTTCGAGAAACTGCGCCAAGGCGCCATTCGCGTCCTCGACAGCTTCGGCATCGACCGCCGCCATGTTCCAGCGGGAGGCCGGTCGAAAGGACCCGTTGTCGTGCCCAAGCCAGAGCGCGCCCCCCGGACTCTCGACCAGATTCGCAAGGGCTTCGATGCAGCGTTCCTGGACCCTCGGTACCGACGACTCCTCCGAGAGCGTGCGCGTGAAGCGAAGCCACTCCTGGCGGTAATCGTAGCGGTAGGAGAAAAAGTGCTTGCTGACGAAGACTTTCAGCTTCGATCGAAAATTACCGGACGACGCCACCAGCATGCCGAACAGCAGCGCGGCGAACAACAATTCGATCTGCAGCGCCTGGCCCCATCCGCCGCCGAAGTAGCGGACGAAATAGCCGGCCGCCGCAACAACGAGGAGGAAGGTGCCCGACACCAGAAGCGCGGTCGTGTGAAATACCACGCCGCGCGACATGTGCAACTCGACCGTCCAGCCGGTGTTGCGCACGGTCGCCATGGCGAGGAACGGAATGATCAGCGCGTTGGCGAAACCCCGCGCGACGAAGATGCTGGGGTCGAGCCTTCCGAACATCATCGCCTCGGCGTAGAAGAAGACGTCGAATGCGAATACGCCGGCAAGTCCCACGCAAAGTGGTTTCAGTCCCCAGCGGGCGTGCGGGCGAGCCCGGCGGTACAACTGCTCGACCAGGATGAGGCCGAAAACGGCGATTCCCAGGCGCAGCGCGAATTCGACCGTTCCTCCCTGCGCGCCGAGTGCCGGCACGATCAGCCGTCGCTCGGAAAGCAGGATGCTCGCCGCCAATGCCACGACGACCAATACAGCGGTCCCGCGCAAGCTTCCGGACGATAGTACCTTTGCCTTCGGTTCGTCTGCCGTGGGTCCCTTGAGCAAATAGGCCAGGAAGGCGAACCAGATTCCGTAGCGCAGCGCGTCGAGAGTGTTTGCGGCCAGTGGCGTCAGCGATTCCGGGAGCCGCATCGCCATCGAAACGCTCGCCGCCCACAGAGCGGTGGCCGACACCACCAAGATGAGCAGGGTTGCGCGCGGCCCGCCGCGCCAGCCCATGCCGAGGCGGATGGCGAACACCGCATAGCAGAGTGCCGCGAGGCCGTAGCTCAGGCTGGCAGCGTTACCAAGGTCGCTTCCGGTCACGTTGCGGTTTCGCTTTCGGTCGGGTAAAGGACGCGTTGCCGGCAAGCTGGCGGGAGCGGAGGCGCCATCCGGTCCGCGTGACGAATCGGCGGACCGCGAACGGCATTGTCTGGGGCTGTCGCCGACCTCGCCGGAAGCCGGGACGGTTGTCGCGGGAACTTCCGAGGGAAGTCGACCTCCCCCGCCTAGCGCGCGCCCTCTCCGAGCAACACGACCCGGACCGTCTCAAGCAGGACGAGAAGATCCAGGAACAGAGTATTGTTCTTGACGTAGTACAGGTCGTATTCAAGCTTCTTGACCGACTGTTCCACTGTCGCTCCGTAAGAATACCGTACTTGCGCCCATCCGGTGATTCCGGGCTTGACGCTGTGCCGCACCGCGTAGAACGGCACCTGGTCGATGAGCATGTCCACAAACGCCGGGCGTTCCGGCCGCGGACCGACAAAGCTCATTTCACCCTTGAGGACGTTGATCAACTGGGGCAGTTCGTCGATCCTGGTGCGCCGCAGGAATCGCCCGAGGTTCGTCACGCGCGAATCCTTTGGCGCCGCCCAGCGCGGTGTTCCGTCGCTTTCGGCATCCTTCTGCATGCTGCGAAACTTGAACACGACAAACGGCTTGCCGCGCAGGCCGACGCGCTCCTGCCTGTAGATGACGGGCGTACCGCTCTCCAGCGCGATCATGATGGCCACCGAGATTATCAGCGGAAACAACAGGACCAGCAGCGTCAACGAGACTACGACATCGAACGTGCGCTTCACCGTCCTTCGCAACCAGTCCTGACGGAATCCGTTTCCGTAAATGAGCCAGCTGACCTTGAGCGATTCAATGGGCACGCGGCCATGCACGCGCTCGAAGAAGCGCGCAAGGTCCGTGATCAGAATTCCGTTCAAACGGCACTCGAGCAGTCCACGCAGCGGCAGCACGCCGCCTCGCTGCTGGCGAACTGCGACGATGATTTCCTTCACTCCCATGCGACTGGCCACCTCTTCGATCGATCCGGCCTTGGCCAGCACGCGATTGGGCGAAACGACCGTTTCCTGCAGCTTCTCCAACGCGTAGAACCCGACCACCTGCAGCCCGGGCGCGTCGGCCGCCAGGAGCGACGCCTCGACGACACGCGCTTCCGGCCCGGTCCCGAGCACCAGCACGCGGTGTGGCAGCAGCGTCTCGATCACCGGACGAACCACGGCATGGCGCACGACGACCAGACCGCCGAACGCGATGATCAGGACCGCGCCGAGCATCCGCTGAAACATTTCGCCGTTCGGCAGCAACTGGGCGAGCAGATAGGCCGCCGGGACGCCGAGAAGCAACGCGAAGAAAATCCAGCCGACGTGCGCAGCGAAGAGCAGCTTGCGGTCGCGCCGATACAGCCCCAGCGTCCCGTTGACGCAGACGATCAGCAGCGCGAAGGCAAGCGCCGGCGCCGCGAGGTTATGGATCGGCGAGTCGGAAACGCCGTGCATTCGCGCGGCCAGGAAGACTGCGGCGATCAGGCAGAGTACGTCGGCGCCAAGCTGCACCAGCGTCGCGGCGCTTATGTTCTGCCGCAGGAGATTGAGCATGCCGTTCACGGAAACCGCCTCGCCGGGAAGCGCGGCGCATCGCTGAGGAATCCGGTTGAGGAATCCCCGCTCGGGGTTCGTGGGGGCTGCCTACTGTCCGATGTCATTTGGGGTATCAAACTTCACGAAATGTCGTTTGCAGTAAGGCCCGAATTTGGCGCCAATCATTCGATCGACTCGACACTAGCGAGTCCTTGTTGCCAAACGATGTCACCCGGGCATGAGCGTCGACCCGCAGCGGAGAATGTGTATGCGGTTACGCATCGATCTTCGCTGCGAGCCGGCAGACAGTTCGCTTCCGCCGACCAGACAAAAAGTATCAGGGGGAGTAGCTTATGACAATGGATTGGTACATTGCAACTTGGAACGCTTTGTGGTGTGCAACCGCATTCGGCCGCCGGAGTCGACACTAATGATGTGCGTGCCGGCGCCGGGCCGGGGCGTGGAATTGCCGGGAAACTGCCATTCGGCGCAACATTTCCCGACAGTTGGCCGAAATTCGCAGCTTTTCCATTGCCGGGCGCTGCGGGGACCCCTTGGTAAGGATTGCAACTGGCTGCCGCGTTTCAGGAGGCGCTCGACCGTTCGTCGGATTCTCGCATTTCGCCCGACCTCAGCGCGAGGCCGATAAAGCTCAACAAATAGAACAAGAAGGCCAATCGAGGCACGTCCAGCAGGCTGTCGAAGAGCCCCACGATCATGAACCCCGCCAGCGCCGCCGCCAGAAACGGCGAGATGGGGTGCCTGCGCGCCGTGCCCGCGACAAGGCGGTATAGCGCAGCGCATGCAAGGGACAGCCAAGTCAGCAATCCGACGATCCCCTGGTCGAACAGCACGTTCAGTCCCAGGTTCTTGATGTGCCATGGCAGGTGCAATCGGTCGCTGATGGTGAACCAGTGGGACATGCCTTGGGTGAAGTTGCCGTTGGCGAGCAGTTCCGCGCCGTCGGGTCCGATGAGGCTGACGTTGGTGATGTCGACGCGAGTCAGCGGACTGTCGATGGCCATCGCAAAGAACGTCGGCCGTGGCGCGTACCACGTTCCACCTTCCAGCTTGGCGCCGTCGAATTCAGCGACGAATCGCTGCCAGGATCCATCGCTGGCGGGGACGGAAAGCCTCGCGCCCGCGCATCCGTCGACGTAGAGCAGGTGCCTCTCGCACAATTCGAGGTGCAGAATCGCGGCTCGGGAGGCGCGCGCGTCGACGACGATGGAATAGCGTCCCGCCGGCGCGACCCGAACGCGCTGCGCCACGCGAAATATCTCGCCGAAACTCCCTTCGCGCCGCGGTCCGGACAGCACCAGGTAGCGCTCGCCGTCCTGATCCGCCACCCGCGAACTGCCGGGGAATTCGCGGTCGCTCAGGTTGTACATGAAATTCTCGGGGAAGCGACCGGCGCCCATGCCGAACAGCCATTGCGCGGGCGTATGCATCATCGCGATCCCGTCCCGCCAGTGCTGCAGGCGACCGGAGGCATCGCGTTCGCTGTACGCAAAGCGCTCCGACATGTACGCTCCGCCGCCGAAAACGGCTGCCGTGACGGCCGCCAACGCCGCCATGCCCAGGAGCGCCGCTTGCCTCCGCAAGTCGTTTGGCCAGGGCGACGGCATGGCTCGCGATTTCCAGATCACAAGCGTGACCAGTATCGCCAGGACGATCGCGGTGTCCTGCAACGCTCGAACCCCACCCCAGCCGAGGGCGACTCCCGCCGCGGCGATGTTCAGCCAAAAGAAGGCCCCGAATGCGGCGATCGTGGCCGGCAGGCTGCCCGACCGCGCCAGGTGCAAGACCGACACCGCGCAGGCGACAAATGCCGCTGCAAATACCACGTACACGCCTTTCGGCAATGTCGAAGCAATGACCTCGCCCGCGGCGCCAGCGAGCGCGCCGGCCCCGAGCGCGGCAAGCCAGCCCGAGGCCGGCAGACTTCGACCGGACGCGCCGAGGCGCAGAGCAATCGCAAATACGGCGAGAACCGCCAGGAGCGCGCGGTATCCGCCGGATCGAAAACTCAGGTACGACATCGCCGTCATGCCAACGGCCAGCAGGCAAAGCGTGCCCAGCGTCCTTGCAGCACGCCGCGGCGACCACGAACGCCCGCGCCTGGCCAGCAGCAGCGCGAGCAGCAGCAGCGAAACCGGGACCGCCAGATACACGCCTCGGGAAAACGTCACCAGGCATGCATATCCGGCGATCAACAGCGTTCCTCCGGCAAGTAGCCATCGATGCCGGTTCGACAGCGACACGATCTCCATGATCGCGAACGGGAGAGTCATCGCGAGAAATCCATCGAGTGCCGCGCCGCCGACATGCATTTCCCAGAACAAGGCCGTCACGCGGTAGTCGCTGGAAAAGTTGAGCAACCCGGGAAACGCAAGTCTTTCCCACAGGACTGCCAGCGACGCAAGACACAATCCAGCGGTCAATCCCGCCGTCAGGGCACCCATTCCGCGCGAGCCATGGCGCCGCATCCCGGCCAGCAACGGCGGCAGCATCAGCACGGCGAGCAAGTAGCCTTTTGCAATGCGCAAGCTGTTCGCCGCATCGTAGTAGCCGTCGAACCAGCCGAATTCCATCGTGCCTGCGGCATCTATCCCGCGATACAGGGCCACCAGAGTGGATGCGCCGAACAAAGCGATCAACATCGCCGATGCACCGGACAGGCGCGCTGCATGCAACCCGGACGCCGCCGATGCGGCTTCGAGTGACACTCCGGCGGCGCCAGGCGCATCCGGTCCCGCGACTGCGCGGCTGCGGACGCCGCCGTGCCACGCAATCGACGCATACGCGCCGGCCGCGGCGCCAAGCACGAGAAGGTCGAACTCCTCGACGATCAGCCAGCCTGTCCATTGTGCGAGGTCGATGATCGGCAGCAATGCAGGGACGACGAACAGCCATGCGATCGGACGCAGGAAGACAACCGCGCTCCAGAGCACGAAGCCCGATACGGCAAGTGATGGACCGAGCGGGTGATTCCCGGCAAGGAATCCGCCTGTTGCGAGGCAACCGAGCGACACGAGTGCCGCCAACGCGCGCGTCGGCGCATCTGGAAGACTTCGCGACGACGAGGAATCAGCGATCAAGGCTTGCCGGCAAGGTTGTCAAGGCGCCACACTCTGCAGTGCGCCCGGACTCAGGTCGCCCGCGGGCACCGGCCGACTGTGCATCGGGTAGTCGGATTCCCGCTCCAGCCGCATGGAAACGCCGTTGGCGGCACCGGGCTCGACGGCCTTCCGAACCAGCGCCGATGACGCGCGCAGGCGCAGGTCGCCCGTTGCCACCGATGCCACATCGGATGGCCCGGCGACAAAATTGGCCGCGAGGTCCCACCGGGAATCCTGGGCGAGTCTCGCGTTTCCGAGCAACAGGTTGTTGTGCACAAGGATGCGATCGGCCCCGGGATACACGTGGAGAACTTCGCCGCCGCGCGGAAGGTCGTCCACCAGCGTGTTGTTTACCAGGAAGAGTTCATTTCGTGGCCACCGATAGCCTTCGGCGCCGAAGGAAATGACCTGCGAATTCTGAGTTTCCGCGCCTTGCTGGAGAATATTGCCGATGACGACTGCGATGCCGCCGTTGGGGAACTCGAGTTCGTAGCTCGAACGTCCCGACCTTTCATCGACGATCCAGTTGTTGGCGAGGTAGTTCTCGCGCGCCCTCGACTTGACCAGGTGCCCGATTGCCCCGCGATGAACGTAGCTGTCGCGCATCTCGAAGCGGGCGATCGAGCCGACGTAGAGCTGGTGGCCGATCGGATCGCCTGGCCTGCGTTCGCCGGCAACCGCGTTGTCGCGGAACTCGGAACCCTCGATCACCAGTTCGGCGGCCGCATCGTTCCAGGTCAGCAGGCCCATCTCGTTTCGCTCGAACAGGCAATTGCGCACCGTGAGCGTGCCGCCCTCGTGCCGGATTCCGGCGCCATTGCGGTCGGGGACCCGCGCTCCGGAGAATTCGATGTTCTCGATGGTCACTCGATTGCCCAGGATGACCCATATCGCCTTGCCTTCGGCGCTGGCGCCACGCGAAATCATCCGTGCGCGGCCGCCGATCGCGCGGATCGTCAGGTCGCTCTGGCGCCAGGTCGCGACGTCGTCGGTGAAAACTCCTGCCTCGATCTCGACCACGGCCCCGTCTCGGGCGACTCGTGCCGCTTCCGCGACGGTCGTCAACTCCTGCCGCGGCCCCACCCGGATTACGGCGAGCGCGTTCGACGGAGTCCGATCCGCGGCGTGAACTTCGGAAATCGTCCATCCCATGGCCAGGGCGAGCAACAGCGCAAACGATCGCGTGCCCACCGGCCGAGTTTGATCTGGTGTCATCCGCAAGTGGACGAATCAGGGCGTTTTCGCCATCGGAAAGGTCTGTGCATTCCGTTCCGGCGTGTCGGGTCAGGGGTTTTCAGGTTTCACCTGTGGACGATATCATGCACAGTGCCCACGCTTTCCGAATGCCGCTGCGCCGACCTTTGGTCCAGCGCGGGGGAACACGAGTCCGCAGAGACCCGCCGTTCGCGTCCCGAAATGCGGGAGCGGATGTAAGCGCTTCGCATAGAATGATCCATTTCCCTTCCAACTTTCTCGCGCCCTGGCCCGCGGTCCGGGTGAACCGCGCATGACTCGAGTCAGCGAACCTCCAAGATACATCCTGAGGGGTGCGGTAGAGACAGGTCCACACGCGGATTGGGGCGTTGGCCCGGGATTTCGCTCATCTCTCCGGGAGAATGACGGCGCCTTGCGAGAGTTTGCGCGGCCGGGATTCTCGGTTTCCTGGAATCCGCGTCGTGCTTCTCACGCGGTCTCCGACGAGTCGCTCTGCGTCGTTTGGGGAGTGCCGCGGGTCGGCATAAGCGGGAACGATGCCATCGCGGGGCCGGCGACGGCGGAACAAGTGATGGCGCGCCTGTCCGCCTCCGGCGCGTCCGCGCTGGCCGAGTTGAAGGGCGGGTACGGTGTTTTCTTCATCGATCGACGGTCGAAGAAGATCTTTCTCGCTGTCGACAGATATTCCATCGAAACGGCCTGCTTCGGCATGGAGGGAGACCGGCTCTGTTTTTCGGATCGCGCCGACGCGGTTCCGGTCGATATCCGGACACTCTCGGTCCAGAGCATCTACGACTACGTTTACTTCCACTGCGTTCCCGCCCCGGCCACGATCTTTCGGGAAGTCCGGCGCCTGGAGCACGGCGGTCACCTGTGCATCGACCAGGGCGAGTTGCGCATCGGGTCGCACTGGCAACCGCGCTTCGAGGAAGTTCGCGACACGCCGCTGGCGGCGCGGAGCGAGCAATTCCGCGAACTGTTGCGGCAGTCGGTTGCCGTGGAGGCGGCAGGGCCCGGAAAGCTGGGCTGCTTCCTTTCCGGCGGCACGGACAGCTCGACCGTCGCCGGCATGTTGTGCCGGACCTCCGGCGAGCGTGCGCGGACCTACTCGATCGGTTTCGACGCGCCAGGTTACGACGAGATGGAGTACGCGCGCGTCGCGGCGCGGCACTTCGACACCGACCATCACGAGTACTACGTCACCGCAGACGACGTCGTTCGCGGCGTCGGCGACGTCTCGGCGCATTTCGACCAGCCCTTTGGCAACTCCTCCGTCGTGCCTGCGTACTTCTGCGCGCGCATGGCGCTCGGAGACGGGGTCACCCGAATGCTTGCCGGCGACGGCGGTGACGAGCTGTTCGGCGGAAACACGCGTTACCGGTTCCAGCAATTCCTCGACCTCTATCAGCGGATTCCCGGGTCCTTGCGCGGACGAGTGATCGAGCCCGCACTTTCGGGAAGTCTGGGGCGCGCCGGCATTCCCGGGCTGAAGCACGCGGCGGCGTATGTGCGGAATGCACGCATTCCGATGCCGGACCGGATGCAGTCGTTCAACCTGCTTTCCCGGGTCGGCGCCGCACAGATTCTCGACGCTTCATTGCTGGAGTCGGTCGACCAGGGCGCGCCGCTGCGCGCACAGCAGCATGCGTATGCCGGTGCCGTCGCGGACAGCACGATCAACCGAATGCTCCACTACGACTGGAAATACACGCTCGCGGACACCGACCTTCCGAAGGTGCGGGGGGCGGCGGGACTTGCCGGCCTGACGGTGGGTTATCCGCTGCTGGCCGATGAGCTTGCGGATTTCTCGCTGCGTCTTCCCTCGGACTACAAGCTGCGCAACTTCAAGCTGAGGTGGTTCTTCAAGGAGGCTCTTCGCGATTTCCTTCCGGACGCCACGATCAAGAAGAAGAAACATGGGTTCGGACTTCCGTTCGGACTCTGGGCGACCCGGCACGCCGGATTGCGCAACCTGGCGGGAGACTCCCTGGCCGAACTGGAACGGCGCGGCATCCTGCGCGAGGGGTTCCGGGACGGACTGATGGGGCATCTGCTTTCGGCGCACCCCGGCTACTATGGGGAACTGGTCTGGATCCTGATGATGCTCGAACAGTGGCTGG
>DAOMGB010000067.1:0-19803 GCA_035430095.1 Casimicrobiaceae bacterium | reverse complement strand
TGCCCAACAAGGCCGACGTCAAGGACGGCATCATGGCGTACAAGCTCGCCGCGCATGCGGCCGACCTGGCCAAGGGCCATCCGGGCGCGCAGATCCGCGACAACGTGCTGTCCAAGGCGCGGTTCGAATTCCGCTGGGAGGACCAGTTCAACCTTGGGCTCGATCCGGACAAGGCGCGCGAGTTCCACGACGAGACGCTCCCGCAGCACGGCGCCAAGCTCGCGCATTTCTGCTCGATGTGCGGGCCGCACTTCTGCTCGATGAAGATCACGCAGGACGTGCGCGACTATGCGGCCAGGCTCGGCGTCTCCGACGAGGAGGCCCTGAAGAGAGGAATGGAAGTGAAGGCCGTGGAGTTCGTGAACAAGGGCGCGGAGATCTACTCCAAAGCCTAGTCCCGGCGAACTTTCCGGATATTTCGCACGATCGAAACCGCGCCGCCTTGCGCGGCCCATTGACTGGAGCTGTCATGCGCTTTTTCGTCCTGCTGCTGTCTGCACTTCTCCCGGCGACCGCACTCTCCGCCGACAAGTTCACTCTCACGAGCGCCGAGGTCAGGCCGAACCAGAAGATCGCGGACGCGCACGTGTTCAAGGGCTTCGGATGCGAAGGCGGCAACATGTCGCCTTCGCTCGCCTGGAAGAACGCGCCGGCGGGGACGAAGAGCTTCGCCGTCACGGTCTACGATCCGGACGCGCCGACGGGCAGCGGCTGGTGGCACTGGCTCGTATTCAACATACCGTCGGACGTGATGTCGCTGCCTGCGGGCGCAAGCGACCCGGCCTCCGGCAAGCTGCCGAAGGGCGCGGTGCAGTCGCGCACGGACTACGGCAAGCCGGGGTACGGCGGACCGTGTCCGCCGCAGGGCGACAAGCCGCACCGCTACGTGTTCAGGGTTTACGCGCTGAAGACGGACAAGCTCGACCTCGACGAGAACGCGTCCGGCGCGCTGGTGGGCTACATGCTCAACGCCAACAAGCTCGGCGTTGCCGAATTCACGGCGACCTACGGGCGGAAGTGATCCGACTGGGAGTCTTCGACCGGGGCGGCGGCCGACGTCAGTCTTCGTTGCCCAGCAGCCGGACGATGTAGCCGCCGGATTTTTCATCGCGTTCGAGCGCGATTCCCCCGCTCTTTTCCGCCGATTCGAGCAGCGCGTTGAAAGAGCGGAACCCGTAATACGACTCGTTGAAGCCCGGCTTGCGGCGCTTCAACGCCTGCTTGACCATCGAGCCCCAGATTTTTTCCTCCCCGCCGCGCTCGGTCACCAGCGCTTCGAGCGTCTCGACGATGAGCTCAATGGCTTCCGCCATCTTGTCGTCGTCGCCTTTCCTTGCCGGCGCCTTGACGTCACTGGCGGAGGATTTGGCCATCGCCTTGGCTTCGCCTGCGGCCGCCGCCTTGGGCACCGCGCGCCGCGTCGCCGGCCGCTTCTTTTCCCGCACCAGGTCGTCGTAGAAGATGAATTCGTCGCAATTGGCGATGAGCAGGTCGGAAGTGGAATTCTTGACTCCCACGCCGATCACCACCTTGTCGTTCTCGCGCAGCTTCGATACCAGCGGCGAGAAATCCGAGTCTCCGCTGATGATCACGAAGGTCTGCACGTGCGCCTTGGTGTAGCAGAGGTCGAGCGCGTCGACGACCATCCGGATGTCCGCGGAATTCTTGCCCGACTGCCGCACGTGCGGAATTTCGATCAGCTCGAACGACGCTTCGTGCATCGGCGCCTTGAACGCCTTGTAGCGGTCCCAGTCGCAGTAGGCCTTCTTGACCACGATGCTGCCCTTGAGCAGCAGGCGCTCCAGCACCTTGCCGATGTCGAACTTCTCGTAATTGGCGTCGCGGACGCCGAGCGCGATGTTCTCGAAATCGCAGAACAGCGCCATGTTGGTGACTTCGGGGGATTGGGCCATGGGGGAACGCCTTCTCGGAAACGCAGCCTGTCACGATACCAGTGTCCGCGCCGAGCCCGAAGGGGGATTCGGCCCCCGCCAGCGCCGTCGCGCTAAACTTGTCGCCTGAATCCCCGGCCTTGCCCGAATGGAAGTCATGTCGCTACCCACCCTGTCGCTGCTCGAAACCCGCGTCCTCGGCGTGCTTGTCGAAAAGCAGCACACCGTGCCCGACACCTATCCGCTGACGCTCAATTCGCTGGTTTCCGGATGCAATCAGAAGACCAGCCGCGATCCGATTCTGAACGCGACCGAGGCGGAGGTTCAGGCGGCGATCGATCACCTCAACACGCTCACGCTGACGGTCGAATCCAGCGGCGGCCGGGTGATGCGCTACGCGCACAACGTGGGCAGGGTGCTGGCCATTCCTTCGCAGTCGGTGGCGCTGCTCGCGACCATGATGCTGCGCGGACCGCAGACCACGGGCGAGTTGCGCATCAATTGCGAACGGCTCCATCACTTCGCCGACATCTCCGCGGTCGAGGGCTTCCTGCACGAGCTGGCCGAACGCGGCGCGGGGCCGCTGGTCGTGGAATTGCCGCGCCAGCCGGGAACGCGCGAGACGCGCTGGACCCATTTGCTGTGCGGCGCGCCTTCCGCGGCTGCGGTTGTGCATCCCTCGGCGGAAGGCGACGTGGTGACCGTTTCCGAATTGGCGGCAATGCGCGCCAACCTGACGGAAATGCAAGGCGAGCTCGAGTCCATTCGCGCGACGGTAGCCAAGCTGTGCGCGGAACTGGGCATCGCCCCGCCCGAGGCCCCGTGAGCGTGCGTCTCGCGACGTTGCGCATCCGTTTCGCGTAAGGGAGAATGCCAATCCCGCTGCGCGCGGACACTTGCTTTCGAACCCCTCTTCCCGGACGACTCCCATGGATTTGAGCCATTTCTACGAAACCGCCCGCCCCGTCGTTCTGGCCTTCGGCCTGAAAGTGCTGGGCGCGCTGGTTCTCTACATCATCGGGCGCGTGCTGATCGGCATCGTCGGCACGCTTGTCACCAAGGCGCTCGAGCGGCAGAAGATCGAGCCGACGGTGATCCGGTATGTCGCGAGCACCGTCAATGTCGCGCTCAACATGCTGCTGGTCGTCGGCATCCTCGGCTATTTCGGCGTCGAGACGACGTCCTTTGCCGCGCTGCTGGCCGCGCTCGGCATCGCGATCGGCGCCGCCTGGTCGGGATTGCTCGCCAACTTCGCGGCGGGCGCATTCATCCTGATACTGCGGCCGTTCAAGGTAGGCGATTACGTGCTGGCGGGCGACGTCGAGGGCACGGTGCGCGCCGTCGGCATGTTCACCACGGCCATCGACACGCCGGACAACGTGCTCACGACGGTGGGCAACGGCAAGATCATGGCGGGGACCATCAAGAACTTCTCGCACAATCCGCATCGCCGCGTCGACCTGACCGCGCAGCTCGATCACACGGTGGATCCGCAGGACGCCATCCGCCGGTTGAAGGAAGCGTTGCCGAAGATCGCCAACGTGGTCGCCGAACCCAAGCCCGACGTCGAGATCATCACGTTCACCGAACGTGGTCCGGTCCTCGCCGTGCGGCCCTATGTTCACACCGACCACTATTGGCAGGTCTATTTCGACACCAACAAGGCCATTCGCGAGACTTTCGGCGCCGCCGGCTATCCGGCGCCGGAGGCGCACATGTTCGTGCGCCAGAAGGTAGCTTGACCCGGGCGCGCCGCGTCACGCGACACGCCAACTCAACGATTTCATTCCTGAAGCGAGGTGCATGATGGGTATGCTCGACGGATTGCTCGGCAGCATGATGGGCGGGATGATGGGCGGCAGCCAATCGGCACAGGGTGCGGGTGGCGCCAGTCCGATGATTCAGATGGCGTTGCAGATGCTGCAGCAAAACGGCGGCATTGAGGGGCTTCTCGCCAAGTTCCAGCAGGCGGGCATGGGGCAGCAGGCGCAATCGTGGATCGGCACCGGGCAGAACATGCCCATTTCCGCGGACGCGCTTTCGCAGATCTTCGGCCAGGGCCAGATGGGCCAGATTGCACAGCAGCTCGGGATGTCGCATGAAGACGCCGCCGGCGGGCTCGCGCAGGCGCTGCCTCACGTGATCGACCAGATGACCCCCGGCGGCGAGATTCCCGCGGAACACAATGACCTGGTCGCGCAGGCGCTGGCCATTCTGCAAAAGGGCCGGCAGGCCTAGCAGTTTCTTTCCAGGTCGCTTCCGCGCGAGCGGGAACAGGCGACGCGTGCTGCGTGCGTTCAGTCCTGTCGCCAGGGCAGGCCGTCGACTCGCCAGCCGTTGACGACGCGCTGGCCCTGCGCGTTCTTGTCGCCTTCGAAGCCGTGCAGGATGTTGAACGCTGACCCGTAGCCGTTCGCCGCCGCGAGCGTGGCGGCATGCTTCGAGCGCACGCCGCTGCGGCAGAGAAAGGCGACCGGTCGATCGGGTTCGACCAGTTCGCGCAGCTGATCGAGGAACCGTTCGTTGCGCTTCTTGGCCGGATAGTCGTACCACTCGATGGCGATGCTGCCGGGGACGTAGCCGATCAGGTCGCGCTCGGCCAGCGTGCGCGTATCGACCAGCGCCATCTCTCCCGCGCTGAACAGCGCCCAGGATTCCACCGGCATCAAGGAGCCGCGAAACGCGACGCCCTCGGTCTTCGCCCGCGCTTCCGCCCGCGCGCGGAATTCGGCAAGGTCGGCGCGACCGGTTTCATCTGCAGGCGGCATGGTCATTCCTCAGGGCGCGGAGTATGTCCGGGGGGCATTCTATACGCCCTGGATTTCCGCTGTCGGCACGCCGCATCCTCGTTCCGCGGATTGCGCTGAAAGCAAGCGACGGAGGATGTGCGACAATTCGCCGCGCTCGCCGATGTCGCCAATTCTCTGGTCACCGAAACGAACCCCTTGGAACATCCCACCCTTATCGTCGCATTGCTGCTGGGCATCGTCGAGGGCCTCACCGAGTTTCTCCCGGTTTCCTCGACGGGTCATCTGATCGTCGCCGGGTCGCTGCTGGGCTACACGGGCGAGCAGGCAAAGGTCTTCGAAATCGTCATCCAGGCGGGCGCAATTCTCGCCGTATGCTGGGAGTTCCGGGCACGGCTGTGGGCCGTGGCGCGCGGCCTGGGACGCGATGCGCGCGCCAACCGGTTCGTGCTGAACCTGCTCGTCGCGTTCCTTCCCGCGGCGACGCTCGGACTGGCATTCGGCAAGTTGATCAAGTCGGCGCTGTTTGCGCCCGTTCCCGTCGCCTGCGCGTTCGTGCTGGGCGCCTTCGTGATCCTGTGGGCCGAGCGGCGGCAACGCCTGAGACCCGAGAGCGTGCGCATCGACGACGTGGATGACATGCGCTGGACCGATGCGCTCAAGGTCGGCTGCGCGCAGGCGCTGGCGCTCATCCCCGGCACGTCGCGCTCCGGCGCCACGATCATCGGCGGCATGCTGTTCGGCATGTCGCGCAAGGCCGCCACCGAGTTCTCGTTCTTCCTCGCCATTCCGACGCTGTTTGCCGCCTGCGTGTACGAGTCCGTGAAGAACCGGCATCTGCTGACCGCCGCCGACCTGCCCGCGTTCGGCGTCGGCTTCGCGGCCGCCTTCGTTTCCGCGTTCCTGTGCATACGCTGGCTGCTGCGGTACGTCAGCCAACACGATTTCACGCCGTTCGCGTGGTACCGCATCGCCTTCGGCGCCGTCATCCTCGCCACGGCCGCGACAGGATGGGTGACCTGGAGTTGAGGCCCTGACGCA
Organism: Casimicrobiaceae bacterium; assembly: GCA_035430095.1. GTDB lineage: Bacteria > Pseudomonadota > Gammaproteobacteria > Burkholderiales > Casimicrobiaceae > VBCG01. The sequence goes on along the minus strand of DAOMGB010000067.1, from coordinate 14,123 downwards.
ACCGACATCGCCGGCGTCGCGCCGCTGGATCGGCCCGCTGTGCGCCGTGCTAGGCGTCCTTGGCTTTTCTTTCAAGGCGATCCTGATCAAGGTCGCGTACCAGTCCCACCCTGTCGACGCGATTACGCTCCTGACGCTGCGGATGCTCTATTCGGCGCCGCTCTTCCTGCTGATGGCCGCGTGGACGCGGCGAACGGCGCGCGCCGCGCCGACGTCGCGCGCGGACTGGCTGCGCCTGATCTGGCTGGGATGCATCGGCTACTACCTGGCCAGCCTGGCCGACTTCATGGGCCTTCAGTACATCACGGCGTCACTCGAGCGCCTGGTGCTGTTTCTTTACCCCACCATCGTCGTGCTGCTTTCCGCGCTCATGCTGAAACAACCGATCACGCGCAGGGCGGTGCTGGCGCTAGTGCTTTCGTATGCAGGAATCGCGCTGGTGTTCTGGCACGATCTGCGGTTCGCGGGCGACCCGCAGGCGACGTTGGCCGGTGGAGGCCTTGTCTTCGCCAGCGCGGTTCTCTACGCCCTCTACCTCGTGCAGGCGGGCGGCCTGATCGCGCGACTGGGCTCCGCCCGCTTCATCTCGTGGGCAATGCTCGCGTCGACGGTGTTCATCGTCATCCAGTTCCTGCTCACCCGACCGCCGTCGGCACTGGCCGTGCCGGGCTCGCTGCACGCCTTATCGATTGCAATGGCGATCTTCTCGACCGTCCTGCCGACCTGGCTCATTGCGGAGTCGATCCGGCGCATGGGCGCCAACTCGGCTTCGCTGGTCGGTTCGCTGGGACCCGTCTTCACCATCGGCCTGGGCGCGATGATCCTGGGCGAATCCGTGCATGCGATCCAGTTGGCGGGTGCCGCCCTCGTCCTGGCCGGCGTGATGCTGGTCAGCGTGAAGCCCAGGACGACCGGCGCGCCTTCGACGGCGGTATGACACCGTCAGGCCCACCCCGTCGGAGCGGTTCAGAACGACGTGACGGGTTCGTCCTTTGCCGACGGGGCCGGCGGGGTCCGCATTGGTTCCTGCGTCCGAATTTCACCCGGCGGCGCTTGCCCGTTCTGCGATTCCGGTGACATGTTTCCGGCGCCGGCCGATCCCGTCGCCAGCATCGGGTGATCGCGCTTGCCTTTGGCGGCGACGCCCGCCTGCGGCGTGACGTCGGCCGCGGAATGCAGCATCCGGTACGTCGGCGAGACCTCGGTCGCCGCACCCGACGTGTAGGCCGATTTGCCGGCAACCAGCGCGAACATGCCGACTGCGGCAACGACCAACATCGCCTTGAGCGCGTTTGAAAGGCCCCGCTCGGGATCGTCGCGGTCACTTGTCCTGCGCATTCTGCATTTCCTTCCCGAATCGCGTGAACCGGCGGGCGGGGAATCGGAGGATCCCGACAGCGCGACGCCGATAAGGCTCACTCTAGGGAAGGGATGCGACCTGTGCGCCGGAGCAATCGCCGCTGCGCGAACGGAATATTCGCCCAACGCGGGTCATCAACGGCCGGGCGCCGCTGACGCTACCAGCCGGTCGGCAATTTGCGCAGTATCGAGATGGTCCGGTCCTCGACGGTCAGGTAGCCGCCGGCGACCAGGTCCTTCATCAGCTTGCCGATCATGTCGCGCGACGCACCGACCCGATCGGCGATGTCCTGCTGCGTCAATTTCTCGAGCACGACCCATTTGCCGTCGGCTTCGGTGGCGAGCGCGTTGAGCAGCCGGGCCAGCCTGCCGTAGACATCGGACAGCGCGAGACTCTTCACGTTTTCCGTGGTCACGCGCACGCGATGGATCAGCTTCTCGATCAGGTACATCGCGAAATCGGGGTGCGCCAGGATGAAATCGCGGAACTGCGCGCGATTGACGATCGCGCAGGTCGTCGGCTCGACGGTCATCACCGACGCGGATCGCGGGGATCCGTCGAGGGACATCTCGCCGATGCACTCCCCCTGTCCGTGGAAATCGATGACGACCTCGCGCCCCGCGGCGTTGCTCGCGTAGACCTTGACCCTTCCCGAAAGGATGATGTAGAGCGCGTCGCCGATGTCGCCGTCGTGGATCAATACCGTCTGCTTGGGAAACTGGCGCACGACGCCGGTGGCGGCGATCGCGCGCAGCGTCTCCTCCGCTAGCGGCGCAAAGGGATCTGCGGAATCCTGGACGCGGGGCGCGGGCACGACATCCTCACTGTATCGACAACGTCCGATGCTAGCACGTTCGTCGCGCGCTTTCGAACCGGCGGATGAGAGCCGGCGCCCGCGGGCACGACAACCCGAACTTCGCCGCGATGCCGGCGAGAATTCCGGCCCGCACTTCACTGCCGCGGGAGAAGTCAGTCGAACTTGCGCGTGTCGTCGATGACCTTGCCGTCGTTCGCGAGTTCACCCGGACGGCGAATTGCCACTTCGCCGCGCAGCTTGGTGACGTCGCGGATCGTCGCCTGGATCGAGGCGACGATCGCGTCCCCAGCACCCGCCATTTCGACGTGCAGCGTCATGCGGTCGCTGCCTTCGGGGTTGTCGACGACGAGGCGCGCGCGCCCGATCTCCGGGAAGAGCCGGACGATGGCCGCGACCTGCTCCGGGTGCACGAACATGCCCTTGACCTTGGTCGTCTGGTCGGCGCGGCCCATCCAGCCCTTGATCCGCATGGCGGTTCGGCCGCAGGCCGACCTGCCCGGCAGCAGCGCGGACAGGTCGCCGGTTCCGAAACGGATCAGCGGATAGTCGGTGTTGTACAGCGACGTCACCACCACTTCGCCGACTTCCCCCGGCGCGACCGGATCGCCGGTGCCGGGCCGCACGATCTCGACGATGACGCCTTCGTCCACCACCAGACCTTCGCGCGCGGAAGTTTCGTAGGCAATCGCGCCCAGGTCCGCGGATGCGTAGGCCTGGTAACCGTGGATGCCGCGCGCGGCGAGAGCGTCGCGCATGCTCGGCGGAAAGGCTTCGCCCGAGACCAGCGCCTTGGTGAGGGATGGCAGCGGCACGCCGCGCTGGTCCGCATTTTCAAGGATGATGCGCAGGAACGACGGCGTGCCCACGTAACCGTCGGGCCGGAGCTCGGCGATTGCCTGCACCTGTTGCTCGGTCTGCCCGATTCCGCCGGGAAACACCGTGCAGCCCAATGCATGCGCGCCGGTTTCGAGCATCGAGCCGGCCGGCGTGAAGTGATAGGAAAAGCAGTTGTGGATCAGGTCGCCGGCGCGGAAACCGGCGGCGAACAGCGACCTTGCGAGTCGCCAATAATCGGGCCGCGCGCCTTCGGGCTCGTAGATCGGGCCGGGAGACGCGAACACGCGCGGCGCCGCGCCCCAGCGGGTCGCCGCCAGGCCGCCGAACGGTCGGTCGACTTTTTGCATGTCCAGCAGCGCCGACTTGCGGGTGACCGGCAGGCGCGCCAGCGCTTCGCGCGAAGTCACGGCGGCGGCGTCGACTCCTGCCAGGATCGTCGCAAACGCCCTCGATGCCGCCTGCGCATGCGCCACCTGTCGCCGCAGGGCGGCGAACTGGGACTGCTCCCGCAACGCAGGGTCGCGTGTCTCCAGCGAGTCGAAATGTTCAGTCACGCCCGGCCCCGCGCGGCGCTATGACAGCCAGCGCTTGCGGCGGCGATAGTGCTTCACGTCGCGAAACGACTTCCGGCCGCCCGACGACAGGCCGAGATAGAACTCCTTCACGTCCTCGTTCGCCGCCAGATCGCTCGCCTTCCCGTCCATCACGACCCGCCCGTTCTCGAGGATGTAGCCGTAGTTCGCGAAGCGCAATGCCACCGTCGTGTTCTGCTCGGCGAGCAGGAACGACACACCCTCCTTGCCGTTCAGGTCGCGGACGATCTCGAAGATCTCCTCGACGATCTGCGGTGCCAGGCCCATCGACGGCTCGTCCAGCAGGATCATCGACGGCTGCGCCATCAGCGCCCGGCCGACCGCGGTCATCTGCTGTTCGCCGCCGGACGTGTAGCCGGACTGGCTCGACCGGCGGGTCTTCAGCCGCGGAAAATAGTGATAGACCTTTTCCAGCGCGGTGGCGATGTCCGCGCGGGACACCCTGCGCGTGAACGCGCCGGTCAGCAGATTCTCCTCGACGGTGAGGTGCGCAAAGCAGTGCCGCCCTTCCATGACCTGGCACACGCCCATTCGCACCAGGTCGTTGGTGGTCAGCCGATCCACGCGCTGCCCGTCCAATTCGATCGTGCCCTTGGTCACTTCGCCTCGTTCGGCACGCAGCAGGTTGGAGATCGACTTGAGCGTGGTGCTCTTGCCCGCGCCATTGGCGCCCAGCAACGCGACGATGCTGCCGCGCGGCACTTCGAGCGACACCCCCTTCAGCACGAGGATCACGTGGTCGTAGATGACCTCGATGTTGTTCACCGAGAGGTACGACTTCGCGGGCGCCGCTTGCGCGGCAGCAGCGGCCGGCATGACCGTCCCTACTGTTCCTTGCTGCAGTCGCGCGGCGTGATCTTCTTCTCCGCCGCGTGCTTGGCGGCCGCCTCGTCGACCATCTTTCGGACCAACTCGCGATCGCCGGCCATGAACGGCGTCACCTGCTTGAAGCCGTTGCCGTCCCACATCTGGAACTTGACCATGCCCGAGCCTTCATGATCCGCGCAGCTCGTCTTGATCGGCGGGAACAGCCCGGGAGCGCCGAGTTCCTTGATGCGGGCCTCGGTCAGGTTCAGGTGCTCCAGACCCCAGCGCACCTGCTCGGCGGTCATCACCTTGCCCTTGCCGTACTTGGCCTGCGCGACGCGGATCGCCTCGGTGAGGATCATGCCGTAGACGACGCCGCGCGTGTACATCACGTTGCCCAGCCGCGACGGATCCTCCAGATTGCCCTTGCCGGCGCCGTAGACCTTGGTCTTGATTTCCTGCATCACCGGGAAGTTGGTGCCTGACGCCGTGAACGAGGCGCTGACATAGCCCTTGGCCGCGTCGGCGGCGGGGACCACGTCCTCCTCCGAACCAGCCCACCAGACGCCCAGCAGCTTGTCCCTGGGATAGCCGGTCTTCGCCGCGGTCTTGAGCGAGACGGTGCTCATCACGCCATAGGTCCACACGATCACGTAATCCGGCTTCGCCTGGCGGATCTGCAGCCACTGCGATTCCTGTGTCGTGCCCGGCGGCGCGACCGGAATCTTCAACACGTCGAAGCCGTGTTTCGCCGCGAGCGCGTCGAGCACCGGAATGGGCTCCTTGCCGTAGGCGGATTCGTGATACAGGAACGCGATCTTCTTGCCTTTCAGCTTGTCGACTCCGCCTTCCTTCTGTCCCAGGTACGCGATCATCGCCGCCATCTGGTCCCAGTAGGTCGTGCCCAGGGGAAATACCCAGTCGAAGACGCGCCCGTCGGCGGCGCTTGCGAGTCCGTAGCCGAATGTCGTCAGGGGAATCTTGTCCTGCGCGACGCGTTCGAACAAGCCGTAGGCGATGCCGGTGGCGAGCGGTTCGAAGGATGTCGCGCCGCCGTTCTTCTTCTTGAGCCGCTCGTAGCACTCGACGCCCTTGGAGGGGTTGTACTCCGTCTCGCATTCCTCCCACTTCAATTTCACGCCGTTGATGCCGCCCGTCATGTTGACGAGGGTGAAATAGTCGATCGCACCGCCGTAATAGCCGGATCCGCCCGCGGCATAGGGTCCGACGCGATATGACAGGACCGGTATGAACTGCTCGTTCTGCGCCGCTGCAACCGTTGCCACGGCGAACAGCGCGGCGCCCAGAAGCGCCGCCTTGATTGCCTTCATGTCGCTACTCCTCCAGATGGACTCGCAAAACTGCCGGATTTTGACGGCCACCCAGGTTCATGGACAGGCGGCCTCCGATCACCCTCAATATTACCTGTCCGGGGCGCGCCGCGCCGCGGAGATTGCAATCCGGATTCAATGCGGAAACGGCCACAGCCGAAGCTTCTCCTTGCCGATCTGCCACAACCGCGCGAGACCGTGCGGTTCGACGATCAGGAAGAAGATGATGAGGCCGCCGAATATCATCAGTTCGAGGTTCGAGATCGCACTTTCCGGGATGTGCAGCCCGATATTGCTGTCGAGGAAGCGCACGGTGACGCTCAGCACCACCGGCAGCAGCGTGACGAAGGCCGCGCCAAGGAACGAACCCAGCACGGAGCCGACGCCGCCGATGATCACCATGAACAGGATGCGGAAGGACAGGTCGAGACTGTAGGCCTCCGGCTCGACCGTTCCGAGGTAAGCATAGGCGAACAGCGCGCCGGCGACGCCGCAGTAGAACGAGCTCACGGCGAACGCCAGCAGTTTCGCCCGCATCAGCCGGATGCCGATCACTTCCGCCGCGACGTCCATGTCGCGCACCGCCATCCACGAGCGCCCCACGTTGCCGCGCGCCATGTTCTTCGCGGCCAGCGCCATGACCGCCACGATGGACAGCACCAGCAGGTATTTGGCCGTTGGCGAGTCGAACTCGTAGCCCAGGATGACGATCTTCTGCGCGGTGATCACGCCGGACGAACTGTAGTTCGAGACCCAGCCTACCTTGGTCAGGAACCAGAGGATGAAGAACTGGGCGGCGAGCGTCGCTACCGCGAGGTAGAAGCCGCGGATGCGAAGGCTGGGCAGGCCGAACAGGATGCCCACGCCCGCCGCCATCAGGCCGCCTCCGACGAAGGCGACGAGGATCGGCATGCCTGGAATGCGCAGCATGAAGTTGTAGGACGCGAACGCGCCCACCGCCATGAACGCCGCCGTCCCCAGCGACAACTGACCGCAGTAGCCGGTCAGGATGTTGAGGCCGAGTGCAGCCAGCGACCCGATCAGGAACGGGATCATGATCGCCGAGAAGACATAGGGCGAGGCGACCAGCGGGATCGCAACATAGGCGAGCGCGAGGATCACGACGATGGCGACGCGGTCCTGGCGGATCGGAAAGATCGCCGAGTCGGCATCGTATGTCGGCTTGAACTGGCCTGCTTCGCGGTAGAGCATTCGGGTGTGCCTAAATCCGGCGGATGATTTTTTCGCCGAAGAGTCCTTCGGGGCGAATGAGCAGGAACACGAGCGCGAGCACGTACGGGAACCAGCCCTCGATGCCGCCGCCGACGTAGGGGCCGAGATAGACCTCGGCGAGCTTTTCCGACGCGCCGATGATGAGGCCGCCGACGATGGCGCCGGGTATCGACTCGAATCCGCCGAGGATCAGCACCGGCAGCGCCTTCAGCGCGACGAAAGTCAGCGCGAACTGCACGCCGTTGCGCGCGCCCCACAGCAATCCCGCCACCAGCGCCACCGCGCCGGCGACCGCCCACACGATGCCCCAGATCTGCTGCAGCGGGATGCCGACGGCCAGCGCCGCCTGGTGATCGTCCGCCACCGCGCGCAGCGCCCTGCCGATGCGGGTGCGATTGAAGAACAACGCCAGCGAGACCACGAGGACCGCGGCCACGCCGGCGGCCGCGAGATCGAACTTGGAAATGCTCATCCCCCACTGGTCCGACACCCACTGCAGCGGCTCGTCCTGCAGGCCGATGTCGAGCCCGCGCACCGCGGCGCCCCAGACGATCTGCGCCAGGCCCTCGATGAAGAACGCCAGGCCGATGGTCGCCATGAACAGCGCGATCTGCGGCTGGTTGACCAGCGGACGCAGAACGACGCGTTCGATCGCGAGCGCCAGGACGACCATGACCGCGAGCGTGGCCGGCAGCGCCAGCCAGAACGGGAGCCCCTTCTCCTGGAGCCCGACGAACGTCAGCGCGGCGAAGAACACCATGGCGCCCTGCGCGAAATTGAACACGCCAGACGCCTTGTAGATCAGCACGAAGCCGAGCGCCACGAGCGAATACATCACGCCCGAGAGGAGGCCGCCGATCAGGACTTCGAGGAAAAATGACATGTTCTAGGTCAATGCGCCACGCCGAGATAGGCGTCGATCACCGACTGGTTGCCGCGAATCTCGTCGGGCGTCCCATCGCCGATCTTCTTGCCGTAGTCCAGCACCACGACGCGGTCGGAGATGTCCATGACCACGCCCATGTCGTGCTCGATCAGGACGATCGTCGTGCCGTACTGCTCGTTGACGTCCAGGATGAAGCGGCACATGTCCTGCTTCTCCTCGACATTCATGCCGGCCATCGGCTCGTCCAGCAGCAGCAGCGACGGCTCGGCGGCCAGCGCTCGCGCGAGTTCCACCCGCTTCTGCAACCCGTAAGGCAGGCGGCCGACCGGCGTGCGCCTGATGTGCTGGATCTCGAGGAAGTCGATCACCTCCTCGACCTTCAGGCGATTGTCGAACTCCTCGCGCCGCGCGCGACCGATCCAAATCGCCTGCTCCAGGAAGCTGGCCTTCATCTTCAGGTTGCGGCCGGTCATGATGTTGTCCAGCACGCTCATCCCCCGGAACAGCGCGATGTTCTGGAACGTGCGGGCTATGCCGTGGGCGGCGGCGTCGTAGGTGTTCATGTCGCGGCGCTCGGAGCCGCGAAACGTGATCACGCCTTCCTGCGGGCGATACACGCCGTTGATCACGTTGAGCATCGAGCTCTTGCCCGCGCCGTTGGGGCCGATGATCGCGCGGATCTCGTGCTCCCGCACGTCGAAGCTGATGTCGGTGAGCGCCTTCACGCCGCCGAAGCGAAGCGAGATGTTGTCGAGCTTGAGCATCACGTCGCCGAATTCGCGTCTGCCGGGATTCATGCGTCACCGTGGCCGCTCATTTTGCTTCACGCCGCCTTCCCCGTCAGGGCGGGGAAGACCCGCGCATCCTCGATCTTCAGGTCCGCCGCCACCATGTTGGTGCGGCCATCCTCGAAGCGCACCAGCGTCTCGATGTGCTGCACCTTCAGGCCGCCGTACAGCGCGTCGATCAGAACCGCATATTTCTCGCCCACGAATCCGCGCCGGACCTTGCGCGTTCGCGTCAGCTCGTCGTCGTCCGGATCGAGTTCCTTGTGCAACACCAGGAAGCGCCGGATCTGCGATTCGGCGAGCCCCGCTTCGGCCGCGAGTTCGGCATTGACCTTTTCGACGCACTCCCTGATGAGCGCGACCACTTCCGGCTTCTGCGCCAGGTCGGTATATCCGGAATAGGCGAGTCCGCGCCGCTCGGCCCAATTGCCCACCGACCCCAGGTCGATGTTGATGAACGCGCACACGTGGTCCCGGCCGTTGCCGAACGCCACCGCCTCCTTGATGTGCGGGAAGAACTTGAGCTTGTTTTCGAGATAGTTGGGCGCGAACATCGCGCCGCCGGTGAGCCGCCCGACGTCCTTGGCGCGATCGATGATCTTGAGGTGGCCGCCGCCGTCGAAGAACCCCGCGTCGCCGGTGTGAAAGTAGCCCTCGGCGTCGATCGACTCCGCAGTTGCGTCGGGACGCTTGTAGTATTCCTTGAACAGCATCGGGCCGCGCACCAGCACCTCGCCGTTGTCCGCGACCTTCACTTCGACGTTCGGGGCGGGCAGGCCGACCGTGTCGAGCTTCACGCCGCCGTCGGGCTGCATGCAGACGTACGCGCAGGTCTCCGTCGAGCCGTAGAACTGCTTCAGGTTGACGCCGATCGAACGGTAGAAGCGAAAGAGGTCCGGCCCGATCGCCGCGCCTGCCGTATAGGCCACGCGGATCCGGCTCATGCCCAGCACATTGCGCAGCGGCGCATAGACCAGCAGGTTGCCCAGCGCGTACTGCAGCCGATGCCCGAGAGGGACGCTCTTGCCGTCGAGAATTTCCGCGCCGCAGCGCCTTGCGACCGCCATGAAGTGATGAAAGATGCCGCGCTTGACCGCACCCGCGTCTTCCATCCGGATCATCACCTGCGTCAGCAGATTCTCGAACACCCGCGGCGGCGCGAAGTAATAGGTCGGCCCAATCTCGCGCAGGTCAGTCATCACCGTGTCGCCGGATTCCGGGCAGTTGATGGTGAAACCCGCGGCGAGCGCCTGCGCATAGCTGAACAGGTTGTCGCCGACCCACGCCATCGGCAGGTACGAAAGGATGCTCTCGTCGGCCGTCAGTCGATCGAACTCGATGCCGCCACGCGCCGCGGCGATAAGCGCAGCGTGCGTCTGGCAGACGCCCTTGGGCTTGCCTGTCGTCCCCGACGTGTAGAGCATGATCGCGACGTCGTCGGTGCCGCCCTTGGCGATCTCTTCGTCGTAGACCCCGGGGTGCGCCGCATCGAACGCGCGGCCCAGCTCCTGCAGGCGGTCGAAACTCACCACGTCCGCGTAGTTGCGCAGGCCGCGCGGATCGTCGAAGTAAATGTGCGCCAGCGTCGGAACCTGCGACTGCGCCTCCTGCAGCTTGTCGACCTGCTCCTGGTCTTCCACCAGCGCGAACCCGATCTCCGCGTCGTTCAGGACGAAGACGAAATCGGCGGCGGGCGCGTCCTGGTACATGGGCACGGGAATGCCGCCCAGCGCCTGCGCGGCGCACATCGCCCAGTACAGCCGTGGGCGATTGTCGCCGACGATCGCGAGATGCATGCCGCGCTTGAAGCCCTGCGCCGCCAGCCCGCAGGCCATCGCGCGCACTTCGGACGCCACCTGCCCCCACGTCCAGGTCTGCCAGATCCCGAGGTCCTTCTCGCGCATGGCAGGATGCTGCGGCCGCACCTTGGCGTGGTGCAGCATCAGCCTGGGAAATGTGTCGAGCTTATCCTCCATCGGCCTCTCCGGGCACAGCGAAGCCTGCCGCCATTTTTTCCCGCAGGCGGTTCAAGCGTGACGCGTGTTTGTATCTTAGCTCAGACTGGCGCCGACGTCGTCTTTGCCCGCACGCGCGGCATGGCGCGCGGGGCGCGCATCGGCGGGCACGCCACCAGTCCTGCCAGGAACGCGTCGATCAGCGCGGGCGCCGCCGCCGAAAGATCGTAGGCCGTCGGGTCGAGCACCCATTCGTGCATGATGCCGACCATCAGGGCGTTGAGCCCGTGCGCGGCCAGCGCCGCGTCGATCCCCGGCGGAAGTTCGCCGACCTCGGCGCAGCGGCGGATGATCGCTTCGATCTGGCCCAGGCACTCGCACCGGTTGTTCTCGTTCGAGGCGGCGATGCCCGCCAGTTCGTCGACCAGTTCGGTCTTGTGGAAGATCACTTCGAACACGACCTGGGTGCGGGCATCGACGGCGAGGCGCTGCAGCGCGCCCACGCAGAGCTCGCGCAGCGTGGTCAGGGGTTCGGCGGGCGCCGTGACGCAGGCGCGCGCGAACAGTTCGTCCAGCGGAAGCGTCGCGCGGTCGCGCATGGCGTGGAAGAGCGCCGCCTTGTCCTTGAAGTGCCAATAGACTGCGCCGCGCGTCACGCCGGCGGCGGCCGCGATCTCGGAAAGCGACGTGCGCGTGACGCCGCGTTGCCGGAATACCGCTTCCGCAGCGTCCAGCAGCCTGCCCCGCGTTTCCAGCGCCTCCGTCTTCGTCTTGCGTGCCATTTTCGGTCTGGCCAGGTTATAGTTGCTTTACAAACATTCGTGAATGTATGTAATATCCGTCCCCTTGGCAAGTCCTATCTGCCGCAGCTTTGCTGTGGATCAAGCTTGGAGTCATCCATGTCCGTCCCGGTTCATCGCGTCCCCGTCCGCCTTCTGGCTCCGCTCGTTGTAACCACTTCCGTGGCATTGCTCGTCGCCGGATGCGGCAAGGCACCGCAGGGCGGTTTCCAGGGATTCCCGCCGTCCGAAGTCTCGACGTACGTCGTCGAGGCGAAGAACGTGCCGGCGAGCTATGAATACGTCGGCCAGATGGCCGGCTCCAAGGAAGTCGAAGTCCGCGCCCGCGTCACCGGCATCCTCGAGCAGAAGACTTTCCAGGAAGGCGCACCGGTCAAGGCAGGACAACTGCTGTTCGTGATCGATCCCAAGCCGCTCGCGGCGCAGGCCGCCGCGCTCGAAGCCGATCTCGCGCGGGCGCAGGCGGCCAAGGCCCAGTCGGATCGCGAAGTGGCGCGCCTGAAGCCGCTGGCAGAGAAGCGCGCGGTGGGGCAGAAGGAAGCCGACGACGCGGCCTCCAACGCCGAACTCGCCGCGGCGTCCGTGAAGGCCGCGCAGGCCAAGCTGGACGAGGCCAGGCTCAATCTCGGCTACACGCGCGTGACATCGCCGATCAGCGGGCTGTCGAGCCGCGCGCCGAAGTCGGAAGGCAGCCTGGTCACCGCCAACGAAACGCTGCTGACTACTGTTTCCCTCACCAACCCCATGTGGGTCCCGTTTTCGATTTCCGAGAACGAGCAGCTGCAGCTGAATCGCGCGGTCAGCGACGGCAGGTTGACGCTGCCCAAGGACAATGCCTTCGACGTCCAGGTCAAGTTGGCGGACGGGACGATCGTTCCGCGCAAGGGCCGCATCAACTTCGCCGACACCCGCGTCAATCCCTCGACGGGCACCGTGGACATGCGCGCCGAGATCGCCAATGCGGACGGCGCGCTGAAGCCGGGCCAGTTCGTGCGCGTGCGCCTGTCGGGCGCCGTGCGCAACAACGCGATGGTGGTGCCGCAGGCAGCGGTCATGGACGGTGCCCAGGGCAAGTTCGTCTATGTCGCGGACAAGGACAAGGACGGCAAGGACATCGCCGCCGTGCGTCCCGTGACGCTGGGCGACTGGGTGACCATCGGCACCGACAACCTGTGGATCGTCGAGACCGGCCTCAAGACCGGCGACAAGGTGATCATCGACGGTCTCTCCAAGCTGCGGCCCGGCGCGCCGATCAAGCTGGGCGGCGCCGCGCCCGCGCCTGCATCGGGTGGCGCCCCGGGCCCGGCAGTCGCCCCACCCGCCGCCAAGGACGACGCGAAGCCCGCCGCCGCTCCGAAGTCCTGATCGAGAGTCGACGACATGTTTTCACGCTTTTTCATCGACCGGCCGATCTTTGCGGCCGTGATATCGCTGTTCCTGGTGTTGGCGGGCCTGGCGGCCATGCGTACGCTGCCGATCGCGCAATACCCGGAAATCGCGCCGCCCGTGGTCACGGTGACCGCCGTGTATCCGGGCGCATCGGCCGAGGTGCTGGAAAAAACCGTGGCGTCGCCGATCGAGAACGCGATCAACGGCGTGCCGAACATGCTCTACATGAGCTCCAACTCGTCGTCGAGCGGAGTGCTTTCGATCCAGGTCACATTCGAGATCGGCACGCGCATCGACGACGCGGCGGTCAACGTCAACAACAGGGTGAAGCAGGTGGAGCCGCGACTGCCCGAGGAAGTGCGGCGGCAGGGCGTGACCGTCGAGCGCGGCAGCTCGTCGTTCCTGCAGGTGCTGGCCTTCTACTCGCCCGACGGCCGCTACGACGACCTGTTCATCTCCAACTTCGTCACGCTCAACGTGCTGGACCAGCTGAAGCGGCTGCCGGGCACGACCAACGTGCAGATTTTCGGCGCCAAGGACTACGCGATGCGGATCTGGCTCAAGCCCGACCGCCTGGCGCAGCTGAAGCTCACGCCGTCCGATGTCGTCGCCGCGATCAACGAGCAGAACGCCCAGTTCTCCGCAGGAAAGGTCGGCCAGGCACCGATCAACAAGGACCAGGAACTGGTCTACACGATCACGGCGCAGGGCCGGCTTACCGACGCCAGGCAGTTCGGCGAGATCATCGTCCGCGCCGATCCGAACGGCTCGACGGTCCGCCTGTCCGATGTCGCCCGCGTCGAGCTTGGCTCCAAGGATTACGATTTCATCGGCCGCTTCAACGGCAAGTCGGCGACGCTGGTCGGCATCTTCCTGCAGCCGGGAGCCAACGCGCTGGACGTCGCCAAGACCGTGCGCGCGAGCCTGGCCGGGATGGCCGCGAAATTTCCGGACGGAATCTCCTACGCCGTTCCCTACGACACCACGCGCTTCGTCGAGGTTTCGATCAGGGAAGTGCTGTTCACGTTGGGCGAGGCGATGATCCTGGTGTTCCTCGTCGTGTATCTGTTCCTGCAGAGCTGGCGCGCGACGCTGATTCCCTTGGTCGCCGTGCCCGTGTCGCTGCTCGGCGCGTTCGCGGGACTGTTCGCGCTCGGCTATTCGATCAACACGCTGACGCTGTTCGGCATGGTGCTGGCCATCGGAATCGTCGTCGACGACGCGATCGTGGTTCTGGAAAACGTCGAGCGGATCATGCGAGAGGACAACGCCGAGCCGCGCGAGGCGGCGATCAAGGCGATGCACGAGGTCACCGGCCCGATCATCG
>DAOMGB010000066.1:0-19809 GCA_035430095.1 Casimicrobiaceae bacterium | reverse complement strand
ATTCCGTGGGAAGTCCAAAACCGGTCACTCATTTCAGATTTACGCCTCCCCGGCATATGCATGGCACATTCACAGTACGGGATAGTCGTCGGCCGCGGTAGACCAGCCGCATATAATGTCTCGCACTTCCAACGTGGGTATAGCGTGGGTACAGCGTAAGGTGCTCGTCGTGATTGGCGCCGTCTCAGCAACAATTCCAATTGCCGCCTTCCAGCGCAGGCGCCGGTCAGTCACCAGTCTCCCCGCGCCGCGCGTAGGTCACGTGCAGAGAAAGCGCAACATCACGGGAGGGTCAATGAGAACGTGGTTTACTGCTGTGGTAGTCGGACTTTTAGCTGCAGGGTGCGCGAGTAACGCTTCCACGCCTACTCAGGGAGAACGACAGTCTCTGGCCCCCACCGGCAAGCTCCGCGTGGCACTCTATACCGGGGCGCCCGCGTCCATCGTTCAGGGCGCTACGTTGGACGAATCGAAAGGGGTGGGATTCGACTTAGGTAAAGAGCTTGCCCGACGCATCGGGGTTCCATTCGAGCCCACGGTGTACCCGTCGCCAGGAGACATCATGGTCGGCCTGAAGTCGGGCGAATGGGATCTCGCCTTTTTTGGGCCCACCCCGGAGCGCGACAGTGTCTTGAACTTCACTGAACCTCTGCTCGTCATTGAGCACGGCTACCTCGTTCCCGCTGGTTCTCCAATTTCGACCATCGACGCTATCGATCGACCAGGGATTCGCATCGGTGCGCCACAGGGCGGGTCGGTGAACGCATTTCTAAAGCGCGCACTGAAGAATGCCACGGTGGTTGCGAGTCCGAGTGTTCCCGCCGGTGAAGAAATGCTGAAGTCTGGAAAGGTGGACGCCTTCGCGGCCAACAAGGCCAATCTTTATGGGTTGTCGGACAAGATGCCCGGCTCTCGGGTCCTTGATGGTCGGATTGGTGTCGACGAAGTTGCCATAGCACTTCCGAAAGGCCGGGAGAGCGGAATGGCCTATGCACGAAAGTACGCTGAGGATGTAAAAGCCGAAGGACTTGTGAAAGCAGCGATTCAAAGAGCAGGACTACGCGGCGCGGCTGACAAGTGACATCGACAACGCTCTCTAACAGGCGATCAACATCGACCCTCACCAGCGGCACGTTCTAATGTAAACGTCTGCTCCGGGTCGAAAACGGGAGTTCGCGAAAGTCCGCCAACGACCGGGAGCCGACACCATCGCGCGTCCTCGAAGTTTCCTTCCGACCATGTTCCGCCACGCGAACAGACGGAAGCCGGAGCGTGACACCACTTCAGCCGACGCGCCTTCCTATAAACGCCATCGTCTTCTCGTTGAACGCGGCGACGTTCTCGTATAGCGGCGCGTGCCAGCGATCCTCGAAGATCTGCAGTTCGGAATTCATTATTCTGCTCTTCAATCCGTCTGTACTCCGCGGTCGGCAATCGAAGGTTACCCGCGAGGAGACAGCTGGCTACGAAGCGGGCATGTTATGGCCACTGGCAGGGCGCATGACCCGGTGCCGCCTTCTCAAATCATCCCGCAACGAGAGGAACGCATGGGTGAGGGGCCGATCTTTGCCTCCGACGCGAGATACCGAGTCCCGCAAGCCCGACCCCGAGAAGTGCGAGCGTCGCGGGCTCGGGGACGGTGGGGCGATTGATCTGGCCGTGGATGACCCCGCCTGTGTCGCCGGAGGCGAATACGGCCCAGAACGCGAGGGTGGAGAAACCGCTGAGCGTCGGGTCGTCCAGGGCCTTGGTGGCATCCGTGATGGCCGTCCCCGTCGGATCGAACAACTCGAGGGTGAAGTAGACGATGTCGAGTCCGTCGAGTTGCGACGAGCCCACGGCGACGCCGGAGTCCGCCCTGTACTGATCCATGGAAGGATCGTCGATCTGTCGAAGCAGGCTTTGCGTCCCGGTTGCCGAGAAGCTGCCGGCGGACATGGCCATGTTGCTCACGTTGTAGAAGTCGGCGAGCGTCGTCGAACCGATCTGGAACCCCCCGGACGGCGGTATCGAAGTGTCGACCGTATAGGAGATGGTGAACGTCTCGCCAGCCTGCACCGTGGAAAAGGTGCTGAAATCCACCGTCGTGGAAAACGAATAGTCGATTACAGTCGCGCGGGCTTGAATGGCGCCTAGGCCGAGTATCGTTATCGCAGCAGTGCACTGCATCGCCGTGCGGAGTTTCATCATGGTCCCTCCTGAGGTCTCGATGGGCGCGATGCGGACAAGGCAGTGAATGGGTTGTTGGCAGGGATTTAAACGCTGCAAACGTCGTGCCACGGGAGAAAACGCATTGATTTGAAACGTATGCCCAACTTCCATTGTGGACATTTGTAAGAATGCGCGACAGAAGCGAAACACGGCCGCGGATCCGCGGCGAGCGCCGTCTTCTCGTCAGCAGCGTTGGAGGGATTCCAGCCACGATGTCTTCTTGACTCGAATCAACGTCGGGCACCGGCACAAGCCTACGATCGACTCGAATTGCCGCGAATGGCGCATCCGAGAGACTGCATGAAACGACGAACCTTGCCATTGGCGCGGGTCTACCGACTGCTCGAGCCCGGTCCGGTGGTGCTGCTCGTGACGGCGCGCCGAGGGCGGCCGAACGTGATGGCCATGTCGTGGCATACGATGCTGGAATTCGAGCCGCCGCTCATCGGCTGCGTCGTCAGCAACCGGAACCATTCCTTTGCCGCCCTGAAAACGACCCGGGAGTGCGTGATCGCAATTCCCTCGGTCGAAATGGCAAAGACGGTGGTCGCGTGCGGCAACACGTCCGGACGCAGCGTCGACAAGTTCAGCGTGTTCGGGCTTACAGCGGCGCCGGCGGCAATCATAGGCGTGCCGCTGATCGCCGAGTGTTTTGCCAATCTCGAATGCCGCGTCGTCGACGGACGAATGATCAACCGGTACAATTTTTTCGTGGTCGAGGCTGTGAAAGCGTGGATCACGCCGGGCACGCTGAATCCTCGCACGATCCACCACCGCGGCTACGGCGCATTCATGGTCGCGGGGCGAACGATCAAGCTGCCATCCCGGAAGAAGTGAAATCGTGCTTCCGAACCGGGCGCAATGCCATGATGCGCGTTTCTCAACGATTTCGACTTGATCCTGCGCTCGTCGGCGCCGGAACGCCGACTGCGTACATGCCGAAGTGAAACGGAGTGGCCCATGCACGCAATGGTCCTCAGGAACCCGAAATCGCCGCTGCAGTGGTCGGAACTCCCGGATCCGACTCCCGGGCCCGGTGAGATACGCGTCAAGGTGGCCGCCTGCGGCGTATGCCGCACCGATTTGCACGTCGTCGACGGCGAACTGCCCGACCCGACGGTGCCGATCATCCCGGGCCATGAGATCGTCGGCCGCGTCGACGCGATCGGGCCGGGCGTCGACGGCTTGCGCGTCGGCGAGCGCGTCGGCATTCCCTGGCTGGGTCATACCTGCGGCTGCTGCGAGTTTTGCGCCGGTGGCCGCGAGAATCTTTGCGACAGCCCCCGCTTCACCGGATACACCCGCGACGGAGGATTCGCAACCGCCGCGATTGCCGATGCCCGCTACGCGTTCCCGCTCGGCGAAGCCGGGAGCGACGTGGCACTGGCTCCGCTGCTGTGCGCCGGCCTGATCGGCTGGCGTTCGCTCGTGATTGCCGGCGACGGCCAGAGGATCGGTCTCTACGGTTTCGGCGCCGCGGCCCACATCGTGGCGCAGATTGCGCGCTGGCAGGGACGAACGACCTACGCATTCACGCGTCCGGGTGATTCGGGAGCCCAGGCCTTTGCCCGGCGACTCGGCGCGACGTGGGCGGGCGGGTCCGACGAATTGCCGCCCGTGCCGCTCGACGCAGCGATCATCTACGCGCCGCTCGGCAACCTCATTCCGCTTGCACTCAAGGCCGTGCGCAAGGGGGGGCGCGTCGTCTGCGCGGGAATCCACATGAGCGACATCCCGACGTTTCCCTACGCGTTGCTATGGGAAGAACGGCAATTGGTCTCGGTCGCCAACCTCACCCGGCAGGACGGGCTCGACTTCCTGCGCCTTGCGCCACAAATGGGGATTGTCACGCAGACCACGACGTATCCGCTCGCAAAGGCAAATGAAGCGCTGGACGACCTGCGCGAGGGGCGCTTCGACGGGGCTGCGGTCCTGGTCGCCTGAGCCTCCAGCGATCATGGGGTTTCGGGGCGATGGGCGTCGGCCGACGTCAGCGCATAGTGCTGTCGAACCACGCTGGAGGCGAACTGATCCGGCGCCGCACCGTTCTCGACGAAACGTTCCTTCGCGAGCTCGTTGCGGGCCAATGCCGCGACTGCCGAATCGTCGTACCCCGTCACGAACAGCGCGGAATGGACGCTCTCGTCGCGTCCGCGCAATGCCTGCTCCCGCGTCATCTGTGCAACCTGCGCGTAATGGAGCAGATGGCAGCTCGCCAGTCCCGGACGCGACGCGATTCCCGCCGTTGCGGTAGCCGACAGCCAGCCAAGGAGCTGTCGCTCGCGCCCCGCACTCGGCGCGAACCGCACGACGAGGCCCGCGGTGCCCATGCCGCGACCGAGGACATGGGCGATCTCGCACAGCGTTCGCCGCATGCCGACGTAATGCGCCATCATCGCCGTCGTCCACGGCGTCGGGTTGTCCAGTCGCTCGCGGTAGGCGGCAGAGTCGAGCACCGCGAGCTCGGCGACCTCGTAGAGCACGCAATAGCGCGGCCCGGGGCCCTGCGCGATCCACCGGGATCCGCGCAGAAAGCCGGGAATGCGGAGCCGCTCGGGCATGTGCTCATGCGTGTGCCAGTGGTCGTGCTCGGCGATGACATCCGGCGCGACATCGAACAGGAGCAGCATCGCGGCGCGCGCATCAATCGGGGACGTCATGTCTTGTTGCCGCTCAAGGCGACACGGGCGGACCGGCGCAGCCGGCCGCTATCCGAACCACGCACGACAAGCCGTTGAGCGCGCCGTGGAGTCGCGGCAGGAGCGAACATCAGTAGGCAACCCGGGAGACCGCGCGCAACTCGTCGGGTGTCGCTGTGCCGTACCCGAAGAACTCGAGGTAAGCCGGGATCATTTCGTACAGCATGTCGGTGCCGACCTGGTACCGGCACCCGCGGTCCCTCGCGGCCTGCAGCAGGGGTGTGATTTCCTGCTTCATCACGACCTCGCCGACGAATGTCGAGGGCGCCAGACGCTCGACATCAAGCGGCAGCGGATCGCCCGCCTTCATGCCGAGCGGCGTTGCGTTGACCGCGAGGTCGTACCCGCCAGGATCGTTCGATCCTACGGTCACGCGCACCGCCGGAAAATGCTCACGCACGCGCGCCGCAAGCGCATCCGCGGAAGGGCGCGAGGAATCGTGCAGCGTCAACGCAGCCACGCCTTCGGCCGCCAGCGATGCAGCGATAGCCGAACCGACGCCGCCTGCTCCAACCACAAGGCACGTCGCGCCCGCCAGCGGGAGCCCCTTGCGCTTCAGGCCGCGCGTGAAGCCGACGCCATCGAACATGTCGCCCTTGAGCGTTCCGTCGCTACGCAGCAGTACGGCGTTGCATGAGCCGGCGATCTTCACCGCGGTGCTGACTTCCTCCAGCAGAGCCACCGTGGTCACCTTGTGCGGCATCGTGATCAGCGCGCCATGGATGTTCCTGAGCCGGAACAGCGGTTTCAGGACGGCCGCGTAGTCCTCTGCCGTCACCGCCATCGGCACGACGATCGCGTTGATCCCCTTGTGCTCGAACCACGGATTGTAGATGAGCGGGGCCTTGAATGATTCGGTCGGGTAACCGATGTGGGCGATGAGGGTGGTCCTGCCGTCGATCATGTGGCGATTGTCCGATGTATCTGGCTTGTTGTTGCGACAGTGTTGCGCGAGTCGTGACTAACCCGTTCAGCCTTTGTATCCCATGAGGCGTGGCAGGAAGAGGACAAGATCCGGCAGCAGCGTCATCACGGCGAGCGCGCCGATCATCACATACAGGAACGGCAACAGTTCGCGCACCATGTCGCGCACCGGCACTTCGGCGATCTTGGTCATCATGAAGAGCAGCAGCCCGAACGGCGGCGTGACCAGCCCGAGCATGATGTTGACGACGCAGACCACGCCGAAATGCACGGGGTCGATCCCCAGCGCCTGTGCGGTGGGGATGAACACCGGCAGGATCACGAGGATGATCGTCGTGCCTTCCAGGAAGCAGCCCAGGATCAGCAGCAGGACGTTGACCATCAGCAGGAACACGAGCGGCGACATCTCGTAGGCCTTCAGCACCGCACTCAGCGTCTTCGGGATGTTCTCCGACGCGATGACGAAATTGAACACCATTGCGCCGGCGATCAGCATGCCGATCGAGACCGTGACGCGCGCACTGGAAACCAGCGCATGGTAGATGTCTGTCAAACGTAGGTTGCGGTACAGCAAGGCGGAAATCAGCAAAGCGTACGCGGCGGCGAGTGCGGCCGCTTCCGTGGGCGTGGTGATTCCGCTCCACATGGAACCGAGCAGGATCACCGGCATCATCAGCGCCGGCAGCGCCTCCCACGTCACGCGAGGGAGCTCGCGCAGTGGCACGGGCTTCTCTACCGGGAAGTTGCGACGCTTCGCAACCGCGGCGATGAGACCGCTCTGGACGGCGCCTAGGAGCAGGCCCGGTATCACGCCACCGAGAAATAGGTAACCAACCGACGTGTCCGAAATCAGCGCAAAGAGCACCAGGGGGATCGACGGCGGGATGATCGGCCCGATGACGGATGACACACAGGTCAGCGCGGCCGCGAACGCCGGCGGGTACTTGTTGTCCCGCGTCATCATCGTCTGCATCAGCTTGCCTGAGGCCGCAGCGTCGGCGAGAGCGGAGCCCGACATGCTGGCGAGCACGATGGCCTGCAGGACGTTCACCTGCGCGAGCCCCCCGCGGAAGCGTCCGACAACCGCGTTGCAGAAGTTCAGCAGCCTGTCCAGGATGCTGCCCGTACTCATGAACGAGGCGGCGAGGATGAACAGCGGGATGGCGAGCAGCAGCTGGCTTGCCATCATGCCGTTCAGCAACTGCTCGGCGGCGGTCCCCAAGTCGAGGCCGGAAAGAAACAGCCAGAGGATGGACCCGCCAATCATTGCGTAGGCGACCGGCAGCCCGAGCAGGCTCAACCCGACGATGGCGACGAGCGCGAGCGAAAACGGGCTGATCGGGTTCATAGTCCGGAGCCCGCGTTGGTAATGTCGGTCGTGTCCGGCAGCTCGCCACGAAGCAGGCTCACTATTTCCCAGACATAGCGGACGATCACCGCCACCGCGAAGACAACGTAGATCGAATAGAGGAAGTCCAGGCGAATCTTTAGGTAGGAACTACTCTCGACCTTCATGAAGGTGACGTAGCTGATCGTGGCCGGCAACGCCACACCAAACAGCACGACCGCGGCGACTGCAACGAACAGACCAACCACCCGCCGTCCCCGCGGCCCCAACTGACCCGAAAACAGGTCGAAACGGACTTCCTCGCTCTCCTTCAGCCAGAATGCGGAGCCCAGCAGCACTATGTACAGCCAGGTTACCACCGAAAGTTCCGACGCCCATCCGATCGGGAAATTGAAGAAATATCGGAAGAAGATCTGGATGAGGAAAGCGACGAACATCACGCCGAGGAGGCCGGCGACGACATTCTCGGCGCGTCGCCTCATCCAGTCGACGGCCGTGGCAACTGTCAAGGACATGACATTCTCCGGTCCTCCCAGGACCTGTTGATCACCGACTTGGGGGCAGGCCGCCCGTCGCATGGCGGCCGGGCCCGCCCCCCTGAATCCCGGGCCGCCGCGGCGGCCCGGTCAACGCAATTACGACTTGAGTGCGTTGATCTTGTCGAGCATTCCCGGCGGCCAAGACTTGGCTTCGTCGGAGGCCAGGTAGACTTTCTGCGCGTAGGCGCGGAACGCGTTCACGTCCGGCGTGTACACGTCGAGGCCCTGTTTCTTGAAGCCCTCTGCAAGTTCCGCCTCGCGCTTCAGGTGCTCGGCCGTGCTCCATGCGATTGCCTTGTCGGCGGCGGCCTGAAACGATTTCTGCTTCGCGGCGTTCATGGCGTTCCACGTCTTCAGGTTGACGGTCAGCAGGTCGAAACCGACCAGGTGCGACGTCAATACGATCTGCGACATCACCTCATAAAACTTCATGTTCTGCACGTTCGGCAGCGGATTGTCCTGTCCGTCGATCGCGCCGGTCTGCAGACCGGTGTACGTTTCAGCATAGGCCATCGGAGTCGGGTTCGCGCCGATCGAGCGGCCGAGCAGCTGCCATGCGTCGCCGGGCGGCATCCGCAGCTTGATCCCAGCCATGTCTTCCGGCTTGTTGATCTTCTTCTTCGGCTTCAGGCCGACCTGCCGGGTGCCGAAAAAGGTCGGCCCGAGGATTTTGACCTTCACCTGGTCCTCAACCATCTTCTTCATCTGCGCGCCGAGGTCGCTGGCAAAAAATGCGTTCAGATGGTTTGCGTCGCGGAACAGGTAGGCCGATGTCAGGATCGACCATGCGGGGACCTGCTTCGAGATGTCCTGCGGAGCGATGTTGCCCATTTCGAGGTTGTCACGCTGCAGCGCGACCAGTTCCGTCCCCTGCTTGAACAGCGAGCCACCGAGGAATGTCTCGACCGTGTAGTCGGCCTCGATCTCCTTGGCGAAGACTTTCATCATGTCGGCGCGGATATCCTTGTCCGAGAACACAGCGGCAAAGCGCAGCTTGGGCTTCTCCTGCGCCCAGCCAGGAATGACCTGCGATGCGGCCAGTGCGGCGCCGGCCTTCAGCACGGTACGACGGTCGATCTTGAACTCCATGACTTCCTCCTTGATGAAAATTGCAACTGCGGGTCAGGGCCCGTTCACACTATGGACAGGCCCTAGCTCCTCGATGCGGGTCCGAGCCAGCGCAGGATCAAGTCCGCCACCATCCGGCGGCGCCGCGGCACATCTCCCTTGGCGCCCATGGCCCGCTGGAAGAGGGCGCCGAAGGTGTACTGGTTGGTTACGTTGAACATGCCCAGGGCAGCGATCGCCATGTGGACGTCGATCGGTTCCACGTCCGGACGAAAATCGCCGTCGACCTGGCCACGCTCGATCACGCGCCCGAGCAACTCGACAATAGGCCGGTTGACGGTGCGAAGCGCCGGGAATTTCTTCATGTGCCGGCCCTTGGCCTGATTTTCTGCGACGACGAGCCGCACGAAGTACTCGTGCTCGACGTAGTAGTTGTAGGTGAATTCGACGATGCGCCGAATGGCATCGACCGGCGGCAGGTGGTCCAGGTTCAGCAAGTGCTCGGCTTCGCGGATTTCGGCATACACGCGCTCGAGCACTGCCAGATAGAGCTTCTCCTTGCTGCCAAAATAATAGTTTATCAGCGCCCGCGTCGTGTTCGTGCGTGCGGCGATGGCGTCCATGCTGGCGCCCTTGTAGCCGCGCGACGCGAACTCCGCGATCGCCGCCGTTAGGATGCGGGCGCGATTGGCCTCCGGGGCCTTCGGCTTGCGCATCGCGGCGGCACGCGCTGAAGTGACCTGCAGTGTCATTGGAGGTCCAGAAATTGGCGAAGTCGCAAGGAAAATTTAACAGGTTCGCCAATTCCGGGCAAGCGCAGCCGTGCCGCATTGCAGCATGAGCTTCGACCCGACAGGCGGCTCACGAGGGAGGGCGCGAGTTCACAGCATTTCGCCGCCCCGAGCTCGACGGATGATGTCGTAGACGGTCACGAGGTCGCCGATCGGGATCTGTCCAGGTGCAGACGCGGATTCGCCGACAGCGAAACTCAGCCACGAGCCGAAAAGGCCGCCGACCATGCGCGACACCGAACCGAGCGGTCCCACCGAAATCCCGATCAGCGGAATGCGCGCCTTATCGTCGGCCTCCGCGGTAGCCGCGAGCAGCCGCAGCACGTCGGCGCGGTTGCGCGGCATGACCTGCACCATGGCCACGTCGGCGCCGAGCCGCTCCGCCTCGAGGAAACGGTCGACTAGGTCATCGAGCCCTGGCGTGTAGCTGAGGTTGTGATAGGACAGGATGAGCCGGACGTCGTTCCGACGCGTGGATTCGCGCACGCTGCGCAGGTGTTCAGGATCGCTCGCCATTTCCAGATCGATGAAGTCGACGAGCCGGGTTGCCGCGACCGCCGCATAGAGTTCGACGACCCTTGCGTCGTCGATCGCGATGGGGGCTCCGCCTTCCTTCTCGGAGCGCCGGGTGAAGATGACGGGACGCTTGCCGACCGCGGTGCGCAGTGATTTCGCCGTCTCGATCACCGTGCGCGTGTCGCCGATCGCGTCGAAGAAGTCGATGCGCCACTCGATGACGTCCGGCTTCTGCAGGAGGACGCTGGCGGCCTCCGCCAGCAACCGCTTGGGGGTCCGAGCGACCAGCGGCGTGCAGAGCAGAGGGGTTTCTCCGCCCAGTTTTCTTCCGTGTGCATCGATCGCCTTGATGTGCTTCTTCATGTCATGGGCTCCGCTTACCCGGCCGCGACGGCGCGCCGGTTCCCGGCCGCCGGCCGTGCCGATCGGCGCCGTTCGGGGGCTGCCTTCCTTCCGCGATGCGCGGCAAGATACGATTTCAGCGTTTCGAGGCACCGCGTTGCGTGTTCAGCGTAGCCGATTTCGTCGTGCTGCTCCTTGTTGGGAAGCTCGATCGAGTAGACGCAGTGGGGGATGTGCGCGAGGATGCTGGCGACGTCGATGCCTCCCTCGCCGACGTAGAGGCGCGCTTCGCGCATGATGCGGATCATCTCGGCGCGTTCCGTCGGGATTTCGGCGGGGGCATCGCACAGGTGGGCGAAGTGGAACCACTCGCGCGGGACCGCGTCCAGGTCGGCGGGGTTGTCGCGCGCCCTGTGGAAATGGTGCATGTCGACCATCAACCCCGCGTTGCTTCGGTTGACCGTACGCAACACGTCGACGGCCTGCGCGAGGTTGGCGACAACGGCGATCGGCACGTACTCGAGGTCCACCGACAGTCCGAAGGGCTTCGCAAGATCGCAAATTTCCGCGAATTTTTCCAGATAGAACTCGCGTTCGCCGCCCCAGATGCTCGAAAGCACGGCCTTGGCGCCGAGCTCCGCCGCTATTTCCATCGCCGGAAGGTACTTGGTCGGGTGCAGGCCCTCGTACACCCGGGCGAGCTCGATGTCGTGCACGCGCACGCCCGTGGACGCGAGCGCCCGTTTCGTCTGCTTCAGCATCTGCGGGTTGTCTGCCAGCGCGTAATTCGGTTCGCCCGGCAGTCCCATGAAAATTGGACGGATGCTAACGTAGTCGTATCCGGCGCGAGCCGCGATGTAAGTCATCTCGGGCGGCGGGCAGCCCAGTACCGTCAGGTGAGCCAATGAAAACTCTTGTGCCATGGTAGTCGCTCCGCCGGGCCGCCGAGCGCGCCCCGGATACGTTTGGAAGTACGGACGGCGTTCGCCGTCCGTTGACCCAGCCTTGCGGACGCAGTTACTTGCTTGCGGCGGGCTTCGGAATCTTGAACTTCTCGGGGGATTCCTTGGCTCCGCCGGCTTCGTAGATGAGCCACGACATCTGCGAACGCCAGTTATTCATGAATTCCCTGGCCTGCGCACCCGTCAGGCCAAGCACCGAAAGTCCGTTGTTCTT
The DNA here is from genome assembly GCA_035430095.1 of Casimicrobiaceae bacterium. Lineage (GTDB taxonomy): Bacteria > Pseudomonadota > Gammaproteobacteria > Burkholderiales > Casimicrobiaceae > VBCG01. Next base: position 8,195 of record DAOMGB010000066.1, on the reverse strand, counting down.
CGCATAGTCGATGAATTTGGGCTCGTTCAGGGCCGACTTGTAGGCGGCCGTGAGCGTGTTGACGATCGGTTCCGGGGTGCCCTTCTTTACGAACACGCCATAGAAGAATCCGGACGCCTTCATTGCATCCGTGAATGCCGGGTTCAGCTTGGTGATGTACGGAACGTCGGGCAGTGCCGGATTCGGCGAGTTCCGCATGATTGCCAGAGCCCGCAGGTCCCCGTTCTTTACATACTGGACAGCGGCGCCGACCGCCAGGCCACTTACATCGAGTTGCTTTCCCAGCAGCGCGGTGACCAGCGGGCCGTCGCCGTCGAACGCCACGGGATTGAAGGTCACACCTTCGATCTTCTTGAGAAGCGTCGCGGTGACCCAGGGCTGGCCGCCGACGCCGCTGATGCCGATCGACATCTTGCCCGGGTTCGCCTTGGCGGCCTTGATTAGGTCCTCGTAGGTCTTGATCGGCGAATCCTTCGGTACGACGATCACGGTCGACCCCTGGACGAACAACATGACCGGGTCGAAATCGTCATAGCTCAGCTCGGAAAGACCGAGGACCTGGTAGAGCTGCGGGTTCTCGGCGTGGAACATCAGCGTATAGCCGTCGGCCTTCGCGCTTGCAACGGCCTGAGCAGCGATCGCACCGGTTGCCCCGGTCTTGTTGGCCAGAATGATGGGTTTGCCAAGCGCCTTTTCCGCCAACGGAGTCGTCAGGCGGGACACCGTGTCGGTGCCGCCCCCTGCGCCCCATGCGATGACGCCGTTGATCGGATGATCCGGGTAGTCGGCGGCGACAGCCATTCCGCATGACATGAGACTTCCGACGAGAACAACTTTAGACCACTTGATGAAATTCACGTGCTATCTCCTCTCTTATCAATTGGATCGGACGCAAGCATGTGCAGCGACGCGATCCCCTCACGAACCAACAAAATCATGCAATGCGCGCGCATCGATCGGGCCGATGCGAGCCACCGCGCTCCAAACCAGCACCACCTATCGCGCTCGTCCGAGCAATAGCGCGTGCAAGTACCTGGCCGCCTCGCGCTGGTCGACTTGACGCTCGATGGCCCTGGCGATCATGGCGTCCGGCGCAAGCTCGCTGGCATCGATGTCGCGGTTCACCGCGGCCAGCGCGGCGTCGCGGCGATCGTCTCCGATGCCTTTCAGGAAGACTCCAGTATTGGCCTCGACCAGACCCCGAAAATAGGCTTTTCTCTCGTCGCCGAGCATCGCATCGACCTGATCGGCCTGATTCTCGCCAAGCAGATGCAAGCCGAGACGGCGACACGGCACCCGGATGTCGAATTCCCGGCCTTCCGCCTTTGCGTCGTCGTACTCCTTTCCCGCCAGTTCTGCGTACTCGAGCATGGCCCGGCCGTGCACCCGACGCCACGGCTGGGCGACGTAGAGCCGGAAGCGCACCGTCATGTACAGGGCGACAATCAGGAACGGGACATAGAACACCCAGAGGATCGGTCCGCTCAGCAGATTGATCGCGATGCCACAGGCGGCTAGGGTCAGGATCGACACCCACCCGAACCCGAAATACCAGGAGATTTTCATTGCGCGCGTGTGCCCGAAGCGTCATGCCTTTTTCCGACCGAACGCACCTTTCAGCGTCGCCATGGCCCTTGGATTCGAAACCACGGCCGTGAGCACCATCAGGCCGAGGATGACGAGGGGCACCGGATTGGTCACCATTCCTTCGAAGAATCCCGTGGCGCTGCCGTGTGCCATCTGCACTCCGCGCCGGAAGTTGCTGTCGATGATCGGGACGAGGATCACGCCCAGTACAAGGGGCGCGACCGGATAGGCATATCGCTTCATGAAGTAGCCTAGGATGCCGAAGCCGATCATCCAGTAGATGTCGGCAATGCTGTTCTGGATCGAGTAGCCGCCGACGAACGTGAGCACGACGATGATCGGGATGATGATGGGCTTGGGCACTTCGACAATCCTGCTGAACGCGCGAATGCCTGTCATGCCCACGATGTAGAGGAAGACATTGGCCAGGAGCAGCGAGCCGACCACGAACCAGAAGAACTGCGGTTGCTCCCGCATCAGCATCGGCCCCGGGCGAAGGCCGTGGATGATCAGGGCGCCGATCAGTACAGCCGTAACCGAGTCGCCGGGAATGCCGAGGGTCATCATCGGAACGAAGGCCCCACCGATGGCCGCGTTTGCGGCGGCTTCCGGCGCGATCAGTCCCTGATAGGCGCCTTGACCGAAAGGCTTGGGGTAGGGGTTCTTGACCGTGCGCTTGGCATGGTCGTATGCCATGAGCGCGGCGATGTCGCCGCCCGTGCCCGGCAGCGCGCCAATGATGACACCGATGGTCGACGCGCGCAGCGTGAGGAACATATTCTCGGTCACGGCGCCCCATTCCGGCGTGATGCGGGTGATCTTCTGCTTGACGGGGACGGTCTTCGTTTGCAGCTGAGACAGTGCTTCGGAGATGCCGAAGGTGCCGATCATCACGATCACGAAGTGGATGCCGCCGAGCATTGCCGTCGATCCGAACGTCATACGACCCTGGCCGGTTTCAGAGTCCATTCCGACCATACCGACAACGATGCCGATGAACGCGGCGATCAGTGCCTTGAGCATGTTGCCCTCGGACAGGCTCCCGACCAGGAAGAGGCCCATGAAAGCCAGCAGGAAGTAGTCACGCGGCTGGAACACCAGCGCAAGTTGCGCGATAAGCGGTGCGAACAGCGCGAGGACGAAGATGCCGAAGAAATTGCCGATGACGGCCTGGGTCGTGCTGAGACCCATGGCCTCGCCGGCTAGTCCCATCTTCGCCAGTGGATAGCCGTCGAAGCCGGACGCCACGGCAGCTGGTGCACCTGGAATATTGAGCAGGATCCCCGAGCGCGCGCCGCCGTAGACTCCGCCGGTGTAGATCCCGACCATGATCGCCAGCGCGGGCAGGACGTCCCATGAGAAGGTAAACGAGATCAGCAGCGAAACGGCCATGGTCACCGACAGTCCGGGGATCGCCCCTACGTACAGGCCGACCAGGGTGCCGATACCGATCCACCATATCAAAGCGACGCTCATGAAGGGCTGAAGAAAGCCTTCCAAACCGGTATACATGGCTGCTTGCTCCTGCGCGGTCAGGGAAGAACGACCTGGAACAACGTGGAAAAGATCACGTACAACACGGCCAGCGTACACGCCGATACGATGGCTTTGAGCAGCAGCTGCTTCGGTTCGAGCAGGTACATCGTCGCCACCAGGAAGAGGAACGTTGCCGGCACGAAATGGATTGTTTCGACGACGAATCCGTAAATCGCGAGGGTGGTGAGAAGTACGACGACCTGCCGGTCAAACAGGTGATGCATGAGGTCGCCGAACGACCCCTCCTTGTAGCCCTTCCGGGCGTATTGGATCGCGAGGCCGATGATCATGAGCACCAGAGCTCCGGAGACGAGCTGGGGAATGCTTCCCGGCCCCGCGCTGTGACCCTGGAACAGGCCCGGACTCCTCAATGAGTCGATGAACAGCGCCAGGCAGATAACGAACAGGACCAGCATCATCTTGTACTCGCCCTTCGGTGCCGGCTGTTCCGGCACCATCGATCCGTTCTCCGCGTGTTCCGACATCGCTGACCTCCGTTTGCTTTTGTCTATTGGGTTACTGGCTGGTCTTGCCGAGCCAAGAATTACGCCTCGGACCCGGGCACGACCCCGGCACCCGCGGCAAGAGCGAGGGGTAAGGACCCCTGACTGCGGTATCGGTTGCCTTCATCGCGCGCGGGTAGCATGGGACGGCGCGTCGTTGGCAACCGTCGACAGGCCGAAGAAATCGAGGTAGAGCGGCATCTGCTCCAGCAGCATTTCGCGGCCGAGCACGATGCGGCAGCCGCGCGCGCGCGCCGCCTCCAGCATTGGCGTGATCTCGCGCTTCATCACTATCTCGGCGACGAGCATCTGCGGCGCAATCTGCGAGACATCGATGGGCAGCGGGTCGCTCGGTTCCATCCCCAACGGCGTTGCGTTGACGACCAGCGCGAATCCGGCGAGCGCGGCGGTTCCGGCATGGATGTCCGTCAGCGGAAAATGCAATCGCAGCCGTGCCGCGAGCGCCTCCGCGTGCGCGGTGCGGGTGTCGTGCAGCCGAATGACACGGGCACCTGCCATCGCCAGCGCAGCCGCTATCGCCGCCCCGGCGCCACCCGCGCCCACGACCAGGCAGTGCGCGCCGGCGACGACGAATTGATGCTTTTCGACCGCACGGACGAATCCGATGCCATCGAAAAGTTCGCCGAACAGCGTTCCGTCGGGACGTCGGATGACGGCGTTGCACGCGTTGGCAATCCTGACGGCATCGCTATAGTCATCGAGGAGCTCGACCGTTGCCGTCTTGTGCGGTATGGTGACCATCGCACCAGGTACGTTGCTGGCCCGGAAGAGCGCCTTGAACACCACCGGATAGTCTTCCGGCGGTATTTCCATGGGCACTACAGCCACGTCGAGCCCGGTGCTGGCGAACAGCGCGTTGTAGAGCATCGGTGCCCTGACTTGGGCGACCGGTGAACCCAGCACCGGGTAGAGCAGCGTGCTGCCACGAATGAATGCGGCCGCGGCGGCGCCGGCCGGACCACGGTTCACGGTCTGCGCAGCGAGGACCGGCCCGGCCCTGCAGACTTGCGAATGCTCGAGCGCCATCGTCGCCCCGATCAGCCGCCCGTGCTGACGTGATGAACCTTCTTCCCGGGCGAATAGATGTCCATGATGTTCCAGTGGCCATCCGTCGGCACCGGCTCGTTCTGCATGTAGACGTCGATCACGCATGGGCGCCTGGACTTGATCGCCTTCTCCAGCGCGGGCTTGAACCCCGCGGCGGATTCGACCTTGATGCCGTCCACGCCGTAGGCCCTGGCGATCGCCGCGAAGTCGGGCGACCACGACTTGCCATTTTTCTCGAACACCGTCCCGAACGTCGTGCCGTAGTGCGCCGACTCCAGACCGGCGATCGTCCCGAATGCGTGGTTGTTCATGATCACCCAGATGACCGCGATGTCCTCCTCGAACGCCGTGGCGAGCGCCGCCGGGTTCTGGCCGAAGCCGCCGTCGCCGATCAGCGCCACCACCACTTTGTCCGGCAGCGCGACCTTGGCCCCGAGTGCCGCAGGCGAGCCAAAGCCCATCGTCGCAAAGCCTCCCGGCGTGAACACCGTGCCCGGCGTGTAGATCGGGTACTGCTGGGCCATGCCGTTCTTGTTCCAGCCCACGTCGGTGCACAGGATCGAGTCCCGCGGCACACTGGCGCGCAGGTCCGCAAGGATCCGCTCCGGCCGCATCGGCCATGCATTGCTTTCCATCGCCTTCCTGTTGCCGGCGACGAACTTCTTGCGATTGGCCGCCATCTCGGCGACCAGCTTCGGCCGCTGCACGCCCTTCGGCGCCAGCCTGCGCGCGACGCGATTGAGCACCGTCAGCGCTTCCTTGAGGTCCGCCACCGCTCCGATAGCGACCGGGAAGTTGCGGCCGATCTCGGCCGGGTCGATGTCGATGTGGATCAGCTTCGTCGGCGGGAAATTGAACGTGTACTCGGATTCCCAGGAGCTGCAGTCGGCCTCGGAGAAGCGCGTGCCGAGCGCGAGTATCCAATCGGCGCCCTTGGTCTTGTCGTTGATGTACTTGGTGCCCCAGAACCCGGTCATCCCGAGAATCAGCGGATGGTCGTCCGGCAGGGCGCCTTTGCCCATCAGCGTGTGCGCGACCGGCAGCGACAGATGGTCGGCCAGCCTGCGCAATTCCTCCGCGGCGTCCGCGAGCAGGATGCCGCCGCCGACGTAGAGCAGCGGCGTCTTCGCCTTCAGCAGCGCGCGGATGATCTCTTCCGCCGCCACGTCGTCCAGCGAGGGCTTGTGCAACGCTTTGGCATTGCCGAGCACGCGCTTGAACAGGGCGGTGTCGATCTGCTTCGAGAAGATGTCCATTGGCACGTCGACCAGCACCGGGCCGGGTCGCCCGCTTTCGGCCAGCGTGAACGCCTTCTCCAGGATCTCCGGGAACAGGTGCGCGGAATCCACCCGCCACGCGCGCTTCACGAACGGCCGGTAGATTTCGTATTGCGAGGCGTCTGCGTGCAGGTTCACCTCCTGGTGCGGATGCTTGCCGTAGTAGTGCGTCGGAACGTCGCCGGAAATTACGACCATCGGGATCGAGTCGAGCGCCGCATTGGCTACGCCGGTCGCCGCGTTGGTGAGCCCAGGCGACAGATGCGTCAGCAACACCGAGGTCTTTTTGGTCGCCCGCGCATAGCCGTCGGCCGCGTGCGCCGCAACCTGTTCGTGCCGCGTGTTGACGAACTTGATTTTCTTGCTCTTCGACAGCGCCGCGAGCACGGCGATGTTCGTGTGGCCGCACAGGCCGAAGATGTGCTCGACGCCTCGCGCCTCGAGATATTTCACCAGCTGGTTCGCGATCAGGTCTTTCATGACGTGTCCCTTGAGTCCCTTTGTGCCCGCGTCCGATGCGCGGCGAGTGGTGGTTCAGTCGTTGCGTTGCGTCGGCACGGCGCGACGCACCGGACCGCTGTAGCGGTACGGAATTTCCTTCGGCATCGGTCCCATGATGCGGCGGCCGCGCTGTTTCTGCTCCCAGGCGTGGGCGAGAATGCCGACCGAGCGCGAAAGGACGAACAGGCCGCGGCCGAGTTCGGGTTCGAACCCGAGCTCGCAGAAGATCACCGCCGTGATCCCGTCGATGTTCATCGGGATGTGGCGGCCGGTGATCGCCTTCAGCGCGTCCTCGACCGCCTGACCGATCGCTGCCCAGCGTCCCGACACGGTGCCGGCCGCGACCGCCTTGGCAACGAGCGCGAACAACGGTGCCGTACGCGGATCGATCGGGTGGAAGCGGTGGCCGAAGCCGGGTACGATCTTCTCGCCCGCCTCCCGCTGCCGCCGGATGATCGCTGTGGCCGTGGCGACCAGATCGCCGTCGGAGCCGGCCGCGGCGTCGACCGTGCGGTAGAGCTCCATGCACTGCTGGCCCGCGCCACCGTGGATGTCGTCGAGCACGTTGATCGCCGACGCCATGGCGCCGTTGAGCGGCAGCCCGCAGGTCACCGCCATCCGCGAAATCGCAATGGACGGCGCGTGCGGCCCGTGGTCGACCCCCGGCACCAGTGCCGCCTCCAGCAGGTCCGACTGCCCGCGCGTGGGGAGCTCGCCGCGCAGCATCAGCCAGATCATCTCGGGGAAGCGCACCCGGCCGATCAGTTCCTCGATTGGATAGCCGCGGATCGCGATCTTGCCCGGGTGGATGTCGATGATCTCGGTGTCCCACCATGCGGACGCATCGGCGAGTATCTCTTCGGGTTTCTTCGCAGGCATGGCGGCTTCGCGGCAGAGTGGGGTAGGGTGGCGAGGACGGCTTTATTGTTCAGCTCGTGATCGTCTCGACCTCGGCCTCGAGCGACGCGTCGTAGAACGGGCCGAACAATTCCTCGTCGGAGGGCTTGTCTTCCTTGATCGGCACCGACACCCACGTCGTGTTCATGTAGTGCTTGAGGTGAACGTTTTCAGAGATGATGTTGCCGCCCCACGTGCCGCAGCCCAGGCTCGAGGTCATCGGCATGCCGTTGTTGAATGCCCCGGCGTTCGCCTTCGACTGCGGCTGCCTGACCATGATCCGCGACACCGGCGCGGCGAGCGCGAGGGCGTTGATGTGCGCCTGGTCGAACGAGTAGATGCCGCAGGAATGGCCTTTGCCTCCGACTTCGTAGATGCCGCGCATCATCGACAGCGCCTGGTCAAAGCCCTGGTATTTGTAGACGGCCAGGAGCGTCGTCAGCTTTTCGCTTGAAAAGTGGTGCTCCTTGCCGATGCCGTCGCCGTGCACGATGATGAACTTGCGGTCGGCGGGAATCGTGAATCCGGCCGCCTTGGCGAGCTGTTGCGGGGCGATGGCCACGGTCTCGACGGTGCGGTGGCGCTCGTCATCCCACATTGCCTTGCGCAGCATTTCCTTCTCCTGCGGCGTCGCCAGGTAGCCTCCCTCCTTCTGCAGCTGCGCGAGCAGCTTGTCGAAGATCGACGCCTCGATGATCAGGTTGCCGTCGGCGGAGCAGCCGGAGCCGAAGTCCGACGTCTTGGACAGCCTGGTGTTTCGGGCCGCTTCCTCGATGTTCGCGGTCTCGTCGATGATCATCGTCGAGTTCCCGGCGCCCACGCCGTA
>DAOMGB010000065.1:0-19888 GCA_035430095.1 Casimicrobiaceae bacterium | reverse complement strand
CGACGATCGAGGCCAAGAAGTTCTACGAAGTGCAGAAGGCGATCATGCTGACCGGACACATCGTCGACGGCCTGACCACGCAGGTGGCGCCTCACGTGTGGAGCAAGCTGACGCCGGAGGAGAAGAAGATCTTCACCGACGTCACGCTGGAAGCTGCCGCGCGCGCAAGCGCCAAGATCAAGGCGCGCGAGGCCGAACTCACCGACGAGTTCAAGAAGAAGGGCCTGCAGATCGTGACGGTGGACCGGAAGTCCTTCGCCGATGCGGTGTTGAAGAACACGCCGCTCGAGTCGATGGGCTTCACCAAGTCCGACTACGACAGGATCGTCGCGATCAAGTGATGCATCTGTCCAAGAGCAAGAGGCGAAGCCTCGCGGCGATTGGAAACAGATGCATCATCCCCGCGCACGCGGGGATCGGGTGCCATCGATCAACGGTAACGGAAGACGCTGGGTTCCCGCGTGCGCGGGAACGACGGTGGAGTAGTGGCGGGTTCCCGCGTGCGCGGGAACGACGGTGGAGTGGTGGCGGGTTCCCGCAAGCGCGGGAACGACGGTGAGAGGGAGCGATGAGCGAGGCTCTGCAAACTGAGCAGGTACAACACTCCGCGCACATCCTCGACGAGGAAGGCCACTTCCACGTCGAGGACGCGCCGATCGACCTGTCGCACTACCTCATCGAGGACTGGGCGTCGCTCGCGTTCTTCTGGCTGCTCGGGCTGAACGTCTTCTATCAGTTCTTCACGCGCTACGTGATGAACGATTCGGCCGCGTGGACCGAGGAGATCGCCCGGTACCTGCTGATTTGCACGGTGTTCATGGGGATGGCAGCGGCCGTCCGCCGGACCCGGCACATCCACGTCGACTTCCTGTTCCGGCTCATTCCCGCGGCGGCGGGCCGTGCGCTGTCAACGCTGGTCGATGTCGCGCGGATCGTGTTCTTCGTTGTGGCGGTCGGCCTGACCATCCAGATGATGCTGCGGATGAGCTCGCTCAAGATGACCATCATCGACCTGCCGATGAACCTGGTCTATGGCGTCTGCGCGATCGGATTCGCGGCCGCCGCGGTGCGCTCGGTGCAGGTCGCCATCGAGAACTGGCGCCGTGGCTTCAGCCTGCTCGAGCGACCCGAGCACGCCATCGAGGAACACATCGAATGAGCAAGGTGCGCGAAACCGAAGATCGAGTGAAGGCCCGAGCGGTGCGTCGCCGAGCGATTGAGCGCGGCCGACACGCCGGAATTGACATGGCAACAGGGTGCAAAGAGGCCGCGATGAACGCGGTGGCGCGATGACAGGAACTCTGCTCACGTCCTTCCTCGCGTTGATGGTGACCGGCATTCCGGTAGCCATCGCCATGGCCGGCGCGTCGCTGATCTACATAGTGGTCTCCGGAAACACGCCGGGCCTGGTCGTCGTGCACCGAATGATCAGCGGCCTCGACAGCTTTCCACTGCTCGCGGTTCCGTTTTTCATCCTCGCCGGCAACCTGATGAACAACGCCGGCATCACCAACCGGATCTACAACTTCGCGCTGGCGCTGGTCGGCTGGATGAAAGGCGGCCTGGGCCACGTCAACATCATCGGTTCGGTCATCTTCGCCGGCATGTCCGGCACCGCCATTGCGGACGCCGCCGGTCTCGGCACGATCGAAATCAAGGCGATGCGCGATCACGGGTACTCGAAGGAATTTTCGGTCGGCGTCACCGCCGCGTCGGCGACGCTGGGGCCTATCATCCCGCCATCGCTGCCGTTCGTCATCTACGGCATGGTCGCCAACGTGTCCATCGGCCAGCTGTTTCTGGCCGGCATCCTGCCTGGCGTGGTGATGACCGTGCTGATGATGCTGACGGTCGCCTATTTCGCGCACAAGAACAACTGGGGCGCGGACATCAAGTTCCTGTGGAGCCGCGTGGGCAAGGCCGGACTGGAGCTGGCCATCGTCATCGCCTTTCCGCTCGTCATCTGGGCCGCGGTGACGGAGGGCATGAATCCTCCGCTGGCGGCCGGAATCGCGCTGGTGGCGCTGTTCGTGTCCGACTGGAAGTGGAAGTTCGAGGCGGTGCTGCCGATCATGACGCCAGTCCTGCTGATTGGCGGAATGACCACCGGGATCTTCACGCCGACGGAGGGCGCCGTCGCAGCGTCCATCTGGGCGCTGTTCCTCGGGCTGTTCTGGTACCGCACGCTGACCATCAAGATGCTGGTCAAGGTGTCGATGGAGACCATCGAGACCACCGCGACCGTGCTGTTCATCGTCGCCGCCGCGTCGATCTTCGGTTGGCTGCTGACCGCAACGCGGGTGACCGACATGGTCACGGCGTGGACGCTGGGATTCACGCACACGCCTTGGGTATTCCTGCTGCTGGTGAACCTGCTGCTGCTGTTCGTCGGCTGCTTCCTCGAGCCCACCGCGGCGATCCTGATAGCGATTCCCGTGCTGATGCCCGCCGTGACGCAGCTGGGCATCGACCCCGTGCATTTCGGACTTATCGTCGTGCTGAACCTGATGATCGGGCTCCTGCATCCGCCGATGGGAATGGTGCTGTACGTGCTGGCGCGCGTGGCGCGAATGTCGCTGGAGCGCACGACGATGGCCATCGTGCCGTGGCTTATTCCGCTGCTCGGGAGCCTGATCCTGATCACCTACGTGCCGATCATCTCGCTTTGGCTGCCGAAGCTGTTCTACCGCTAGCCGCCTGCCATGCCGATCGAGCGCGTCGAGATCCTTCAGGTCAACCTGCCGCCGAAAGTGGCGCGCACCGACGCGATACAGTCGTTCGTGACGCAGGAGACGCCGATGGTCCGCATCACCTGTGCCGACGGCGCGGTGGGCGTCGGGTACACCTACACCATCGGCACCGGCGGCTCGTCGGTGGTGGCGCTGCTGCGCGACCATCTGGCGCCGCGGCTGATCGGTCGCGACGCGGGGCAGGTCGAGGCCATCTGGAAGGACCTGTTCTTCGCGACGCATGCGACCGCGGTGGGCGCGATCACCAGCCTCGCGCTCGCGGCGATCGACACGGCGCTGTGGGACCTCCGTTGCCGGCGAGCGGGCGAACCGCTATGGAAACTGGCGGGAGGCGCGCAAGCGAAAGTTCCGGTCTACACGACCGAGGGCGGCTGGCTCCACCACCCGCTGCAACAGTTGGTCGACGAGGCGGTCGAGGCCAAGGCGCAGGGATTCAGGGGCTGCAAGATCAAGGTCGGCAAGCCGTCGATCGCCGAAGACGTGGCGCGGCTGTCGGCCGTGCGCAACGCGGTCGGCGACGGATTCGAAATCATGGTCGACGCCAACCAGGCATTCACCGTGGCGGAGGCGCGTCGCCGCGCGCATGCTTACGAAGAATTCATGCTCGGCTGGTTCGAAGAGCCACTTCCGGCGGAGGACCTGGGCGGCCACGTCGAGCTCGCCGCGAACGCGACCATGCCCATCGCCGTCGGCGAGTCGCTCTACCACCCGGCGCACTTTCGCGAGTACCTTCAGCGCGGCGCGTGTTCGGTGGTGCAGGTCGATTGCGCGCGAATCGGTGGCATCACCCCATGGCTCAAGGTGGCACACCTCGCGGAAACTTTCAACGCGCCGGTCTGTCCACATTTTCTTATGGAACTGCACGTGTCGTTGTCCGCGGCGGTTCCGAATGGAACGTGGGTGGAATACATCCCTCAGCTCGACGCGGTCACCACGTCGCGGATGGCGATGAGCGACGGCCATGCCGTTCCGCCCGTCGCGCCCGGGCTCGGGATCGACTGGGATTCCGCCGCCATCGACCGGCTCGCCGGCGCGCGGGCGACCGTGCAATAGGAGAAAGCATGTTGACCCGAAGCGCTCTCACCATCCGGCTTCACCCGAACGACGACGTCGTCATCGCCCGCTCGCAGCTGGTGGGCGGCACCGCTCTGCTCGACGAAAGGATCACGGTCGTGGGCCTCGTGCCCCCGGCACACAAGGTCGCCACGCGCGCGATCAAGGCCGGAGAGCCGGTGCGGCGATACAACCAGATCATCGGCTTCGCCAGCCGCGACATCGCTCCCGGCGAACATGTGCACCTGAACAACCTGGTGATGGGCGCGTTCGATCGCGATTACGCGTTCGGCGCCGACGTCAAGCCCACGCAATACGCAATCCCCGCGGCCACATTCATGGGCATCGTGCGCGAGGACGGCCGTGTGGCCACGCGCAACTACCTGGGCATCCTGTCCACGGTGAATTGCTCCGCGACGGTGTCGCGCGGCATCGCCGAATACTTCACGCGCGAGCGGCTCGCCGAATTTCCGAACGTCGACGGCGTGGTGGCGCTGACGCACGGCTCCGGCTGCGGCATGGACACGCACGGCGAAGGCATGCAGCTGCTCCGGCGCACGCTGGGCGGCTATGCGCGGCACGCCAATTTCGCGGGCGTGCTGATGATCGGCCTGGGCTGCGAAGCCAACCAGATCAGTTCGCTGATGGGTGCGCAGAACCTGAAGGAAGGTCCGCTGCTGCGCACGTTCAGCATCCAGGACACGGGCGGTACGGCCAAGACCATCGCCTACGGGATCGGGCAGATCAAGGAGATGCTGCCGCATGCAAACCACGTCAGGCGGCAACCGGTTCCTGCGTCCAACATCACGATCGGCCTGCAGTGCGGAGGCTCCGACGGCTATTCGGGAATCACCGCCAATCCTTCGCTGGGCGCGGCGGTCGACCTGCTGGTGCGCCATGGCGGCTCGGCCATCCTATCCGAGACGCCGGAGATCTACGGCGCGGAACACCTGCTGACGCGTCGCGCAGTCTCGCGTGAAGTGGGCGAAAAGCTGGTCTCCCGCATCAAGTGGTGGGAAGACTACACGACACGCGAGAAGGGCGAGATGAACAATAATCCGTCACCTGGAAACAAGGCGGGCGGACTGACAACCATCCTCGAGAAGTCGCTGGGCGCCGTCGCCAAGGGCGGCACCACCAATCTGGTGGCGGTCTACGAATATGCGGAGCCGGTCACCGCCAAGGGTTTCGTGTACATGGACACGCCGGGCTACGATCCGGTATCCGCGACGGGACAAGTGGCGGGGGGCGCCAACATGATCGTGTTTACCACCGGCCGCGGCTCGGCCTATGGCTGCGCGCCCGCGCCGTCCCTCAAGCTGTCGACCAACACGCCGCTTTGGATCAAGCAGGAAGAGGACATCGATCTCAATTGCGGCGAAATCGCGGACGGCAATGCGTCGGTCGACGGCACCGGCGAGCGCCTGTTCCGGCTGATTCTCGATACGGCGTCGGGCGCCAAGTCAAAAAGCGAGAAGCACGGCTATGGTCAAAGCGAATTCGTGCCGTGGTACCTGGGCGCGGTGATGTAGCCGCCTTTCCCCGCCGCCCCCAGTGAAGCCCCTTGCCACAAGTCGACTTAAGCCACCGGTCCGCACGCTCAGTTGACACCTTTGACGGCCGCCCGTAGGCTGCAACCGGGCTGCGCAGACAAGACGGCGAAATCCGCGCAACGCAGCATTTCCATCCATGGAGGAGTCGCATGAAGCTGTTCAGCAAACTCGCCGCCGCGCTGGTAGCGGCCGGCATGCTCGTGGCTGCCGCACCGGCGGCGGCACAGGAAAAACTGGTGGTCTGGTGGGTCAAGGGCTTCTACAAGTCCGAGGATGACGCCCTCTTCGCGGCGATCAAGAAGTTCGAGGACAAGACCAAGATCAAGGTCGAGCTGTCGCAATACCCCGTGCAGGACATGATCCCGAAGACCGTCGCGGCGCTCGATGCCGGCACGCCGCCGGATGTCGCGTACGCCGACGTCTACGACTTCCAGGTCGCCGGCAAGTGGGCGTACGAAGGAAAGCTCGAGGACATCACGGACGTGATCACGCCGGTCAAGGGAGGGTTCCTCAAGAACACCGTCGAGACGACCTACCTCTACAACGACAAGACCAAGAAGAAGGCGTACTACGCGTTCCCGCTGAAGCAGCAGACCATGCACATCCAGTACTGGAAGGACATGCTGGGTGAGGCAGGCTACAAGCCCGAGGACATCCCGACCGCGTGGAAGGCCTACTGGGACTTCTGGTGTGACAAGGTGCAGCCGGCGCACCGCACCAAGACGGGCAAGAAGACCTATGCGATCGGCCAGCCGATGGGCGTGGATTCCAGCGACTCGTTCTATTCGTTCCTGACTTTCGTGGACGCGTACAACGTGAAGCTGGTCGACGACGACGGCAAGCTGCTGGTCGACGACCCCAAGGTGCGCGCCGGCCTGATCAACGCATTGCGCGACTACACGGCGATTCGCACCCGCGGCTGCACGCCGCCGTCGTCGACGAGCTGGAAGGACCCGGACAACAACGTGTCGTTCCACAACAAGACGATCCTGATGACGCACAACGCAACCATCTCGATCGCAGCCAAGTGGCTCGACGACTCGAAGAACGAGACGCTGACGCCGGAGCAGCGGGCGCAGGCGAAGAAGAACTACGACGAGCTGATCGCCACGGCCGGATTCCCCAACAAGCCGGACGGATCGAAGTTCGTCTATCGCGCCGCAGTGAAGGTGGGAGTCATCTTCGAGGCGTCGAAGAACAAGAAGCGCGCCAAGGAATTCGTCGCGTTCCTGATGCAGGACGAGAACCTGCAGCCGTACGTCGAGGGTTCGCTCGGGCGCTGGTTCCCGGTGACCAAGACCGGCATCGCCAGCCCGTTCTGGCAGGCCGATCCGCACCGCAAGGCCGTGTACAACCAGTTCGGCGCCGGCACGGTGACGTTCGAATTCACCAAGAACTTCCGCTTCACCGTCCTCAACAACGAGAACGTCTGGGCCAAGGCCATGAGCCGCGTGGTCAACGACAACATCTCGGTGGAAAAGGCGACCGACGAAATGATCGCGCGCATCAAGCAGGTTGCAGGCTGACGATCACGAGCACCCCTTACGGCGAGTGAAGTGCGGGGCCGGGGCGAGTCGCATCCGCCCGGCCCGGCCGCCGGTTCCGCCCCGTCCAACGGAGTTCGCGCAACGTGTCCACGCTGGCAATACCCGACGTGCAGCGGCTGCCCTCCGGCCCGGCGAAGAAGGCCATGTCGCCATGGCAGAAGTGGGGACTGATCCTGCTGGTTCCCTACGTCGTGGTGTTTCTGGTGTTCGTGCTCTACCCGGTCGGCTACGGCCTGTGGCTTGCGCGTCATCCGGTCAGCTACCAGAAGCTGTTCGACGACCCGATATTTCTGCGGTCGGTCTACAACACGCTCGCGTTCGTCATCATCGGCATCAACCTGAAGATGATCGTGGCGCTGGTCCTTTCCGGCTTTTTCGTGACGGCGCGGACATGGATCAAGTGGATGTCGCTGCTGTTCATCCTGCCGTGGGCGGTGCCGTCGATTCCGACCATCCTGTCGGTCCGGTTCATGCTCAATCCGGAGTGGGGGCTCATCAATTCGCTGATATTCCGATTCACGCAGCAGGACGGGCCGAACTGGCTCAATGATCCGACGCTGGCGCTCGGCATCGCCATGCTGATGCACATCTGGAAGTCTTTGCCGTTCTGGACGTTGATCCTCGTCGCCGGGCGCCTCGCAATCCCGGCGGAGCACTACGAGGCCGCGTCGGTCGACGGCGCCACCAACTGGCAGAAGTTCCGCTACATCACGTGGCCTTCGATGCGCACGCTCTACCTGACGTGCACGATCCTGTCGATGATCTGGACGATGGGCGACTTCAACAGCGTCTACCTGCTCACCGGCGGCGGGCCCGCCGATCTCACCCACGTGCTCGCGACGCTGGGCATCCGTTACCTGCGTCTCGACGAGGTCGACATGTCGATGGCCGCCATCGTCGTCGCCCTGCCCGCGGTACTGCCGCTCGTCTATTTCATGATGAAGCGGCTGTCGAAATGATTACCTCCACGCTCGCGATGCTCGCTGCCCCCGGAGGGGGCGCGGTCAGTCCCTTGGGGCGGCCCGGCGGGACGGGAACGACCCCCACGCTCGCGATGCTCGCTGCCCCCGGAGGGGGCGCGGTCAGTCCCTTGGGGCGGCCCGGCGGGACTGACGCATGAAATTGAAGACCTGGCGCCAGGCGGGTACCGAGGCGAAGCTGCTGCTGATCGGCATTCCGCTGTTCATCTGGACGATGCTGCCGATCTATCACCTCGCGCTGTTTGCATTTTCTTCGAAGGACGAGGCGATGGGCGGTCGGCTTTGGCCCGAACATCCGACGCTGCACAATTTCGAGGTCGTGTTCCGCGAACAGCATCACTACCTGAACCACTTCTGGCTTCAGATGTGGAACTCGCTGTTCATCGCCGTCACGGTCGGGCTGCTCACGCTCGTCGTCGCGACGTGCGCGGCTTTTGCCATCAGCCGCCTCAAGGTGCGCGGCGGCCGGACCGTCATGAACCTGGCGCTGTTCACCTATTTCATTCCGGCGGCGTTCCTTGCCGTCCCGATGTACAAGACGATGGGCGTCTACGGGCTGCTCAACAACCAGTGGGCGCTGATCCTGGCGATGACGACGATCGCCGCGCCCTATTCGATCTGGGTGCTGAAGCAGGCGTCGGACAAGCTGCCGTACGAACTGGACGAGGCGGCCAAGATGGATGGCGCGTCCCCGCTCCAGCTGTTCCGCCTGGTCTACCTGCCGCTGTTGACGCCGTCGCTGGTCGCCATCGGCACGTACGCGCTGCTGCTGGCCTGGAACGAGTATCTGTACGCGTTCCTGCTGCTGTCCAACGACAAGGACGTCACGCTGGGCGTGGCGCTGGGCAATTTCCTGGCAGCCGACGATTCTCCATGGGAACTGCTCATGACGACCGGCCTCATCTACGCGCTGCCACCGGCGGCCATCTATTACACGTTCAAGCGGTACATGGTCGGCGGCCTGACGGCCGGCGCGGTCAAGAGCTGAAGCGAAGACTGCGTCAATTAACACCGGAGCAAAGCATGGCAACCGTGTCTTTCCAGAACATCGAAAAGTCCTTTGGCAGCACCAAGGTCATCCAGGGCATCAGCTTCGACATCAAGGAAGGCGAGTTCATGGTGCTCGTCGGCCCGTCGGGGTGCGGCAAATCCACGCTGCTGCGCATGCTCGCGGGGTTGGAGGAGATCACCGGCGGCACCATTGCCATCGACGACAAGGTGGTCAACGACATCGAGTCCAAGGACCGCGACATCGCAATGGTCTTCCAGAGCTACGCGCTGTATCCGCACATGACCGTGGGCGAGAACATGGCGTTCAGCCTGAAACTGCGCAAGGCGGAACCGAAGATGATGGCCGACCGCGTCGCGCACGCATCCAAGATCCTGAACCTCGACCCCTATCTTGCGCGGTTTCCGCGGGAACTCTCCGGCGGGCAGCGGCAGCGGGTGGCGATGGGCCGCGCCATCGTGCGCGATCCGAAGGTGTTCCTGTTCGACGAGCCGCTGTCCAATCTCGATGCCAAGCTGCGGGTGGCGATGCGCGCCGAAATCAAGGCGCTGCACCAGCGGCTGAAGACGACCACCGTCTATGTCACGCACGACCAGGTCGAGGCGATGACGATGGCCGATCGCATCGTCGTGATGCATGACGGACACATCGAACAGATCGGCGCGCCGCTCGACCTGTACGATCACCCGGACAACCTGTTCGTGGCGCAATTCATCGGCTCACCCGCGATGAACGTCATGAACGGCAAGGTCAGGCGGGGCGGCGGCTCCGCGCACGTTGAGGTGGCCGGCGGCGTGCGCTGGCCGCTGCAGAGCGGTCCGGGCGCGGAAGGGCAGGCCGTTGCCTATGGTGTCCGGCCGGGCGACCTGCGGCTCGCAAGCGCGGACGCGGACGGTGCCGTGCCGGCGGAAATCGTCGTGGTCGAGCCCACGGGCGCCGAGACCGAACTGCTGATCCAGGCCGGCGAAGACCAGTTGATCCTGGTCACGCATGGTCGGCCGAAGGTGAGTCCCGGTGACCGGATCGGCCTTGCCATCGATCCCGCCAAGGTCCATGTCTTCGACCAGGGAACCGGCGCCCGGCTGGCCGCATGATCCGCTCGCGTGCCTGCGACGCCCAACAGAGGAGCGACAGCATGATGTTTAAATCACTGCTCAGACTGAGCTGTGTCGTGCTCGCACTGCTGGCGACGGTGCCCTCGCTGGTGTCGGCGCAGGGCGCCAAGCCGCTGCCGCGCATCGCCTACGTGTGGCTGTTCGGCGTCGGACCGTCGGCGCCATTTGTCGACGCCTTCACTGAGCGGATGGCGGAGTTCGGCTGGGTCGACGGCAAGACGATCAACATTTCGTACCACGATGCGCACGGCAATCCCGCCAAGCTCGACGCGATATTGCGCAGCCTGGTCGACTCGAAGATCGATGTGTTGGTGGTGCCCTGTACGCCCGAGGCGGTCGCTGCGAAAAAGATCACGTCAACCGTTCCGGTCGTCGTTGCTGCGACGGGCGATGCCGTCAAGTCGGGGCTGATCGAAAGCTGGGCCCGGCCCGGCCGCAACATCACCGGTGTCTCCGCGACGCTTCATGACCTGAGCGCAAAGCGAATCGAGATTCTGAAAGAGATCGCGCCCAGCCTGACCAAGGTCGGCGTCGTCTGGAACCCGGTCCGTGGCGATAACGCCGACGAGGTCGCGGCGATGCAGGATCGTGCGCGCAAGATCGGCGTCGAAATGCTTTCCCAACAGGTGCGCGACCGCGAGGAGGTCGGCCTGGCGCTCACGACGATGGTGCGCGACGGGATCCGCGGCCTGACTGAGGTCGGCGATCCCTTCATCTACACCTACGCACCCGATTTCGTCGCGTTCGCGGCAAAGAACCGCCTTCCCGCCGTCTACGACAATCGCTACTTCGTCGATCACGGCGGGCTGATGTCGTACGGCGTCAACCTGCCGATGATGCACCGGCGCGCGGCCGACTTCACCGACAAGGTCCTCAAGGGGGCCAAGCCCGCCGATCTCCCATTCGAGCAACCATCCAAGTTCGAGCTGATCATCAACCTGAAGACTGCAAAGGCATTGGGGCTTACGGTACCCAATTCACTACTGGTTCGCGCTGACGAGGTTATCCGCTAATGGCAAGAAAGAAACGCACGCTCCGCTCTCAAACCTGGTTCGCGAGCCACGACCGCGATGCGCTGGTGCACCGGTCCTGGATGAAGAACCAGGGCATCCCGCACGACCAGTTCGACGGCCGGCCAGTGATCGGCATCTGCAACACCTGGTCGCAGGCAACGCCCTGCAACGCGCACTTCCGCGAACTCGCGCAGCACGTGCGCGACGGCATCCTCGATGCCGGCGGATTTCCCATCGAGTTCCCGGTGATGAGCCTGGGCGAGACGCTGATGCGGCCCACGACGATGCTCTTCCGCAACCAGGCGGCGATGGACGTCGAGGAGTCGATCCGCGCCAACCCATTCGACGGCGTGGTGCTGATGATGGGTTGCGACAAGACCACGCCGGCGTTGCTCATGGGCGCGGCGTCGGTGGACCTGCCGACCATCGGCATCTCCGGCGGCCCGATGCTCAACGGCAAGTTCCGCGGCGAAGACATCGGCTCCGGCACCCACGTGTGGAAATTCACGGAAATGCTGAAGACCGGCGAGATGAAGATGGCCGATCTCGAGGAGGCGGAATCGTGCATGTCCCGCTCCGCCGGCCACTGCATGACGATGGGCACGGCGTCGACGATGGCGTCGATGGTCGAGGCCCTGGGCATGGGCCTGCCGACCAATGCCGCCATCCCGGCGGTCGATTCCCGCCGCAGGCTGCTGGCGCGGATGTGCGGGCGGCGGATCGTGGAAATGGTTCACGAGGACCTGAGGATGTCGAAGATCCTCACCAAGGACGCGTTCGAGAACGCGATCATGGTCAATGGCGCGATCGGCGGTTCCACCAACGCAGTCGTGCACCTGCTGGCGATCGCCGGGCGCATCGGCGTCAAGCTCTCGCTCGACGATTGGGACCGGCTGGGACGCGACATGCCCTGCCTGGTCGACCTGATGCCGTCGGGCAGGTACCTGATGGAGGACTTCTACTACGCGGGCGGCCTGCCGGTCGTCATACGCGAGATCGGCAAGTTCCTGCACAAGAAGGCGCTCACGGTCAACGGCAGGACGATCTGGGAAAACTGCAAGGACGCGGTCAACTACAACAAGAAAGTGGTCACGCCGATCGCCAAGCCTTTCAAGCCCCTGGGCGGCATTGCGGTGCTGCGCGGCAACCTCGCGCCCAATGGCTGCGTGATCAAGCCTTCCGCTGCAACGCCGAGGCTGCTGAAGCACAAGGGCCGCGCGGTGGTCTTCGAGAACGTCGACGACCTGCATAAGCGGATCGACGATCCAAAGCTCGACGTCGACGGCGCATGCGTAATGGTGCTGAAGAATTGCGGCCCCAAGGGATACCCCGGCTTCCCCGAGGTGGGGAACTTCGCGCTGCCGGCGAAGCTGTTGAAAAAGGGCATCACCGACATGATCCGCATCTCGGATGCGCGAATGTCGGGAACGGCATACGGCACCGTGGTGCTGCACACCGCGCCGGAGGCCGCGGCCGGCGGACCGCTGGCGCTGGTGCGCAATGGGGACATGATCGAACTCGACGTTGCCAGGCGCAGGATCCATCTCCACGTCAGTGACGAGGAACTGGCCCGGCGCAGGACGCGTTGGAAGCCGCTGCCGCCGCATGCCGATCGCGGCTGGGTCAAGCTCTACTGCGACACCGTGCTGCAGGCCGATCGCGGCGTCGACCTCGATTTTCTCGTGGGCAATTCCGGATCGAAGGTCGGCAAGGTCAGCCACTAGGATGGCCGGCGCATGCCCGACTACCTGAATCCCGATATTCCCGACGGATTGCGGCGGGTCGTCATGCCCGTCGTCGATGCCACCGATGCCGCCCTCGACGGCTACGGGTTTCTCGTGGACGATCCCCGGGATTTCAAGGTGGAAATCGTGCGCTGGCCCGCGAAGGGAACGCGCCCGGTCGACGAAGACAGCGGCGACGAAGGCGGCACGACGGAAGGCGTGTTCGTAAGCGAGTGGCGCGGCGAAGTCCTGTATGGCCGCAACGAGGCGGTGGGAGGTCATTACATCCTCGCCTATGCGATCGAACCTTCGCAGGCCGACGAAACGCACACCCGAAACCCGGACGTGATGCTGCAGTGGCATGCCAACTATCATCCGGACGGGGGCCAGCTGTTCTTTCCGCTGGAGGCCAAGCCCTTCCTTGTCCCCTTGGCGCTACCTGGCGATGACATCCGTCCGGAGTGCTTCGTCTGCTTCCGGTTCGAAGGAACGCGCGGCCTCTACATCCATCCCGACGTCTGGCACGAAGGCGTGTTCACCTGCGCTGGAACGCAGCGCTTCTTCGACAAGCAGGGCGCCGTGCACGCGCGCGTCTCGGTCGACTTCGCGCGCGAATTCGGCTGCCTGCTGGAGGCGCCTCTGCGCTGAGCCGCTGGCCGTGTCACGCTCCGAGTTCGCGGAGCGTCGACTGCGCCCATTGCCGTTCGTCCTCGGGAATCTGTCCGAACAGCGCGATTGCGTTGGCACGCGACGCCGCGAATGACGCGTCTTCACCCGCCGCACGCTGGGCGAGCGCCAGGACCGCGTGTCCGAAGAACTGCTCGAACGAAGGCGCGGAGTTTCGCGTGCACACGTCGATACAGCGTGTGGCGCTGGCGATGGCCGTGCGCGCCTGGCCCGCCTGCAGCAGGCTGCGCGCCAGCCGATATTCGGCGCGCTCCTCTTCGAGCCACGTGCCGGCAAGCTTCCAGTACCTGAGGCCGCCTTGGGCGGCGGCGACCATGCCTTCCGTCTCGGATGCGTCGCGGTCGGATTTCTCTTCCAGCGCCGCGGCGAGGTTGTTGCCGCCGACCGCAAGCGCGCGAATCGCCGGTGAGCCGTCCGGCAGTCCGGCATCGGCGAGACGCAGGGCCTCGTCGTAGGCCGCCAGAGCCTTCCCATGCTCGGCACGGCCCGCCAACGCCGAGGCGGCGATCGCCAGCGACGCCACGCGTTCGTCCGCAGGCAGCGAGTCCAGCGCGCCGCCGTCCCCGGCGCAATGGCTAAGCGCGGCGACGTTCCTGTCCAGCAACTGCCCGAGTCTGTCGCTGCCATCGAATGCGGGCAGTTCGCGCAACGCCGTCAGCAGCTCGATGCCGCGATTCCATTGACCGAGATGCTCGCCATGGACGTGGGTGAGCAGCCGCGCGAAGGGCGCGATGTGTTCGGGGGCAGACACCAGGTGGAACGAACCGGCCATCCGTTCCGCAACCTCCTGCGGACGATCGGCGTGGTCATTCCAGGCAGCGTCGAGAAACTCGTCCAGCGTCACTGCCGCTCCAAAGTTCCGTCGAATTCGACTTCGCCCTCGATTTCCACCGGGATGTCGAAGGGAAGCTCGGCCATGCCCACTGCCGAGCGCGAATGCACGCCGCGTTCCGGGCCATAGAGTTCGAGGATCAGGTCCGAGAATCCGTTGATGACCGAAGGTTGCGCCGAGAAGCCCGGCGCCGAATTCACCATGCCGAAAACCCGCAGCCACGCGGTGACCCGGTCGAGGTCGCCGAGTTCCCGCTGCAGGCTCGCCAGGATCGACAGCGCCACCAGGCGCGCGGCCGCGTATCCCTGTTCCACCGTCAGGTCGCGCCCGACCTTGCCCAACGGTCGCGCGACGGACCCGTCGGGATTCTGCGGCGCATGCCCGGAGATGTACGCGCGGTTGCCACGCACGCGGACGAAGGCGAATGGCAGGCGCGCGCCGGGCGGAATGACGATCGGCGCCGGAAGTGACAGCCCCAGGTCAAGCAGTCGCGCTTCGATCCGCATCGACGTACTCCGTTTCGGACTCTCGAACGTCGAGACCCTCGAGTGCCTGCGACACGATGCGGCCCGAGACCACCGTGGCGAGGCGCAAGGTCCAATAGACCGAGCCGGAGATCGTGGTCTCCACGAATTCGACCGTGCGCACGGGAGCGGAAATGGGACTGATCCGCTTCAGCAGGGCGTAGGGATGGCGCGCGATGGCGCGATGGATCTGCTCGGTCCGGGTCACGCCGGCGGCAACGGCATCCGTGATCAGGTCGTTGAGTCCCCGCAGCTGGCGGACAGTAGGCTTGGCCATGAACGAACTCCCGGTCATTCGCCGGCGCAGATCTGCCGGATGCAGCGATAGATGGATTCGTCGTGCGCCAGGGCCAGATGGTGAACGCCCGGGAAGACGATGATCTCGGGTGACGACGTCTGACCCTCAGTTGGCGCAGCGGCCCGAGGCACCCGGACCAGCGCATCGCCGAACATCCGTCCAACGGGATGTTCGGGGTCCTTGGTGAGCGTGCCCATCAGCAGGTAGTGCCGCGCCGACGCAAGCCACGGCTGCGATCCGCTTTCTGCCTTCGGGTGTCCGGCGGCGAGGTCCTTCACGCCGCGGCTGCGTAGGTTGAGGATGTCGCCGATGAGCCTCGTCACGTGGGTCGGTATGGCGCGCAACGTTCCCGTCGTCATGTGCGCGAAACGCTCGAGGTCCGCGCCGTCGTGCGGCGTGCCGATGTAGATCGCCCGCTTGACTCTGCCTTGCCAATCGGCAGCTCCGGCGCGCGCGGAATCGCAAGCGCTGCGCATGACCAGGCCGCCCATGCTGTGCCCGATCAGCGTGATTTCGTCGATGGGCACAGGGTAGGCAGCCGCCAGATCGTGCAGCAAGTTCGCCAGGTGCGCGCCGCTCTCCGCAATCTGCAGGCCCGTGTTGTACCGAATGTAGAACGGCGTGTATCCGAGGTCGCGCTGAAGGCGGCCGCCGTAGGTGCTGCCCGGCAAGTCGGATCGGGGAAATGTCCAAACGCTTTCGTTGCAGCAAAAACCGTGGACGAGCACGCAAAGTCTGCCCGACAGCGATGCGTGCACGGCGCGCAGGCCGGCTTCCGTCAGCTTGATTGGCCGACCGCGATGCCTGAAGGACATGGAGATCGCGAGGTCGTTGCCGCGTTTCTGCAGGTAGTCGCCGAGCATCCCGTTGAGGATGCTCACGCCGCGCTCTGGCCACGCGTGTGCCGTATCGGACAGGGCTTCCTTGGCGTTCATCAGGCAAATCGTAGCCGGTTTTGTCCGATTGCGCGAAGGTTGCAAACCCGGCGCCGCCGGCGCGATCGCCGCGAGTCTGCACCAGCCTGAGCCGTACGCTTACACCCCCGGCAGGCAGGCGGGCCCGAGCGGCTCGAAACTCTTGTAGGTCAGGATGAACTCCTGATGCCCGAGCGACTCCGATTTCGTCGCTTCGCCGGTCGCCACGCGGCCGATGAGGTCGTAGATCTCGCGACCGACCTCGGGCAACGTGGCGCGACCTTCGAGGATGCGGCCCGCGTCGACATCCATGTCGTCGGCCATGCGCCTCCAGGTGTCCGGATTGGCGCACACCTTGATGACCGGCGCGATGGCGGAACCGACGACCGAACCACGTCCGGTCGAGAACAGGATGACGTGCGAGCCGCACGCGATCAATTCCGCGATTTCCGCGTTGTCGTTGATATTGGGAAATCCATAGCGGACTTCGCCGTCGGGCACGACGTCGAGCAAGTAGAGTCCCTTGCGCGGCGGCGCGATTCCCGGCTTGAGGATTCCCGAAATCCTGGACTGCCCGGACTTGGCATAGGCGCCGAGTGACTTCTCCTCGATGGTCGTGAGCCCGCCATCGGCGTTGCCGGGCGCGAAGCTCGCGTATCCCAGCGTGGCGTAGTATTCGGCAGCCTTGGCCACCGTGCGCTTCAGCTCGTCGCCCAGCGTCGCATGCGTGGCGCGCGCGGCCATCAGGTGTTCCATGCCGATCAGCTCGCCCGTTTCCTCGAAGATCGTCGCGGCGCCGTCCGCGACGAGCAGGTCGAAGGCCACGCCCATTGCGGGATTGGCGGTCAGCCCCGATGTCGCGTCGGAGCCGCCGCAGATCGTGCCGACCACGAGTTCGTCCGCGCGCATCGCGACGGGAACCTGCGCCGCCAGCTCGTCCAGCGTTTCGGAAATCCATTCGCGTCCCGCGGCAATGGTCTTGCGGGTGCCGCCGGAATCCTGGATGCCGAGCGTGGCGACCGGCCGGCCGGACGACTCGATCACCCTGGCCAGTTGCCGTTTGTTGAAGCCTTCGCATCCGAGAGAGACGAGCAGTGCGCCGCCGACGTTGGGGTGGGTGCACAATTTTTCCATCATCGCGAGCGCATAGGCGTTCGGATAGCAGCCGGGAAAGCCGATGAGGTGGACGCCGTGCTCGCGATACGGTGCCGCAATTTCGCGCGCGACGTGGTGCGCGCACTCGACGAGATAGGCGACTACCAGGATGTTGCGGATGCCTTTCCTGCCGTCGGCGCGAAGATATCCCCGCATCGTGGCGCTATGCGGGCAGCGTGTACGTCGGCAGGTAACCGCTCGCGACGTTGTGCGTATGGACGTAGGCGCCGGCGGCGATGTCCCGCGTGGCGACGCCGATGGGGCAGTTGTACTTGACGATGGTCTCTCCTCCGGCGATGTCACGCGCGGCCACCTTGTGACCGACCGCGATGTCGCGATCGACGGCGAGCGCGACGCCGTCCAGCGCGAACGTCTCTCCCTCGTGCAGCGGGCGCAGCGCCACGGCCACGTTGTCCTGCGGCGCGAG
The DNA here is from genome assembly GCA_035430095.1 of Casimicrobiaceae bacterium. Classification (GTDB taxonomy): domain Bacteria; phylum Pseudomonadota; class Gammaproteobacteria; order Burkholderiales; family Casimicrobiaceae; genus VBCG01. The sequence goes on along the minus strand of DAOMGB010000065.1, from coordinate 2,307 downwards.
CTTCAGCAGGCCGCTAGAACTTGCCATACTTGTTGTAGGCTTCGACCGGGTCCATGCCGCCGACCAGCGCGCGGCGCATGTCCGTCTCCGTGGATACCACCTCTTCGGTCTTGACGATCACCTCCTCGACGAGCGCCTGCGGAATGATCACCACGCCATCGCGATCGCCGAGAAGGTAATCGCCGGTCCGGATCGTCACGGTGCCTATGGTCACCGGCTCGCCGTAGCGGTCCGGAATCCAGCGCTCGACGATGTCGGACGGCGTCAGGAACGAACAGAATACGGGAAAGCCCTGCTCCAGCACCAGGTCGGTGTCGCGCGATCCGCCGTCGACGACATAGCCGAGCACGCCGCGGGCCTGAAGGGTCTGCGCCGAAAGCTCGCCCATCAGCGCGACTTCGTGGTTGTGCGGCTGGCACACCACGACGTGTCCGGACGGCGCCTGAGAGAGCAGCGTGCACCAGCCCAGCAGCGTCTCGTGACGCGTCTTGCTGCGATCGATGTGGCCGGACACCGTCCACACCGGACCGGCGAGCCGGGTGCCCGGCGCAATGGCCTTGATCGCGGGCGGCAGCACCATGTTCTCGTGACCCATCATGCGCAGCACGTCGTGTACGGCGCCCGTGTAGCAGGCGGAGAGGCGCTCGGTCAGTTTCGTCATGAGTGTCGTGGTCCTTTCAGGCCTTACTGCGCCAGCCGCCGATGATGGCGCCTGCGACCGTCAGGCCGACCAGCACGTAGCCGGAGTTGATCGTCCATAGCGTGACTCCGCGATTCTCGAATGCGTAGTTGAGCGCGATATTCGCGGCGGCGATTCCCAGCGCGATGAACGCGCCGACCTTCGCCCCGCTCGCCAGCGTCGTGTCACCCAGGCGGTTCAGCAGCGAATTGAGCGTGTAGCACATGACCAGGATCGCGATGAAGCCCATGACCATCGGCATCGCCGAGCCCTTGGTCTCGGCCTCGAGCTGCGCCATCGTCTTGCCCACGCCGACGGCCCACGGATCGGCCAGGACCGTGTACCAGGCCGCGCCCAACGCGAAGAACACGATGGCGGCGACTATCACGGCAAGATGATTGGTCGCTTTCATTGGCACCCCCTACCGGAACGAGCGCGTTGATCGCGCGTTGTGCCGGCAGTTTGCATCCAGTCCCTTGTGCGTGCAAGCAACCGCGAACGGATGCCTAGTGGTGAAGCTTCAAGACGTTGTTTCCGCAATGCATGAATTGTGCTCATCCGTCGTTCCCGCGTTCGCGGGAACCCGGTGTCGTCGTGTTACGTCCTCGCGACATCCAGCGGAAGTCGCTGGGTCCCCGCGTTCGCGGGGACGACGGTGGCTTCGATATTGTTCGCGGGGACGACGGTGGCTTCGATATTGTTCGCGGGGACGACGGTGGCTTGGATGCATCCGCAGCATTCGATCCGGCAACAACGTCTTGATGAATGATGCCTAGATGAGACTGAGCTGCTGCGGGCCTGGCGGGCGCGGCGGCTTGAAGCGCGACGTGTCGAGCGGCGTGCGGTCGCGGTTGAGGCGCAGCCGTTTGCAAGCCAGCGCAAACCTCTTCTCGATCAATTCGGCAATGGGTCCGGTCCCCCGCATCCGTGCGCCGAAACGCGCATCGTAGTCGGCGCCTCCGCGCAACTGCCTAAGCACGCTCATCACGTGCTCCGCGCGCAGCGGATAGTGCGCGTCGAGCCAGTCGCGAAAAAGCGGAGCGACTTCGAGCGGCAGGCGCAGCATGATCCAGCCCGCGTGACGCGCGCCGTGGGCCGCCGCGGCTTCCAGGATCGCCTCCAGGTCGCGGTCGTTGAGTTGGGGAATGACGGGCGCCGCCAGCACTCCAACGGGAACGCCGGCATCCGACAGGGACTTGATGGCCTGCAGCCGGCGTGGCGGCGTCGCGGCTCGGGGTTCGAGCGATCGCGCCAGTTCCTTGTCCAGCGTGGTGATGGAAATGTAGACGCGCGCCATGTTCTTTGCAGCCATCGGCGCGATCAGGTCGATGTCGCGCTCGACCAGCGCCGACTTGGTCACGATCGTGAACGGATGCTCGTGCTCGACAAGTACTTCCAGGATGCCGCGCGTGACCTTCCACTCGCGCTCGATGGGCTGGTACGGATCGGTGTTGGTGCCCAGCGCGATGGGGTCGCACGCGTAACCCGCCTTCGCCAGCTCCGCACGAAGCAGCGTGGGCGCATTCGGCTTGGCGAAGAGCCTCGTCTCGAAGTCGAGACCCGGCGACAGGTCGTGATACGCGTGCGTCGGCCGCGCATAGCAATAGATGCAGCCGTGCTCGCAGCCC
>DAOMGB010000064.1:0-20244 GCA_035430095.1 Casimicrobiaceae bacterium | reverse complement strand
TCTCTGTGGCCCTGTTCCTCGCCTTCATCGGCCGCGCTAACGGCGACTTATAGCGTCTGGGCGTTACCCAGCATCCTGCTCTGCGGAGCCCGGACTTTCCTCCCCCCGCACCGCTTGCGCGATGAAGGCGGCGACGGTCTGGCTGGCTTCGGACCGCCAGTTTACAGTGAATTGCCGTCGCGGTCGTCTCCGGCCGGCGCTTTCGCGCAGTACACTTGGCGCCGCGACGTCAGCTGCCGAAAGGGCCGAGGAAAATGCAAACCGACATCGAAATCGCGCAACAAGCCAGGATGTTGCCCATCGGAGAGATCGCGTCGCGACTGGCCATCCCCGACGCCGCAATCGAGCCCTACGGCCGGACCAAGGCCAAGGTCTCGCTGGATTGGCTGTCCGGCCTGGAAAGCCGGCCCGACGGCAAGCTGATACTGGTCTCGGCGATCTCGCCGACGCCGGCCGGTGAAGGCAAGACCACGACCACTGTCGGCTTGGGCGACGCGCTCAACCGCCTGGGCAGGAAGGCAGTCATCTGCCTGCGCGAACCGTCGCTGGGTCCCGTGTTCGGCATGAAGGGCGGCGCCGCCGGCGGCGGGCACGCGCAGGTCGTCCCGATGGAAGACATCAACCTGCACTTCACCGGCGACTTCCATGCGATCGCGGCCGCCAACAACCTGCTCGCGGCATTGATCGACAACCACATCCATCACGGCAACGCGCTCGGAATCGACGTCCGGCGAATCAGCTGGAAGCGCGTCGTCGACATGAACGATCGCGCGCTGCGCGACATCACCATCGCGCTGGGCGGGCCGGCCAACGGCTATCCGCGGCAGGATGGCTTCGACATCGTCGTGGCGTCGGAAGTGATGGCAATCTTTTGCCTCGCGAATTCGCTCTCCGACCTGAAGCAGCGGCTCGGCAACATCGTGATCGGCTATACACGGGATCAGAAGCCGGTGCACGCGCGGGACCTCGACGCGCACGGGGCCATGACGGTGCTGCTCAAGACGGCGCTGGCGCCCAATCTCGTGCAGACGCTGGAGAACAATCCGGCCTTCATCCACGGCGGGCCTTTCGGGAACATCGCCCATGGCTGCAACTCGGTGATCGCCACGCGTTCCGCGCTGAAGGTCGCCGACTACGTCGTGACGGAGGCGGGCTTCGGCGCCGACCTGGGCGCCGAGAAGTTCATCGACATCAAGTGCCGCAAGTCCGGACTGCGTCCCGACCTCGTCGTCCTGGTCGCCACGGTGCGCGCGCTCAAGTTCCACGGTGGCGTCGAGGTGCCGGACCTTCAGCGCGAGGACCTGGCCGCCCTCGAGCGCGGCATCGCGAATCTCGAACGCCACGTCAACAACGTGCGAAACCACTACGGGCTGCCCTGCGTGGTGGCGATCAACCACTTCGCGCACGATACCGACGCGGAGATTGCGCTGCTCAAGCGCAAGGTCGCCCATCACGACGCGCCCATTGCAGTGGCCCGGCACTGGGCCGACGGCGGAGCCGGCGCGCTGGACCTCGCCCGGATCGTGGTCGACATGGTCGATCGGGTTCCCGGCAATTTCCGGTTCGTGTACGAGGACGCGGACACGTTATGGGAGAAAATGCGCAAAGTCGCGGTGTCCATCTACGGCGCCTCCGAGATCACCGCGGACACCAAGGTTCGCGCGCAGATTCGCAAGCTGCAGGACGACGGCTACGGACACTACCCGGTCTGCATCGCGAAAACCCAGTATTCGTTCTCCACCGACCCGAAGTTGCGCGGCGCTCCCAGCGGGCACGTCGTCAATGTCCGGGAGGTGCGGCTCGCCGCCGGCGCGGAATTCGTCGTCATGGTGTGCGGCGACGTGATGACGATGCCGGGATTGCCGAGGGTTCCGTCGGCGGCGCGCATCGACGTGGACGCCGGCGGGAAGGTCGTGGGATTGTTCTAGCGCGACAGCGGTCAGGCGACGCGCCAGCGCATCGTCTCGCCGGCGCGAAGCGGCACGATGGTGCGGTCGCCGAACGCGTACTCCGACGGGAGCGTCCACGATTCGCGCTTCAGCGTCACCGTGTCGGCGTGCGGCGGCAGTCCGTAGAACTGCGCGCCGAAGCGGCTCGCGAATCCTTCCAGGCGGTCGAGCGCGCCGGCGTTCTCGAACGCTTCGGCGTACATTTCCAGGGCCGCGGGCGCGGAGTAGCAGCCGGCGCACCCGCAGGCGTTTTCCTTGGCATTTCGCGCGTGCGGGGCGGAGTCGGTGCCGAGGAAGAAGCGCGCGTCGCCGGAAGTGGCGGCGGCGACCAGCGCCTGCCGGTGCGCCTCGCGCTTGAGGATCGGCAGGCAGAAGTAGTGCGGACGGACAAGGTTGCCCGCGAAGAGCGCGTTGCGCGAGTAGAGGAGATGCTGCGGCGTGATCGTGGCGGCGACGTGGCTTGCGTCGCGCACGAACGTCGCGGCCTCGCGCGTCGTGATGTGCTCGAGGACGACCCTGAGCGCCGGGAAGTCCCGGGTGATGGCTGCGAGCAGCGTGTCCACGAACACCCGCTCGCGGTCGAACATGTCGATGTCTGGAGTGGTCACTTCGCCGTGCAGCGACAGGACGACGCCGAGTTTTTCCATGGCCGCGAACACCGGATAGACGCGGGCGAGCGAGGTGACGCCGGAATCGGAGTTCGTCGTTGCGCCGGCGGGGTAGTACTTCACCGCATGGACGAAGCCCGAGGCCTTGGCTTCCGCGATCGCGGCCGGCGGCGTGTTGTCGGTCAGGTAGAGCGTCATAAGCGGCTCGAACGTCGACGACTCCGGCAGCGCCGCCCGAATCCGGTCCCTGTAGGCGCGTGCCGCGGCGACCGAGGTGACCGGCGGCTTCAGGTTTGGCATGACGATTGCACGTCCGAATACCCGGGCGCTTTGGGCGACGACGGAGGCCATTTCCGGACCGTCGCGAAGGTGCAGGTGCCAGTCGTCCGGCCGCGCCAGGGTCAGTTCGGGCAGGGTTCCGGAAGGGGCGGCAATGGGGGCGGAAGTCATCGGAAAGCCCTGTTTTTCCGTGATTATACGGCCCCGGAGCGGGACATTTCCGGGCTTCCCCTGTGCAGGCATTGGGCGGGATGGGTAGTGGCAACGGCGGCGGCTCGCGAGCTATAATGCGAAATTTCGTGCGGGCCCCGCAGTTTGGGACCGTAGCGGCCGGAACCCTTGGTGGGAGCCGAGTCGTCAATCGAGAATTCGGGGTGAACGAAGCATGGCAGTCAAATCCGCAACCGCCGTAAAGAAAGTCCGCGAGCTGACCGAGGAGGAAATCCTCAAGGCGCCCGAGAAGGACTACATGAACGAAGCGCAGCTGCTGTTCTTCAAGAAGCAGCTGCTCGAATTGCGCGACCAGCTGCTGCAGAACGCCGACGATACCGGCGAGCACCTGCGCGAGAACGAAGTCACGACCGATCCATCCGACCGCGCGACGCTCGAGGAAGAGTACACGCTCGAACTGCGCACGCGCGACCGCGAGCGCAAGCTGCTCAAGAAGGTCGAGAAGTCGCTGCGAATGATCGAGGACGGTTCCTACGGATGGTGCGAGGAAACGGGCGAGCCGATCGGCGTGCCGCGCCTCATTGCGCGGCCCACCGCCACGCTGTCGCTGGAAGCGCAGGAGCGACGCGAGCGCGTCCAGAAGTTGTACGGCGACGACTGACGCGTCGTCCCGTACGAGAAGGGGCCCGTGCATCCGGCGGGCCCTTTGTCATCGAGGCGCCCGCTTCGCGCCGGGGGTCAGAGTCCGAACGTGCCGCGGTGCGACCAGCCGCCCGCCATGAAGAACAGCATCGGCAGCGACAGCATCACGTTGGTTCTTGATGCGAGAAAGGCGATCCTTCGCGCCTTGTTCTTTTCCTCGTCGCTGGCCGGCTTGATGCCGAGGAGCTTCTTCTGGTTGGGCCAGATCAATCCCCAGACGTTGAGAAGCATGATCGTGCCGAGCCAGGCGCCGATGCCGATCCCCGCCATCCCCTTGGACAGCGTGAACGCATTGACGAACTGGTTGCCAAGCAGAGCGGCACCCGCCAGCCACGTGACCAGGGATGCCCAGCGGAAGTAGAACAGCGCGCGTGGCGTGATGTGCCGGGTGATGCCGCCCGCGGTGTTGTCCGCCGTCGCGGCCTTGAGGGCCGGAACCTGCACGAAGTTGAAGTAGTAGAGCATGCCGACCCACATCACGCCCGCCAGGAAATGGATCCATCGCGCGAGAACGGGTACGAGGTCCATGGTGCGGCTCCGTCAAAGAAGTACGGTTTTGGCGACGTAGTACAGGACGGCGGTCAGAATGACCCCGCAAATGATCGTTCCCCCCAGTGAATCCAGCGGATTCTTCATGCGTTGACTCCTGCAAATGGGTGATGGGCGCCGGCCGGCGACGAGGGCCGGAATGCCGACCGCGGGAAGGGCGTCACGGTGCCGATTCTATCCCTCGGGCGCGGCGAGGGCCACGCCGGGCCGGTACCTTGTGCGCCGTGTATGACGGGAACATAATCGGCCTCTTGCGTTCGACACATTTGTGCCGCCCGCGATTTGCCGTGCAATTCGCGGCGACGCGGGCCATTCATCCCAGTTGATCGGAAAACCACGGCGAATGGCGCTGTTCTCCAAGCCTCCGACCAAGAAGCCCCAGGCGCTCAAGCTGGAGCCGAAATCGGCCGCCCCGATGTCCGCGCGCGCGCAGTCCCGTCCCGTTTCGGCGCGCGAACTGGCGGTCGATGCGCAGAAAGCGAAGGGCCACGCGCAGCGCCCCGGTCCGGAACCCGCGGGCGACATGTCCGTCACCGGCGCCAGCCTGATGCAATGGTCGCCAGCCAATTCTTCGATCGAAGTTGCGCAACCCAGCACGGGGCTTTGCGGTGTGCTGGAAAACGCGGCATTGCTTTTCGCCGGCGGACAGAAGGACGCCGCACGCGCATTGCTGGTGGAGGGCGTGCAGACGGACCAGGAAGCCCGGGTTTCGCCGTTGGCGTGGCTCGCGCTGTTCGACGTGCTGCAGCGGACAAACGATCGCGCCACGTTTGAAAAGATGGCCCTGCAGTATGTCGTGGAGTTCGAACGCTCCGCGCCGGCGTGGGAAGAGGGGCTGACCACGACCGCGGAACCCAAGGCGATCGCCGGCGGATTCATACCCGTGACAGGAAAGCTTTCCAGTGCGAGTCTGACTCAAATTGAAGGTCTGAAGAGGGCGATGGACAAGAAGGTGCACCATGCGCGCCTCGATCTTGCCTCGGTCACCGGATTCGACGATGACGGCGCAAGGTTGTTGGCCATCGCGCTGGCCCACGCGCGAAAGCATCGTTTTGCGCTGACGCTGCAGCGTCCCGAAAAGCTCAGGATCGCCGTGGATGCCATGGTCAAGCGCGGCAGGGAGGGTGGCGAGGGCGCGTGGCTGCTGTCACTCGAGCTCCTGCAATTCCAGCATGACCAGGGTGCGTTCGACGACCGCGCCATCGAATATGCGATTGCCTTCGAGCAGTCGCCGCCGTCGTGGGAGCCGCCACCGGTGCCCGACCCGGTCGCAACGGCCGCAGAGCCGGTATCGGTCGAGCCTGTCGCGGACGGCGCGTCGGGCGAGCCATTGGACGAAAACGCCGAAATGCTGAAGATGTCCGGCGTCCTTTCCGGATCGTCGAATCCGCAGATTTTGAAGCTGGCCGATTTCGCGCTGCGGCGGCCGGTGGTCCCGATCGACATGACGGAGGTCGACCGCATCGACTTCGTGAGCGCGGGCGCCCTGCTGAACGCCATCAACCGGGTCGAATCTCAGCGCAAGGCCGTCCAGATTGCGGGGGTGACGCCAATCATCCGTGCGCTGCTGCTGCTCATCGGAATTTCCCCCCGGCACTTCCTGAAAAAGGCAACATGATGGGGGTGGGGACAGGTGGGATCCTGCCCCCGCCCGATCGCCCCGGATCAAGGCTGGAACCTGCATTGATGCGTTCCGGGCATTCCGGACCAGAGTAGACCCCTGAATGGGTCCGCTTTTGCATCACCGACGAACTTAGGCGAAGTGGCGGCTGGGGCCGGCAACTTCCCGACGGAAATCCTGGTTGGAAAATCGGGCGTGTTGACGGCGCGGCCGTTTCGGCCGTGCGGCCCATTTGAGTCGAGAAATCCCGGAACATGGAACAGTTTCACGGAACGACCATCTTGTCGGTGCGGCGCGACGGCGCGGTGGCCCTGGGCGGGGATGGCCAGGTCACGCTCGGCAACATCGTGATCAAGGCCACGGCGCGCAAGGTGCGCAGGCTTTATCAGGAACGCGTGCTGGCCGGCTTCGCGGGCGCGACAGCCGACGCCTTTACGCTGTTCGAGCGTTTCGAGGCGAAGCTCGAAAAGCACCAGGGGCACTTGACGCGCTCGGCCGTGGAACTCGCCAAGGACTGGCGCTCGGACCGCGTGCTTCGCCGCTTGGAGGCCATGTTGGCCGTCGCGGATGCCTCGGCGTCGCTGGTGATCACCGGAACGGGAGACGTGCTGGAGCCGGAACATGGGATCGTCGCCATCGGTTCGGGCGGCCCCTATGCGCAGGCGGCCGCCCGCGCGCTGCTCGAGCACTCGGCGCTTTCCGCCGAGCAGATCGTCAAGCAGTCGCTGACGATTGCCGGCGACCTGTGCATCTACTCCAATCAGAATCACGTGATCGAAACGCTGCCTGCCGCGGCCTCCGTCCGATGAGCGACCCGTTCGATGTGATCGTCGCCGGCGCGGGCCTGGTCGGGCTCGCGCTCGCACCGGCACTCGGGCGCAGCGGACTGAAGGTCGCCCTGGTCGATCGTGCGCGCATCGCCGCGCCGGAAGTGGAGTTCGACGCCGAACCCGACAACTGGGATGCGCGGGTTTATGCCATCAGCCCCGGCAGCGCCACTTTCCTGCGCTCCATCGGTGCGTGGCAACTGCTGCAGCCGGGACGAATTGCGCCGATCGAAGGGATGCGGATCGAAGGTGATGCCGGCGCCACGCTCGAATTCTCCGCCTATGAGATGGGAGAGCGCGCGCTGGCGTGGATCGTAGAGGAGCGTTCGCTGCGCGCCGCCCTGCTGCCGCTTGCGTTCGAGGCGGGCGTCGAGGTGATCGGCGACGCCGATTTCGCGTCGCTCGACTGGACGCCCAATGCCGGCACGCTGACCTTCGCCGTTGCGGGCGGGCCCGCGCGGTCCGCGAGCGCGCGCCTGATCGTCGGCGCCGACGGCGTGCGCTCCTGGGTGAGGCAGGCGGCGGGGCTGGGTACGGAACCCCGACCCTATGGCCAGACCGCGGTGGTCGCCAATTTCTCCTGCGCGCTCGCGCATCACGGCGTCGCGCGCCAATGGTTTCGCGCTGATGGCAGCGTGCTGGCGTGGCTGCCGCTCCCCGGCAGGAGAATCTCGATCGTCTGGTCCGCTCCGGATTCGCTCGCGACGGAGCTGCGCGCGCTCGACAGTGCCGCGCTTGCGGCGCGCGTGGCCGAGGCGGGAGCGGGCGCATTGGGCGAACTCGCGGCGATGACGCCGGAGGCATCGTTCCCGCTGGCCTTCCTCAAGCTCCCGTCGACGATTGCTCATCGCCTGGCGCTGGTAGGCGACGCCGCGCATGGAGTCCATCCGCTGGCAGGGCAGGGGGTCAACCTCGGCTTCGGCGATGTCGAAGCGTTGGCGATGGTGCTCGCCCAGCGAGGACCGGTGACCGATCCGGGCGCGCGATTGCTGCTCGAGCGTTTCGCCCGGCGCCGGGCCGAACCCGTCCTGGCGATGCAGACCGTCACCGACGGGCTGGTCCAACTGTTCGGTCCGACCACGCCCTGGCTCAGGAACCTGCGCAATGCCGGGATGGCCGCCGTCGACCGGTTTCCCTTGTTGAAGCGGGCGCTGGCGCAACCCGCGCTGCGCTAGACTGTCCAAATCCGACCAGACCTCTGGAGTGACCATGAATTTCATCACCTTCGTGCTGTCCCGAACGCGATTCGCCGCGGCTGCCGCCGTCACGGCGTTGGCCCTGTCCGGCGCCAATCCGCCCGTCATGGCTGCGACGTCGAACGACGTGGCCGGGCCGCCTCCGCCCGAGGCCGCCGCGATCAAGAAAAACCTCGAAGCCAAATTCCCGGGAGCCGCCGTCGGCGTCATCACCAGGAGCCCCTACTTCGGCCTGTTCGAGGTGCAGTTCGACAATCAGATCATCTATACCGATGCCAAGTCAAAGTACCTCATCCTGGGCTCCGTGTACGACGTGGACTCGAAGGTCAACCTGACCGACGCGCGGCTGAAAAAGCTCAACCGCGTGGACATGGCGTCCCTGCCGCTCGACTTGGCATTCAAGCGGGTCAAGGGCACCGGGGAGCGCAAGCTCGTGGTTTTCTCGGATGCCGATTGCCCGTTCTGCGCCAAGCTCGAGTCCGAATTGAAGGGCGTGGACAATGTCACGATCTACACGTTCCTGTTCCCGATCGACTCGCTGCATCCCGACTCCGCGCGCAAGTCGCGCATGATCTGGTGCGCGCCTGACAAGGTGAAGGCCTGGGACGACTTCTTTGCCAGCGGGACGCTTCCGGACAACAAGGGCGAGTGCGACAATCCGGTAGCGACGACGCGCACGTTGGGAGAGAAACTGCGGGTCCAGGCCACGCCGACGCTGATTTTCGCGGACGGCTCGGTGGTCCCCGGAGCCATCCCGACGACGCAGATGGAAGAGGAATTCAGGAACGCGGCGGCGGCCGCAGCTCCGGCTGTGGCCAGGAAGCCGGTCGCAGCCACCAAGTAGTCGCCGGGCCGAAGGCCGCACCGCCAATTCGACACCAGGGAATTTCATGGCCATCCTCGACTTCATCAAGAAACAGTTCATTGACGTCATTCAATGGACGGACGACTCTCGCGACACGTTGTCGTACCGCTTTCCAGACGAAGACCAGGAAATCAAGAATGGCGCACAGCTCATCGTGCGCGAGTCGCAGGTGGCGCAGTTCATCTACCTGGGCCAGTTCGGCGACACGTTCGGCCCGGGCAAGCATACGCTGACCACGGACAACATTCCGGTCCTGACCAACCTCAAGAGCTGGAAGTACGCGCTCGAAAGTCCGTTCAAGGCGGACGTGTACTACGTCGTCACGCGACTGTTCACCGGCAACAAGTGGGGGACGTCCAATCCGGTGATGATGCGCGACGCCGACTTCGGCATCGTTCGCCTGCGCGCCTACGGCACCTACGACTTCCGGATCGTCGACGTCAGGAAATTCCTGAAAGAGGTCGCGGGAACCGACGACCACTTCCGGCTGGACGAGTTCAACGACACGATGCGGTCGCGTATCGTCAGCGTGTTCAGCGAGGCGCTGGCTAGCTCGAAGATCCCCGCGCTCGACGTCGCCGCGCGCTACGGCGAATTGGGGCAGGCGCTGCTGCCGCTCATCAATCCGGTGATCGGCGAAAAATACGGACTGGAAATGACCACGTTCCTGGTCGAGAACGTTTCCGTCCCGCCGGAGGTGGAGCAGGCCATCGACAAGCGCTCGAGCATGGCGGCGGTCGGCAATCTCAACGACTACGTCAAGTTCCAGATGGCGCAGGGCCTGGGGCAGCCCGGTGGCGGAGGAGGCATTGGCGGCGCCGGCGCGGAACTCGCGATGGGCATGGCGATGGCGCAGCAGATGATGAACCAGACCGGCGGCCTCATGGCGCAGGGCACGCCCGGCATTCCCGCGCCGGCGGCGCCGGCCGGCACCGGTGCTCCGCCCGATCTCATGACTCCCGCCCAGGTGGCGCAGATGCTGGGCGTGGCCGAGTCCGACGTGATGGCGAGCCTCGATTCCGGCGACTTGAAGGGGCGCAAGATAGGCACGCAGTGGCGCGTGACGCGCGCTGCGGTGGACACCTTCCTCAAGGGCTGACCCCCGCGCAACCCGTGATCCGCCGCGCGGCGCCGGGGCCACTGCTGCGTCGCACGCGATGACCGATACTGCAGCGATATCCAAGTTCGCCTGTCCGGCCTGCGGCGGTCAGGCGGTCTGGAATCCCGCGAAGCAGAAACTCATCTGTCCGTTTTGCGGCACGGAGTCGCCGGCCAGGCTCGATCTCACCACCGGCGGAATCGTCGAGCACGACCTCGCCGCCGCGCTGCGTGGAATCGGCGACGATGCGCGTGGCTGGAAGGCCGAGGTACGGCAGGTCCGCTGTGCGAGCTGCAACGCAATCTCGGTCTTCGATCCGAAGCGCCAGGCGCAGAACTGCGAGTTCTGCGGGTCCGCGCAACTCGTCCCTTACGAAGAGACCAAGCCCGCGTTCCGCCCGGAGAGCGTGCTCCCGTTCAGCGTGAGCGAGAGTTCCGCGCGCGACCGCATCCGGCAATGGTATGGCAAGCTCTGGCTGGCACCTGGCGCGCTCAAGCGAAGGGCATTGACGGACACGGTGAAAGGCGTCTACCTGCCGTACTGGACGTTCGACGCGCAGGTGGATGCGCAGTGGACCGCCGAGGCCGGGCACTATTACTACACGACGGAGACCTACACCGAGGGCGGCCGGTTGCAGACGCGCCAGGTGCAGCAAGTGCGCTGGGAGCCGGCCGCCGGACAGTTGTCGCACTTCTTCGACGACGATCTCGTTTGCGCATCCGTGGGCATTCACGCGGGGCTGCTGCGCGGCATCGAGCCGTTTCCGACGCAGTCGCTCAAACCCTACGATCCGGGCTTCGTCACCGGGTGGATTGTCGAGCGCTACCAGATCGACCTGATCGGAGCGGCGCAGGCGTCGCGCGCCGCGATGGAAGCCAAGGTCCGGATGATGTGCGCGCAACAGGTGCCCGGCGACACCTACCGCAACCTGATCGTGCGCACCGCGCACTCCCGGCAGACGTTCAAGCACATCCTGGCGCCGGTCTGGCTCATGAGCTACACGTACGGCGCAAAGAGCTTCCAGTGCGTGCAGAATGGCGTGACCGGCGCGATCCAGGGCGAGTATCCGAAGAGTCCGTGGAAGATCGCGCTGCTCATCCTCGTTGTGATCGTCGGCGTAATGATCGCGATGTCCCTGGGCGGACGACGCTGACTGCTTCTCCGTCGCTGCCGGACCTGGGCAATGCAGGTGCGGGCCCACTTTCGGCGCCATGCTCCGCCGTGTTACGCTGATTCCCATGCGCGCCCGGTCCATTGCCGTCGTCCTCGCTCTGATCGGAATCGCATTCGCCGCCTACGTCGAATACGGCACCGTGCGCGCGGCCGACGTCGAGCGCTCGTTTCCGCTGTTCGTGTTCGAGGCAGGACCCTGGGTTCTGCTGCTGGTGCTGGCCCTGCTGTCCCCGTTCGGGCGTGCGTTGGCGGCCATGGCCGTCGTCCTGCTCGCGCTCGATCTCTACGCCTACTTCGCGGTCTTCGTCGCGCCGCAGAGCGAGAATTCGGCGGTCATCTATCTCTACAAGCCGATTTACGGATTTGCCCTCGTGGCGGTATCGGCGCTCGCCGGCTTCCTGCTCTCTCGCGGAAACGCGCCCGAGGGCTGACCATGCGCGCCGCCATCGTCACCGGCGTTTCGCGTGGACTGGGCGAGGCGCTGGCCCACGCGCTGCTGGAACGCGGGTACCTCGTGCTGGGCGTCGGACGCACCAGCGGCGCACGCCTGTCCGGGCCCAACTACCGTTTCGTCGAATTCGATCTCGCGGAGCCGGGCCGGGTCGACAGCGCGCTGGCCGCCTCGTTCTCCCAGTTGGCCGCAGCGTGCCCCGATTTCGTGTGCCTCATCAACAACGCCGCGGTCGGCACGCCGGTGGGCGTCCTGGGGACGCAGGACGCCGATGAAATAGCGCGGGCCCTTGCCGTCAATCTGGCGGCGCCCATCGCGCTGGCCAATCTCCTTTGCCGGGTATTTGCGGACGACGCCACCGAGCGCCGGATCGTCAACGTGTCCTCGGGCGCGGCCGGCAATGCCATGCAGGCCATGTCCAGCTATTGCGTTGCCAAGGCGGGGATGGAAATGCTGACGCGAACACTTGCCGCGGAGCGCCCGGGCGGCCGCTTCCGCGCGATAACCGTGCGCCCCGGCATCATCGATACCGGCATGCAGGAATACATGCGCACCCGGCCCAGGGAAGTACTCCCCGGCGTGGCGCTGTTCCAGGGCTTTCACGAGAGTGGGCAGCTGGTGCCCGCGGACGTCACGGCATCGGTCATCGTGGCGAAGCTCGTGGAGGAGCCTGTCGAGAACGGCCGCTGCTATGCCTATCAGGAACTCGCCGCCTGAATCGGGTCGAGGTCGCACGACAATTCCTGCGGCGTGGCGTACAGCCTGGTTGCGCCCGCGCGCTCGAGCTCGTCCGCCGAACCATAGCCCCACAACACGCCGGCCGCATCCGCGCGGTTGCGCCGGGCGGCGTCGATGTCGTGCCTGCGGTCGCCGATCATCAGGCATTGCTCGCCGGCAAGGCCCTCCTCCGTGAGCAGGTGAGCCATGAGGTCGGCCTTGTCGTCGAAGCGGCCGTCGAGCGTCGTGCCGTAGACGCCGTCGAGGAACTGCGCCAGCCCGAAGTGCGAGACGATCCGTTCGGCGAATCGCTGCGGCTTGGTCGTGCACAGCATCACGCGCGGTACGACGCGAACGGCGACGGCGAGCATGTCCATGATTCCGGGATAGACGCGGTTTTCCCGCCATCCCAGATCCGAGAACCGGTCGCGGTAGAGCGAAACGGCAAGCTCGATGCTGCCGGGATCGTCCCGCCCGAGTAGTCGCGGCAGCGTCTGCCGCAATGGAGGCCCGACGCACGACCGCAGCGCTTCCTCGCCCGGGTCCGGCACGTCCATCCGGGCCAGCGCGTGGCGGATGCAGTTGGCGATGCCTTCGAAATTGTCGGTGAGTGTGCCGTCGAGGTCGAACAGCAGCGCGCTCGGCGCCGCGCGCTCACCGCCTGGCACGGATCAGCTTTGCGCGGTAGTCGAGGATCGCTCCTTCGCGACCTGCCTCCCACATCAGGCAATACTCGTGCGCGGCGAGCGGCTGGAAGGTGCCGGAGTCGGTGGTCACATTGTCGCGCGAGACCGGGAGGACCACCGACTTCCCCTCGTGATAGTGGATGTTGAACGCGACGGGCCGCTGGGTCTCGAAGTGATAGTCGAGCACGTCGCCCGGGCTCATCTTCGCGCAATCTTCGTGCAACTCGTAGGGATTGATGCGCAGGCCCTTGACTTCGCGCGGCACGCCGGGCAGCAGCGGCTCCGTCGCGCCTGCACATGCGGACAGCAACAGCGCCAGCAGCGCCGCGCAGCAGGCGCGACCAAAATCAATGCAGGGCGTCATCAGTCGGCATCCCTGGGCGGAAAGCTGAGCTTGCGGCGCAGCACGCGCCAATCCTCGGCAAGCATCGCGAAGCGCACGTGGTCGCGCCAGCGTCCGCCGATCTTCACGTAGCGGCGCGAATACCCTTCGCGGGTGAAGCCGGTGTGCGCGGCGAGCGCCAGCGAGCGCGAGTTGCTCGGCTGGATGTTCACCTCCACGCGATGCAGGCCGAGCCTGCGGAAGGCGATGTCGAGGGCAAGGGCCAATCCTTCGCCCATCAGGCCCTTGCCCGCCCAAGGGGAAAAGGCGAAATAGCCGAGGTAGGCGCTCCGGAATGCGCCGTGCACGATTTCCGAGAAATTGTAGACGCCGACCAGGGCGTGGTCGGACTTTCGGAACACCAGGAAGCCGGCGTGGGCGCGGTTCGCCCCTCGCGACGCATAGCGCTCCACGAACTTGGCGTAGCCTGACGGCGTGCGGGGCGCGCTGGTCCAGCCGCGGTGCAGAGACGTGCTCGCGCGAACGGCCGCCTGGAAAGCCCCGGCGTCGGACATCCGGGGCGGCCGCAGATAGACATTGGTGCCGGTAATCGTCGCGGCAGGCACGCGGATGGGCATAATCGTGATTTTACGTTAATGGGCGGGGCGCACCTTTATGGCGGCATGGGTGGAAGGGCGGGTCGCGGGAAAGAGGCATTGGACAAAGAGCCTGTATTCGTTGCAGGTGGATGCGCCGGAAGTCACGTTCAATGCGGGACAGTTCGGCCGGCTGGCGCTGCCGGCGCCTCCGGGGCAAAAAGATCCGATGCTCGGTCGCCCCTATTCGTTCGTCAATCCGCCGCAGCGGCAGCCCCACGAATTCTATTTCATCGTCCTGCCGGACGGCCCGCTGACGCCCAGGCTGGCCGCGCTGAATGTCGGCGATCCCGTCTGGCTGGCTCCGCGTGCCAACGGGTTCTTCTCGATCAGCGAAGTGCCCGAAGCCGACGTGCTTTGGTGCCTGTCGACCGGGACGGGCATCGGACCGTTCCTTTCCATGCTTCGCACCGACGATCCCTGGGTGAAATTCGAGCGGGTCGTGCTGGTGCATGCGGTGCGCAATGCCGAGGAACTGACCTATCGCGACGAAATCGCCGAGATCGGCGTCGCGCACGCGGGCGCCTTCACCTTCGTGCCGTTCGTCAGCAGGGAACCGCATCCGAGCGCGCTCGCGGGACGCATTCCCCACGCCATTGCCGATGGCCGGCTCGAGGCGCGGACCGGGATAGCGCTGTCGCCCGGCAACTCGCACGCCATGCTCTGCGGCAATCCGGCCATGGTCGAGGACACGCAAAAGCTGCTGGAGACGCGCGGGATGCGGCGGCACCGGCGCAAGGAGCCGGGGCACGTCACCGTCGAGACCTATTGGTGAGTTGGCGTCACTGCGTGACCGGGTCGGCCGCGTTCAGGCCCCGGAAATTCCACCCCAATCCGATCGGGCCATCACGTACACGCGCTCCGTGCAGGCCTCGCCTTTGAACTCAACCTCGCGTGTGTGGTGAAGCCGCATGCCGATCCGCTCAAGCAGGCGGATCGACGGCGCGTTGCGCGCATCGGTGATGCATTCGACGCGTTCGATGTCCGTGCCCCCGAACAACAGTGTGAACGCCTCCCGCACCGCCTCCGTCGCGAGCCCGCGACCTTGCGATGCTGGCGCCATCGTGAAGCCGACTTCGGCCGTTCCGCCCGGTTCGTCGCGCACGCACAGGCCGATGTCGCCCGCGAGCGCCCCGGTGGACAGATCCGCCACCGCGATCTGCACCCATTCGCCGGGCACGCCGATCGGCGCCGACGACATCGCTGCGATGAACGCCCTGGCCTCGTCGTCCTCCATCGCCGACCACCCTTGGTATCGGCCCACCACCGGGTCGCGGCGATAGGACTGGAAGCGCGCGACGTCGCCGGCGGCAAACCGCCGCAGCAGCAGGCGATCCGTGGCACGGGGCAGCGCGGCGTCGATCAATCCGCCAGCGTGCGCGTCACCACCTCGGTGACGTCGGGGGACAGCCCCGGCGCCGCCGCGATCCGCTGCAATGCGGCCTGCATCAACCCGCGGCGAGGTTCCGGAAAGCGCTTCCAAAGGTTGAATGCGGCCGCGACGGCCGCAGCGAGTTGCGGATTGATCGAGTCGAGAGTCTGCACCTCGTCGGCGGCGAACGCGTACCCGCTGCCGTCTCGCTCATGGAACCGGGCAAAATTTCGCAATGCAAAGGCGCCCACCAGGGAACGCACGCGATTCGGGTTGCGGGTGTTGAATCGCGGATGGGCGAGGAGGCGCCGCACACGGTCCAGCGTGTCCGCCCGGTTCGACATCGCCTGGAGGGCGAACCACTTGTCGAGAACCAGCGGCTCGTCGTGCCATCGCGTCTCGAATTGCGCAAACAGCGATGCACGTTCGGGGCTGTCGCCGTCGTTGAGCGCGGCGAGCGCGGCGATGCTGTCGGTCATGTTGTCCGAGTCCGCGAACTGGGCGACAGCCATTGCGCGCGCCCCGGCGCCGTCCGCCGAGCACAGGTAACCCAGGCACGCGTTGGCGAGCTTGCGCGCGCCCGATTGCTCCGGGGTCGGCGCGTAGTTCGCGTGCACGCGGTGCCGCGAACGGGCATCGGTGAATTCCCCGCGCAAGTTTCGCGCGAGCTCGGCCACCAGGAACCTGCGCGCGGCGGCGATGCCGTCGACGTCGATCGTTGCGTCCATCGCCGCCACGTAGACGGCATCGGGGGGCGTGATTGCCAGGGCGGCCAGCGCGGGGTCTCCCGCGCCGTCGGACAGCAGCGAACGCACCAGTTGCGCAAGGGTCGCGGGAAGCGTGAGCGCGTGTCCGCGTCGGTGTTCTTCGGCGCAGGCGCGCATCGCGCGAACGAAGCTGCATTGCGCCGCGTCCCAGCGGTTTACCGGGTCGCTGTCGTTGGCGGCGAGAAACGCGAGCTCGGCGTCGCTGTAGTCGAACTCGAGGACCACCGGCGCGGAAAATCCTCGCAGCAACGACGGGACAGGCGCCGATGCTACATCGACGAACCGGAACGATTGCCTCTGCTGCTGCAGGTGGAGCACGCGCGTGCATTCGCCCGCCGCCGCCTCGCCGTCCAGCCGCAACGGGATGTCGCGGCCGTCGGGGCCGATGAGTCCTACGGCCACGGGAATGTGCATCGGCAGCTTGCTGGGCTGCCCCGGTGTCGCCGGCGTGTTCTGGGCAAGTTCGAGCGTGTACGTCCGGCCTGCCGCATCAAAGGCGGCCTTGACCGTAACCACCGGGGTGCCGGCCTGGCTGTACCAGAGCTTGAACTGGCCGAGGTCGATGCCGGATGCGTCCTCCATGGCCTGCACGAAATCGTCGCAGGTGACCGCCTGCCCGTCGTGGCGCCGGAAGTAGAGATCGATGCCGCGCCGGAACCTGTCGGGTCCGAGCAGCGTGTGCTGCATCCGGATCACCTCGGCCCCCTTCTCGTACACGGTTGCGGAGTAGAAGTTGTTGATCTCGAGGTATTCGTCGGGACGAACGTTGTGCGCCATCGGACCGGCATCCTCGGGAAACTGCTCCCGGCGAAGGTACTCGACCGCGCCGATGCGCTCGACGGCGCGCGAGTTGAGGTCGCTGGAGAATTCCTGGTCGCGGAATACGGTCAGCCCTTCCTTCAGCGACAGCTGGAACCAGTCGCGGCAAGTGACGCGATTGCCGCTCCAGTTGTGAAAATACTCGTGCCCGACCACCCCCTCGATCGCGGCGTAGTCGTCGTCGGTGGCGGTTGCCGCGTCGGCGAGGATCAGGCGGCTGTTGAAGATGTTGAGGCCCTTGTTCTCCATCGCCCCCAGGTTGAAATCGTCGGCGCAGAAGATCATGAACGCATCGAGATCGTATTCGAGGCCGAAACGCTCCTCGTCCCATCGCAATGCACGCCTGAGCGATTCCATCGCATGGCGGCACCGGGGAAGGTTTTGCAGCGTCGAATAGATGGCGAGGGAAACCTGCCGCCCGGTCATCGTCGTGAACGTGTCCTCGAGCGCGTGCAGGTCACCGGCCACCAGCGCGAAAAGGTAGGAAGGCTTCGGGAACGGGTCGTGCCAGGTCGCGAAGTGGCGCCCTCGGCCCAGGTCGCCGGACGCGACCCGGTTGCCGTTCGAAAGAAGCACCGGATAGCGGGAACGGTCCGCGCGGATCGTGACCCTGTATTCGGTCAGCACGTCCGGACGGTCCGGGAAATACGTGATCCGGCGGAATCCCTCGGATTCGCATTGCGTGCAGAACACGCCGGAAGACAGGTAGAGGCCCTCCAGCGCAACGTTGGCCGCCGGCGCGAGCGTCGAATGCACGACCAGTGTGCCCGCCTCCGGCGGATCGCGAACCGTTAGCGTGCGGTCCCCCAGATGCATGCGGGACGCAACCAGCGATTTTCCGTCCAGCTCGACCCGGACGTCCGACTGTTGTTCCCCGTCGAGTATCAAGTCTGCGCGACGATCCTGCCGCGCCGCCGCCGGGTTCCGCCGGAAGGCGATCGTGGCCGAAACCTTCGTGGCGGCCGCGTCCAGATCGAATACCAGCTCGAGCGAATCCACCAGGAACGCCGGAGGGCGATAGTCGATCCTGCGCCGTATCATCGCGCCGCTGTCGCGTGGCAGCATCGTGGGGTCTCGCCTTTGCGCGGCGATCCCGGACAGGTTCACCCGCGTCCGGGTCGCGTCTAGGCCGGAAGGCTTATTTCACTTCGAGCAGTTCAACGTCGAAGATGAGCGTGGCATTGGGCGGGATCACGCCGCCGGCACCCCGCGCTCCGTAACCCATGTCCGGGGGGATGACCAGCGTGCGTTGGCCGCCCACTTTCATCCCCGCCACGCCCTGGTCCCAGCCCTTGATGACGCGTCCGCCGCCCAGCGGAAAGTCGAATGGTTGGTTCCGATCGCGGGAACTGTCGAATTTCGCCCCTTTGTTGTCAGGTTTCGCAGGATCGTAAAGCCAACCGGTATATTGCACGACCACGACTTTGCCGCTCGTTGCTTCGGTTCCAGATCCTTGTTTTACATCGATTTTCTTCAATTCTATTGGCATGGCATCCAACTTGCTTGCTCCTTGGGTAACGTTGGGCGTCGACGCGGTTTGGGCAATCGCTGACGCGGCGGCGATCCCGAGCGACCATGCGGCAAGCAGCGTCATGATTCGGGCGCTTCGCCGCAATGCGCCAGGCATATTATTTGTGTGCAGCAGTTCAGGACTGGACATCGGGAAATCCCTTCGCGAAAAAGTGGTCAAAAGTCAGCGCCGCAAGCATGGAACCGCGCGCTCAGCGTCACGAATTGTAGCCGACGGCCGCGACGTTTTGCGCCACCGGTAGAATAGGTCTATAAATGTTCATTGCACCGCCGGATCATACGCAGACGCCAGCTGCCGCCCGGATATGGCGGTGGTGTCCGATGTGCGACAAAACCGCAGGGTTTCACTAATCTAGCGACATGTTCGGTTTCTTGACATCCGGAACCAAGGAAGCGGCCGACCCGCTGGTATCGCCAAAGGCGGTTGCCGCATGGCTGCGGCAATTGCCGGCTCTCGACGTCATCGGTCGACAGCAGCAGGTTATGCAGGCATTCGAGGCGATGAAGGCCTCGCGCAAGCCGATCGACATTCACCGCGTCGAGGCCATCGAATATCTCGATGCGGCGCTCGGCGCGGATCGTCGGCAGCTGACCAAGCAATATGTCGAAAACTACGACAGCGCGCCCAAGCTTGCCGAACGAATCTGGCATTCGATCTACGATTTGTCGCAGGGTTTCATCACCGCATACCACGCCGCGCTGGAGGAAGCCTTGCGGCAAAGCGGAAATGCGCGCTGGAAACCGCTTGCGCCCCTGCTGTTCGCGCGACTCACGCACTACTACGGAACCGACGCGAAGCTCCGCGTGTTCCGCTACGAACGCTGGATCCCGGGCAAATGGGTCGAGCTGCATCGCACCTACCTGCGTGCCGCGGAGCTCGGCCTGGACCGCGTGCCGGCGACGCTGGCCAGCACCGGGCAGTCGACCACGCCGTGGACGGTCGAGCAGGAATACATCTATGTCCTGCTGATCCACCAGCTCAACACCGGCAACATGTCGCCGCCGCAGCTCGACTGGGCCACGTCGCAGCTTCGCGCCTGGAGCCGGCGGCTGCAGGTGGATGCCGTGCCGCGCTCCCTCGAGGGTTTTTTCGTCGACATTGCCGGGCGCGCCGGCCTCAGCCGTCGCACGGGCAGCGACTCCGGTTCGATGCTGCGATACATCGACACGACACCGCTGACCGAGCAACTCGACCGGGCCATCGCCGCCTTGCGCCAGGCGGAGAGCACCGACCAGGGTCCGGCGGCGCCGATCAACCAGCAACGCATCGGCATTCTGGAAAAGGTGGCGCCATCGGTGGCGCCCAACCTCAATGCCGAGTTGCGCCGCGACCGCCGTATCGAGTGCGCGGTCACCGCGACCGTGCGCATCGGCCTGTCGCGGATCTGCCAGCAACTCTCGCAGAAGGACAACGGCATCTCGCTGGCGGAAGCCGGCAGCCTGCACGAACAGATCGAGGTGTTCGCGGTCGCGGACGGCTCGCGCGCACCGCGTCGGCAGGCCGACGAGCACGATTCGCTGGTGGCCAGCCTGTCTTCGTTTTCCGATCCGATGTGGCAGGTTCGCGATCGCAGCGTCGCCGGACTGCGCATCGCCGCATCCGGCGGCATAGGCCAGAGCCTCGCGCTGGGCGCGCTGGTCGGGGTGCGACAGTCCGACATCAGCAACTGGGTGCTGGGTGTGGTGCGGCGGATGAACAAGGTCAGCACCGACGAAGTCGAGGCGGGCATGTCCATCATCGCCGACCGCATCGTGGCGGTGACGCTGCACGCGGTGCGTCAAGCCCAGGACGACATGGGCTTCATCGTCGACGGCATCGATATATCGACCATGGGCGCGCGCTTCCACGGCCTTTACCTGCCGCCGCCGTCGCGTCCCGACAAGC
>DAOMGB010000063.1:13439-20286 GCA_035430095.1 Casimicrobiaceae bacterium | reverse complement strand
TGCAGGAACACGATGCCGTCCTTGTGCTCGGCGGCGTCGAAGTGCACGTTGGCGCAGCCTTCGAGTTCGGCCGCCAGCGCCGTCAATTCGAAGTAGTGCGTCGCGAACAATGACAGGCATCGATTGCGCTCGGCCAGCCGGTGCGCGATGGCCCACGCCAGCGCGAGGCCATCGAACGTGGACGTGCCGCGTCCGATTTCGTCGATCAGCACCAGGCTCTCAGGTGTGGCGCGATTGAGGATGTACGCGGCCTCGGTCATCTCGACCATGAAAGTCGAGCGGCCGCCCGCCAGGTCGTCCGACGCGCCGATGCGCGTATAGATCGCGTCCAGCGGGCCCAGCTCGGCGGCATCCGCCGGCACGAAGATGCCGCAATACGCCAGCAGCGCGATGACCGCGGTCTGCCGCATGTAGGTCGACTTGCCGCCCATGTTGGGGCCGGTCACGATCAGCAGCCGCCGATCCTGGGCCAGCACCACGGCGTTGGGGACGAAGCTCTCCACCTGTTGCGCGACGACCGGATGCCGGCCGCCGCGAATCGCGATGCCGGGCGATGCCGTGAATCCGGGCCGCACCAGATTCAGCGCATCGGCGCGCTCCGCGAGGTTGGCCAGCACGTCGAGCGTGGCCAGCGCCGCTGCCGTTTTCTGCAGCGGAGCAATGGCCGGCGCCAGGTCGTCGAGCACGCGCTCGAACAGGAACTTCTCGCGTGCCAGCGCACGTTCCTGCGCCGACAACGCCTTGTCCTCGAAGGCCTTTAGTTCAGGCGTGATGTAGCGTTCCGCGTTTTTCAGCGTCTGCCGGCGGCGGTAGTCGTCGGGAATTTTCTCGACATGCGAATGGGTGACTTCGATGTAGAAGCCGTGCACCCGGTTGTATTCGACCTTGAGACTGGCGATTCCTGTGCGCTCGCGCTCGCGCGCTTCCAGCGCAACCAGAAATTGGCCGCAGTTGGCATCGATCGCCCGCAACTCGTCCAGTTCGGCGTCGTAGCCCGTGGCGATCACGCCCCCTTCGCGCACCAGCGACGATGGCTCCGGCGCGATCGCGCGCGCCAGCAGGGTTTCCCACTTCGGGTCGAGGGCGAGATCAGCCACCGCGGCGCGGACGAGCGGGGCGTCATGATGCACCACGACGGTCGACGCCAATTCCGCCAGTTCGGGCAGTCGCGCCAGCGTGTCCCGCAACCCGGCCAGGTCGCGGGGCCGCGCATTGCGCAGCGCGATGCGGCCGACGACGCGCTCCACGTCGACGGTTCCTTTCAGTCCCACGACGAGCGCGCGCGCCGTCGGCCTGTAGGCGCGCAGCGCGTCCGTTGCATCGTGTCGCGCCGCAGCCCTGGCCTGCGATCGCAGCGGTTGCGTCAGCCAGACGCGCAACAGGCGGCTGCCCGCTGCCGTTGCGCAACCGTCGAGCAGCGAGTACAGCGTGGGCGCGACATCGCCCGACAAGGTGGCGGTGATCTCGAGATTGCGACGTGACGCCGGGTCGAGTCCCAGGAATTCGCTGGCGGTTTCGACGTTGAGTGTGCGGATGTGCGCCAGCGCCGACATCTGGGTCGCGCCCGCGTAATCGAGCAGGGCGCCCGCCGCGCCGACCGCCAGCGGAGAATCGTCGACGCCGTAGGCGGCGAGGTCGAACGTGCCGAGCTGCTTTGCCAGTGCGCGTGCCGCCGCCGCAGTGTCGAACTTCCATGGCGCCAGCGCGCGTGCCGGCGGCATGCCGCCGCGCAGCGCGGGCGAGGTCGCCTCCTCCGGCAACAGAAGCTCCGCGGGTGCGATTCGCTCGAGCACACCGGCGGCCTCGGCGGTCGGCACCTCGGTGAGCGTGAATGCGCCCGAGGCAAGATTGAGCCACGCCATGCCGCAGCGCCTGGGTCCAGGCAGGAGCGCCGCGAGCAGGCAGTCGCGCTTGGCGTCGAGCAGGTTGGCGTCGGTCAGCGTGCCCGGCGTGACGATCCGCGCCACGCGGCGCTCCACCGGACCCTTGCTCGTCGCCGGATCGCCGAACTGCTCGACGATGACCACCGATTCGCCGTTCTTCATCAGCTTGGCGAGATGGGGTTCCAGCGAATGATGCGGAACGCCCGCCATCGGAATGGGCGCCCCCGCCGATTGCCCGCGCGTGGTGAGCGTGATGTCGAGCACGCGGGACGCGCGTTCGGCGTCGCCGTAGAACAGCTCGTAGAAGTCGCCCATCCGGTAGAACACGAGCTTGTCCGGATGCTCCGCCTTGGCGCGGAGGTACTGCTGCATCATCGGCGTGTGCCTGGCAATGTCGTTCATCGACAACGGCCCGTTCTCCCCAGGTATTCCATTGTACGTTGCCATTCTTCGACGTCGATCCATGGGCGCCGGAGTCCGGAAAATGTGCGACGCGAAGTTGTGTGCGACAAACGACGAACGTAGGCGGGGAACCCCGAATGAACGCACGACGTCCTGGCCGCGACGATCAGCCCGGGCGCGGTAGCGCGATGCAGCCGATGGCGGACCATGCACTCGACCTGTGCCGCGCCCGCTCGTCGCAACGGGTTGGGGCGGCTGGATTTCCCATCGTTTGTCGGAAATGATCCCACAGGCGTCGCAGGAACTTCTATACTCCGGAACGGCGCGGCACAACCACGACAGTGCAGTTGGATTGCGTTGTCGCCGATGCAGACGTTGCGACGGTTTGCAGTACATGTGTTCAGGTTGTCTATCGACCTGCCATGGCGTGAGACGACCGAGGGTCACGATGAACACCGGTTTGGCCGCCGCAGTGCACACTCGCGAAACGCACGCGTGGATTCCTCGCAGGTCGGCTTTATCTGGGCTTGCCTCCGCAGCGCTCTTCCTCCTGGGCTTCACCGCACCGGCATTGGCGGTGCAGACGGTGACTCCGGTGCAGAATGCGGCCGGTGCGACGTTCACGCCCAACGGCGCCAATTCCTGGGCGGTAACACGCGCCGCGGGACAAACTCTGGTCCTGTACGGCCGCTACTCCAGCAGCCAGAGCAACGAGTCGGGCATGGGACTCAGGATCCAGTACGACGAGACCCGGTTCACCGGCGTCGTCATCGACCAGGTGATGAACAAGTGCCTGGCGGCTGCGCCACAGATTCAGACGATTGCGGCCGGCAATAGCCAGGCAGTGCTTGCCTGGGCCGACCTTTCGGTTCGGCGCACCTCGAGCGTCCCCAACGGGAGCGTCGGATGGACCGGAACCGCGGATCCCGCGGCACCGAGCAGTTCGTCCCTGCCTACCGACGGCTGCCTCGACATCACGACTTTCGGTGCCGGAGGGCCGCAGCTCACGGGCGCCGTTGCGCTGCCCGCCAACCTGTTTCGACTCACCGCGACGCTCGCGGCGGGCTTCACCAGCGGGACGTCGGCGATCACGTTTACCGCGACCAGCGCTTCTCAGGCGACGTGCGTGCCCGGCCCGGGGGCGCCGTGCTTCACCGATCAGACACTGGTCGTGACGGGGGCCGCCACGCCGCCGCTGACACTGCAGTTCGTCGTTTCGAGAAAAGTTCACGGGACGGCCGGAACCTTCGATCTCCTCCTTGGCGCGGTGCCGACCGACCCGACGACCGAGCCTCGCGCAGGCCCGACGCACACACTGGTGTTCGCGTTCGATCAGCCCGTTGTCAGCGGCGTGGCGACGGTCTCCGAGGGCACCGCGGCGGTGGGAACTCCAACGTTCAATGGCAGCGAGATGACGGTTCCGCTGACTGGCGTGACCAATCCGCAGTACGTCACGGTGAACGTCAGCAATGTGGCGGCCAGCGGCGGGGCCGCCGGCGGCAACGGTTCGATCCGCGTGGGATACAACTTCGGCGACGCGAACCAGAGCCGGCAGGTGACGGTGGCCGACGTCGGCATCGTCAACGCGGCGCTGCTGCAGACAGTGACCAACGCCAATTTCCTGCTCGACATCAATGTCGACGGCAGGCTTACCGTCGCCGACAAGGGACTCGCCAACGCCAACCTGTTGAAAAAGCTCCCTGCGCCATGATCGCCTGGCTCGACAATCGTCAATCCGATCGCAACGCGCCGTCCGGCAGGGTTCTCCGATTGCGCTGGCGCGATGTGTTGATTTGCTCGCGGTCCCCGCGAGCAGCACGGCGCACGTACGCGTTCCCGGTCCCGCTGATGTTTTTATGGTGCCTCGGCGTCGCCATGGCGGGGTTCACCGAGACCGTGCTGGCCACGCCGGTCACTGTAACGGTATCGAAGGCAGGAAGCGGTTCCGGTACCGTGACAAGCAATGCCGGCAGCATCCTCTGCGACCCGACCTGCAGCGGCGACTACGAAATCGGCACCATTCTTGTCCTGTCCGCGGCGCCGCAAGCCGGCAGTCAGTTCACGGGCTGGCTGGGTCCTTGCACCGGCACGGGCGCCTGCCAGTTTACCGTCGCCGCCCCGACCACGGTGACGGCAACGTTCGCATCCCCGCCGCTCAGCGGGCGCACGCTGGATATCGATGCCACGAACACGTGCGACGCGTTGACCGACGGGCTGCTGGTCATCCGGCATCTGTTCGGCTTGACCGGTTCGTCGTTGACCAACGGAGCCGTCGCGCCGGTACCGGGACGGAACGATGTCGAAATCGCCAACTACCTGCGGGACATCAATCCGGCACTCGACGTCGATGGTGACGGACGCGCCGATGCGCTGACCGACGGGCTGCTGATCTATCGATACCTTTCAGGCGTGCGCGGCCCGGGGCTGATCGCCGGCGCCGTCGGCGCCGACGCCACGCGCAAGCTCAGTGGAGACATCGAGCCGTGGATCGCAAGCCTCTGCCTGCCCGGGGCACCGGGCCCAACGCTGTCGGTCAGTCTGGCCGGTCTGGGTTCCGGCACGGTCAGCAGTCTTCCCGCGGGCATCCAATGCGGAGCGTTTTGTACGGGAACCTTCAGCCCGGGCACCCAGGTGACGCTGACGGCCGCGCCCAGCCTGGATTCGGCGTTTGCCGGCTGGAACGGAGCGTGCACAGGCACGGGCGCCTGCGTGATTAACATGGATTCGGCCAAGTCCGTTTCTGCGATCTTTGCGCTCAACACGACACCCGTCTCGCCGGTCGATCCAACCCTCCCGACCGACCCATTCGATTCGACCGCATTCCTCTATAGCGGCGCCAATCCGATCCAGACCGGTGTCGCGCCGGGCACCATCAAGTCCGATCGCGTCGGCGTGTTGCGGGGAACGGTGCATGCCCGCGATGGCACACCGCTGTCGGGCGTGACGATCACGGTGCTCGGGCATCCGGAATTCGGGCAGACGAAGACTCGCGCCGACGGGGTATTCGACATGGCCGCGAACGGCGGCGGCCTGCTCACCGTCAATTATCAGAAGGCTGGACTCCTTTCGGTCCAGAGAGCAGTTACATTGCCGTGGCGCGATTTTGCATGGTTGCCGGACGTGGTGATGATCGCACTCGACACGGCGGTCACGCCGATCGACCTGTCATTGCCCGCGATGCAAACGGCGCGGGGCAATCCCGTGACGGATTCCGACGGCACGCGTCGGGCCACCATTCTTGTTCCGCCGGGCACGACCGCGACGATGGTCATGCCCAACGGCTCCACGCAGCCATTGACCACGATCAGCGTCAGGGCGACCGAGTACACGGTCGGCTCCAGCGGACCCAGGGCGATGCCTGCGTCGCTCCCGCCCAGCAGCGGCTACACGTACGCTGCGGAACTGAGTGTGGATGAGGCCATGGCCGCCGGGGCCGTCGAACTGAAGTTCAATCAGCCGCTGCCGGTGTACGTGGAGAATTTCCTCGGATTCCCGGTTGGCGGCGCGGTCCCCACCGGCTACTACGACCGCGTGCAGGGTCGCTGGATCGCATCGGCCAACGGCCGCGTGATCAAGGTGTTGAGCATCACCGGCAACATGGCGGATCTGGATATTGCGGGCGCGGGCGTTGCCGCCAACGCGGCGGCACTTGCGGCACTGGGCGTGAGCCCCGAGGAGCGCACGCAACTTGCATTGCTCTATCTGCCCGGCCAGACCCTTTGGCGCGTTCCCATCGCCCACTTCTCGCCGTGGGACTGCAATTGGCCCTTCGGTCCGCCGCCCGGTGCGCCTACTCCTCCTGGCGGTTCGGGTGGTGGCCCGGGCGGCGGTGCGGGAAGCGGGGGACACGGCGACCCGAAGGGCAAATCGGACAAGAAATGCGGTTCGGTCATTGGCTGCGATGGCCAGACGCTGGGTGAATCCGTGCCGATCACCGGCACGCCATGGCGGTTGCACTACCAGAGCGATCGCGCCTCGGCTCGCCCGGAGGACTACTCGCTGAATATCGCGGTCAGCGATGCCACGCCGTTGCCCGCGAGCCTGAAGGCCATGCGGGTGGAAGTGACCATTGCCGGGCGCGTGTATCAACGGACTTACGCACCGGCAACCAACGTCCAGTACGTGCTCACCTGGGATGGCCTGGATGGCTACGGCAGGCTGTTGCAGGGCATACAGCGGGCGGATGTGAAGGTGCACTACGACTATGCGCCATTCTATTACGCGGTTCCCGCCGACCAGCTCAACAGTTTCGCGCGGGCCGAGGCCGCCGGCGCGCAGATCACCAGCAGCCGGCAGGCGGCAATAGTCACGATCTCCAGGCAGTGGACAGACTCGGTCGGCGCGCCGGATGGCCGAGCGCTTGGACTGGGCGGCTGGAGCCTAAGCAACCACCACGCCTATGACCCGTTCGGGCGCACACTGTTTCTCGGCGATGGCAATGAACGCCGCGCCAGTTCGCTCTCTCCGGTCATCATCACCACGGTGGCCGGCGACGGCACGGATGCGTTCGGCGGCGACAATGGGCCGGCGACAAAGGCCCAGATGAGGAAGCCCTGGAGTCT
>DAOMGB010000063.1:0-13339 GCA_035430095.1 Casimicrobiaceae bacterium | reverse complement strand
GTCGGGCTCGATGGCATCATCACCACGGTCGCGGGCACCGGCGCGTACGGCTTCAGCGGCGATGGTGGACCGGCGACGGCGGCAACACTGGCGTCGCCCTATGGCGTTGCCGCCGGCGCGGACGGCAGTTTTTACATTTGGGACTCCAACAATTACCGCATTCGCCGGGTCGGCACCGACGGGATCATCTACACCGTCGCGGGCACCGGGGTCAACGGGTTCAGCGGCGACGGCGGACCGGCGACGGCGGCCATGCTGTCCGGCTCCTACGATCCGATCACCGTCGCGCCGGACGGCGCGCTGATTGTCGCGGACACGGGATACAACCGCATTCGCCGGATCGCGCCGAACGGCATCATCACGACGGTGGCCGGCAGTGTGCCGGGCTTCGGCGGTGATGGCGGTCAGGCGACTTCGGCGTTGTTGTGGCGCCCCGAACATGTTGCCCTGGCCCCGGACGGCACGCTGTTCATCGCGGATGCGCAGAACGCACGAGTACGTCGCATCGGGCCCGATGGCGTCATCAGGACGATGGCGGGCACCGGGGGCGTATTCAGCGGAGACGGCGGACCGCCAACAGCGGCCGGAATCCAAAGCATGATGGGCATTGCGCTTGCGCCGGACGGCACACTGTACATTTCGGACCAGTCAAACCACCGCGTGCGCGGCATTCGCTCGGCAACGCTGAGCCTTGGCGCCGAGGACATCCTGCTGGCCTCGGAAAACGGGAACGAGCTCTACGTCTTCAATAGCGCGGGCCGCCACCTCAAGACCCTGGACGCCTTGACGGGCGCGGTGCGCGAGCAGTTCACCTATAGCGCGGCGGGCTACCTTACCGCGATCACCGATGCGGGCGGCAACGTGACTACGATCCAGCGCAGCGGCGCGGTGGTGACCGCCATCGTCGCCCCGGGCGGCCAGACCACCACGCTGAATGTCGGCGCCGACGGCTGGCTGCAGGCCGCCACGAATCCAGCTGGCGAAACGTATGCCATGACCTATTTTGTGAACGGGCTGCTGCAATCGTTCACCGACCCGCGCGGAAAGGTGCACCAGTATCAATACGACCCACTGGGACGCCTCACCCGCGACGCGAATCCCGCCGGCGGCGTGCAAACGCTGGCCCGCGTCGACCTCGACGACAGTCACTACCGGGTGACCATCACCACTGCCCTGGGGCTGGTGTCGACCTACGACGTCGAGGAACTGCCGACCGGCGAAACGCGAAGGACACGCACCGATCCGAGCGGCGCCGTGACCCAATCGTTGATCCGCACGGACGGCAGCCGACGGGTGACCTATCCGGACGGCACGGTGGAAGACGTGGTCGAGGGACCCGATCCGCGCTTCGGCATGCAGGCGCCGCTGGTGAAATCTCAAACGATCACCACGCCCGGCGGCATCGTGACCACGCGAGCCACGGTACGCGCCGTGACGCTGTCGACTCCGGGAGATCTTCTCAGCATGACGTCGCAGACCGACACGGTCACCATCAACGGCAAGATCTACACGCGGACGTTTGACGCGGCAACGCGCAAGTTGACAACAACGACGCCGGTCGGGCGTCAATCGGTGGTGACCCTGGATGCGCTGGGCCGCGTCGTGTCGACGCAGGGCGATGCGGCATTCGGCCTGGCACCGGTACTCGCGAGTTTCGACGGCCAAGGGAAGCTCGTCCAGCTCAGCCATGGCGCACAGTCGTGGACATATGGATACGACCCGCAATTCCGGCTGGTCTCCCGCACCGATGCCGCCGGTGCCACGATGGCCTTCGGCTACGATGCGGCACTGCGGCGCAATCAAGTGACGCTGCCCGGAGGGCAGGTCTACCGCTTCCTCTACGACGCGAGCGGCAACCGCACGCAGGTCACGATGCCGAGCCTGGGCGTCCATGGGCTCGACTACAACGCGGTGAACGAAGATGCCGGCTACGTGCCCCCGGGCAATGCTCCCTATGTCATCAGCCGCGACCTGGATGGACGGGTTAACCAGGTGACGTTGCCGACCGGGCGCGCGGAAACGTTTGCCTACGACAGCAAGAACCGCATTGCGTCTCTCGGTTATCCGGAAGCCTCGGTTGCCATTGCCTATGCCCCAGGCAATCTCACCTCGCGCGTCGACACGCTGACCCGCACGCCGACCGCGCCGGGACCCGCCCAGCAAGGCGCATTCACGTACGCGGGGAGCCTCTTGACAGGTGTGACGTGGAGCGGTGCCGCGCAGGGCCAGTACACGTACGCGTACAACAGCGACTTCCTGCTCCAGAACATGGCGCTGACCAGCGGCAGCGACGTGGTGAATACGCCGCTGACACGGGACAACGACGGTCTGTTGACCGGTGTAGGACCCTTCACCTATGCGCGTGCCGGCCCCGCTGGCGCGCCAAGCCAGATCGGCGACGGAACCGTGGTCATCACGTACGGTTACGACACGCTGGGACGAATCCAGAATCGCACGCACACCGTTGGCGGCCAGCAGAAGTACGCCGTGCAGCTGACGCGGGACAACGTCGGACGCATTGCCACGAAGGTGGAAACGATTGCCGGCGTACCCGTGAACTTCGCTTACACCTACGACGCCAATGGCCAGCTCACCGAAGTGCGGCGCGCCGGCGTTCTCGTGGAGCAGTATGCGTACGACGCCAACCGCAACCGCATCAGCCGCCAGGTCGGCGGTGGTCCGGTGCAGGTTTCCACCTATGATGCGCAGGACCGGCTCATCCAGCGGGATGGGCAGGTGAATCAGTTCAATGCCGACGGCTACCTGGCGCAGCGTGGCGGCGACACGTTCCAGTACAGCACTGCGGGAGAACTGATCAAGGCCGTGGTTGGCGCGCAGACCATCACCTATGCGTACGACGGATTGCGGCGGCGGACGAGCCGCACCGATGCCGGAGGCACGGTCCAGTACCTTTACGGCAATCCGGAGAATGCGCTGCAGCTGACCCATGCCCGCGACGCCGGTGGCGTGCTCACCACGTATTACTACGACGAGGGCCGGCGACTGTTCGCGCTACAACGCGGGGCGAGCCGCTTTTACGTTGCCACCGATCCGCTCGGCTCGCCTCGCGTCGTCACCGATGCGGCAGGCACGCCGGTAAAGGTCGTCGAGTACGACACGTTCGGCGCCATCACGCAGGACAGCAATCCGGCGTTCGACCTGCCTATCGGCTTTGCCGGCGGGTTGGCTGACGGCGCGACAGGATTCGTCCATTTCGGCATGCGCGACTTCGATCCGCCCGCCGGACGCTGGACTGCGCGCGATCCTGCGTTGTTCAAGAGCCACCAGGGAAATCTCTACGCGTACGTCAGCAACAATCCCGTGAACCTGATCGATCCGGTGGGCTTCGGGTCGGCCGGCGTGGGTCTTTGCGAAGGGGTTTGCGTCGGATTAAAGCTCGGGCTCGAAAAAACCTCGGACGGATGGGGAATATCCGCCTGCGTCGAGGCTGGTTTCGGCGCCGGAAATTCGATCGATGTCGATCCGCTTGGCAAGATCGACGATACCGGTTTCTCGAGCGAAGCGAAATTCGCGTTCAAGGGCGGCATTGCAAAACTCGAAGGCGGAGTGGACGTCGACGACTGCGGCGACTTCAAACCGAAAGCGGAAGCCTGCGTCGGACCGCTTTGCGCGAATACGGGCGATGAAGGCAAACTCTCGCTGGACCCCGAAGGAAATGGAAAATTGAAGAATCCGTTCAAGGGAGCCGGCCTCGGAGTGGAGGGAAAGCTGGTGGTGAAGAATTGCCAGCAGGCCAAGTGGTAGGCGTGGCCCCGTCGCAGTTCGTGGGGCAGTTGTCGCTCGCTCGCCGCTTGCAATGGGCAAGATGACAGGCGTGGCCGGCACGCGGTCGTGCCTTGCGCCGCGTTCCGGCCGATCTCTGGGCTCATAGCGGCGCCCGGCAGCGACGCTGACCCTGCATCACGGCGCGGGCAATCCTGGCGCCTCCGGTAATATGCGCACATTCCCGACCTTGCGCCGACCACGATGACCTGCCCCATGCAAGCATATCGACATTTGGCCTTGGTGTTGCTTCTCGCCGGCTGCGCGAGCGGCGGGAGCGTCATCGAGATCGGCGACAACGCGTGGCGACTGGCCGCCATCGACTACACCGAAGCCGACGCGACCCAGCTCGCCGCGGACCAGGTGAAGGAGTTCTGCGCCAAGCGAGGGCAGGTGCCCTTCGTCGTGATGACCCGCACCGTCAACGACATGCCGGGCCGCTACAACTCGACGATCGAGTTCGTGTGCACGGCCGGCGGAACTTCCGCTGCCGCGCAGGCAGAATGGACGCTGCGGGGATACCAGCGGGACTGCGCGATTGCCGGATTTCCGATCGGCACGCAGCAAAACATGAAGTGCGCAATGGAAATTTCGGCCAAGGTCAATTCCCCGCCTGCTGCCCCCTAGGGTCGCGATCGCATCGTGCGGTCGACCGCGCGGCAGTAGAATCCCTCATTGCGCTCATTGCGCTCATTGCACCTTTTGCCATGACTTCAGTGATGCTCCGTCCCGGCGGCCTGACGTTGTCCGAACTGAGGCGGATCGCCTCCGCGCGAACGCCGTTGACGCTCGACCCGGACGCCAGGCCGGCCGTCGAGGCGGCGTCCGCGACGGTGGCGCGGGTGATCGCGGAAGGGCGCACGGTCTATGGAATCAACACGGGCTTCGGCCTGCTCGCCCGCACGCGCATCGACAACACCCGGTTGAGCGAATTGCAGCGCGCGCTGGTGCGCTCGCACAGCGCGGGCACGGGCGCACTGCTCAACGAAGACGTGGTCCGCCTGATCCTCGCTCTCAAGGCCGCCTCGCTTGCTCAGGGCTATTCCGGTGTGCGTTGGGAAGTGATCGAGTTGCTGGTGGGCATTTCGAACGCCGGCATCGTCCCGTGCATTCCCGGGCAGGGTTCGGTGGGCGCATCGGGGGACCTGGCGCCGCTTGCGCATTTGTCGTCCGTGCTGATCGGGGAAGGTGAAGCTCGAATCGACGGCGACATCGTGCCGGGTGCGCAGGCGCTGGCATTGGCCGGGCTTCGGCCGATCGACCTCGCTCCCAAGGAGGGACTGGCGCTGCTCAACGGCACGCAGGTCTCGACGGCATTGGCACTGGCGGGTTTGTTTGCCGCCGAGCGCGCGATGGCCGCGGCCTTCGTGGCCGGCGCGATGACGGTCGATGCGTGCCTGGGCAGCGACACGCCGTTCGACGCGCGCATTCACGCCATCCGACGACATCGCGGACAGAAGGATGCCGCGGAAGTCTACCGGGACCTGCTGGCAGGCAGCGCCATCCGCGCGTCCCACGTGGACTGCAGCCGCGTGCAGGATCCCTACAGCCTGCGCTGCCAGCCTCAGGTGATGGGCGCCTGCCTCGACCAGCTGCGGCATGTCGCGCAGGTGCTCCTGACGGAAAGCAATGCCGTCTCCGACAATCCGCTGGTGTTCGCCGATGCCAACGAGATCCTGTCCGGCGGCAACTTTCACGCGGAACCCGTGGCTTTCGCCGCCGACAACCTGGCGCTGGTGCTGGCGGAAACCGGCGCGTTGTCGGAACGGCGCATTGCCCTTCTGATGGATTCGAACCTGTCGGAGCTGCCGCCTTTCCTGGTCGAGGACGGCGGCGTCAACTCGGGTTTCATGATCGCGCACGTGACCGCGGCGGCGCTGGCTTCGGAGAACAAGTCGCTCGCGCATCCGGCGTCGGTCGACTCGCTCCCGACCTCGGCGAACCAGGAGGACCACGTCAGCATGGCGACGTTCGGCGCGCGGCGGCTGACCCCCATGGCGGGCAACACGTCGGCGATCGTGGCGATAGAGTTGCTGGCGGCCGCGCAGGGCATCGATTTCCGCGCACCGCTCAAGACGTCTGCGAAGCTGGCCCGTGCGCTCGCCATGATTCGTTCGGAGGCCGCGTTTTGGGAACGCGACCGCGCGTTCTCGCCGGACCTCGCCGCAATGCGCCGACGTGTCGAAGACGGCGCCTTCCTGCCATTCGTCGGTGCGCTGTTCGACACCCACTGAGTCCGCGAGCGAATCCCTCCGCTGCAAAGTCGGTCATGGCCACCACTCACAACCCGTCCGTCGACGTCGACTTCATCCGCGGCCTGCCCAAGGCAGAGCTTCACATCCACATCGAAGGCTCGCTGGAGCCGGAACTGGTGTTCGCGCTTGCGGCCAAGCACGAAGTGGCATTGAACTACCCGTCGGTGGAAGCGTTGCGGAAGGCGTACGACTTTCACAACC
This sequence comes from Casimicrobiaceae bacterium, assembly GCA_035430095.1. GTDB lineage: Bacteria > Pseudomonadota > Gammaproteobacteria > Burkholderiales > Casimicrobiaceae > VBCG01. Next base: position 7,100 of record DAOMGB010000063.1, on the reverse strand, counting down.
TGCAGTCGTTCCTCGACATCTACTACGCGGGGGCCGACGTCCTGCGCGACGAGGACGACTTCCACGCGATGACGTGGGCCTATCTGCAGCGTGCGCACGCCGACGGCGTCGTGCACGCGGAAATATTCTTCGATCCGCAGACGCATACGAAGCGCGGCATTCCGTTCGCCACCGTCCTGTCAGGCATCACGCGCGCGCTTGGGCGAGGCGAGCGCGAGTTTGGCCTTACCAGCCGGCTGATCCTGTGCTTCCTGCGCCATCTTTCGGCGGACGACGCCATGCGCACGCTCGCGGAGGCGCTGCCGTTCAAGCCCTCCATCCACGGCGTCGGCCTCGACTCGTCCGAGGTCGGGCATCCGCCGTCGAAATTCACCGAAGTGTTCCGGGCGGCGCGCGACGCCGGCTTCCGGGCCGTGGCCCATGCGGGGGAAGAGGGACCGCCTGCCTACATCCGGGAAGCGCTCGACCTGCTGCGTGTCGAGCGCATCGACCACGGCGTTCGCTGCGAAAGCGACGACGCGTTGTGCGCGCGTCTCGCGGCCGGGCAGGTGCCGCTGACCGTCTGCCCGCTCTCCAACGTCAAGCTGGGAGTGTTCCCGGACATGGCGCGGCACAACCTGAAGCGCCTGCTGGATCGCGGGCTGCGCATCACCATCAATTCCGACGATCCCGCCTATTTCGGCGGCTACGTCGTCGACAACTATCTCGCCGCGCAGCAGGCGCTTTCCCTGACCCGCGACGACATCGTGACCCTGGCGCGCAATTCCTTCGAGGCGTCGTTCCTGCCGGAGCGCGACAAGTCGGCCTGGATCGCGAGGGTCGACGCCTTCGCGCGGGCGCATTGACCGGAGGTTTCCAATGAACCGTGACGACCCGAAATCGCTTGCCGCTTCGTCGCAGGGCACGCGCCGCGCGGACCGGGTGATTCGCGCTCCGCGCGGGACCGAGCGCACCGCCCGCAGCTGGCTGACCGAAGCGCCGCTGCGGATGCTGATGAACAACCTCGATCCCGACGTGGCCGAGAATCCGCAGGAGCTGGTCGTATACGGCGGCATCGGGCGCGCTGCGCGCAACTGGGAGTGCTTCGACGCCATCGTCGCGGCGCTGCGCGAACTGCATGACGACGAGTCGCTGCTGATCCAGTCGGGCAAGCCGGTGGGCGTGTTCAAGACCCATGCCGACGCGCCGCGCGTGCTCATCGCCAATTCCAACTTGGTGCCCAAGTGGGCGACGTGGGAAGTATTCAACGAACTCGACCGCAGGGGTCTCATGATGTTCGGCCAGATGACGGCCGGGTCGTGGATCTACATCGGCAGCCAGGGCATCGTGCAGGGCACCTACGAAACGTTCGCCGAGGCCGGCCGCCAGCATTTCGGAGGCGACCTCTCGGACAAGTGGATCCTGACGGCGGGCCTGGGCGGCATGGGCGGCGCGCAGCCGCTGGCGGCAACGATGGCGGGTGCGTCGATGCTCGCCATCGAATGCCAGGCGTCACGCATCGACATGCGCCTGCGCACCAGGTATCTCGACCGGCGGGCGAAGGACCTGGACGACGCGCTGGCGATCATCGCGGAGGCATGCGCCACGCGCAAGCCGGTCAGCGTGGGCCTGGTGGGCAACGCGGCGGAAATCCTGCCGGAACTGGTCAGGCGCAACGTGCAACCGCACATGGTGACCGACCAGACGTCGGCGCACGACCTCGTCCACGGCTACCTGCCGGCGGGCTGGACCGTCCCGCAGTGGCTGGCCGCGCAGCGGGATCCGACGCAGCACGCGGACCTGGTCGCCGCGGCCAGGCAGTCGTGCAAGGCGCATGTCGCGGCCATGCTGGCTTTTCACGCGCAAGGCATCCCGACGTTCGACTATGGCAACAACATCCGCCAGGTCGCGCAAGACGAGGGACTCGCCCATGCGTTCGACTTTCCGGGTTTCGTGCCGGCGTACATCCGGCCGCTGTTCTGCGAAGGCAAGGGGCCCTTTCGCTGGGTCGCGCTTTCCGGCGATCCGGAGGACATCTACAAGACCGACCGCAAGATCAAGGAACTGTTTCCCGACGACGCGCACCTGCATCGCTGGCTCGACATGGCGCGATCGCGCATCGCGTTCCAGGGCCTTCCGGCGCGCATCTGCTGGCTGGGCCTGGGCGCGCGGCATCGCGCAGGGCTCGCGTTCAACCAGATGGTCGCCAGCGGCGAGCTCAAGGCGCCGATCGTGATCGGCCGCGATCATCTCGACACGGGCAGCGTCGCCAGCCCCAACCGCGAAACCGAGTCGATGATGGACGGTTCCGATGCCGTATCCGATTGGCCGCTGCTCAACGCGCTGCTCAATACCGCGGGCGGCGCGACGTGGGTGTCGCTGCACCACGGCGGCGGCGTCGGCATGGGCTATTCCCAGCACTCGGGCGTCGTGATCGTCTGCGACGGCACCGACGCGGCGGCCCGGCGGATCGAGCGCGTGCTGTGGAACGATCCGGCGACCGGCGTCATGCGGCACGCGGACGCCGGCTATGCGAAGGCGATCGAGGTGGCGAGGGCGCAGGGTCTCAACCTGCCGATGCTGCCCGGCTGAGTCGGGTTGCGCGCGGCTTCCCGCTATGCGGTGAGCGGTGTCGGCGACACGAGGATGCCGTCCTCGTCGCTGTACAGCCAGTGGCCCGGGACGAAGTTCACGCCGCCGAAGCCGACGGGGACGTCGACCAGGCCGTCGCCGTTCTTGGCGCTCTTGCGGGGGTTGGTGCCAAGCGCCTTGATACCGAAGTCGAGTGCGTCGATGGCCATGGAATCGCGAATCGCGCCGTGCACGACGGCGCCGGCCCAGCCGCTGTTCATGCCGAGCAGGGCGATCACGTCGCCGATCAGCGCGCATTGCAGCGACCCGCCGCCATCTATCACCAGCACCTCGCCGGCGGAAGGCTTGCTCAGCAGTTCCTTCAGCAGCACGTTGTCCTGGTAGGACTTCACGGTGCGGATGCGTCCCGCGAAGCGGCGGCGCTGGCCGAACGACCGGAATTGAAGCGCGCACGACGACGCCTCCGGATGCGCGTCGAACAGGTCGGCCGTGGCGGATTGGCTGGATGGGCTCATGCCGGAACTCCCTAGAACACCCACAGTCCGTCGCGCGGAATTTCGAGCCAGTGCGATCCCGACGCGAGAGGTCTCTCGCCATAGGCGCGCAACCGCGCATCACCCAGCGCGAACAGGTGCTCCCACTTGTCGCCCAGGTACATCGACGTCGTGAGTCCGGCTTCGAGCCGGTTGTCGCCGGGCCCATCGGCCAGGCGAATGCGTTCGAGGCGGATCATGCCGGTGCCGTCCGTTCCCGCCTTGGCGCTTTGCCGCGCCGTGCCCCACAGCTTGAATCCAGCGCCTTCGATCAGCGCCGCGCCGTCGCGCACTTCGGTCACGCGCCCGGCCAGCTTGTTGTTGCTGCCCATGAAGTCGGCGGTGAACAGCGACACCGGATTGCTGTACATCTCCTGCGGCGTGCCTTGCTGCTCGATGCGGCCGTTGTTGAGCAGCAGGATGCGATCGGACATCGCCAGCGCCTCGCTCTGGTCGTGCGTGACGCACAGCGCGGACAGCTGCATGCGCACGATGAGCTCCCGCAGCCAGGCGCGCGCTTCCTCTCGCAGCTTGGCGTCGAGATTCGACAGCGGCTCGTCGAGCAGGATCACCGGCGGGTTGTAGACCAGCGCCCGCGCCAGCGCGACCCGTTGCTGCTGTCCGCCGGAAAGCTGGTGCGGAAAGCGCTCGCCCAGATGTCCCAGCGAGAGTTGCTCCAGCGCCGTCTTGACCCGCGACTTGACCTCGCCGTCGCCGGTCTTCCGAAGCTTGAGCCCGTAGGCGACGTTGTCGGACACGGTCTTGTGCGGCCACAGTGCATAGGACTGGAACACCAGGCCCAGGTTGCGGCCCTCGGCGGGAACGTCGATGCGGGCGGCGCCGTCGAACACCACCTTGTCGCCGACACGAATCGATCCTTCGTGCGGCGTCTCCAGCCCGGCCACCGCGCGCAGCAGCGTGGTCTTGCCGCTGCCCGAAGGGCCGAGCAGCGAGACGACCTCGCCGCGCTCGAGCGTCAGCGAAACCCCCTTGAGGATCGGGTTGTCGCCGTAGGTGAGGTGCAGATTGTCGACGGTGAGTTCAGCCATGAAACGTTTCCTCTCCGGATTTCATTTTCCGCCTCATCGAACGTTTCAGTCGCGCAGCTTCACGCCGAAGCGAAGGGCGATCGCCAGCCCGACGCCGACCAGGATGACGTTGATGAGCGAAAGTGCGGCGACCACGTCGATTGCGCCACCCTGCCACAGCGAGACCAGCTGCGCGCCGATCACCTCGGTTCCGGGTGCCAGCAGGTAGACGCCGGTCGAATATTCGCGCTCGAAGATCATGAAGACCAGCAGCCACGATGCGATCAGGCCGTGACGGATCAGCGGCAGCGTGATCTGTCGCGAAATCTGCCCGCGGGTCGCGCCGACGGTGCGCGCGGCCTCCTCCAGTTCGGTCGACACCTGCATCAGCGACGACGAGATGAGCCGCATGCCGTAGGCGAGCCAAACCACCGTGTAGGCGAGCCACATGCTGAAGATCGTCGTGCGAAGCGGCTGCAGCGGCGGGAAGAAAAGGAAGACCCACAGGAACGCGAGACCGGCCAGCAATCCGGGAATGGCGCGGGGCACCAGCACCAGGTAGTCGACGAAGCGCGACCAGCCGTCCGGACGGCGATGCGTGGCGAAGCCGATCGCCGTGTAGCACGCGACGGCGATGGCGCCGCCCACGGTGCCGATCAGGATGGTGTTCCAGATCGCGCGCACCAGGATCGGCTCGTCGAAGACGGACTGGAAGTGTTCGAGCGTAAGTACCTCGGACAGCCTGGCGCCGTAGCCCCAGTTGGTGACGAAGGCGCGCAGCGCGATGCCGGTGAGCGGCACGACCACGCCGACGAAGAGCCAGAAGCCGATCAGCGCCGCCGCCACCCACTTCCACTTGCCGAGCGGAAGTTCCCGCATGCGCCCGGCCTTGCCCTTGATCGTCGCGTACTTGCGCGCGTTCTGCAGCAGGTAGCGCTGCAGCAGCACCAGCGGGAAGGTCACCGCGACGATGCAGATCGCCACCGCCGCCATCAGGTGATACGACGGCGTGCCGAGCTTGTTGGTCAGCTTGTAGAGATACGTCGAAAGCACCAGGTGCCCCTCGGGGTCGCCCAGGACCAGCGGCAGCCCGAACAGTTCGAATCCCAGGAAGAACACCAGCACCGCGGCGAAGAGAAGTGCCGGCATGATCAGCGGCAGGCTGACCGTCGTCGCGACGCGAAACGGCGAGGCGCCCGCAACGCGTGCCGCTTCCTCCACGTCGGAGCCCAGGCTCTTCAGCGCGGCCGACGCGTAGACGTAGACATTGGGCACGTGCAGCAGGCCGGCGATGATACCGATCGCCGACAGCGAGTAGAGTCCCCACGGCGCGCCGCCGAACAGCTCGGTCGCCCAGACGGTATAGAAGCCGACCGGGCCCGCCGCGACGACGAACCCGAACGCCAGCACCATCGGCGAAACGAAGCTGGGGACGAGGATCAGCGGCTCGATCCAGCGCTTGCCCGGCAGGTCCGTGCGCTCCATGACGAACGCCAGCAGCGCGCCGAGCGGGACGGCGATGACCACCATGGAAAAGGCGATCACCACCGAATTGAGCGACGCCTGCCAGAAGTCGGGATCGGCGAAGATGAACTCATAGGCGCCGATGCCGACCGACTTGCGCGCGTCGAAGAACGGAGCGGTCAGGAAGCTCTGGTAGAGGATCAGCAGCAGCGGCGCCAGGACCGCCGCGGCGGTCAGCATGATCGTCAGGCCGCGTGGAGCAGCGGAAAACGCCGACGTGCGCGCCAGGCGGTTCATCGTAAATCGACGGGGATCAAGGGGCTCGGTGGAGAGCGGAAGCGCGCCGCCGGAAGCGGCGTGCCCTTCCGGTACTCCTGCCTACTTGGGCGCGGCGCCGGCGGCGAGCGCCGCCTTCCACGCGGCAAGAAAATCCAGCCGCTTCTTCTGGTCGAGGTACGTGACGATTTCGGCGCTGACCGGAATCGGCTTCACGTTGTTGGCGCCGAGCTGCTTGTTGAGCGACGCCGCCGTGTACTCGGCATCGACGTCGTTGCGGATCGAGAACAGCTCGACGTCGCTGCCAATGAGCTTCTGGCCACGCGGCGACAGGATGTAGTCCACCCAGAGCTTGGCGGCGTTGGGATTCTTGGCCTGCTTGCCGATGAACATGACGCGCGAAAGCACCAGCGTGTAGTCCTTGGGCAGCACCACGCCCAGCGCCGGATCCTTCTTCGCGCGCACGAGAGCGTACGAGCCCAGCACGTTGTAGCCCAGCAGGTGCTCGCCGGAGGAGACTTTTTCGAGCATGTTGCCGGTGCTGCCGTAGACGCGATAGTTGGACGCGCCGAACCCCTGCTCCAGGTCCTTCATGCCCGGGAAGTTCTTGGCGTCCTGCACGACGAACATGAACCCGACGCCGCTCTTTTCGATGTCGTAGGTCGTGACCTTGCCCTTGTACTTGTCGACCTTGGTGTTGATCAGCTTGGCGAAGGCCGCGTGGTCCTGCGGCACCTCGTCGCCGGTCACCAGGCGCTTGTTGTAGATGAACACCGCGGGCTCGTACGTGGTGCCGTAGGCCTGGTTCTTGTAAACGGCCCAAGCCGGCAGCTTCGCAGCCTCGGGAGACTGGTAGGCGAGCGCCTGGCCGTCGTCGACCAGCTTGACCTGAAGGTCCATGGCCGAGCTCCACATGACGTCCGCCGAGCCCTGTCCCGACGCCGACTCCGCGATGAAACGGTTGTAGAGCTCCGTCGAATTGAGATCGCTGTATTCGACCTTGATGTTGGGGTAGAGCGCGTTGAAGTCCTTGATCAGCGGCTGTGCGGCCTTGGTGTCGAGCGCGCTGTAGATGACGAGCTTGCCTTCCTTGTTGGCGGCGGCGATGGTCTGGGCGTAATCCGCCGGGTAGCCCGGCGGGACGGATTGCGCCAGCGCAGCGGCGGCAGACAGCGCGAGCGCGAGGGAAAGGAAACGACGGATCATGCGGGACTCCTCGTGGAATGAG
>DAOMGB010000062.1:0-20914 GCA_035430095.1 Casimicrobiaceae bacterium | reverse complement strand
TGGCGTCCCCAGCGGGATTCGAACCCGCGTACCTACCGTGAAAGGGTAGTGTCCTAGGCCTCTAGACGATGGGGACCAAGTGGTGCTGCAGGCCGAACTGCGGGCCATTTTCGGTGTGTCATTGGTGGAGGTAAGCGGGATCGAACCGCTGACCTCTTGCATGCCATGCAAGCGCTCTCCCAGCTGAGCTATACCCCCACGGACAGCCTCAAATTATAGCTTTACGGCGCATTGTTGGCAAACCGCCTTTGCATTCGGGGGAATCACGACGCAATTCGGCTATGATCCACGGCCATGGCGCTGCCAGTTCCGCTGTCTTCACCCCGGCCTACCTCCTCCGGCAACTCGCTTGCCGGGCGCGTGATCTTCATCACCGGCGCCACCGGCGGTCTCGGTGCACCACTGTCGCGTGCCTGCGCGGCCCAGGGTGCCACCGTCGTGCTGCACGGTCGGATCGAACGGAAGCTGGACGCGTTGTATGACGAGATTCTTGCGTCCGGCCATCCTGAACCGGTGATCCTGCCCCTCGACTTGGCCAAGGCTGAAGCGGCTGACTTCGCCAACGTCGAGAGCGCGCTGCGCGCGCAACTCGGTCGGCTGGACGGCCTGGTTCACACCGCGGCGCTGTTGGGCTCGCTGGGGCCGATCGAGCACCAGTCGTTCGACAGCTGGGTATCGCTGCTGCGTGTCAATGTCGCGGCGCCGATGGGGCTTACCCGTGCACTGATGCCGCTGCTCGGCACCGCGCCGGATGCCGCCGTGGTGTTCACGCTCGACAACCGCGGGGAGGAGCCGCGCGCCTACTGGGGAGGCTATGCGGTTACCAAGGCGGGCGTGGCCACCTTGGCGCGCGAACTCGCCGACGAGTGGGAGAACCGCGCGAACCTGCGCATCAACGCCGTGATTCCCGGACCGATTCGTTCGCCACTGCGCAATCAATCGCATCCTGGCGAAGACCGCGCGTCACTTCCGCCGCCCGAGGCGCTGGTGCCCCTGTACATGCACCTGCTGGCCGGTCAGACCAAGGAAGAGAGCGGCGCTCTGCTCGATGCTCAGGCCTGGCTCGCGGGTGCCTCGTGCACCTCGGCGCTGCGCGCGTAACGCAGCATTACGCGCAGTCGCCGGAAGTCCTCGGCATCAAGCATGTCCGGCAAGACGAGGATCGTTCGCGACCGCCGGCAACCGTCGGGCCGCCACACGATGGTCGTGAGCAAGGGTCCCACGTAGGTCGCCGCGCAGACGTGTCCCGCGACCAGTCTGCCATCGCCCATGCACGCGACGAGCACCAGATCGGGCGCCACGCGGACTTCCGTCACCGCAAAGCGACTGCGTTGCAACGCATCGACCTCGAACGACCATGCCGCCCATGCCACGACTAATGCCACCGCGATGGCCTGCAGCAGCGGATGGATTGGCAGCGCAGCCGTCGATGCCAGCGTGGCTGCCGCGAGAACGCCGATGCCGACTCCCGCGATTCGCGACGGTGAAAGCACCACGTGGACCGAAGGCGGAAGGCGCATGCTGCCCATTTCACCGCAGGGCGTAGTGCGATGCCATCGACCAGATGGCCTACGTAACGTCCGGCGCGCGCACGGCGTGCTCGGGCGCTATGCCTCGATCAGTGCGCGTTGCGGCCGGCCAGCGCCATCCACGTTTCCACGACCGTGTCGGGATTGAGTGAAATGCTCTCGATGCCCTGCTCGACCAGCCATTGCGCGAGATCGGGATGGTCGGATGGACCCTGACCGCAGATGCCGCAGTAGCGTCCGTGCTTCCTGCACGCGGCGATGGCCATTCCCAGCATGGCCTTGACCGCGCCGTCGCGCTCGTCGAACGTCGACGCAATTGGCCCGCCGGAGTCGCGGTCCACGCCCAGCGTGAGCTGGGTCATGTCGTTGGAGCCGATGGAAAAACCGTCGAAATGCTCGAGGAACTGCTCGGCAAGCACCGCATTGGATGGCAGCTCGCACATCATGATCACGCGCAGGCCGTTGTCGCCGCGCTTCAGGCCGTTATCGGCGAGCAGTGCGATCACCTTCTCCGCTTCGGTCAACGTCCGCACGAAGGGGATCATCAACTCGACGTTGGTGAGACCCATGACGTCGCGCACGCGCTTCATCGCCTCGCATTCGAGCTTGAAGCAGTCGTAGAACTCGGGCGCGATGTACCGCGATGCGCCGCGGAACCCGAGCATCGGATTTTCTTCGTGCGGCTCGTACCGCTTTCCGCCAAGCAGGTTCATGTATTCGTTGGACTTGAAGTCCGACAGGCGCACGATCACCTTCTTCGGGAAGAACGCGGCCGCAATGGTCGCCACACCTTCTACGATTTTCTGGATGTAGAACTCGGTGGGGCTGGCGTAGCCCCCGATGCGCGCTTCGATATCGCGTTTCAGGTCGCCCGGCTGGCGATCGAATGCGAGCAGCGCCTTGGGGTGAATGCCGACATTGCGCGCGATGATGAACTCGAGGCGCGCCAGGCCGACGCCTTCGTTGGGCAGGCGCTGGAACTCGAAGGCGAGCTCCGGATTGCCGACGTTCATCATGATCTTGGTCGGCGACGGCGGCATCTTGTCCAGCTGCACGTCGACGATCTCGATCGGAAGCAGCCCCTGGTACACGTGGCCGGTGTCGCCTTCGGCGCAGGAGACCGTCACGGCGTCGCCATCGGAGAGCACGCGCGTCGCGTCGCCGCAGCCGACGACCGCCGGTATGCCCAGCTCGCGCGCGATGATCGCCGCGTGGCAGGTGCGACCTCCGCGGTTGGTGACGATGGCCGCCGCCCGCTTCATCACCGGTTCCCAGTCGGGATCGGTCATGTCGGTGACCAGCACGTCCCCGGTCTTGACCCGGTCCATTTCCGACGATGATTTGATGAGCCGGACGGGACCCTGCCCGATCTTCTGGCCGATGGCGCGGCCGCTGGCGAGCACGGCCGCCTTTTCCTTGAGGCGAAAGCGGCGGAGGCGCTCGGCGGAATCTTCCTGCGACTTCACCGTTTCCGGCCGCGCCTGCAGGATGTAGAGCTTGCCGTCCTGCCCGTCCCTGCCCCATTCGATGTCCATGGGGCGGCCGTAATGCTGCTCGATCAGCACCGCGAACCGGGCCAGTTCCTGAACTTCCTCGTCGGAGACGGAAAAGCGTAGCCGCTCCGCCTCCGGCACTTCGCTGGTGACCGTGGATTGGCCGGCCCGCGTGGCGTCCGCGAAAGTCATGCGCAGCGCCTTGGTGCCCAAAGTCTTGCGCAGGATCGCCGGCCGCCCGGCGGCGAGGTTGGGCTTGTAAACGTAGAATTCATCGGGGTTGACCGCGCCTTGCACCACGGTTTCACCCAAGCCGAATGCCGAGGTAATGAATACCACCTGATCGAATCCCGACTCGGTGTCGATGGTGAACATCACGCCCGCCGATCCTAAGTCGCTGCGCACCATCCGCTGCACGCCTGCCGAAAGCGCGACCTCGGCATGCGCAAATCCCTTGTGCACCCGGTAGGCGATGGCGCGATCGTTGTAGAGGGATGCAAATACCTCTTTTATTGCATGAAATACATTATCCAAGCCTTTGATATTTAGAAATGTTTCCTGCTGGCCGGCGAATGATGCATCCGGCAGGTCCTCCGCCGTGGCCGATGACCGGATGGCAAAAGTTGCGTCCGGGGATTCCCGGGTCAGTGCCGCATACGCGTCGCGAATTTCCGCTTCGAGTCTGGGGGGCAGCGGCGCGGCCACCAGCCACGCGCGAATCTCCGAGCCTGCACGTGCGAGTTCCGAGACGTCGTCGACATCGAGGGCACCGAGGCGGGCCCCAATGCGACCGGCCAGGCCGTCGTGCTGAAGGAACTCGCGATAGGCCAGCGCCGTCGTCGCGAACCCCGCCGGGACCCGGATCCCGGCCGACGCCAGTTGGCTGATCAATTCGCCAAGCGAGGCATTCTTGCCGCCAACCATTTCGACGTCGGTCATGCGCAGACGTTCGAAGGAAACGACCCGGGCCTCGCTCATCTCGTTGCTCCACAAAGTGCGACAGGAATCGGAACGGCCGCGCGCATGCTGCGGCGCGACATATCGTCGTTAAAGTGTCGCATTTTACCTTGCGGCGTCGGAGAGGCGCGACGTGCTGCATTGCGCAAGATCATGCCGATGAGATAAAGCGGTCCGCCGCCGACATGTCGCCGCTCGATCACCATCCGCCATGTCAGTTCAAGCGCTTGAAGCCCGCCCGGGAAAGCGGTGAGACCGCGCGGCGTAGGCCCCGAAATGCAGCGCGGCCGCTCGATGGCGGCCGCAAAGGCGCTGCACGAACGATCGCCGGCTACGTCGAGCGATGCCCCTCCGGCGTGCCCACTGCTTCTTCGGGCTCGTGGAAGTCGCCGCCCGCGATGTCGGCATCCAATTCGCCGGACACGAGGTTGATGTTGTTGTCCGGCGCGGACTTGTGCCGGCTCTTCACCGCGCGGCGCAGCGTGCGATACAAGTCGGGGTGCGAGTCCTTGAGGTAGCTGATGATTTCGAAATCGACCCGCTTGACCTGGGACAGGTCCAGCTGCTCCACATGGACCAGCCGCAGCAGTTCCTTGACGGGACGCGGCATGTCGCGCCCGCTCTCATACCGGGATCCGCCGCTCTGCGTGACGCCGATCTGCGTCCAGAATTGCTCCTGGTTCATGCCGAGCCGCCGCCTGATTTCGCGGGGATTGAGGACGCGGTCGAGAAGTTTCACGGGTCGCGGACCTTTATGCGCAGTTAAGTTCAATCGCCGCAGTGTGAACCCTAATCGTCCGCGACGCTATACCAATGGCATATTCTCGACCGGATCCCGGCGATTGTGCAAGCAAATCCGGACAAACGGCGCCAAAAAGCCAAAACCTGTGGCTGCGCCGCCACTTACATCGTACTGCTAAGCCCAAGTCTACGCCAAGCCGCGCGACGCGAGATAGTCCTCGTAGTTGCCGCTGAAGTGAACGGGCCGCCCGGCGCCGAGTTCCAGCACCTCCGTGGCCAGCGCCGAAACGAACTGCCGGTCATGCGAGACGAATATTAGTGTCCCCTGGTACAACTCGAGCGCCAGTTGCAGCGATTCGATCGATTCCATGTCCATGTGATTGGTCGGCTCGTCCAGCACCAGCACGTTGGCCCGTTGCAGCATCAATTTGCCGAAAAGCATACGGCCGCGCTCGCCGCCGGACAGCACGCGCACCGACTTCTGCGTCTCGTCACCTGAAAACAGCAGTCGGCCGAGCGTCGCGCGCACGATCTGCTCGTCGTCTCCCGGCTGCATCCAGCGCCCCATCCACTCGAGAAGGTTCATCTCCTGCGCGAAGTCCGCCGTCTGGTCCTGCGGGTAGTAGCCGATGGTGGCTCGCTCGGCCCACTTGACCGTCCCGCGGTCCGGCGCCAGGCCATCGGCGGCATGCGCGCCGACCAGTGTGCGCAAAAGCGTGGATTTGCCCGCGCCGTTGGGGCCGATGATGGCCAGGCGCTCGCCCGCGCCCAGCGTGAACGACAGGTTCTCGATAAGCGGAGTGGCCATCCCGGGCCAGCCCTTGGTCAGCGCGTCGACCTCGACCGCGTGCCGGTGCAGCTTCTGCTTCGGATCGTAGTCGAAGCGAATGTAGGGATTCTGCCGCGACGACGGCTTGACGTCGTCGGGCTTCAGCTTCTCGATCATCTTGATGCGGGACGTCGCCTGCTTCGAACGCGCCTTGTTGGCCGAAAACCGGCGGACGAAGTCCTGCAGCTCGACGATGCGGTCCTTGGCCTTGCTGTTCGCCGCCAACAGCCGCTCGCGCGCCTGTGTCGACGCGATCATGTAATCGTCGTAGTTGCCCGGGTAGACGCGCAGCGTGCCGTAGTCCAGGTCCGCCATGTGCGTGCAGACGCTGTTGAGGAAGTGCCGGTCGTGGGAGATGATCACCATCGTCGAGTTGCGCGCATTGATCACGCCTTCGAGCCAGCGGATGGTGTTGATGTCCAGATGGTTGGTCGGCTCGTCGAGCAGCAGGATGTCGGGGTTGGCGAACAGCGCCTGCGCCAGCAATACGCGCAGCTTCCAGCCCGGCGCCACCGCGCTCATCGGACCTTCGTGCTGCTCGGTCGGGATGCCCAGGCCCAGCAGCAATTCGCCGGCGCGAGCCTCGGCCGTATAGCCGTCCAGCTCCGCGTAGTGCGCCTCGAGGTCCGCGGCGCGCACGTAGTCCTCTTCGCTGGCATCGGGGTTGGCGTAGATGGCGTCCCGTTCGTTCTTCGTATCCCAAAGCTCCGCGTGCCCCATCAGCACGACGTCGAGCACGCGTTCCTGCTCGTACGCGAACTGGTCCTGGCGCAATTTTCCGAGGCGCTCGCCCGCGTCGATCGCGACGTTGCCATTCGACGCCTCGAGGTCGCCGCCCAGTATCTTCATCAGCGTCGACTTGCCGCAGCCGTTGGCGCCGATGAGTCCGTAGCGATTGCCGTCGCCGAACTTGATCGAGACGTTTTCGAACAGCGGTTTCGCGCCGAACTGGATTGCGAGATTTGCGGCTGTGAGCATGGGGTACCGGAATGGGGAACTCCCGGGACCTTCGCTGGCAGAAATGCGCGGCTTGGGTACCGGGAAAACCCTCTATTCTGCTAGAATCAACAACTTATCTCAAGTTTCATGACCGTGAGCGCGCGATTGCCGCCGCGCTCCACGGTCCCCGACCCGAATGCATCGCTACGATCTTCACAGCCACTCGACCTACTCGGACGGATTGCTCACGCCCGACGCGCTGGTGCACCGCGCCGCGTCGCGCGGCGTCGACGTGTTCGCGCTCACGGATCACGACGACACCGGCGGGCTCCCGGAAGCGGCGGCGGCGGCCCGCGACGCGCGTATCGAATTCATTCCGGGCGCCGAGTTGTCGGTAAGCTGGGAATCGCACACGCTGCACATACTCGGCCTGAACATCGACGCCGCCCATCCCGAACTCGATGCCGGGCTGGCGAGCATCCGGTCGGGCCGGGACCAGCGCGCCAGGCAGATGGCGGCGGGACTGGCCGAGGCCGGCATCCCGGGAGCCTACGAGGGCGCGCGCGCGTACGTCACCAGCGAACGCCTGATTTCGCGCACTCACTTCGCGCGCTTCCTGGTCGAAACCGGTCATGCCAGCGAAACCGGCGATGTGTTCAGGCGCTTTCTCACGCCGGGCAAGCCCGGCTACGTCAAGCACGTGTGGGCGACGCTGCCCGACGCGGTGCGCTGGATTCACGTTGCAGGCGGCGTGGCGGTGATCGCGCATCCGGGCCGCTACAAGGTCTCGCCGACCGCCATGCGGCGGCTGCTCGGCGAATTCCGCGATGCCGGCGGCGACGGCATCGAATTGCTGTCGCCGTCCCACACGTCGGCGCAGCTTGCCGAATACAGCACCTATGCCCGCCTGTTCGGGCTGGCCTGTTCGTGCGGCTCCGACTACCACGGCCCCGGCGAAGGCTGGATGGACCTGGGCGACCTGCCCGAGATGCCCGCCGGCGTCACGCCGATCTGGTCGCTGTGGCAGTGATCTGCGATGACCTGACCGTCGCGCGCGGGCAGCGGCATCGCTCCTCCAGGTGACGCGTTGAATTTCGCAAAGCTTCCCGCGCACGGGCGCGCCGCGTTCGCGTTCGTGCTGGTCACCGTGCTTCTCGACATGCTTGCGCTGGGCGTGATGGTGCCTGTGCTGCCCAAGCTCATCATCGAGTTCATGGGCGGCGACATCGCCAGCGCGGCGACCATCGCCGGCGTGTTCGGCTTCACGTGGGCCGCGATGCAATTCGTGTTTTCCCCGGTCCTCGGCGCGCTGTCCGACCGCATTGGGCGGCGGCCGGTGATCATCCTGTCGAACATCGGCATGGGTCTCGATTACGTCGTCATGGCGCTGGCCCCCTCGCTCTGGTTCCTGTTCGCCGGACGCCTGCTGTCGGGAATTTCTTCCGCGAGCTCGGCCACGGCCGGCGCCTACATCACGGACATCACGCCGCCGGAAAAGCGTGCCGCGCAGTTCGGCATGCTGGGCGCGGCCTTCGGATTCGGGTTTGTCGTCGGCCCCGCGATGGGCGGCTTCCTCGGCGCCATCGACCTGCGCCTGCCGTTCTGGGTCGCGGCGGGCTTGAGCTTCGCCAATGCCGTCTACGGCTATTGCGTGCTGCCGGAATCCCTGCCGCGCGAGCGCCGTTCACGCTTCCATTGGCGCATGGCCAATCCGATCGGTTCGCTGCGTCTGCTGAAAACCAAGCCGATACTGGTCGGCCTTGCCATTGCGATGTTCCTGGAACGCGTCGCGCACGATGCGCTGCCCCGTGTGTTCGTGCTCTACACGGACTACCGCTACCAATGGGGCGCCGCGACAGTCGGGCTGGCGCTCGCGGCCGTGGGCATGGCACAGGTCGTCGTTTCGGGCGGCTTGGTCGGCATGAGCGTGAAGCGCGTGGGCGAGCGGCAAACGCTGCTGCTGGGTCTACTTTTCGGCATCGCCGGCTTCATCCTCTACGGACTTGCGCCAACGGGCGCCTGGTTCATGGCCGGTGTGCCGCTGGTCGCGCTCGGCGGCTTGGCGGGCCCGGCGATGCAGGGCCTGATGACGCGGGAAATAGGAGCGTCGGATCAAGGCAAGCTGCAGGGTGCGCTGGCCAGCCTGCAGGGCGTCGCCGGACTGATCGGGCCGCTGCTTTTCACGCAGACCTTCGCACTCGCCATTCGCCCGGGCGGCGCGGTTCACCTGCCCGGCGCACCCTACCTGCTTGCCGCAGCGCTGGTCTTGATCGCGATGATCGCGGCCGTCCGCGTCACGCGTCCCCGCGCGCCCAATCCCGCCGTGGAGCAACCTCATGCCTGACCGGCGCACCGTATTCTTCCTGTCCGACCGCACGGGCATCACGGCGGAGATGCTGGGCAACAGCCTGCTCACCCAGTTCGAGGAGTTTTCCTTCACGCGCGTGACGATTCCTTTCGTCGATTCGCTGGACAAGGTGGCCGACGCCGTTCGACAGGTCAATGCCACCGCCGAACGCGAAGGCCGGCGCCCGATAGTGATCAGTTCGGTGGTCGACGAGGCCATGAGCGCGATCATCCACCGCGACGCCAAGGCACTGACGCTCGACATGTTCCAGATCTTCATTCAGCCGCTGGAAGCGGAACTGGGCGCGAAGAGTTCGCACGCGGCGGGCCGTACGCACGGCATCGCCAACAGCCATGAATACTTTGCCCGGATGGACGCCATCAATTTCACGCAGGCGCACGACGATGGCGCGGCGACCCGGGACCTGAGCAAGGCACAGGTGATCCTGGTCGGCGTATCGCGCTGCGGCAAGACGCCGACGTCGCTCTACCTTGCGTTGCAGTTCGGCGTGCGCGCGGCCAATTTTCCGCTGACGCCGGACGACTTCGCGGACAAGAAGCTTCCCGCCTCCGTGATGCCGTTTCGCGACAAGCTGTTCGGGCTCACCATCCATCCGGAACGCCTCCGCGAAATACGCGAGGAGCGCCGGCCGGGGAGCAAGTACGCGGCGCTCGAGAGCTGTCGCTATGAGGTGCGCGAGGCCGAGGCGATGATGCATCGCGAGAACATCCCGATGCTCGACACGTCGTCCAAATCGATCGAGGAAATCGCGACCACGATCCTGCACCAGGGCCAGGTGGCGCGGCACGTCTACTGAACCGCCGTGGCCTGCACTGCCCGACGTGTCCGGCGGCACGCTCAGCGCCCGCCCGAGTGCGGTGTCGCCGCCTGCTCCGCGCGCGAATTGTCCGGCGGCGGTGTCCGTGCCGTCTCGAATACCGGTCCGCCGTGGTAGGTGAAATACAGCCTGCGCTGGCTGTGCGCGACCATCACCCGGTGCGCCCTGATGAAGTCGACGCCCAGCAGCATCGAGAACGATGCCATCACCTTGGTGGGCACGTGGCTGCCGGTCTGCGTGTACCAGGCGTCCCTGCGGAAATCCGAAAAGCGCAATGCGACGTCCCGGATGGTTTCGTTGCCGATGGTGAAGGTCTTGAAGCTGGCTATCCAGGAATCGAACTCCAGTCTGCCGCCACCCCGCACCTTGCCGGCGGGAACGACGCCCGGCGAATCCGGCGTCGCGCCCAGATTGGCTGCCTCGCCCTTGTCCAGGAACGACGCGCTTGCGCCTGAATCGAAGAGCGCGTGCAGCGGTTCCCCGTTGACCTTGACGGGCACCACGACCTGCGGCTCGCCTTCGCTCAGCGGGGACATGTCCACGACACCGACGCCATCCTTTGCCCAATACGCGAGCGAGACTCCAACGCAACCTTCGGACTGGAACAGCCGGACGGCGTCGTGCGCGAGATCGAATTCGACGTCGACCAGCTGGAAGAACTGCTCGCCGAGAATCATGTCCGCGCCAACGAACCGCGTTCCGATGACCGGGAGCAGCCACTTGGTGCGCACCGCTTCGCCGATCCGGAACTCGCCCACCTCGGCCACTTCGACCGTCGCCTCGCCGCCCACGCCGAACATGCGTGCCTTGGTCGGCCGCGGCGACAGGCCCAGACGCTCCGCGGCCGGCCGAAACAACAGCGTGTTCGCGGCACCCGTGTCGAGCATGATCGCAATCTTCTGCCCGTTGATGGAACCGTCGACGAGAATGTGACCGTGCTCCACCCGCACCGGCCACTCCGCGATTCGCGCCAACTTGCAGCCGGCCGCGCCCGCAAGTCCCGCCTGCGCGAGAATCGCGACCAGCGCGACCGTGGACAGTGCTCCCGCCGCCCCGCGTCGCAACGGACCCGGGACTCTGGATTGCAACCGACCCATTCGCTCAGAGGCCATAGAACTTTCGCGCGGTCCCGCCCATGATCGCGGCACGTTCCTCAGGCGTCAGGCCGGCCAGCAGCGCCCGGGTGGCCGCAAACCAGCGCTGGTAGGATCCCGACAGATTGACCACCGGCCAATCGCTGCCCCACATCAGCCGCTGCGCGCCGAAGCAATCGAGCAGATGCGCGACGTAGGGCCGCAGCGTTTCGATGGTCCAGTTCGGCCCCGCCTCGGTCGCCAGGCCGGAAAGCTTGCAGCGGACCCGCGGATTGGCCGCCGCGGCGCGCATCGAGCTTGCCCAGGGTTCCCACATCCCGTTGGCGATGTCGGGCTTGGCGCCGTGGTCGATCACCACGGGCAGGTCCGGATGCCGTTCGAGCATGGTCAGCAGCGCCGGCAACTGCGCGGGAGTGACCAGCGCGTCGAAGCGCAACCCGAGCCGGGGCAGCGCGGACAGCGCGCGCCCGACGTCGGCACGCACTATCCAGGAAGGATCGGGCAGGTCCTGCAGCATCGGCCGCACCGACTTCAGCAGCGGTTCACGCGCGAGCCGCGTGAGCGTCGGAATGGCGTCGGCGCGGGAGAGGTCGACCCAGCCGACGACGCCCTTGACCACGCCCTTGCTGTCGTTGGCAACCTTCAGGAGGAACCGGGTCTCCGCCAATGTCGGCGCCGCCTGCACCAGCACCGTCGCGACAACACCCGCCGCTTCCATCATCGGCGCGAGTTCGGCCAGCGTGAAATCGCGGTAGATGGCCTCCTGCGCGGGCCCGAGCCAGCCGTAGTCACCGCGCGCGAGCGTCCACACGTGATGGTGAGCGTCGACGATTCCCGTCATCGCGGCCCCTTCGCGACCGCGGCAGGCAGGGGAGCAGACGGGTCGACGAGCGCGCGCTGGCGCAGTGCCTGCCAGAACTCCTGCGGGATCGCCCGATTAGCCATGGCCGCATTATCGTCGAACTCCTGGCGCGACCGCGCGCCGGCCAGGACGCAGGCCACGGCAGGATGCGCCGCCGGGAATTGCAGTGCGGCCGCTGGCAATGGCACGCCGAATTCCGCGCAGACGCGCTCGATGGCGGCGACCTGGGCGACCACCTGCGGACTCGCGGGAACGTAGTTGAAATACGGCAGGGATCCGTCGCGCGGCCGCGACCCCGACGCCAGGATTCCCGAATTGAACGGGCCCCCGAGGATGATCGCCACATCTCGCCGCACGCAATCGGGCAGCAATTGGGGCAACGCCGATTGATCGGCCAGCGTGTAGCGGCCTGCAAGGAGGATGACGTCGAGGTCGGCATGGTGCAGCGTCTGCAGGCAGATGCCGACATCATTGACGCCAAGACCATAGCCGCCGATCGTTCCATCGGCCTTCAGGCGGGCCAGCGCGGGCAGCGCACCGTCCAGCATGTCCCGGAACCGTGACCGAAACGCCGCGCCATGGGTCGCCTCGTCCACGTCATGGACGAACACGAAGTCGACGCGTGCGAGCCCCAGACGCCGCAAGCTGTCCTTGAGCGATCGGACGACACCCGGGCCCGTGTAGTCGTAGTGCTGACGAAAGGGGAGCCCGTCGACATATCCGTGTTGTTCCCGGGGCGCGTCGCCGGCCGGGGTCAGCAGCCGTCCGACCTTGGTCGAGAGCAGGAAGGAATCGCGGGGCAGGTCCCGCAACGCGATGCCCATCCGGCGTTCCGACAGGCCGTGGCCATAGTGGGGCGCCGTGTCGAAATAGCGCGCGCCCGCGGCATGCGCGTACCGGACGAGATCGATGGCCTCGTCGTCCGGAATCGGATGGAACAGGTTGCCGAGCGGCGCCCCGCCAAATCCGGGCGCGGACCGGTGCAACAGCGGGAGCCATGCGGGAGGTATTGCCACGCCAACGATCCGGATAGCGGAATGCAGTCATTTTCCGTGATGAGGATGGTAGCAAGTTGGGCGCGCACCGTCGCGCACTTCGCAGCGCGGCGCGCCGATCGACGCGCCGGTTGACACCCGGGCGCGGCAAGGTATCGTTAGCACCCGGAACCGCGCACTCCGCGCGCCAGGAGAAAAGTGCATGCAATCTGCCGCGCCGGTCACGGGCATGTGGTGCGCCATGCTGACGCCGCTCGACGCCGCCGGGGGTGTCGACGCCCAATTGCTGGTCGCGCACGCGCGGTCGCTGCTGTCCCGTGGCGTCGACGGCGTGGCGCCGTTCGGCACCACCGGCGAGGGCCAATCGTTTTCCTCGGGCGAGCGGATCGCCGGCGTCGACGCATTGCTCGCGGCCGGCATTCCCGCGTCGCGCGTGGTGGCTGCGACAGGTTGTGCCGCATTGCCGGAAACGATCGCCCTGACCCGCCACGGTGTGCAATCGGGTTGCGCCGCATGCCTCGTGTTGCCGCCCTTCTTCTGGAAAGACGTATCCGACGAGGGCCTGTACGCGTGGTATTCGCGAGTGGTCGAGGCCGTCGGCGATTCGCGCCTGCGAATTTACCTGTACCACATACCCCAGGTGACGGGCACACCGTTGTCGGTCGACCTGATCGAGCGCCTGGCGCAGGCGTTCCCCGGCATCATCGCCGGCGTCAAGGACAGCGCCGGGAACTGGGCGAACACGGAAGCGCTGCTGGCGCGCACGCCGCAACTCGCGATCCTGGTCGGGCACGAGCCGCACCTGCCCCGGCTTCTCCGCGCCGGCGGCGCCGGCACGATCTGCGGCGTCGCGAATCTGTTCCCGGACCTGGTGCGCGCGTTATTTTCCCCTTCGGTTACAGCAGGGGACGAGGCGCGCGTGACGAAGTTCATCGAGATCGCCTTTCGCCAGCCGTTGATGGCGGGTTTCAAGGCGATTCTGGCGGAACAGACCCGCAATTCGACATGGCGCGCAGTGCGACCGCCGCTGGTGCCGCTCGACGACACTGCACGGTTGGCGCTGCTGTCGTCGCTGCGCGAGGCGGGACTGCTCGATCACAACCAGGACCAGTAGAAAACAGGGGCGCCCATGCCGGAACAACGCCTGTCCCTGGACGATCTCGACGCCCTGACGACCTTCGACACGCCGACGATCTGCAATGCTCTCGAGCGCCTGTCGCCGGACACGCAGGGCCGCGGCTACACAAGACAATCCTTCGTGTGCGGCTTTCCGCACCTGAAGCCCATCATCGGGTATGCGCGAACGGCGACCATTCGCAGCGCCGGGCCGGGCGACGCCCCGATCGCGGCTCAACATGCGCTGCGGGACGACTACTACCGCTCCATCGACCGGGGCCCCAAGCCATCCGTGGTGGTCATTCAGGACATCGACGAGAATCCAGGCACGGGCGCCTTTTGGGGCGAGGTGCAATCGGCCATCCACGTCGGGTTGGGCGCGCGCGGGCTGATTTCCAATGGTGCCGTGCGCGATCTCGACCAGTGGGCTCCTGGCTTTCAGTTCCTGGCGGGTCGCATAACCGCGTCCCATGCCTATGCGAGGCCGGTCGGCATCGGTGGCGAAGTCGAAGTGTTCGGGCTGCGGGTGCGTCCGGGCGATCTCATCCACGCGGACCGGCACGGTGCGGTCATCGTGCCGCCGACGCTCGTGCGCGCGTTGCCGGAGGCTGCGCGCGAAGTCGCTCGTCGGGAGTCCCGGATCCTGACGGTTGCGCGAGGTCCCGGCTGCACGGCGGAGAAATTGATCGACGTGTTTGCTCATCTGGACGCAACGCACTGACGCAGCGGCTTCGGGGTGCAGTATGATGAACGTCAACCTGCGCGCGGACACCAAGGCGCGCCAGGGACAATTGGTCGACGCAAGGAGGAGATCGTGGCAAAACGTGATCAACTGAAGAACGCCGACCGGCAACGCCGCCGGTTGTTGCAGGCAGGTGCGGGCGCCGCGGCGCTCGGGGCATTTCCCGGGGCCGGCCAGCTTGCCGCGCAGGCCCAGGCGCCGTTCGACTGGAAGCGATTCAAGGGCGAGACCATCGAAGTCTTCCTGGTGAAGAGTCCGCGCGGCGACCTGCTGTCCAAGTACCACAAGGAGTTCGAGGATTTGACCGGCATCACGGTCGGCGCCGAGATGATCCCGGAGCAGCAGCAGCGGCAAAAGGCCGTCATCGAGTTCAATTCCGGCCGCACCAGCTTCGACGTCATCCAGCTTTCGTATCACGTGCAAAAGCGCCAGTTCGGGAAGAACAAGTGGCTGGATGACACGCGGCCGATGATGGCCGACAAGACGCTGGTCGATCCGAATCTCGATTTTGCGGATTTCGCCAAGGGTGGACTCAACTACGCCACTCAGCCGGACGGCCGAATCGACAGCCTGCCCATCAACCTCGATCCGTGGGTGGTCTATTACAACAAGGAATTGTTCGACGCGAAGAATATTGCGTACCCGAAGACGTTCGCGGAAATGCTCGACGCCGCCGCCCGTCTCAACGATCCCGCCAAGGGCATTTCCGGGTTCGTCGGCCGTGGCCTGAAAAACGCCAACGTGCCAGTGTGGTCCAGTTTCCTGCTGGGTTACGGCGGCGGATTCGTCGATTCCAACGGCAAGCTCACAACCGAGACCGCCGAAGCCATCGACGCGGCGAAGATGTACCAGACCCTTCTCGCCAAGTTCGGCCCGGCCGGCGTGGCAGGCTACAACTGGAACGAATCGCAAAGCCTCTTCGCGCAGGGCAAGGCGGCGATGTGGCTGGACGGCATCGGCTTTGCCGGACCCCTCGAAGATCCGACCAAGTCGCGCATCGTCGGCAAGGTAGGCTATGGCGTGATGCCGGCGGGACCCAAGGCGCAGGTGTCGGCGCTGTTCGGCGACGGCCAGGGCATCTCGGCATTCAGCAAGAAGAAGGGCCCTGCGTGGTTCTACCTGCAATGGGCGTCGAACAAGGCCAACCAGACGCGGATCCTGCAGAATGCCGCCGGTGCACCCGTGCGCAACTCCGCCTACCAGCTCGCCCAGACGTCCGGCGAGCTGAAGTCTCCGAAGCAATGGGTCGAGTGCATGGTGACCTCGGCGCGGATCGCCCAGCCCGGCCTGCCGGTCATCGTGCCGGTGACCGAGTTCCGCGACACGTTCGGCATCGCGTTGACCAACATGATCAACGGTGCCGATCCAGCCACGGAACTCAGGAAGGCCACGGCGGAATTCCAGCCGGTCCTCGACAAGTCGGAAAGAGCCTGACGATCCGGCCGACATCCGACGCGCGGGAATCGTGCCGCGCGCCGGATGGCCGGCACGATGCAGCAAAGACATGTCCGCCACCGGCGTTTCCCTGGGCGTCGTCGCGCGCCGCCAGCGCAGTTACTTCCGGTTCATCGTCCCGGCGCTGATCGTCGTCGGCGCGGTGATCGTCTTCCCGTGGCTGTTCACGCTCTGGATGAGCACCCTCGACTGGAAGATCGGGACGGAGTCGCACTTCGTCGGTGTCGACAACTACACGGCACTCGTCCACAACCAGCGATTCCTGGAGGCGGTGGTCCGCACGTTCTACTTCACCGCGCTGGCGGTCGCGGCACCGCTTGTTCTCGGAACGATCTCCGCGCTGGTCTTTCACCGGCAGTTTCCGTTTCGCGGCGTGCTGCGCGGCATCTTCATCATGCCGATGATGGCGACGCCGGTCGCGGTGGCGCTGGTCTGGACGATGATGTTCCATCCGCAACAGGGCGTGCTCAACTACCTGCTTTCGCTGGTCGGACTCCCGCCGTCGCTTTGGGTCTACTCGCCGCAATGGGTGATTCCCAGCCTGGTCATGGTCGAAGTGTGGCACTGGACTCCGCTTGTGATGCTGATCGTCCTCGGCGGCCTCGCGGCGCTTCCCGTCGAGCCCTATGAGTCGGCCAAGCTGGATGGCGCGTCGGAGTGGCAGCTGTTCCGCTACATCACGCTGCCGCTGGTCGCGCCGTTCCTGCTGGTCGCGGCGGTGATCCGGACGATCGATGCGCTGAAGGCGTTCGACACGATTTACGTCATCACCTCCGGCGGGCCTGGGACGGCCTCGGAGACCATCAACCTCTACCTCTACCTGCAGGCCTTTGCCTTTTACAACATCGGCAACGCGTCCGCCGTCGTCGTGATCTTCTTCGCCATCGTCATGGCGCTGGCGCTGCTGCTCCTCTACGTGCGCCAAAGGACGCAATGGACGTGACGGCCATGCCTCCCGTTGCCGTCCGGCGGCGGTCGCGATGGCGTTTCAGACGCTGGCTGCGCAAGGCCGCCTTTGCCGGTTCGGTCGCGGTGATCGTATCGCCGGCCATTCTCGTGTTCCTGTGGATGCTGTCGCTTTCGCTCAAGAACGAAATCGACAACATTGCCTATCCGCCGGTCTTCATCCCGAGTCCCCCGACGTTCGCCAATTTCATTGCCGTGTTCGAGCAGAACTCCATCGGTCGCTATTTCTGGAACAGCATCGTGGTTTCCGGCGGCGCCACGCTGATCGCGCTGCTCGTCGGCATTCCCGCCGGCTACGGCATCGCCCGCACGGGGGCGCATCGGCTGACTGTCCTGATCCTCATCGCCAGGATGACGCCAGCCCTTTCGTACCTGATTCCGCTGTTCGCGGTGTTCCAGTTCCTGCATCTCAACAACACGCTGACCGCGCTGGTGATCACGCACCTTGTCATCACCGTGCCGATCATCGTGTACATCATGGCCGGACACTTCGAGACGCAGCCGCGCGAACTCGAGGAGGCAGCGCAAATCGACGGGGCCAGCGCCTGGACGACATTTCGCTACGTCGCGCTGCCGCTCGCGCGGCCCGGCATCGTCGTCGGTTTCATCCTGGCCTTCATCTTTTCGTGGAACAATTTCATCTTCGGCGCGGTCCTTGCCGGCCGCGAGACGCGCACCCTGCCGGTCGCGGTCTACAACGTGCTCACGTTCGAACAATTGGCCTGGGGTCCGCTCGCCGCGGCGGCAATCATCGTCACCCTGCCGGTATTGCTGCTGACGATCGTCATTCAAAAGGAAATCCTGACTGGCATGACGGCCGGCGGGGTCAAGGGAGGTTAGGTTGTGTTGAAAGGCATTGATCCGCTGTTGACGCCCGACCTGCTGCATGCGCTGCAGTCCATGGGGCACGGCGACATGCTGGCCATCGTCGACGCCAATTTTCCGGCGGCAGCCAACGCCAGGCGCCTGGTCGACTCACCAGGAGCGGGATCGCCCGCCATGCTCGCCGCCGTGCTGACGCTGCTGCCGCTCGACACCCGCGTCTCGCCCGCGGTCTTCACCATGGAGGTCACCGGCGATCCGACGGCCATTCCGCCGCCCGTGGCGGAATTCGCCGGCGTGTTGACCGAGATGGGCCTGGCCGACATGGAAATGGGACTGCTCGAGCGCCATGCGTTCTACGAGCGGGCGCGCGGCGCCTTTGCCATCGTGCGCACCGGGGAGCAGCGACGCTTCGGGAACATCCTGCTGGTCAAGGGCGTCGTCGCCAGCGACTAGGCCGCCATGGTCGTCGTGTTCGGCTCGATCAACGTCGACCTCGTCGCGCACGTTGCGCGCATTCCGTTGCCCGGGGAAACGCTCGCAGGAACTTCCTTTGGCACGTCGCCCGGCGGCAAGGGCGCCAATCAGGCGCTGGCGGCACGGCGCGCGGGCGCGAAGGTCAGGATGTTCGGCGCGGTCGGCCGCGATGCGTTCGCCGCGAGCGCGCTCGCCAATCTCGACGCCGAAGGCATCGACCTGTCCGGCGTGGCCGCGCTCGATCGCCCGACCGGCGTCGCGCTTATTCACGTAGACGCGCGTGGTGAAAACGCCATCACAGTCGTTGCCGGCGCCAATGGCGGCGCAACTGCCGGACAGGTTCCCGACGACGCGCTGGGCGCGACGGCCACCTTGGTGCTGCAACTCGAAGTCCCCATCGGCGAAATCGCGCTGCTGCTTCGCCGGACGCGCGGGGCACGAGTCATACTGAATGCCGCGCCGGCCTCGACGCTGCCCGACGCGCTGCTCCGCGAGGTCGACATCCTGGTCGTCAACGAATCGGAAGCCGCCGTCGTCGGCGAGACGCTGGGCCTTCCGACGGCACCGGGGACTTTCGCGCGTGACGCCGCCGCCCGTGTTCGCAACGCGGTGGTCGTGACGCTCGGCGAGCGCGGCGCGCTTGCGGCAACCGGCGACGAGTCCTTTGCCATCGCCGCGCCCGTCACCTCGGTCGTCGACACCACCGGCGCGGGAGACGCCCTGGTCGGCGCATTGGCCGCGGCACTCGATCGCGGCGCATCGCTGCGCCACGCATTGGCCGAAGGAGTCGCCGCCGGTTCGCTCGCCTGCCGCGCGTTCGGCGCCCAGGACGCGATCCCCGGAAAAGAGGCCATTGCCGCGCTGGCCGCAACACTTTGATACCAAAGAGGGATGGGGTGAGCGCGGCTCGACGGTGCGGCCATGTAAAATCGATTCATCGCCACCCGCTCGAGCAGGACCTCCATGCCCAAATTTTTTTCGTTTGCCCGCTCGGTCTGTGCGACAGCGCTCGCCTTGCTGTCGCTGCTGATTCCGCTGAAGCCCGCCGTTGCCGCCGACTACTCCGACCTCTGGGTCACCGCGAACGAAAATGCGTGGGGAGTGAATTTCGTGCAATGGGGCAGCACCATTTACGCGACCTTCTACGTCTACGGCGCCGACAGCAAGCCGGTCTGGTTCACGGCGGTCATGGGCTACGACGGAAGCAGCAAGTTCGCAGGGCTCCTTTACACGTACACGGGGACCTATTTCGCGTTGCCATGGAACGACAGCGAATGGGTCGAAACTCCATCGGGCACCGCCAGCTTCCAGCCCTCGGCCACCAACAGCTACGAAGGCACGCTCAACTACACGATATTCATCGGCGGAGTGGCGAAACCGATAACCAAGCCGCTCAGGCGCCTGCCCAATGCGGCCGCCATTCCGTTGGCGGGGACCTATTACGGCGGCCTTTCGGGAGCCTATTCCGGCTGCAGCAACAGTGGCGACAACGCGAAATTCGTCGATTCCTACCCGTTGCAGGTCACGCAATCCTCGAGCACCAGCGTCAGCCTGACCTTCACCTTCGCCGATCTCGGGGCGACGTGCACGCTGGCCGGAAACCTGCAACAGAACGGCCAGCTCTTCAGCATCCCCACGGCGACGTATCTTTGCTCGGATGGGCTCGACACCACGGCCGTGGTGTCGGACTTGAAGATCACCGCGCAGGGCATCGAAGGTGTCATTTCCGCGCCGGTCGTCTACGGCAGTTGCCGCGAGAACAGCCGCTTTTCAGCCGTGCGCAATTGACGCGCCCACCAGCCGCTGGCGCACGCATTCGAACAGCACCACCGCCGCCGCCGCGGCGGCATTGAGCGACTCGGCGCCGCCGGGCATGGGAATGGTGATCGTGCCGCCTGCCTCCTGAAGCAGCGCAGCCGAGAGTCCCGCACCTTCGTTGCCGACGACGAAGGCAACTCGCGGCGGGAAATTGCACGCGTAGAGGTCGGCGCCCCCTCCGGCGACGGTTGCGAACACGGGTCCGGTTCCCCGAAAGGCGCGGGTCCAGGCGACGAGGTCCACGTCCTCGACGATCGTGGTCAGGAAGTGCGCGCCCTGCCCCGCCCGCAGCACCTTGGGCGCCCACGCGAACGCGCAGTTCTTGGACAGCAGCACCTGCTCGACGCCGGCGGCGGCGGCCGTGCGCAGCATCGTGCCCACGTTGCCGGGGTCCTGCACGTCCTCCAGGAGCAGGTGAAACGACGCCGGAGGCGGCAGTGCCGGCGACGGTGTGACAACCACCGCCAGCGCCCCGATCGCGGCCGGCAATGTCGAAACCTCGCTGAAGATCGATGGCGAGACCGCAAGCACGTCGCGCGCCGGCATTTGAGCGACGAGGCTCGAAATCCGCGCGTCGTCAAGTCGTTCCTCGACCACGATCAGCGTCTCGGGCACGCCCACGCGCTGCAGGTAGACGCCGATCAGGTGGTCTCCTTCGAGCACGCAGCGGCCGGTCTTGCGGCGGTCGCGCGATGAATGGATGAGCGCGGCCGCGGCAACCAGCCGCGGGTTTTGACGCGAAGTCACGCGCAGCATTGCCCAGGCCCGTGAAGGAAGGCGGATCCGGCGGCTAGCGGTGGGGCGCGGGCCTGGCGCCCGGCGCCGTCAGCGCCGGCGCCGGCGTGACCACGGGCGTGCCGGCAAACAGATCGGCCCGGGTCGAGGCCTTGAGCG
>DAOMGB010000061.1:0-21714 GCA_035430095.1 Casimicrobiaceae bacterium | reverse complement strand
CCCGTCACGCCGGCCGCCGCTCCGGCCGCTGCCGCCGCGCCGGCCGCGGCGATCGACAACGAAGCGTTCAAGGGTGCACACGCTTCGCCGTCGGTGCGCAAGTTCGCGCGTGAGCTTGGCGTCGATCTGTCGAAGGTGAAGGGCACGGGTCCCAGCGCCCGCATCCTGCAGGAGGACGTCCAGAATTTCGTCAAGGCGGCGATGAGCGGCGGTGGCGTGGCGGGAGCCGCCGGAGGCGGAATCAGCGGCGGCGGCCTGCTCAACCTGCTGCCGTGGCCCGTCGTGGATTTCGCCAAGTTCGGCCCGGTCGAAGCCCGGCCGCTGTCGCGCATCAAGAAGATCTCCGGCGCCAATCTTGCCCGCAACTGGGTGATGATCCCGCACGTGACGCAGTTCGACGAGGCCGACATCACCGATCTCGAAGCCTTTCGCGTGCAGATGAACAAGGAAAACGAAAAGGCCGGCGTCAAGATCACGATGCTGGCGTTCATGATCAAGGCCTCCGTCGCCGCGCTGCGCAAGTTCCCGGACTTCAACGCGTCGCTGGACGGGGACAACCTGGTCCTAAAGAAGTATTTCCACATCGGATTCGCCGCCGATACCCCGAACGGCCTGGTGGTGCCGGTGATCAGGAATGCCGACCAGAAAGGCGTGATGCAGATCGCCAAGGAAATGGGCGAACTTTCGGCGAAGGCGCGCGAAGGCAAGCTGGGACCGGCGGAAATGCAGGGCGGCTGCTTCTCGATCAGCTCCCTCGGCGGCATCGGCGGCACCGCATTCACGCCGATCATCAACGCGCCGGAAGTGGCCATCCTCGGCGTGTCGAAGAGCGCCACCAAGCCGGTCTGGACCGGCAAGGACTTTGCACCCCGCCTCCTTGTGCCCCTGTCCCTTTCCTACGATCACCGCGTGATCGACGGCGCGTCCGCGGCGCGCTTCACCGCCTATCTCGCAGGACTGCTCGCCGACATGCGGCGGGTCGTGCTGTAAGTCACCCACTCCGAGGCCGCAATGAGCAACGTTGAAGTCAAAGTACCGGACATCGGCGATTTCAAGGACATCCCGGTCATCGAGATTTTCGTCAAGCCCGGCGACGTCGTCGGCGCGGAGGATTCGCTCGTCACGCTGGAGTCGGACAAGGCGACGATGGATGTGCCCTCGCCCGCCGCAGGCAAGGTCAAGGAGGTTCACGTCAAGCTCGGCGACAAGGTCAGCGAAGGAACGCTGATCGTCGTGCTGGAAGGCGCTGCTGCCGCCGCGGCTCCCGCGAAAACGGCCCCGCCCCCGGAAGCCGCGAAGCCCGCTTCGGGACCGGCGCCGCAGCCCGCAGCCGCACCCACTCCCGGCGCAGCCCCGGCCTATGCCGGCAAGGTGGATCTGGAGTGCCAGATGCTCGTGCTCGGGGCCGGACCCGGAGGCTACAGCGCCGCCTTCCGCGCCGCCGATCTCGGGATGAAGACCGTGCTGGTCGAACGCTACGCCGAGTTGGGAGGCGTGTGCCTCAACGTCGGCTGCATTCCATCCAAGGCGCTGCTGCACATCGCCGCCGTGGTGGACGAGTCGAAGGCACTCGCCGATCACGGCATCGCTTTCGGCGCTCCCCAGGTGGACCTGGACAAGCTGCGTGGCTGGAAGGAAAAGGTCGTCGGCAAGCTCACCGGCGGGCTCGCCGGCATGGCAAAGTCGCGCAAGGTCGATGTCGTGCGCGGCATCGGCCAGTTCCTCGACGCGCATCACGTCGAGGTCGAGGTGACGGAAGGGACCGGCCAGGCCAAGTCAGGTGCGAAGAAGGTCGTGAAGTTCGCGCAGGCAATCATCGCGGCGGGCTCCCAGGTCGTGCGGCTGCCGTTCATTCCCGACGACCCGCGGGTCCTCGACTCGACCGGAGCACTCGACCTCGCGGCGATCCCCAAGCGCATGTTGGTGATTGGAGGCGGCATCATCGGACTCGAGATGGGCACGGTCTACTCGACGCTCGGCGCGCGACTCGATGTCGTCGAAATGCTGCCCGGCCTCATGCCCGGCGCCGACCGTGATCTCGTCCGCGTCTGGGAGAAGGTCAACAAGCACCGCTTCGACCACATCATGGTCTCGACGCGGACGACCGCCGTCGAGGCCAAGCCCGACGCGCTGTGGGTGAGTTTCGATGGGCCGAACGCGCCGCAGGGGCCGCAACCGTACGAAATGGTGCTGATGAGCGTCGGTCGCGCACCCAACGGAAAGAAAATCTCCGCGGACAAGGCCGGCGTCGCGGTCACCGACCGTGGCTTCATTCCGGTCGACAGCCAGATGCGCACCAACGTGCCCCACATCTTTGCCATCGGCGACATCGTCGGCCAGC
Source organism: Casimicrobiaceae bacterium (assembly GCA_035430095.1). GTDB lineage: Bacteria > Pseudomonadota > Gammaproteobacteria > Burkholderiales > Casimicrobiaceae > VBCG01. Next base: position 19,373 of record DAOMGB010000061.1, on the reverse strand, counting down.
CGATGCTCGCGCACAAGGCCGTGCACGAAGGCCACGTCGCCGCGGAAGCGGCCGCCGGCGAAAAGTCGTATTTCGACGCGCGTGTCATTCCCTCGGTCGCGTACACCGATCCCGAGATCGCATGGGTCGGCGTCACCGAGGACGAGGCAAAGGCCAAGGGCATGAAGATCGGCAAGGGACTGTTTCCCTGGGCCGCCTCGGGCCGCGCGATCGCCAACGGCCGCGACGAGGGCTTCACCAAGCTGATCTTCGACGAGACGACGCACCGGATCATCGGCGGCGGCATCGTCGGCACCCACGCCGGCGACCTGATCAGCGAGCTTGCGCTTGCGATCGAGATGGGCGCCGACGCCGTCGACATCGGCAAGACGATCCATCCGCACCCGACGCTGGGCGAATCGGTGGGACTCGCCGCAGAAGCGTACGAAGGCGTCTGCACCGACCTGCCGCCGGCGCGGAAGAAATAGCCATTCCTATTCGCCGACCGGCAGTCATTGGCGCTTCTGCCGCCGGCGTCGGCGTCAAGTCGTGGCGGCTTACTGCGGCAGGTGGCGCCTGGCCTCATCCCGCAGCGCTCGCCGCAGGATCTTGCCAACGGGAGTCTTCGGAAGGGCGTCGCGGAATTCGATCCACTTCGGCCGCTTGTACGCCGTCAGCTGCCCGGCGCAGAAGGCCTGGAGTTCCGATGCGGTGAGCGACGGGTCCCGCTTGACCACGAATGCCGCGGGCACCTCCCCGGAACAGTCGTCCGGTACCGCAATGACCGCGGCCTCCAGCACCTTCGAATGTTGGAGCAGCAATCCCTCGATCTCGCTCGGAAACACGTTGAAACCCGAGACCAGGATCATGTCCTTGCTCCGGTCGCAAATGCGAAGGTAACCCTCGCCGTCGACGTTGCCGATGTCCCCGGTGCGCAGGAACCCGTCCGAGGTCATCACGGCCGCAGACTCTTCGGCCCGGTTCCAGTAGCCGGCCATCACCTGCGGTCCACGAACGCAAACCTCGCCCGTTTCGCCCAGTGGAAGCTCCCCGTCTTCCGAATCGCGGATCGATATCTCGGTGAGCGGCAGCGGAAGTCCGACCGAGCCGTTGAATGGGCGCCCGTCGGGTGCCTGCATGCTGACGAGGCCGCAGGTTTCCGTGAGGCCGTAGCCTTCGATGATGGACATGCCGGTGAGCGCGAGCCATCGGTCCGCAACAGCCCGCTGAGTCGCCGTCGCGCCCGCGGCGGACAACAGACAGCGCGAAAAGTCCACGTCCCCGATCCGAGGGTGATGAAGCAATGCGTTGTACAGCGTGTTCACTCCCGTTATCACTGTGAATCGCTGCGTCGCCAGGATCTCGACCAGGGCGTCGACGTTGCGCGCATCTGCAATCAGCACGCAACACGAGCCGTCCAGGAGAGAGCGGAACATGCCCGTCATCAGGGCGGCGACGTGGTATAGCGGAAGCGCGGTAATCTTGCGATGCGGGCCGCGGTCGGGCGGCAGAAACGGCCCGGTCCACGCGAACTGCAGCATCAGCGCCGCAAGGACATTGCGGTCGGCAAGCACGGCGCCCTTGGAGATGCCGGTCGTGCCGCCCGTGTATTGAAGGAAGACCGGCCTCGTCGGCTCGGCGGGCAGCCGGGGCGATTCGCCTTTGGCGCCGTCCGCGAGAACGTCCTCGAGCACCCACCAAACCGGCGCCGGCCCCCGCGAAACGCCCTGCCCATCCGCGCCGCGCCCGGTGATCAGCGCTTTTGGCGAAACCGTCACCACCCGGTCCAGTTCAAGCTCCGCGAGGGACTTCTCGACGACAGCGGCCGCAGGTTCCCAGACAAACAGTGTTCGCGCCCCGGCATCCCGGACCTGGTGGGCCAGCTCGCGCGGCGTGTACTGCGGATTCACATTGACCGCGACACAGCCGGCGGAAAGCACGCCATAGGTTATGACTGGAAAGGCGAGCACGTTCGGCAGCATGATGGCGACGCGTTCGCCCGGTGCGAGCCCCTGGCGCCCCAGCCAATTCGCCACGGCCTGGGAAAGCTCCCAGGTCTCGCCGAATGTCATCGACCTGCCCATCGACCAGAACGCTTCGCGGTCGGCGAAGCGCTTGCAGCTGTCCCGAATCAGATCCGGGACCGAGTCCGCCGGAAGGACCGGCGCCCGATCCACCGCATTCGGATAACTGTCGAGCCATACAGGCTTCATTCGGCACGCTCCTTCCTTGTCGACATGCCTTTTATCATTGCGGTGCCTGGCGGACAATGACCTGCCAACCCGGCGGGCGGCGTTGAACAGCCCGGGCAACCGAATTCGGCGAATTGGACCGTCCGTCGGCCGGATGTCGCGGCATCCACCTGACGGGACACGCGTCGAAGTCCCGGCTGGAGCGAATGCGCGCGGGACGCCGCGAGCCGATCGACATTGCCATTGCGGCAACGCGTCCAAACCGCAGTTGTTAGAATTTCCCTTGCCGCGCCCACATTTGATCAGGAATCCACCGATGACCCAGGACGAGCTCAAGCAAGCCGTTGCCCGCGAAGCAGTAAGGTATGTCGTCGACAACGCGTGGATAGGTGTCGGCTCCGGCTCCACGGCCAATTTCTTCATCGACGAACTCGCCAAGGTCAAGCACCGCTTCAAAGGCGCCGTGGCCAGCTCGGTCAAGACGGCGGAACGCCTCAAGTCTCACGGCATCGACGTCGAGGAACTGAACAACGTCGACGACGTGCCGGTCTACATCGACGGCGCCGACGAGGTGACCGAGCACGGTGCGATGATCAAGGGCGGCGGCGGCGCGTTGACCCGCGAGAAGATCGTGGCCGCCGTCGCGCGCAAGTTCGTGTGCATCGCCGACCAGTCGAAGCTGGTTCCCGTCCTCGGGAAATTTCCGCTGCCGGTCGAGGTGATCCCGATGGCCCGCAGTTACGTCGCGCGCGAACTGGTGGCCCTGGGCGGCCAGCCCGCGTGGCGCATGGGCTTCAACACCGACAACGGCAACGTGATACTCGACGTGTCGGGCCTGTCGATCGTCGATCCGGTGAAGCTCGAAACCACGATCAACGGCATCGCCGGCGTGGTCACTGTCGGCCTGTTCGCACGGCGCGGCGCCGACGTGATCCTACTGGGTTCGCCCGACGGCGTGCGTACGCTGTCGACATCTTGAGGCGCCGCCGCCGCCGCGCATCGCCCGGCGGCGTCCATGCGGCGTAGGCCGCAGCCCGCGCGGTAGAATGCCCGCATGACCAATCTCAACGTTCCCGGCTTGGCACAGAATGCCGACGTCGCCGCCTACATGCGCGCGGTCGGCGGAGCCGCGCGTGCCGCAGCGCGCGAGCTCGCGCGTGCCGACACCGCCGCCAAGGACAAGGCATTGCGTTCGATGGCCGATGCCATGCGCCGGGACGAGGCCAGGCTGCTGGCGGCCAATGCGCAGGACGTCGCCGCAGCCAAGGCTGAAGGCATGGACGCGGCCTTCGTCGACCGCCTGACGCTCAATTCGGATGCGGTTGCCGCGATGGCCGACGGCCTCGACCAGATCGCGACGCTTCCCGATCCGGTCGGCGAGATCACCGACATGCGCTATCGCCCAAGCGGCATCCAGGTCGGCAGGATGCGTGTGCCTCTTGGCGTGGTGGGCATCATCTACGAATCGCGTCCCAACGTGACCGCCGATGCCGCGGCGCTTTGCCTCAAGTCGGGCAACGCGACGATCCTGCGCGGCGGATCCGAGGCGCTGCGCAGCAACCAGGCCATTGCCGATTGTGTCCACCAGGGTTTGCGCGCGGCCGGCCTCCCCGAGCATGCGGTGCAGATCGTCGGCACGACGGACCGCGCCGCCGTCGGCCACCTGATCGCCGACGTCGAGCACGTGGACGTGATCGTGCCACGCGGAGGCAAGGGACTCATCGAACGCATCTCGCTGGACGCGAAGGTGCCGGTGATCAAGCACCTGGACGGCGTCTGCCACGTTTTCATCGACGCCTCGGCGGAGCTCGACATGGCGATCCGCATCGCCGACAACGCCAAGACGCAGCGCTATTCGCCGTGCAACACGATGGAAACGCTGCTCGTCCATCGGGACATCGCGGCGCGCGTGCTGCCGTCGCTGGCCAGGATCTACGAGAGCAAATCGGTCGAGCTGCGCGGCTGCGAGCGCTCACTCGCGATCGTCCCTTCGATGAAGGTCGCGACCGAGCTGGATTGGTTCACGGAATACCTTGCCCCGATCCTGGCCGTGCGCGTGGTGGATTCGCTGGACGACGCCATTGCGCATATTGCCAAGTACGGCTCGCAGCACACGGACGCGATCGTCACTTCGCAGTACGACAACGCGATGCGCTTTCTGCGCGAGGTCGATTCGAGCTCCGTGCTGGTCAATGCGTCGACACGCTTCGCCGACGGATTCGAATACGGGCTGGGCGCGGAAATCGGCATCTCGACCAACAAGCTGCACGCGCGCGGGCCGGTCGGGCTCGAGGGCCTGACCAGCCAGAAGTGGGTGGTCCTCGGCACCGGCCAGATTCGCGGCTGACCCCATCGGGCCACGGTTGCCCTCAGTTCCCATGTCGTCGTCCGTTTCCATTTCCATTGCGACCAACACGGCCATTGCCGGCGCGAAGGGCTTCGGCTGGTTCGTCACGGGGTCCCCCACGCTGTTCGCCGAGATGATCCATTCGTTCGCGGACGTCGGCAACCAGGTCCTGCTCAAGGTCGGCGAGGTCCGTGGCCGGGGTGCTCCGGACAACGTGCATCCGTTCGGACGCGGGCAGGAAAAATTCTTCTGGGCGCTGGTCTCCGCCGTCAGCGTGTTTTTCATCGGCTGCGGCATCAACCTCTACCATGGCGTGCACGCTCTCCTGGCGCGGCAGGCCGTGGAGCCGTTCACGCTCCTGATCCTGGGCCTGCTGGTCTTTGCGCTGCTGCTGGAGCTCTGGACGTTCACCGTCGCGTTGAAGGAAATCGGAGGCTGGCCCGGGCTGCGCGAGAATCGCACCAACACCACGGTCCTCGCGGTGTTGCTGGAGGATGCCGTCGCGCTGCTCGGCATCCTGCTGACGCTGCTGGTCGCCGGCATCTCCTGGCTCTATGGACCGCGCCCCGAGTTCGACGCCGCGGTGGCGATCTTCGTCGGCGTCCTGCTCGGCGCAATGGCCCTGTTCCTGGCGACGCTGAATCGCAAGCTGCTGATCGACGCGTCGGACCCGGAGGTCGACCAGCAGGCACAGGCGTGGCTTGCCGCGCGCGGCATCCACAGCGACGTCAAGTCCCTGGTGCTGGACGACGACCGCGTCGTGGTATTCGTCCGGGCGAAGCACGACGTGCGCGATTCACATGCCACGGGCGAGGCGCTCAAGGTGGAGCTTGCCGGCGCCGGCAAGACCGTCGACGCGGTCTACTGGAAAATCGTCGGCGGGCCTTGAATTCGAACGATCCTCTCAGGAGCATGTGACCCATGTTGCGTCGCGCGTTGGCCTCCAGCCGTTACATCGTCGTCATCCCCGTGATCGGCACGCTGCTGGGCTCGCTGGTCCTGCTTTTTTACGAAGCGATGGTCATGATTCTCGCCGTCGTGAATTTTGTCGAGGAAGGTTCGATCACCGCCAAGTCCGCCAAGTCCGCCAAGGTGCTTGCGGTCGGGCTGATCGAGGCAGTGGACGTGTTCCTGATCGCGATCGTCATGTACATCATGAGCCTCGGCCTCTATTCGCTGTTCGTCGACGACACGTTGCCGCTGCCGCGATGGCTCGCTATCCGCGATCTCGAGGACCTGAAGAATCACCTCATCGGCGTAGTCATCGCCGTCCTCGGCGTCCTGTTCCTGCGCGAGGCGGTCGCATGGGACGGCAACCGAGACCTGCTGGGTTTCGGCGTGGCGCTGGCTCTGGTCATTGCAGCCCTCGCCTACTATCTCACGAAGCTCAGGGCATCCAAGGACTGAGGCTGGCGGCGAGACATTCCCGCCGACGCCAGGCTCTGCACAGGACATGGAAGCCAACGTTCTCGACCCCGTTGCGGCATCGATCCTCGAGTTCTGGTTCGGACCGAAGTTGGCAACCGAGGACTCTCCGGAACGCGGCACCGCGCGTGACGTCTGGTTCCGCAAAGACGCCGCGTTCGACGCGGATATCCGCTCGCGATTCGGCGCCGCCGTCGCCATTGCGCTTGCGGGCGGCTATGGCGAGTGGTGCGCGACCGCCGGCGGTGCACTGGCCCGCGTGCTCCTGCTCGACCAGTTCACGCGCAACATGTTTCGCGACTCAGCGCAGGCGTTTGCAGGAGACGCGCGGGCGCTGGCTACCGCCCAGGATGCCGTCACACGGGGCCTGGATCGCGCGCTCGATCCCTACGGGCGTTGGTTCCTGTACATGCCGTTCGAACACGCCGAGGATCGCAACGCGCAGCGGCGTTCGCTCGAACTCTTCGGGTCGCTGGCCGCGGAGACGGGGCTCGACGCTCCTCTCGCATGGGCGCGCAAGCATGCGGAAGTGATCGAGCGCTTCGGCCGCTATCCGCATCGCAATGCCCTTCTGGGCCGCGCGTCCACTCCCGAGGAAGTCTTGTTTCTCGAGCAGCCGGGATCCCGCTTCTGATCGCCTGTCGCCCGTAGAATCGGCACATGGCTCCATCCGACGCTTCCGGCGCGACGAATGCCACGGGAACTCCGGTCGCGATGCTCGGCGGGACGTTCGATCCTGTGCACTACGGTCACCTGCACTTCGCCGAGGACGTGCGCCGCGCGCTCGAGTTGCCGGAGGTGCGGCTCGTTCCCGCAGGCGATCCACCGCATCGCGCCGGGCCGGCCGCATCCGCAGCCGATCGGCTGTCGATGCTGCAGATCGCCGTCGCCGGGCTTCCCGGCATCATCGTGGACGAGCGCGAGTTGCGGCGTCCCGGGAAAAGTTACACGGTACTGACGCTGGAGGAGCTGCGCTGCGAGTTTCCGCGCCGTCCCTTGCTGCTGCTTCTGGGCGCGGATGCCTTCCGCGGCCTGCCGTCCTGGCATCGCTGGCGTGAACTGTTCGGCTTGGCGCACCTGGTCGTGGTCGAAAGGCCCGGCGTGGACCTGACGACGGGCCTGCCGGCGCCGCTGCTGCCGTACTGGCGCGAGCGCCTGACCGACGATCCGCGGAACTTGCGCTCGCGACTATTCGGATCCATCTATGTACAGGCCATCGCACCCCACGACGTCGCCGCCACGGCCCTGAGGGAAGCACTCGCGCGTGACGAAGGCACGCGCCCGGATCTGCGCGGTTTGCTCCCGCCGGCCGTTTTGGCCTATATTGACCTCCACCACCTCTACCGTCCAGGATCGGATGCGCCTGAATAAGCTGCAGCAAACCGCCGTCTCCGCGCTCGAAGACATCAAGGCCCGCGACATCAAGGTGCTCGATGTCCGCAAGATCACGAGCTTCTACGATTCGATGATCATCGCCAGTGCCGAATCGAATCGGCAGGCCAAAGCCCTGGCGCACCACGTGCGGGACAAGCTGAAAGAGTCGGGCGCGTCGATCATCGGCGTCGAAGGCGAGGAGTCGGGCGAATGGGTGCTGGTCGATTGCGGCGACATCGTCGTCCACATCATGCAGCCGGCCATACGCGCGTACTACAACCTGGAAGAGCTCTGGCAGGACTCCGCCCCGAAACGGCGCGCCAAGGCCGCCTGAGCGCGAATTTGAACTCTCGATGCAACCGGCCGGGCACCGGCACGTGGCATCGAGTGCGTCGGCCCATCACGTCGCAGTGAAATTCCGCATCGTCGCGCTCGGCCACAGGATGCCCGCCTGGGTGAGCGAAGCATGCTCCGACTACGCCCGGCGCCTGCCGCGCGAGTACTACCTGGACGTGATCGAGCTCAAGCCTGCCGCACGGGATTCTGGCAGGACGGCCGCGCAGATTCTTGCGTCCGAGGCGCTGCGCATCCGCGCCGCCTGCGCCGGTTGCACGGTCGTGGCGCTGGATGAGCGCGGTGCCGCATGGACCACGCGCCAGTTCGCGGCAAGGATCGAAGGCTGGCGTGATGCGGCGCAGGAGATCGCGTTCGTGATCGGCAGCGCCGATGGGCTCGACGAAGGCGTGAAGTCGGCCGCGGCCGCGAGGTTTTCACTGTCGGCGCTCACCCTGCCCCATGGACTGGCCCGGGTCATCCTGGTCGAGCAGCTCTACCGCGCGGTCAGCGTTCTCGCCGGGCACCCCTATCACCGTGATTGACCCGCGCAGATGAGGAACGCAGCGGCGCCGCCGATCTATCTTGCGTCCCGCAGCCCCCGCCGGCAGGAATTGCTGCGGCAGCTGGGCGTCGACTTCGAGGAGTTGCGGCTGCGCGAGGCGCCCGGTCGCGAGCCCGACGTCGTCGAGGGTCCGCGCGACGGGGAATCCGCGCCCGACTACGTGAAGCGAATCGCCCGCACCAAGGCGAGCGTGGGTTGGGAGAGGATGACCGAGCGGGGATTGCCGGCGCGACCGATGTTGAGCGCCGACACGGAGGTGGTGTTGGATGGTCACATCTTCGGCAAGCCCGCCGATGACGCCCATGCGCTGGAAATGCTGGAGCGCCTGAGCGGGCGCACGCACCTGGTGCTGACCGCCATCGCCTTGCGCTGGGAACGCGAATTCGTGCTTTCACTCTGTCCGACCGAGGTCACCGTACGGCAACTGACCGCCGCCGAGATCGCGCGATATGTCGCAAGCGGCGAACCTGTCGGCAAGGCGGGCGCCTACGCCATCCAGGGCCGCGCGGCGGCGTTCATCACCCGCATCGAAGGGAGCTACTCGGGTGTCATGGGGCTGCCGCTGGCGGAAACCGCGGCGGCGCTCGCAAGGATCGGCCGGTCCGTGCTATAAAAAGCGCAGGAACCAGGAGCCTCCGACGTGCACGAAATCCTCATCAACTTCACGCCGCAGGAAACGCGCGTCGCCATGCTCGAACAAGGCGTGGTGCAGGAGTTGCACATCGAACGCGCCAGTGCGCGCGGACTGGTCGGCAACATCTGCCTGGGTCGCGTTGCGCGGGTCCTTCCCGGAATGCAGAGCGCCTTTGTCGAAATCGGGCTGGAACGCGCCGCGTTCCTGCACATTGCCGACATCTGGGAACATCGCCAGAACGGTCACGGCGGCGAACAGAGACCCATCGAGAAAATCCTGCACGAGGGCCAGTCCCTGCTGGTCCAGGTGATCAAGGATCCGATCGGCACCAAGGGCGCGCGCCTGTCGACCCAGGTCAGCCTCGCCGGCCGCCTGCTGGTCTTCCTCCCGCAGGATTCGCACATCGGAATTTCGCAGCGCATCGGCGACGAAGCCGAGCGGGAAAGCCTGCGCGAGCGGCTTCAGCTGCTGCTGCCTGAAGGCCTAACCGGCGGCTTCATCATCCGCACCATGGCGGAGACCGCGTCGGAACGCGAGATGCAGACCGACATCGAGTACCTGACCAAATTATGGAGCGACCTGCAGGTGCGCTCGCGAGAAGTCCCACCAGCGTCGCTGCTGTACCAGGACCTGAACCTCGCGCAACGCGTGCTTCGGGACATGGCCACCGAGGAGACCGCGCGGGTCGTGGTCGATTCGCGCGAGACCTTCGTCAAGATGCAGGAATTCGCGCGCTCCTACACGCCGGCGCTGGCGGAGCGGGTCACGCACTACGTGGGCGACCGGCCGCTGTTCGACCTGCACGGGGTCGAGGACGAGATCGAAAAGGCGCTCGCGCGGCGGGTGGACCTCAAGTCCGGCGGCTACCTCATCATCGACCAGACCGAGGCGATGACCACGATCGACGTCAATACCGGGGGCTTCGTCGGCGGCCGCAGTTTCGACGACACGATCTTCAAGACCAATCTCGAGGCCGCACAGGTCATCGCCCGCCAGCTGCGCATGCGCAACCTGGGCGGCATCATCATCATCGACTTCATCGACATGGAGAACGCCGACCACCGAACCGCCGTTCTCGCCGAGCTAAACAAGGCGCTCGAGCGGGATCGCACGCGCCTCACGGTGAACGGCTTCACGCAGCTCGGCCTGGTCGAGATGACGCGCAAGCGCACCCGCGAATCGCTTGCGCACGTGCTCTGCGAAATGTGCCCCACTTGCCAGGGTCGCGGCGAGCTGAAGACGGCGCAGACGATCTGCTACGAGATCCTGCGCGACATCCTGCGCGAGGCAAAGCAGTTCAACGCGCGGGAGTTCCGCATCCTCGCCTCGCAGTCGGTGATCGACATGTTCCTGGACGAGGAATCGCAGAGCCTGGCGCAGTTGGGCGACTTCATCGCCAAGCCCATTTCGCTGCAGGTGGAGACCGTGTACACGCAGGAACAGTACGACGTCGTCCTGATCTAGGGCCTGTTCACACTATGGACACAAACGCGTTGCACCACCGAAAACGCTCAGCGCAAGGCGCGCAGGCGAAGGCGGGTAGGTCACCCGGCGAGCCTTCGCAACGCAGCGATGGGCATTTTCGGCAGCAACCCGAAGGGAACGAGCGTCCTGGGGCGCCACTCTTTGTTGCTCTCCTCGCCAAGACCGCCAGTATTGGCTTCGTCGGCTGCCTCGATTGGCGCCCCATGCCACTCGTTCGCGTATGCGTCCATAGTATGAACAGGCCCTAGCGCACCGGACCGGCGACGCGCATGCTCGAAAGACTCTGGGCCCGCACCAAGGGCTTCTTCGCCCGGCTCTTCCCGAGCGAACCCGAACCCGGCCGCTTCGAGTCGGGATCTGCCTTCCGCCTGCGCGGTTTCCTCGCCGCGGCCCCGTTCGTGTGGCCCAGCCGCGAGTACCTGGTCTACATTCCCAAGGGGCGCTCCGCCTGGCGGCGCGCGCCGCTCGTCGTGATGTGCCACGGCTGCAAGCAGACGCCGGAAGAATTTGCCCAGGGGACGCGCATCACCGAGCTGGCGGATGCCCAGGGCTTCGTCGTCCTTCTGCCGCGGCAGAAGGACGCCGCCAACCCGTGGCGCTGCTGGAACTGGTTCGACACCAGGACGATAAGCGGCAAAGGTGAAGCCGCCATCGTCGCCGCGCAGATCCGCAAGGTGAGGCGCCACTATCGTTGCGATCGCAAGCGCGTGCTCGTGGCAGGGATGTCCGCCGGCGGGGCGTTTGCCGCCGTGATGGGCCTGCGCTATCCGAAACTGGTGAAGGCCGTCGCCGTGCATTCGGGCCTCGCCTGTGGCGCAGCGAAGTCGCCGATGACCGCGATCGCGGTCATGCAGGGCGGGCCGGAACAGGACGTTGCCGCCATCGGCAGCGCGGCGCGCGCGGACGCGCCGGCGCGTGCGTTGCCGATCCCGCTGCTCGCGATCCACGGCGACGCCGACGCGGTCGTCTCGTCACGCAACGCGGCGCCGCTGGTCCGCCAATACCTTCACTTCAACGGCCACGCGTCAACGCGCTCGGGCGACGTCGCGTCGACGACGTTGCCGGAAGCCGACAGCGAGACCCGGAACACGCTGCCCAACGGCCGGACCGAAGTCGTGCGCGAATGGCGCAGCGAAGGCCGGCCAGTCGCGCGCCTGGTCGAGATCTCGGGACTGGGCCACGCATGGAGCGGCGGCGATGCAGCGCTCGCCTACAACGACGCGGGCGCGCCGGATGCGAGCGCGCTGGTCGGCGCATTCTTCGCGGATGCCTTATCCTGAGCACGATTCAAGACGAGAACCCTACCATGGCAATTTCCGCGATGAACCACTTCACCGTGCTGACGGACGACGTTCAGCGCACGGTCCATTTCTACTGCAACCTGCTGGGTATGACCGAAGGCCCCCGGCCGGATCTGGGCTTTCCCGGCGCGTGGCTCTATGCCGGCGACGCCGCGATCCTGCACATCGTCGGCGGCAAGGCGCGCGAGCAGCTGAAACCCGGCGTGATCGACCACATGGCGTTCTCCGCCAAGGGCCTTTCGGACACGCTGGCGCTGCTCATCACCTACAACGTCGAGCACACCTGCCGCCGCCAGACGGGAACCGGCATCTGGCAGGTGTTCCTGTTCGATCCCAACGGCGCGCGCGTGGAGCTCGATTTTTCGCCGGACGAAGTGCAGACACACAAATGAGGCGCGGATGACGCCCCTCGAGGTCGAGCCCGACCACCTGGTCGTCGCGGCGACAGACCTGAGCGCCGGTTGCGACTGGGTCGAGGAGCGCCTGGGCGCGCGACCTCAGCCCGGCGGCAAGCACGTGGTGATGGGCACGCACAACGCTCTGCTGTCTCTGGGCGCCCGCTTCTACCTCGAAGTGATCGCCGTCGATCCGGAAGGAAGGAAGCCCGACCGTCCGCGCTGGTTCGACCTGGACGAGCCGCGCATGCGGGCCGCGCTGGCCGAAGGCCCGCTCCTCGCGCACTGGGTTGCCCGTACGCGCGACATCGACGACGCCGCTGCCCGCGTTCCGGACCTCGGAACGCCTGTCGTCATGGCGCGCGGCGACCTCACCTGGCGCATCACAATACCCGACGACGGCCACCGGCCGGGCCGCGGACTGGTGCCCACGCTCATTGAATGGCCCGACACGCGACATCCGACAGATGCCCTGTCCGATTCCGGCTGCCGGCTGGTTGCGGTGGCCGGCGAACATCCGGAGCCCGCGCTTGTGCGCGCGGAACTCGCGCTGCTCGGACTGTCGGAAACGATGAAGGTCACCTATGGCAAATCGCCGCGGCTTGCCGCGATGGTGAGGACGTCGCGCGGAATCGCGACGCTCTAGGTGTGAAGCTTCAAGACGTTGTTTCCGCAATGCATGAATTGTTCTCATCCGTCGTTCCCGCGAACGCGGGAACCCAGTGTCGTCGTGTTACGGCCTCGCGACATCCGGCAGAAGTCGCTGGGTCCCCGCGTTCGCGGGGACGACGGTGGCTTCGATATTGTTCGCGGGGACGACGGTGGCTTCGATATTGTTCGCGGGGACGACGGTGGCTTGGATGCATCTGCGGCATTCAATCCGGCAACAACGTCTTGATGATTGATATCTAGCGCATTGGATTGCGCGCGCGGTCGTCGCCGCGCGAATGGTTCATCGCCGTCGAGCGCGGCGATTTCGCCGCAAAGCCGCTTGCGTCAATCGTCGGCAAACCCGGCTTTGCGCATCCCCGTGTAGAGCTGCTCTTCGACCATGCGCAGGTATTCGGGATTGGCCGAGTAACCCTTGGACCGGTGGATGGCGATGGTGTATCCAGGAACGAGGCGCCGCACCTCGTCCCTGGCCATCGCTGCGTTTCGCGCGTCGCCCAGATGCCCGTACGCGGCCGCGAGGTGCAATTCGACCAGCAGTGTGTCGTTGCTCAGCGCCCTGGCCTTTTCGCACGATTCAACCGCCGCCGCGTAGTTGCCGAGGAGCAGGTTCGCCTCGCCGACAATGGAAAAGACATCGATTTGCGGATCCTGCGCCAGCGCCTGCTCGATGAGCGTGAGCGCCTCCGCGGGCTGTCCGCACAGTGTCATCAGCCCGGCATGCTGCAGCAGGAGTCCGCTGCTGTAGGGCTCGAGGCGCAATGTCCTCGAACTGGCTTCCATGGCGGCATTGCACTGCCCCATGAACGCCAAGGCAAGCGAACGCAGCACCCAGGTCGTGGGCTGGGAATCATTCAGGCGCACCGCCTTGCCGGTGAGGTCGTTCATGCGCCGAACGATCCGCTCGCGATCGATCTGGTTGTCGTAGTCGATCTGCTGGATCAGGACCCGCGTGAGCAGCACGAGCGCTGAAACCAGATTGGGATCCAGGCGCAACGCCTGTTCCAGCAACAGTTCACATTCCCGCGCAGTCCGGAGCGCCTCGCCTCCGGTTCTCTCCAGCGCAAGCGCACGCATCACGTAACCCATGGCCGAAGTTTCGCCCGGCGGCTGTGCCGCAATCCGGCGGAGCTCCGCCGAAATCAGTGCCCTGGAGAGGTGCCAGACGACGGCATGCAGGCCGCGCCATCGTTCCGCGGGAGACGCCGTCGCGTTCAACGCAACCGACTCGCTCCAGACCTGCTCTCCGGTGATCCCGTTGACCAGCCGCATTGCGATGTGAGTCGCGTCACCGCCGGTCTGCACCTCCCCGTCCGCAAGATACAGGACGTTGAGCGCACGGGCCGCGGCCGGGAGGTCGTCACGAGCCGCTTTCGCCTGCGATGCCGGAACGGGAATCACCCGGATGATCGTGGCGGATCGCGCGAGCATCGCCGTCAATTCGCGTGTGATCGACTCGGCCTGCCGGGCGGCCGCAACCCCCTCGGACAACGCGACCAGCGGCATCGCGCCGACGGACACGTCGGGCGGTACCGACGACGATGGCGCGGATCCTTCCGCAACAGGCAGCGAGGCGGCGACGGCCGGTCTGGGCATTCGAGGGACTTGCGCTGGATCGAGACTGACGGAAAACACGCGTATCGGTCGCGCGATGTTCTTCACGTGCCGCTCGCCGACATCGGTGAATGCGATGTCCAAATTCCCATGCACCTGGTCGCGCACGGTGCCGGAAACGCAAATCCCCCCCGGTTCCGCGATAGACTCGAGACGCGCGGCGACATTGATGCCGTCGCCCGCGATGTCGTCGCCGTCGACGATGATGTCGCCCAGGTTGATCCCGATGCGGAACTCGATCCGGTCGGACGCCGTTTCCCCTAGGTTCCGCTCCGCCATGCCGCGCTGCACCTCGACCGCGCAACGCAGCGATGCGTCGGCGCTGCCGAACTCGACGAGCATCCCGTCGCCCGACGTGTGGACGATGTGGCCGGCATTCCGCTTGATGCTGGGGTCGATCAGGTCCGCGCGAATCTCCCGAAGCCGCGCCACCGTGCCCGCGTCGTCGCGTTCCATGAGGCGGCTGTAGCCGGCCACGTCCGCGACCAGGAGGGCCGCGAGCCGACGGGTCGCCTGCTTCGTCACGCGGCTATCCCAAGGCTCCGCGCGCCGCAACCGGCCACACGCATTCGACGCGATCTCCCCGGACACCCACGATCCATTCGTAGAGGTTCACCGTCGGATCGCAATGTCCCGGCAGGAGCCAGACGCGCTCGCCGACCACCGGTCGCGCCACGCTGGTGTCGACGCGCAGCATGCCATGTTCGTCGGAGGCGCCGACATACTCCAGGCCACGCGCTGCGTGCACGAGTGGCGGGCCGGAATCGAACGCGAGTGCCTTGAGGCCGGCGTCAACGACCGCCCGCTCCGGCACCGGCGTGCTCATCACCGTTGCCGCGACATAGAGGCTCTGCTCGAAGGCGTGATCGTCCGGAGCCAGCGCGTTGCGGCCGTAATCCGCATCCATGAAGACGTAGGAACCCGGCTGCAATTCCGTGTAGACGCGGCTGTCGCGTTCCAGCTGCCACGTGCCGGTGCCCGCGCCGGTGATCGTGGGACACGCGATGCCTGCCGCGACGATCGCGTCGCGGGTGCTGCCCGCTAGTTGTGCGGCGGTGGCAATCGCGGCTGCGCGCGCCGCCGGCGCGCGCAAGTGCTGCGCCGCCCCCTGGTAAGCGTGCAGGCCGCGAAAGCGCAACCCCGGGGCGGCCGCAATCCGCTGCGCGAGCGCCACGGCCGGCGCGCCCGGCGCAACGCCGCAGCGATGCGCGCCCACGTCGATCTCGACCAGCACGTCGACCACGACGCCCGCTTTCGTCGCCGCGCCGGAAATGGCGCCGACGACGCCCAGGTCGTCGGCCAGGACGCCGACGGTCGCCTCGCGCGCAAGTCCGGCGAGGCGGTCGAGCTTCGGACCGGTCACGACTTCATTGGTGACCAGCACGTCGCCTATGCCCGCTTCGACGAACGCTGCGGCTTCGTCGACCTTCTGGCAGCAGACGCCGATGGCGCCGAGCGCGACCTGCTGCACCGCGATGGCCGGACACTTGTGCGACTTGGCATGCGGTCGCAGCGCGAGTCCCGACCCGCGCATCGCGTTGGCCATGAGCTCCAGATTGCGCTCGAAAGGATCGAGATCGACGACGAGTGCGGGAGTCTCGATGGTCTCGACGGCATCGCCCGGCCGGGCAGGCATGCGTTGCATGGACGAACTCTGGAGAAAGCGAACGCGCCATTGTCGCCGAACGCGCAGCCTACGGCGAGCCAACCCGATGGGCAGGCCCCCCCCGATCCAGCGGCCGGAGAACCGTCCCTCGGGGGCCTATTTGACGCTGGCCGCCTCCAGCGCCGCCAGTTGCCCGTAGACTACTCGGCCCACCGCCAGCAATTGCGCGCGATCGAGGTTGCCCGACAACGCATAGCTGCAGTTGTCCTCGATCCAGTAGAACACGCCAACGCCGTTTTCCAGCGCGTACCGGAACGCGACTTCGCCGCCGTCGACCGGCTGCTTGCGCACCTGAAGCGACAGCCGTTGCTTGTCCGCGTTTTCGTACATGAAGAGCGCCGTGGGATTCTGGTGGCCGGCCACGAGCCGCCCGCCGACCAGCGCAAAGCCGGTGCTGTTGAGGTCGGGCGCGGAAACCGGAAAGCCCAGCCGCTTGGACAGCCAGGTCACCAGGCGCTTCTCCTCCGCCGCCCACACTTCCACTGGCCGATTGGCGTCCGCGGCATAGAGCGCGTGGGTCAGCGCCGCCTGCCGAACGAACGTCGTCGGCGTGCCCTCGCGCTCGAGTTCGACGTCGCGTGCGTACCAACCCACGCCGAGTCCCACTGCCAACGCCGCCGCGGCGGCGAACGCCGGCGCGAGCCAGCGGCGCGTGGATCCGGGCTCGCCATGGGGTG
The DNA here is from genome assembly GCA_035430095.1 of Casimicrobiaceae bacterium. Lineage (GTDB taxonomy): Bacteria > Pseudomonadota > Gammaproteobacteria > Burkholderiales > Casimicrobiaceae > VBCG01. The sequence continues at coordinate 2,717 of DAOMGB010000061.1, read as the reverse complement.
GCGCGGTGGCGGCCGCCAGCAGGCGCGACGGTATGGGCTCGTCCAGCCATGGGTCCATCGCATCGCGCAGGTCTGCATTCTGGCTGCGGGCACTGGCCACCCTCGCGGCCAGCGCGGCATCGCACGCCAGCGCCTCCTCGACAACCGCGATCCGCGACGACGCAAGCTTGCCGTCGGCATAGGCCTCGATGTCGGCGTCGGTGACCGGCAGAGGATTCATCGCGAACCCCTCGCATTGCCATTCTCGTGACTGCTCATTTCACCACCTTCAGGCTTGCGACGCTCGACGATCCATCGGCGAACGCGTTGCGCAATTTCTCCCGCGCGCGCGACAGCCGCGACATCACCGTGCCGACCGGGATCGCCAGCGTCGCCGCGATTTCCTCGTATCGAAGCTCCTCGACTGCGGCAAGCAGCAAGACTTCCCTCTGGTCCACCGGCAGCCGCGAAACGTGCAGCATGAGTTCCGCCAGCTCGACCCGCGTGTATTGCGTCGCGCGAACCGGGATCTGCCAGGCCTCGTCGCCTTCGCCGCCATCGTCGAGGGACACCGTGAGGCTCTCCCGGCGCGCGAGCGCCCTCTGGTTGACGAAAACGTTGTGCATGATGGTGAACAGCCACGCCCGAAGATCGCTGCCTGCGGCCCAAAGGCGGCGCTTTTCCCAGGCGCGCGCCAGCGTATCCTGGACCAGGTCGTCCGCGCGATTGACGTCGCCCGTCAGCACCCGCGCGTATCGGCGCAACCGCGGAATCGCGGCCAGCAGATCCGGATTCGGAAGCGGCGGGTCGGCAGCCATCAACGATCGCTGTAGGACAGGACAGGCCCGCGACGGATGCGCGGGCATGCACCCAGCCGTCTCGTCGCGTCAGTCCTTGGCCACATGCCAGACGCTGTTGAAGCCGTCGCCGGTCTTGTCGCCGGGCTTGGCGTCCTTGGACCATGTGTAGAGCGGCTTTCCCTTGTACGCCCACTGCTTGCCGCCGTCCTCGCGAACGATGATCGTCCAGGCGCCCGAGGCCTTGCCGTCTCCGGTCGCCATGAGCGGAGGCCAGTTGGTGGCGCAGGGACCATTGCACGCGCTCTTGTCGCCGGCGTCCTTGTCGAACGTATAGAGCGTCATCCCGGCGGCGTTGGTCAACGTGCCGTCGGCGGCCTTCATCGCCGGCATCGACTGGGCGGAAGCGGCGAGCGAAACGCCCAGCAGGACCGCAGCGGCCAGGGAATGTACTGTACGAAACATGGGGATCTCCTTGTTGGAAGGGGCTATTGCGATAGTCGTCAACAGCCTGGACACCGCCTTATTCCTAGCGAACCAGGATAAGCGTCGCCAAACCCAGGAAAATGAAGAAGCCGCCCGAGTCGGTCACGGCGGTGATCAGCACGGACGAGCCCACCGCGGGGTCGCGCGCGAACCGGAGCATGGTCATCGGAATGAGCACGCCCATCAACGCCGCCAGCATCAGGTTCAGCGTCATCGCGAGCACCATGACCAGGCCCAGCGCCACGTCCTTGTACAGCAGCATGGCCACGATCCCCATGACCCCGCCCCATACCACGCCGTTGATGGCGGCGACGACGATCTCCTTGCGGAAGAGCTTGCTGGCGTGCTGCCGATTGACCTGGCCCAGCGCCACCGCCCGCACGATCATCGTGATGGTCTGGTTGCCCGAATTGCCGCCGATACCCGCCACGATCGGCATCAGAGCCGCGAGCGCGACCAGCTTGGCGATCGAGCCCTCGAATGCGCCGATGACGCGCGACGCGATGAAGGCGGTGACGAGGTTGATGGCGAGCCAGGACCACCGGTTCTGGAACGACTTCCACACCGATGCGAAGACGTCCTCTTCCTCGCGCAAGCCGGCCTGCGCCAGCATCTCCTCCTCGCCGCGTTCACGAACGAAATCGAGGATTTCGTCGACGGTCACGCGCCCGACCAGCTTGTCGTTGGTATCGACGACGGGTGCGGACACCAGGTCGTAGCGTTCGAAAGCCGACGCGGCGTCCTGCGCCTTTTCGTGCTGCAGGAGCTTCACCACCGGCGGCTGCATCAGCTCGGACACCAGCGTTTCGGGCTCGGATACGATCAGCCGGTTGATCGCCAGGATTCCCAGCAGCTTCTCGTCGCGATCGACGACGAACAGCTGGTCCGTCTGCGACGGCAGCTCGTCGAAGCGACGCAGGTAGCGCAACACCACCTCGAGCGTCACGTCCGGACGCACCTGGAGGTCCTCGAAGTCCATCAGCGCGCCCACCATGTCGTCCTCGAAGGACATCGCGGCGCGCAGTTGCTCGCGTTCTTCCAGCGGCAGGCCGGAGAACACGTCGTCCATCACCTCCTGCGGCAGGTCCGGCGCGAGGTCGGCGATTTCCTCGGCATCCAGCGTTTCCGTGGCGGCGACGAGTTCCTCGGTGTCCATCGACGAGATCAGCGACTCGCGGACCGCGTCGGATACCTCGAGGAGGATTTCGCCGTCGCGCGCTGCGCGGACCAGGTCCCAGATATAGAGGCGCTCGTCCAGCGGCAGCGCTTCGAGGATGTAGGCGATGTCCGCCGGATGCAGGCGGTCGAGCTTGCGCGTGAGCTGCGCCTTGTTCTGCCGGGTGACGAGACTCTCGACGATCTCGTCGCGGCCGGGACGATCGTCTACCGGCGCATGCTCAAGCTGCTCGTGAACGAGCCCCTCGACCAGCCGGTGCTTGCGCAGCAGCGCCGTGA
>DAOMGB010000060.1:0-22224 GCA_035430095.1 Casimicrobiaceae bacterium | reverse complement strand
CGAGCTCGGTGATGCAATTCGACTATGCCGGCCACACGATCAACCTGCTCGACACACCCGGCCACCAGGACTTCTCCGAGGATACCTATCGCGTGCTCACGGCAGTCGACGCCGCGGTGATGGTGATCGACGCCGCCAAGGGCGTGGAAGAGCAGACGATCAAGCTGCTCAACGTTTGCCGGCTGCGCAACACGCCGATCATCACCTTCGTCAACAAGATGGACCGCGAAGTACGCGAGCCGGTGGCCCTGCTCGAGGAAATCGAGGAAGTGCTGAAGATCGACTGCGCGCCGGTGAGCTGGCCAATCGGCATGGGCAAGTCGTTTCGCGGCGTGTTCGACCTGATGCGGGACCGGTTAGTGCGGTTCACCGGCGGCGAGGAGCGGCGAACCGCCAGCGAGGACAACGAGCTGATCGAAGGCATCGGCAATCCCCGGCTCGACGCACTGTTTCCGCTGGAAATGCCCGCGCTTCGCCACGACGTCGATCTCATCCGCAGCGCCAGTTCGCCGTTCGACCTCGCCGAATTCCTCGCCGGCCGGCAGACGCCGGTGTTCTTCGGGTCGGGAATCAACAACTTCGGCGTGCAGGAAATCCTGCAGGCCCTGGTGGACTGGGCGCCGCAGCCGCAGCCGCGCGACGGCGGGGTGCGCATCGTGCAGCCGGCGGAAGGCGCCTTCACCGGCTTCGTCTTCAAGATCCAGGCCAACATGGACCCCAAGCACCGCGACCGCATCGCGTTCTTCCGCGTGTGCTCGGGCCGCTACACGCCGGCGATGAAGGTGCAGCACCAGCGGATCGGGCGCGAAATGAAGCTCGGCAACGTGATGACGTTCATGGCCAACGAACGCGTGGCCAGCCAGGACGCCGTAGCCGGGGACATCATCGGCATCCACAACCACGGCCAGCTGCAGATCGGCGACACGCTCACCGAAGGCGAGGCGCTGGGCTTCAAGGGCATCCCCTATTTCGCGCCCGAGATGTTCCGCGTCGCGCGTCCGCGCGATCCGTTCAAGGCCAAGCAACTGCAAAAGGGCCTGCAACAGCTGGGCGAGGAAGGCGCCATCCAGGTGTTCGAGGCGGTTTCCAGCAAGACGCTGCTGCTGGGCGCCGTGGGGCAACTGCAGTTCGAGGTCGTGGCGGCGCGCCTTGCCAACGAATACAAGGTGGATGCGATCTACGAGGACGCGGGCATCGCGACCGCGCGCTGGCTGACCTACCCGGATGAAACCACGCGGCGGGATTTCGAACGCGACCGCGCGGCTTCCCTCGCCACGGACGTGGACGACAATCCGGTGTACCTGGCCACCAACCGGTTCAATCTCCAGGCGGCGATGGAGCGCTGGCCGAAAGTCGGCTTCCACACCACGCGCGAACATGGGCAGCGGCTCGCGCACGCGTAGCCGTCGGACTAGAATCCGGCCATGGATCCGCGCAACGCAGACTTGGCCGCCCGCTTCGACCTGGCGACGCTTCCGCCGGAATTCTTCGACGATCCCTATCCTTACTATCACGCGCTGCGCGAGCACGCGCCGGTAAAGCACATGCCGGACGGGTCGTGGTTCCTGACGCGCTACGACGACATCCTGCCGGTCTATCGCGACCACAAGGCCTTCAGTTCGGACAAGAAGAAGGAATTCGGCCCGAAGTTCGGCGCGACGCCGCTCTTCGAGCACCACACGACGAGCCTGATCTTCAACGATCCGCCATTTCACACGAGGGTTCGCAGGATGATCCTGGGTGCCCTGTCGCAGCGCCACATCGCGGCGATGGAACCCGGGCTGGTCGCGCTGGTCGACGGCCTGCTGGACGCCATGGCCGCCAAGGGCCGGGTCGACCTCATCGAAGACTTCGCCGCGGCGATTCCGATCGAGGTGATCGGCAACCTGCTGGGTGTTCCGCGCGCGGAGCGCGGCCCGCTGCGGGACTGGTCGCTGGCGATCCTCGGCGCGCTGGAACCGGTGCTCACGAAGGAGCGCGCCGATGCCGGAAATACCGCTGTGCGAGAAATGCTCGCCTATCTCTCGACGGTCGTGGATGACCGCCGCAAGCATCCGGGCAATCCCGACACCGATGTGCTGACGCGCCTCATCGAGGGTGAAACGGATGGCGAAAAGCTCTCTGAAAACGAACTGCTGCACCAGTGCATCTTCCTGCTCAATGCCGGGCACGAGACGACGACCAACCTGATCGGCACCGCGCTTCACACGCTGTGCAAATGGCCGCAGGAACGCGAACGGCTCATCGCAAACCTCGATGACCAGAATCTCGTCAAGTCCGCGGTGGAAGAATTCCTCCGTTTCGAGAGTTCGGTGCAGCTTGGCAACCGGATCGCGACGCAGGAAGTGACGATTGCCGGCATGACGCTTCCGGCCGACTCGAGAATCACGATCTGCATCGGGGCGGCCAACCGCGATCCGGCGCAATTCCCCGATCCGGACCGGCTCGACCTCGGGCGCGAACCGAACAGGCACATCGCCTTCGCGTTCGGCATCCACACCTGCGCGGGAATGAATCTCGCGCGTCTAGAGGCCCGCGTGGCGCTGGCCATGTTCCTGGCGCGCTTTCCGCGCTATGCGCTCGATGGCGAACCGCTGCTCGGCGGACGCGCGCGCTTTCGCGGCTTCCTGCACCTGCCCTGCAACGTCGCAGGCTGATGTCGCGGCGCTACTTCGCCTGGCCCTGCCGCCGCCGGGCCAGGTCGATGTCCAGGTATTTCCAATAGTGATTGAACACCGGCGGGCTGAATCCCAGGACCCAGGGCTGCACGTAGTTGGTCTCGGTGCGAAAGACCGCGGGCAACATGGGCATGTAGGCCAGCGCCAGGTCCGTCATCCTGCGCGCGGCCGCGATCTGCGCCGGCGAGTCGGCGGCACGCAGGAACTGCCCGAATGCGGCGTCGTACTCCGGCAGCCTGAACCGGCTGAGGTTGACGGAGGGCGCGGCCTGGCCCCAGAGCGGGATCAGCACCACGTACCCCGACGGCGCGCCGCCCTGCCCGACGAACGCGAGCTGATACTTGCCGGCCACTATCTCTTTGACGGCATCCTGGAACGGCGTGACCCTGAACTCCATGCGCACGCCGATGGCATCCATGTCGCGCTTGACCAGCGTCTGCATCTCGCGCGAGATCGCGCCCGAACGCAGCGTGAAGTTGATCGTCAGCGGCTTGCCGTCAGGCCCCTTGCGGAAACCGTCGGCGTCGCGCTTGTCGAAGCCGAAACGGTCGAGCAGGCGCGTGGCAGCCGCCCTGTCATAGGGCGGCTTCGCCGGACGCGCCGGATCGTGTCCCGTCATTCCGGGTGCAACGATCTGGTTGGCGGCAATGCCCTGGCCCGCGTAGACGACCTTCACCATGGATTCGGTGTCGATCCCCTGCGCGATCGCGCGGCGCAACGCGATGCGGTCCTTTGACATGCCGCCGATCACCGCATCCTCCATGTTGAAATACACCGAGAACAGCACCGGCTCGACAAAATTGTGGCGGACGATCCCCTTCGCCGCGTACTCGGGCTTGAGCTTGCCGTTGACCAGCATCCGCGTCGCCGCTTCGCCGCGCACGACGATGTAGTCCAGGCCGCCGCGCTCGAATTCGAGCAGGCGCGTAACGTCCTCGTCGATGAGCGCAATCTCGATCACGCCGATCTGCGGCAGGGACTTGCCCTTCATGCTGCGGACGAGGGCCGCCTTCGCAGGGTCGGCGCTTTCCGGAAAACGGATGACGCGGTAGTCCGGATTGGCCTCCAGCACGATGCGCGAGCCCTGCCTCCACTCGCGCAGGCGGTACGGACCCGTGCCCACCGGACGCGCACGAATGTCCCCTCCCGCGGCCTCGACCACTTCGCGCGCGACCGCGCCCCGGACGAGGTTGTCGTGGACCACCGGATAATTGGGCTCGGTCAGGCGCAGTTGCAGCGTGTAGCGGTCGAGGGCGCGCAGCCCCTCGATCGGCTTGTCGTAATCGAATTTGGCGCCGGGACGCTGCGCGGCCTCGACGACGTCGCGCGCGCCGACCACGATGTCGCTGAACACGGGGGATCCTCCGCGGCGCAGATTGGGGTCGATCCAGCGCTTGAGCGAGTAAACGTAATCGGCGGCAACCAGTTCGCGCGGCTTGCCGCCGAACGCCGGATCGTCGGTAAAGCGGATTCCCGGCGTGATGCGGATCGTCCAGGTCCTGCCGTCGTCGGTCACTTCCGGCAGACCGGCCGCCGTCACCGGCGAAAGGCGCGGCGTCGAGGCCAGGTAGTCGTATTCATACAGGCCCTCGTAGATCGCCGTGAAGACTTCGAAGGAAGGGTTGTCCTGGAACTGCTGCGGATCGAAAGTCCCGATGTCGAACATCCCCAGGTGCAGCACTTTGTCGGGATCGGCGCCTTCTGCCGGATGCGCGGCGAGCATGAGTGCGACGGCGAAGAGCCGGATGCCGTAGGTGACTTTCACGCCGGGGATTATGCATGAGTGCGCGGCCGTGGGGCCCTCGTCATCCGGCGGCAATTCGCGACGGGTTCCGCTATCATTGCCGCCTTGAGCCGGCAAAGGATCGGCTCGGCTCGCTTGCACAATATCCCGGAGGAATCATGAAACAGGCATTCATCGGCAGCACGCTGCTGTGCGCGCTGCTCGCACTTGCCGGCGCCGCGACGGCCCAGGTCAAGGTGGGCGTCATCGTGTCGGCGACCGGTCCCGCGGCGTCGCTGGGCATCCCGGAGAAGAACACCGTCGGGCTATGCACCAAGTCCATGGGCGGCAAGACCGTCGAGTTCATCCTGCTGGACGAGGCGTCGGACACCACGACCGCCGTGCAGAACGCCAAGAAGGTGATCGGCGAGGACAAGGTCGACGCGATCATCGGCACCACGACCACGCCGACCACGCTGGCGATCCTGGACGTGATCTCGGAAGGCGAGACGCCGACCATTTCGCTGGCATCCTCGATCCGCATCATCGACCCGATGGACGCCAAGCGCGCGTGGATGTTCAAGACGCCGCAGACCGACGTGATGATGGCCGGCGCCATCCTGGAGCACATGGCGAAGAACGGCGTGAAGACCATCGGCTACGTCGGTTTCAACGACGCGCTGGGCGAGGCCTTCTTCGCCGAGATCGACAAGGCCGCCAAGGCGCGCAACATCGCCCTCGTCGCCAACGAGCGCTTCGCGCCCAAGGACACGAGCGTCGTGGGCCAGTCGCTGAAGCTTCTTGCCGCCAAGCCCGACGCGATCGTGATCGGCGCGTCGGGCACGCCCGCGGCGCTGCCGGCGCGCACGCTGGGCGAACAGGGCTACAAGGGCAAGCTCTACTTCAACCACGGCGTGGCCAACAACGATTTCCTGCGCGTCGGCGGCAAGGACATCGAGGGCGGTTTCGTGCCCACCAGCCCCGTGATCGTCGCCTCCCAGCTGCCCGACAGCAATCCGGCCAAGAAGCAGGCGCTGGACTACATCAAGGTCTACGAAGCGGCCTTCGGGCCCGGCAGCGTGTCAGCGTTCGGGTCGTACACGTGGGATGCCTGCCTCGAACTCGCCAGCGCGATTCCGCAGGCGCTCAAGGTCGCGCAACCGGGCACCAGGGAGTTCCGCCGGGCGCTGCGCGATGCGCTCGAAGCGACGAAGGAACTGGCCGTCACCAATGGCGTGGTGAACATGACCAAGACCGACCACCTGGGGCACGATGCGCGCGCTCGCGTCATGGTGCAGATCAAGGACGGCAAATGGGTATTACAGAACTGAGGTAGAACTGAGGCAGAACCAAGAGGTAATGGCAATGGCCAATACGCATCACCTGGTAGGCGCCGGCGCGCACAAGGTCATCGCGCTGCACGGCTGGTTCGCCGATCGTCACGGATTCGCGCCGATGGAGCATCTGCTGACCGGCGGCGAGTTCACCTACGCGTTCATGGACTATCGCGGCTACGGTGGCATGAAGAACGTGGCCGGAAATTTCACGATGGACGAAATCGCCGCCGATACCCTGGCGCTGGCCGATGCGCTGGGGTGGAGCGAATTCAGCCTGATCGGCCACTCGATGGGCGGCAAGGCAATCCAGCGGGTGTTGACCCGCGCGCCGGCCCGTGTGAAAAAACTGGTGGCGCTGACGCCGGTCCCGGCTTGCGAGGTTCCGTTCGACGATCAGGGATGGGCGCTTTTTTCCGGCGCGGCGGAGAGTGCCGCCAACCGCTACGGCATCATCGATTTCACGACGGGCAACCGTCTGTCGAAGACCTGGCTCGACCAGATGGTGGCGAATTCGCTCGAATGCTCGACCCGGGCGGCATTCGCCGCCTACCTGCTCGCCTGGGCCAAGACCGATTTCAGCGCGGAAGTGAAGGGATTGCGGAAACCGGTCAAGGTGATCGTCGGCGCGAACGATCCCGCGCTCAATGCGGAAACGATGCAGGGAACCTATCTCGCTTGGTATCCGAACGCGACGATGGAAGTCATGGCCAACGCCGGGCACTACCCGATGCACGAGACGCCGGTGGCATTGGCCACGGCCATCGAGAACTTCCTGCGCAGCTAGGGCGGCTTTGCCATTGAAAAGGCCCGCGGGGAGCCGCGGGCCTTTTTACATGCTCATCCGCGCATTCATCCTTGCGGCGTGGCACCCGCCGGGGGTGGGGTATTCGGCGGCGGGTAGTTCGGCGGCGGATAATTCGGTGGCGGATAGTTGGGAGGCGGATAGCTGGGCGGCGGGTAGCTGTAGACCGGCTGCCGGCGCGAAACGACTGCGCCGGGAACCTGGTTGCCGAGCGCGTACATGCACTGCATGTAAGTCGCGTTGTATTGCTGCTGCATCTGGAAATTCGACATGTAGGCGGCGTTCCCGCCGGCAGCGCTGCCATAGAGCAGCCCGGTGCCTGCGCCGATGGCGGCACCCTGACCCGCCTGGCCGGTGACCGATCCGATGATCGCGCCCGCAGCGGCACCCAGCGCCGTGCCGACGGCCGCATTGGCGGCGGCGTTGTTCACGGCCGCTTCACCCGCCGGCGCGAGCAGGTTGTACGCGCGCTGCTGGCAGGCCAAGTTGTCGCTCTGGAACTGGTCCATCGTCTTTTGCGGACCGGGCAGCACCATCACCGTCGGTGACGTCGGCACGGTCACGCAACCTCCCAGCGCCAAGGCGGCCGGCATCGCCAGCAACAGGATTCGCTTGTTCATTTCAGGTTCCGGAGTGCGCCTGGCCGCAATCGCTATTGCACCAGGCGCGGCACGACATTCGCGTTGGGATTGTTGTTGGGCACCACTTGCATCCACGCGCGGTTGCACGTGTTCACGTAAGGGAAGTAACCCGCCGGATCGGTGCAGTAGTACCAGAAGCCGCTGGTCGCGGGCTGCGCCGGGGCCACGCCTTGCGGAACCCACACGCCCGCATCGCTCGCGAAGTCCTGCGTCGAAACAAACGTGACCGGATTGGATGCGACGAACGTCGTGCTGGGCCATCCCCAGAAACCGGGCCAGCCCACCGAAATGCCGACGCCGGGCCACCACCAGCCGGCACCGCACCAGCCAGCGCAACCCCATCCGGCGCCGCGCCAACCCCAGCCCCAGCCACCATGCCAGCCGTTGTTCCAACCGCCACCATGCCAGCCGTTGTTCCAGGATCCGCCGCCATGCCAACCGCCCCCGCTCCAGTTGCCAGAGCCTCCGCTCCAGTTGCCGCCGGAACCGCCGCGCCATCCGCCGCCCGAACCACCGCTCCAACTGCCGCCGCCGCCGCTCCAGCCGCCACCGCCGCTGCTCCAGCCGCCGCCGCCACCGCCGCCATGACCGCCGCCTCCACCGCCCCGTTGCGCGAGCGCGGCACCGCTGACGCTGGCGGCTATCGCCAGCGCAAAAAGTGTAAGAAAAAGTTTCTTCATGGAAGACTCCTGCGAACTATTCAATTCGACCCGGTTCCGTGTCCCGAGTTCAAGCGCGCGATCAGTCACCAACGCGTTGAATTTCATCGCTATAGGCCTGGCAATCGCGAAAGTCCCTCGCTGCATTAACGGCCGAGCAGCCGTTCCCGACGACATCAGCCATCCGTCGCGTGATTCTGCCCCTTTCCACCTTAAAACGTGCTGAAACTCGACCACCGGAGGGCACATCGTTGACCCCGGTCAATTGCTGCATTGCGGTGGGTTGTCAGCGCTCGAAGCCGCCCGCTTCGCGCAAGGAAAGCGACTCGCTTCCGGTGTATAGCTCCACCGATCGCAGCGCCAATTCCGGATGTTGCGCGGCCACGGCCACTGCGGCCGAATACACCGTGGCCAGCTCGAATTCCGGAGGAAGCGGGCCCACGAGTGCAACGCCCGGCGTGTAGTTGATCTCCGTGATCTGCGTACAGCCCAATTGCCACGGCCCGGTCGACCGCGCGAGTTCGCTCATTGCGACGGCGCCGCTTTCGAAGGACCGCACCCGCGAGCAAACCGCGTCGTGAATTCCCAGCACGCGCAAAACCTTCAAGCAGTGCGCGCCGGCTGTGGACCGCTCCGTATCCGGCAGGTAGAGCCGCCGCGCGGCAAGCAGGCTCGATCGCAACTGCGCGCGATCGGCGATCGGCGGCGCCGGTTCCCCGGCACGCACGGCGACGCCGGTGCGCACCCTGCCAAGCGACCGAATGGAATCGGCCACGACGAGGCCGTCGCGCGCAAGCGCTTCGAGCATCGCGGCCGTCAGGATGACGACGTCGCACGGTGCACCGGCGAGCATCTTTTCCTTCATTGCGCCGACGGCGCCGAATTCGCCGCGCAATGTCGCGCCTGTCGCCGACTCCAATGCGGCGGCAAGCGCCAGCACCACGCCTTTGGCAGCTCCCGCGCTCAGCACGTGCAGTTCGGTCACTCGCGACTTCCGCGAAGGGCAATGGCTGGCAAACGTCGCGCCACGGTCATTGGTCGGGCTTGGCGCCCGAGAGCTTCACAATGCGCTCCCACTTGACGATGTCATCGGCGGTGAATTTGCTGAACTCCTCCGGCGTCATGAGCATCCCCACCGCACCCTGCATCGCCCACTCGTCGCGGACCTCCGGCCGCGCGACGATCTTGCGGATCTCGGCGTTGAGCCGATTCACGACGGCTGCCGGCGTGGCCTTCGGCGCCATCACGCCGAGCCAGATCACCGCCTCGTAGCCGGGCACGCCCGCCTCGGACAGGGTCGGGACGTTCGGTAGCACCGTCGAGCGCGACTTGCCGCTGGTGGCCAGCGGCCGAACCTTGCCCGCCTTCGCGTACTCGTTCATCGTGGTCACGGCGTCGAACATCATGTCTACCTGTCCGCCCAGCACGTCGGTGCGCGCGCCCGAACTGCCCTTGTACGGGACGTGCACGATGTCCACGCCGGCCATGGCCTTGAACAACTCGCCGGCCATGTGATACGGCGTGCCTGGCCCGGACGATGCGTAGTTGAGCTTGCCGGGACCGGCCTTCGCAATCCGGATCAGGTCGGCCAGCGAATTGGCGGCGACCGATGGATGCACGACCAGGACCAGGTCCGAATAGTTGATCGGCGCCACGGGCGCAAAATCGCGCAGCAGCGTGTACGGCTTGTTCGGGATCAGCGATTCGTTCACCGTCTGCGCATTCGACATCAACAGCAGCGTGTAGCCGTCCGGCGCGCTCTTCGCGACCGCATCGGTGCCTGTCACCGACCCCGCGCCGGGGCGGTTTTCGACCACGAAGGACTGGCCCATCGACTCCTGCAGGCGCTGCGCGAGAAATCGGGCGTACACATCGGCCGGACCGCCGGCAGCGAAGGGCACGATGATCTTCACCGGCCGCGTCGGATAGTCCTGCGCCATCGCAGGCATCACGACCAGCGACACGAAAAGGCAGGCTGCGATTCTCAGGATGGACAACGGCATGGCGGATTCCCTCTGCGGTGACATCGGTCCGTTGCAATCTACTCCATTCGGACGGTGTGTTGTAATACTGCGCGCCAGGCAAATCGCGCCTGCATCGGAATTATGCGGAAGCGCATTCACGCCACTCACCCAAAGCCTGCCTCCATGCCCCCCGTCACCACGTCGCTGATCGTCGCCAACGTTGCGTTGTACCTGCTGTACACCAGCATCGGCGACATGATGCTGCCGCTCGCGCTGTGGCCGCTTGGCGCGTCGCCGTTCCCGAACGTCGGCTTCGCGCCGTGGCAACCGCTGACCTACGCGTTCCTGCACGGCAGCTTCACGCATCTCCTGTTCAACATGTTCGGGATCTACATGTTCGGCGGCGCGATGGAGCAGGTGTTCGGGTCCCGCCGCTATCTTGCCTACTACACGGTCTGCGTGCTTTCCGCGGCGATGGCGCAATTGCTGGTCGCGTGGCTGACCGGGGGCTTCTATCCGACCGTCGGGGCGTCCGGTGGCGTGTTCGGACTGCTGCTTGCCTATGGCATCTATTTTCCCAACAACCGCGTGATGCTGCTGTTCCCGCCCATCCCGATGCCGGCGCGTGTCTTCGTCGTCGTGTACGCGGTGATCGAACTGGTGATGGGCGTGACTGGCGTCCAGTCCGGTGTCGCGCATTTCGCGCACCTCGGCGGAATGGTCGGCGGGTTCCTGATGCTCCGCTATTGGCGCGGCGCCGGGCCGACGTGGCGCCGCCGCTTCTGACGCGTCGGCGAAGCGTTACGGACCGGACTTGCGTGCCGGCTTCGGCGGCGCGGAGATCGCCCAATCGGCGTCGACGAAACGCACCGCCAGGAAATCGGTGAACGCGCGCACTTTCGCCGACAGGTGGCGCCGGCTCGGATAAACGACGTAGATCGGCGCGGGAGCGGTCTCGAACGCGCGCAGCAGCAGGGCCAGCTTTCCGGCGCGCACGTTCGGTCCGACGATGAAATCGGGCTCGTAGACCACGCCCGTTCCCGCGACCGCCATCGCCTCCAGGAAGCGCCCGTTGTTGGCGTGCACGGGCCCGTCGATGCGCACATTGCGCTCGCGACCCTGCGCGTCGCGAAAGGGCCACATGTTGCGAAAGCTCGAGTATTCGTACGTGAGGCACGCGTGGCCGGCGAGGTCCTCCGGCACGTTCGGCACGCCACGCTGCGCCAGGTAGGACGGCGCCGCGCAACACACGAGCCGGGTCGTCCCGATCTTGCGGCCCACGAGATTGTCGGTGCCGATCGCGCCGATCCGCACCGCGATGTCGAAGCCTTCGTCCACCAGGTCCACCGCGCGATCGGACAGTTCGACGTCGAAGCGCATCGACGGATAGCGCGAGCCGAACTCCGCGATCGCCGGCGCCAGGTGGCGGACTCCAAACGTGATGGCGCAGGTCAGGCGCAGCGTGCCGCGGGGCTTGACCGTCGCCGCGGTGGCGGACTCCTCGGCCTCCTCCAGGTCGGCGAGCAGAAGCACGCAGCGTTCGTGAAAGGCGCGCCCGGTTTCGGTGAGCGACAGCCGCCGCGTCGTGCGGTTTAGCAGGCGGGCATCCAGGTGCGCTTCCAGTTCCGAAACGTGGCGCGAAACGGACGACACGGACGTGTCCAGCCGTTCCGCGGCGCGCGCAAAGCTGCCGGTCTCGACGACCTTGACGAAGGCGGCAATGGCCAGGAAACGGTCCATGCGCCATATTGTTGCATATTTCGCAATAGTCTATCCCTCAATAGACTATTTATCCTGAAGCCCACAAGGCTCACTCTCTGTCCACGCGAAACACTTTTGCAGTCATTTCGCGACCTCACCCGCAAATCCAGGAGAAACCGCATGAAGCTGTATTACTCCCCGGGCGCCTGCTCGCTGGCTCCGCACATCGCGCTCAACGAAGCCGGCCTCGACCACGACGCCGTCAAGGTCGACCTCGCAAGGCACACGCTTGCCGACGGAACGGACTACTACAAGGTCAATCCCAAGGGCTACGTTCCCCTGCTCGAACTGGACGACGGCACGCGCCTGTCCGAAGTCGCCGTGATCCTGCAGTACATCGCGGACCGCAAGCCCGGCACGCTGGCGCCCGCATTCGGCTCGATGGAACGCTATCGCGTGATGGAGTGGCTCAACTTCATCGCCACCGAAATCCACAAGCAGTTCGGCCCGCTCTGGTATCCCGACACGCCGGAGGCAACCCGGGAGAAGCAGAAGGCGGCGCTCGCCAAGCGCTTCGACATCGTCAGCGAGTCGCTGGCCGCGCAGCCGTACCTGACGGGCGACACCTTCACGATCGCGGACGCGTACCTGTTCACGGTGGTGAACTGGGCGGGCATGCTCAAGTTCGACCTGTCGCCGTGGCCCGCGTTGCGACAGTTCCAGGCCCGCGTTGCCGCGCGACCCGGCGTGCATGCCGTGCTGGTGGCGGAGGGCCTGGCCAGGCCGGTCGCAGTCGCGGCCTGACCGCAGCCGCTTCGCGCCATAATGTCGCAATCGCTTCCGTTCGCGCTGCCGGCAGGCGCCGGCACGCGGACGCCGGGCGATCGACGAGCGGACACCGTGATAGGTTCATCTACGGAGCACACATCGTGAACACCCGCATGCCGACCTTGTTCCTTTCGCACGGATCGCCGATGTTCGCGGTGGAACCCGGCGTTGCCGGACCGACGTGGGCCGCGCTCGGCAAGAGGCTGCCGCGCCCGCGCGCGGTGCTGATGGTTTCGGCGCACTGGGAAACTTCGGTGCCGATGCTCACCGGAAACACGCAGCCGGAAACGATCCACGATTTTGGTGGCTTCCCGCCGGAACTCTATCGGGTGACCTATCCGGCTCCCGGCGCGCCCCAACTCGCGGCCGAGAGCGTGGCGCTGCTGAAGACGGCGGGGATGGCCGCGGGCGTGGACGGCTGCCGCGGACTCGACCACGGCGCCTGGGTGCCGATGCGCTGGATGTATCCGGATGCGGACGTTCCGGTGGCGCAGCTTTCGGTGCAGCCGCTGCTTGGCCCGGCGCACCACGTCGCAATGGGACGCGCGCTGGCGCCGTTGACGGCGTCGGGCGTGCTGATCATCGGCTCCGGCCACACGACGCACAACCTGCGCGACTGGATGGCCAACATGCGGCGCCCGGTGCCGCTGCCCTACGTCAGGAATTTCTCGAATTGGCTCGCGGCGGCTTTGGCGGCGCACGACACCGAGGCGCTCATGGCGTATCGCGACCGCGCGCCCGAAGCCGTGCGGGCGCATCCCACGGACGAGCACTTCCTCCCGCTGTTCGTCGCGTACGGCGCCGCCGGAGACCACACGCAGCCGCCGGAACGCTTCCTGGCCGATTCCACGACGGAAGCGATTGCCATGGACTCGTATGTGTTCTCGCCTGCGGAATCGATGGCGCACGCCTAGCAATGCGGGCTTATCGCCGACCGGGGTAATGCCTTAAAATCGGCGGTTTCCAAGGTACCCGCAAGGATCGCCATGCCCGCCGACCCCCGTTCCGCCGAAGCGACGATGGACGCAGCGTCGCTCTATCGCGAAGAAATCATCACCGACCGCAAGGTCGGCACCATTCGTCTCATGGTCCCGGTGAAAGTGGACGGTTCGCCCGACACCGCACGCGCGACCATCTACACCGGCGATGCGCAGATCATGACCAACATGGGTGCGTTGCCGGTCAGCTTCGACATCGAGGCCAAGGATCTCGCCGAAGCAGTCGCGAATTACGGCGAAGCGGCCAAGGCCGGCATCGAACGCACGATGCGCGAACTGCAGGAACTGCGCCGGCAGCAGTCGTCGGGCCTGATCGTGCCGCCGGCGGGCGCGGCCAGCGCGCTCGCGGGCGGCGGGTTTCCCGGCGGCGGCAAGATCCAGATGCCGTAGCGGCAGCACGCACGCGAGACCGCGATGACCAACACGGCCATACTCGCGGCATCCGCGCTGCTGCTCGTCGCGTATCTTCTCGACATCGTCGGGCGGCGCTGGAAGCTGCCGTCCGTGGTGCTGCTCATCGGCACCGGAATCCTGCTCCGGCAACTGCTGGATTCGCTGGACCTGCAGCTGAAGTGGGTGGATCCCATCGTGCCCGTGATCGGGACGGTCGGCCTGATCCTGATCGTACTGGAAGGCGCCCTCGACCTCGAGGTGTCGCGCGAAAGGCTGCGCCTGATCGCGTCGTCCGCGACGTCCACGGTGCTGGGCTTTTGCGTGACGATCTTCCTGTTCGCGCTGCTGTTTCAGTTCACGCTCGGCTTCGAAACGCCGATCGCGGTTCTTGCGGCAATTCCATTTGCCGTCATCAGCAGCGCCGTGGCGATCCCAGCCGCGAGCAGCCTGGCCGCGCAGCCGAGGGAATTCGTCATCTACGAATCATCGCTGTCGGACATCCTGGGCGTGCTCGTGTTCTACGCCTGGCTTGACGCGGACGGCTCGCTCCGGTCGTTCACCATGGACCTGGCAGGGAGCGGCGTGATCTCGCTGGCCGCGGCGATGGCCGCAGCGCTCGGGATCTATTACCTCATCAACCAGCTCGAAGGTCACGTGCGCTTCCTGCCGGTGATCGCGGGACTGATCTGCCTGTACGCGGTGGGCAAGCAGCTCCACCTGTCGCCGCTGATCCTGGTGCTGGGATGCGGGCTGCTCATCAACAATCCGCACCTCATCAGCTGGAACAAGTGGATGCGTTCGCTGCACAGCGAGGGCTACGACCAGACCCTGAAGGAGTTCAAGGGGCTGGTGGCCGAGCTCACGTTCGCGATGAAGAGTTTCTTCTTCCTGCTGCTGGGTTACTGGACCGAAATCACGCAACTCGCGTCGCTAAGAGCCTGGCTCATTGCCGGCGCGGGGGTCGCCATCGTCTACGGCTCGCGCTGGCTCATCCTCAGGATGCTGCGCCAGGCAGCGGCCGCGCAATTGCTGTGGATTGCACCGCGCGGGCTCATCACGGTGCTGCTGTTCCTTTCGGCCCGGGATTCAGGGAGCCTCCACAACTTTCCCCTGGGCGCCGTCATGCTGTTCGTGCTCGCGACGGCCGCGCTGACCGCGCTCGCGCACAGGCAGCCGATGGCCGGCGCCGAGCCTGCCGCGATTCCCGAAGCGCTGACATCGTCGTCGAAGTAGCTCGGTCGACCGGCTCGACCGAACGGCCGATGGCGGGTTCGAGGCCGTTGCGCCGATCATCCGTGACGCATTGCGATCACGGAGGACCTTGTGACCCATCTACTCGACCCGTCGCACATTCGCGACGAAAAGCAATATTGCGCCGCGCTCGACGAACTGGAAGAGCTCATGCTGCACGACCCGGGCACGCCGGGCGGACGGCGCTTCGACGAGCTCGTCCAGTTGCTCGAAAACTACGAGGCCCGCCGCGATGGCTACGACCTTGAACGGATCCAGCGCGCGCTGGCGGAAGACGGCAGCTGAGGTCGACCCGGCACGGCGGCGTGCGAGTCGCGACCGGCGGCGGCTACCGGTCCACCGACGCCCGGCGATAGGCGGCGTAGCCGTTCGCGCGCAACCGGCAGGCGGGACACTCGCCGCAGCCGTAGCCCCACGAGTGGCGGTGGCCGCGGTCTCCCACGTAGCATGTGTGCGTGTATTCGACGATCAGTTCGACCAAACCCGGCCCGTCCAGCGACGCGGCGAGCGTCCAGGTGGCTGCCTTGTCGATCCACATCAGTGGCGTCTCGATGACGAAACGCATATCCATGCCCAGGTTGAGCGCGACCTGCAGCGCCTTCAGCGTGTCGTCGCGGCAGTCCGGGTATCCCGAGAAATCCGTCTCGCACATGCCGCCCACCAGCGCGCGCAGCCCGCGGCGATAGGCGACGGCAGCGGCCACGGTGAAGAACAGCAGGTTGCGTCCCGGCACGAAGGTGTTGGGCAGGCCGTTCTCGCCCATCGCAATTTCGGTGTCGCTGGTGAGCGCCGTATCGCCCAGCGCCTTGACCAGGCCGAGGTCCACGACATGGTCTTCGCCCAACCGCCGCGACCACACCGGATAGCGCTCGCGAAGCGCGTCGAGGAACGGCGCGCGGCAGGCCAGCTCGACGGCATGCCGCTGGCCGTAGTCGAAGCCGATCGTCTCGACATGTTCGTAGCGATCGAGCGCCCAGGCAAGGCACGTCGCGGAGTCCTGGCCACCCGAAAAGAGCACGAGCGCCACGTCGCGTGCGGCCGCGGCGGAGCCCGCGTCGGCGGATCGCTCAGGCTCGGAATTGGCCATGGGTCCGTCGTCCTATTTGCCGTTGTCGATGCGCAGGCCGCCGGTTCACAGCAGCGAATCGGTCAGCCGCGCGAGGTTTTCCAGCGCGCGCCGCCCGAAGGGCAGTCGACGGCGTTCTTCGCCGGTGACGATGAGCGCATGCCGCAGATAGCCGTCCTGCACCTGCTTCAGGTCCGCCACCACGGCGCGATCGTAGATGAGGACGCTCACCTCCGCGTTCAGCGCAAACGACCGGATGTCGAGGTTCGACGATCCGATGAGCGCCACCTCGTCGTCCACGCTCAGGTGCTTGGCGTGCAGGAAGCTCCCGGTGTGGCGCTGGATGCGCACACCGGCCTTGAGCATGACGTCGTAGTAGGACTGCTGCGCGAGTTGCACCAGGGGCTTGTTCGACTCCTGGTCCACGATGAGGTCGACCGCCACGCCGCGTCGCGCCGCGCTGCACATCGCGGACAGGAACGCCTCGCTCGGAATGACGTAAGGTGCGGTCAGCACCACCCGGTGCCGGGCACCGTACATCAGCGCGATCATCACCGCCTCGGCGGTGCCCTCGTTGTACCCGGGACCGCTGGGAACGACCTGCGCGAGGCCGTCCTGGTCGCCCGTCCGTTCGGCCGGCGAAAGATCGTCGGATTCCGGAGGCAGGTCGCCGGTCTCGAGGTAGCGGTCGCCGAGCAGCACTGCGTGCAGGTGGCGCACGATCGGTCCGGTCGCGCGCACCAGCATTTCCTCGTTGACCATGCCTCGGTTGGCGTGCGCGCTGACGATGTTCTGCGAGCCGAAGAAGCCGACGCCGCCGTCGACGATCGCGATCTTGCGGTGGTTGCGCAGGTCCAGCCGCGCCGCATTCGGCCCCCACAGGCGCAATGGCATTACCGGCACGACCTCCGCGCCGGCCGCGCGCAGGCCGGGGGCCAGGCCTTTCAGTCCGCCACGGGAACCGATGGCGTCCATGAGCACGCGCACGACGACGCCGCGCCGCCGGGCCCGAACCAGCGCGGCGGCGACCTTGGCGCCCGTTTCATCGTCCTCGAAGATGTAGAACAACAGGTGTACGAACCGCTGCGCGGCATCCACCTCGGCGACGAGCCGGTCGATGGCAGCGTCGTAAACGGGCAGCAATTCGAACCGGTTGCCCGGGACGACGGGGAATTCCGAGAGCTGCTCGGCCAGTCGCAGCGCCGGCAGCAGTTCCGGGGCCACGGCGGTGGCGGCGGTCGCCGCCCCGGACAACGCCCGTGGCTCGATGCGCCGGATCGTCTCGTAGATCTGCTTCTGGATCAGGAACCGCCTGCGCGGCAGGTACGCGCGGCCGATCAGCGTATAGAGGACCAGGCCGGGCCAGGGCAGGAAGAAAATGAGCAACAGCCAGGCGCGCGCGGCATTTGGCGCCCGGCGCAGCGGGACGACGAGCAGCGCCAGCACGCGAATGGCCCATTCGCTGGCGACGTAGAGCGTGCCCCAGTCAACGGCGTGGAATATCAGTGCAGCCGCTCGCGTGACTTGCGCGCCGTCTCGGTCAGCGTGCGGCGCGCGGTGCCGCCGCGGGCGACCGTCGCCTTGCGGCGGTCCTGCCAGAACCGGAATATCAGCACTGACGCGACGGCCAGTTCCTCGACCAGGCTCGCGCGCTTTTCATGGTCGTCGATCCACTCGGCGAATTCCGGGTCCTGTTCGCCGAATGCCAGCGCTTCGATCGGGAAGATCCAGTCGCGCGCATCCTCGGCGTCGTACAGCGGCTGCCACTCGTCGTCTCGCAGTTTCACGCCGGCCATGAACCCTTCGCACCAGGCCGTGCCTTCGGGCGGCTGGCGTTCCGCGGGCTTCTGGCTGGGTTTCTTCTCCTCCGGCAAATAGAGGAGCGGCCGGAAGCGCGTGGGCGACTCGGCCAGCGTGCGCTGGATGCCGACCATGTGCCGCAGGATCAGCGTCATGATCTGCTGCGCCTGCTCGCTGTTGCCGTACGCGGGGGTCGCGCTGCGGCCGCCGTCGCTCCAAACCTGCGGCAGCCATTCCGAAGGCTGGATCGATTCCGGGCCGCTCACGATGGCCGCGAGGAAGCCATCGAGCATTTCCAGGTCCATGCAATCCTCGGGCACCGCGTCGGAAGCGAGAAAGCTCTCGAGTTCGTCGAGTTCGGCGTCGCTCAGCGGTTCGTCGAGCGTGCGGTTTTCGGCAGCCATGGCAATCCTCAGGTCACTGCGGGTGAGAACGGAAGCGCGGAGCCGCATATGATCGCCGGTATCGCACGCTGAAGCAAACAGGGAAAAACCGGGGGAAACCCGGGCGGGGCGCCGCAATCCGCGCGGTCTTCAGCGCAATGCATGGGCGAGATTGACGGCCAAAGCGAACAGGAGCACGGCGCCCGCCTGATGAAGCGCGGCGAGCGGCACCGGGACGACGTGGATTAGCGTCAGGACACCCAAAGCCAGCTGTACCGCGAGCATCGCAAGCAGCAGGTGTGCGCCGACGCGCGCTGCCGTCGACACATCCGCGTTTCGTACCACTTTCCACCACAGCACCGGGACTGCCGCGGCAAGAATCCAGGCGAGCAGGCGATGGTCGAACTGCACGGTGGCCATGTTGTAGGAGAAATTCTTCCACCATGGATCGAGCATCATGATCTCGGCCGGTACGATCGCGCCGTTCATCAACGGAAAAGTGTTGTAGGCGTAGCCGGCGTGGATGCCCGCAACCATGCCCCCGGCGAGAACCTGCACGAAAACAAGGCACGCGACGGCTGTCGCCAGGCGGCCGGTCCCGGAAAAATCGGATTTGGCGGCCGCATGGCTCCCGGAAGACCGCGAAATCAGTGAAAGCGCGCACCACAGCATCGCCGCGAAGATCAGGAACGCGAGACCCAGATGCGCAGTGAGCCGAAACTGCGATACGCGCGGATCGTCGACCAGGCCGCTGCGCACCATGTACCAGCCGAGCGCACCCTGCGCCGCGCCGAGCGCGAAGATTCCGGCGAAGCGCATGCCATACCCCGGCGGAATCCTCCTCCTCGCCAGGAACCACAAGAACGGCACCAGGAACGCGACGCCGATCAGGCGCCCCAGCAAACGATGGAAATATTCCCACCAGAAAATGCGCTGGAACTCGGCGAGCTGCATGCCCCTGTTCACCTGCTGGTATTCGGGCGTCAGCTGATATTTCGAAAACGCCGAATCCCAGTCGGCCGCCGACATCGGCGGCAGCGTGCCGACGATGGGCTGCCATTCGGTGATCGACAGCCCGGAATGCGTGAGGCGCGTCACGCCGCCGACCACGACCATCGCGAACACCAGCGCGCAGCAGATGAAAAGCCACGCTGCCACGGCGTGGCCCGCGCGTACCGAACCGTCGCCGAGTCCGGCGGGGGATATCAAAACGGAGTTGTGGCTTACCGCTGCCATGACGCGAATTATCTCATGGCGAACAGTCCCGACCTGGCGGACACCCGCCGCGATCACATCGTGAAATAGACGCCCGCTGTCACGGTGTAGCGCGGTTCGATCTGCAGGCCGTTGACTCGCTGGTAGACGGGCACCTGCGCGAAGAGGTAGCCGTGCAGCTTCTCGGTCAGCGTGAAGTTGATGCCGGGACTCACATAGGCGAGTGTCGAGCCGCTGTTGTCGGTGTCGGCGTTTGGCCCGGACTCGCGCCCTTCGATGCGGACGTTGACCTGAAGCGATGGAACGATGCCCTCGAATCCGACGTAGCGGAATCCGCCGTTGACGTTGAAACCCGTCCCGGGCCGGAAGCCGTCGCGGGAATGGAGGGGCTGCTGCAGCATCGCCTGCGCGAACCAGTCCCAACCCACGGCAAGTTCACCGAAGGTGAACGCGCCGAGCAACAGGTCTGTGGTACCGGTTCCGGGCTGCAAGCCTCGATCGAGCGGTTCGCCTTCCTGTGGCCCGGAGATGAAGGCATTGTCGAAGCTCCCGGTCGGGAACTTCACTCCCAGCTGCACCCCGATATCGCGGTCCGCGGTGAAGCCGAGATAGCGTCCGACGAGGCGGAGGTCGCCGATGCTCTGCGTGTGCGATGTCGAGACTTCCGTGTCGCCCTCGGCGATCGTGGCGTGCGACCGGTTGAAGAAGGGCAGCTGCACGTTGACACCCCAGTCCAGGCTCGGGCTGTAATCGAAGCCCAATGTGTAATTGCGATTGATCGTCGATTGCTGGATTTCACGGTCGCTGGGAATTTCGAGGCTTCCTCGATCGACCTTCTTCGTTCCCGAGCGAAGCTGGTCCTGGTTGAAGTAGTCGAATCGGAAATCGAATCGAAAGCCTTCCCCCGAAGGTGCAAGGCCCTGGCTCGACCAATCCGAACTCAGCGTGCAACCGCAGGTCGAGCAGGCGATCGCGGCACTCGTTGCGCAAGCCAGACTGGCCAAGGCCGCCGTCAGGACGACGCGCGCGATTCTCACGGGTCTCTCCTCAGGGACTCGGCGGTCAATGGACATGTCCGCCCGCGCCCATCGCCTCGACCCCGACCTTGATGTCGATCGACCCGGCCTTCTCGAACGTGAGCGTCAATGGAATCGATTCACCCGCCTTGAGCGGCTGCTTCAACGATTCCAGCATCACGTGATAGCCGCCCGGCTTCAGCTGGACCTTCGCGCCGGGAGGCAGGTCGATGCCCTTGACGGCGCGCATCTTCATGACGCCACCCTCCATGGCCATTTCGTGGATTTCCACCTGTCCCGCGACGGGAGATGACGCCGCTACCAGCCGGTCCGCGTCCCTGCCGCGGTTGTCGATGGTCAGGAATGCGCCGGCGACCTGCGCGCCCGGCGGCGTTGCGCGCGTGAATGCCTGATCGATGTGCAGCGTCTTCAAGTCGTAGCCGGCGGCGATTGCCGCTCCCGCCAGCAGCCCTAGGAAGGTTCCGAAAACAAGCAACGCGAGCCTGTAACGTGTCATGACAATTGCCTTTCGATTTGAGGGTTGGCGCAGGCGGAATCCGCCGCGCACGAGCGCAATGGCAGCGCGCGGTCCGCGCTGCCGTAATCCGGGAGGAATCAGTACTGGCGCGGGGGGCCGCGCGGCCGCGCCGCCCTGATAGGCGCGGCCGGCGCAGCGGTCGAGACCGTTGCCAACCTGCCCGCGGAGGCGACGGCGATGAGCCGAAGGCTGGCGTCGGTTGGCGGTGGTGCAGCCGCATTCCCGGCGCCTCCGCCGCAACAGGGCGCATGCGCGCAGTGATGCTCGTGCGATGCCGGCAAAGGCGCGCCGCCACGCACCTTGTCCGGCGGCGCGGGTCGCGCGGCGGAACACAGGTCGCCCGGCGACAACTGCTTTGCCGCACCAGCATAGGCAACGCCCGGAGCGACAATGTGCATCGCGGCCGCGACCAACGCGATGGCCAGCTTGTAGGTTCGGCTCTTCACCGGGGAATCATATCAGCGGCGGCGGCAGACATCCCCGGATGGAAAACACCTCGGTCTCCGGGGGCAAATTCGCGCGGTCTATGCTGCACAGCACAACGGGATTCGCGTTGACATGCCAGAGTCAACGCGGTTCAATTGGTCTAACCACTTGACCAGAGCGCCGGCCGCGATGCACAACGGCGCCAGCGGTGTCATGCCAGTTGTCCCGATGATCCGACCCCAGGAGGAAGCAATGCGAAATTCGATTCGCTGCGCGCTGCGCTGCATGGCGGCGTTGGCTCTGGCCGCAACGTTCGGCGCAAGCGCGCAGGCGCCGATCACGCTGCACGGCGCAGTCCAGTTCAACGACGGGCATGCGTTCAACAGGGCGCTGGAGAAGTTTCAGGAGCTGACCGTCAAGTACTACGGCAAGCCGGTCAATTTCGTGCTGCACAAGAACAGCGAGCTGGGGCTCGAGAAGGACTACTTCGCCTACATGAACCAGGGCATCTCGGTCGACTACGCGATCGTGTCACCCGCGCACATGTCGACGTTTGCCAAGGCTGCCCCGTTCATCGACGCGCCGTTCCTGTTCCGCGACATCGATCACTGGAACAAGGTGATCGAGGCGGACACGCTGAAGCCCATCGCCGATGAAGTGTCCGCCAAGGGCGACGTGATGCTTATCGGTTTTGCCGGCGGCGGTACGCGCAACATCTTCGCCAACAAACCGGTGCGCAATCTCCAGGAAATGAAGGGCCTCAAGGTCCGCGTGCAGGGCGCGCCGATCTGGAGCAAGACGTTCG
>DAOMGB010000059.1:0-22620 GCA_035430095.1 Casimicrobiaceae bacterium | reverse complement strand
TTCGAATGCTGATAGAACCACTGGTTGCGCAGCAGGTCGTTGCCGCTCGCAACCGCCAGGTGGGTGAGCGGGCTGATGCCGACGACGGTGTCGATGATCCACGGGTGGCGGGCGGAGAGCAGTTCGGCTGCTGTCCCGAGCCAGAGCGGCAACGACCCGACGAACGCGAGCGCGAGCGTTGCGGCGCGGCCCGCCATCTCGCGCGCCGATTCGGCATCTCCCGATTGGTTACGCAATCGCCACTCGAGTCCCGCCGTCGCCGCGTGCGTCACGAGCAATATCAACAGAAGCATGCCGCACGCCGCCAGAATTGGCGCGAGCGACTGTCCGGGTTTGCCCGCGATTCGCAGGATGACCGCAGCCAGGGACGCGGCGGCGGCCGGCCATGCGGCGATCCGGAGCGCGGTGCGCGCTGGCGTCGCCGCGTTGCCGGGCCAGAAGAGCGGGGCGGTCAATCCGATGATCGCCGTGACCGCGGTCCGCAATGCGGACGGCTGCAACTCGGTCGCGCCGACTGCCGCGAGCAACAGCAAGGACGCTACCGCCAGCATCGCCCAACGCGCGTAGATCATTTTTTCGCCGGCGCCAGTTCGACGATCAGCTCGACGGCGGATCCTTCGGGCGGGAGCGTGGCGCTGCCCCGAATCGAGCCATAGGGCCCGAGGCCGACGACGGATACCGCTTCGACGATCCCGGTGGGATCCCTGATGAAGCTGATCAGCGTTCCAGTGAAATCGGCCGCAAACCTGGTGCCATCGATCGACGTGAACGAGCCGATGTAGACCCATTCGACCGATTCGATCTTTGTCCGGGCGTCGGCGTTGAACAATGCCTCCGCCGCCGAAACCTTGCGCCGTTGACCTTCGTGCGTCCACGCCACCGACATCGCAACCCGCTGGCCGATCACCTTTCCTGCATCGGGCGGCTTCGCAAGAGCCAGAGCCGGGTCGCGCTCCAGCCCGATCAGGATGCAGGCCAGGTTGAATTCGCTGCCGCTGGCGTCAAGTTCCAGCAGCGCTTCGTAGGCCTTCCTGCCGCCCGGACTGGTGGCAAGGTACTCGAGCGGCTTGTCGAGCGCGTGCACGCGGCCGGGCACGGTGAAACTGTGCGATCGCTTGTCGACGACGATGCGCCCGACCTGGTATCGATCCTGCCCCAGCGACTTGAGGGATCCGACAGGAGGGGGAGACGGTTCAGCCACCTGCGCGAATGCCTGCTGGACGAAGATTGCCGCCGCTGCCGTTGCGGCCATCATCCAGCGGCGCCGACTCATGGCTTGAGCCCCAGCACGACCCGGTGCGGCATTGGCGGCGGCAGCGCCATGGTGCGCAGTTCGGCGAATCCGGCATCGGCCATCCAGCGCTTCACATCCGAATCGGAGTGCACCCCGCCGTCCGGCGCGGTCAGCATCATGTTGAGGCCGAACATCGCGGCAAATGGGGGGTGTGTCCCGCCTTCGTCCGCGAACACGTCGCTCACGACGAGCAGGCCGCCGGAAATGAGGCAATTCGACGCGCGCTCGATCAGGCCGCGGCACGCGTTCGCGGTCTCGCGATGGAACATCCCCGACATCAGCACGACATCCTTTCCCGTGCCAAATTCGGCGCTGTGGTAGTCGCCGTCCCTCAGCGTCACGCGGTCGCTCGCCCCGGCGGCCGCGACGAGTTCGCGCGCAACCGCCGCGACTCCCGGCAGTTCGAGAACCTCGGATCGCAGCCCGGGAAACCGCTCCGTGAGAAGCACGGAATAGGTCCCCGGTCCGCCGCCGACGTCCAGCATCGCGCGCCGATCGCGGAGGTCCAGGGTGCCGACCAGCGCTCGCGCGATGCCAAGCGCGCGTTCGTGCATCGCCTGCACAAAGTTGCGCGTCCGCACCGGATCGTCGCCCAGGTAGGTTTCGGCCGGGAGCGCGGGGCGGCCGGAGCGCAGCGCATCCTCGAGCTTGCCCCAGGTCCCGTAGAGCTGGTCGCTGTAGCGAATGACATTGCCCATGAAGGCAGGGCTGCGAGTGACCAGGAACGCCGCGGAAACCGGCGAGTTCTCGAACCGTCCCGACCGTTCCTGAAGGAATCCCAGTCCGACACAGGCGCGCAGGAACAACGCCGTGCTTCGCGGATCGAGATGCAGCTCCGCCGCCACTTCCTCGGAAGAGCGGGGACCCGCGGCCAGGACGTCGAAAAGACGCAACCGGTTCGCAGTGAACAGGGTCTGGCTTTCCCAGTACGCCGTGCTCAGGCGGACGATCGATGACGGATTGGGGGCCGCGGTTCCCGGCTGTTGCGGCTGTGCAGCGCTCATCCCCCGGTCTCCCGGCGCCGCAGCCACGTCATGGCCTGCATGATCTGGCCGAGATCGAGGCTGTTGACTTCCTCGCCGCGGCCGACGCCTCGCAACATCGTCACCGTGAGCTCGCCGCCCAAGTGCTCGCGGAATTCCTCGATGCCGTCCAGTATCAGGAAGCGGCCGCGGTCATCGCGCGACTCCATCGCCGGGTGCCACAGGTGGAACCCGAGTCGCCTGAACAGCGCATGCACGCGCTCGTCGACGCCGGCAGGCAACATGCCGGCCAGCACCGAATAGCGCGTGTCGAGCGTCACGCCGATCGCCACCGCCTCGCCGTGGCGCAGCTCGTGCGCCGTGAGCGCCTCGAGCTTGTGCGCCGACCAGTGACCGTAGTCGAGCGGCCGGCCGCTGCCGCTTTCGAAGGGATCGCCGCCCTGGGCGATCTGCCGCATGTGCAGTTCCGCACAGCGGCGAATCATTCGCGACGTGGCACTCGCGACGCATTCGCGCAATGCGTCCGCATTCGACTCCAGCCATTCGAAGAACGTCGCGTCGCGGATCAGCGAGACTTTCACCGCCTCGGCAATGCCTGAGATGCGGTCGCGCGGATGCAGCGTCCGCAGGAAGTCGAAGTCGTTCAGGACCGCGTGCGGAGGGGCGAAGCAGCCGAGGAAATTCTTCTTGCCGAACGCGTTGATGCCGTTCTTCACCCCGACGCCGGAATCGTTCTGCGCCAGCACGGTTGTCGGAACCCGGATGTGGCGCACGCCCCGGTGCGTGGTGGCGGCGACGAATCCGATCATGTCGAGCAGCGCGCCGCCGCCGATCCCGACCACGTACGAATGCCGATCGATGGCCAGATCGCCAAGGCGCTGCTGCAGCCGCGTCACGAGTGCCGGGTCGTTCTTCACCTGCTCGCCAGCCGGCACCACTTCCGGCGGCGCGACGAGTTCCATCGTCGTGGCGTGCGCCTGCGCATACGCCGCGATCTCATGCACCAGCGCCGGCCAGCTCGCGGCGACATTGGCGTCGACGAAGGCGGCAAAGCGATGCCGCTTGCCGGATTCCCTCCGGGACAGCGCGTGCGCGAAGACGGGGTTGTCGCGGTCGAACACGCGCTCGGTGAAGTACACCGGATAGTCGTAGCGGATCGTGAAATCCTGCTGATAGACGGTCGCTGCCGTCAATTCCACGACCTCGGCGGTCTCGACGTTCATCGTGGCCTCCCTGCCAATGTGTCCGGCGCTCACTTGATCACCTGCTGCTCGTTGCGGTCGGGGATGGCGGGAAGATCGTCCACACGCGGCTGCTGCCCGCGCAAGACCGAGTTGCCCTGGTAGAGCAGCCGTTCGTCGCGCGGCTTGCCGCTTAGCCAATGTTCTTCCTTCATCTGGCCGCTTTGACCGAATGCCGCGAGCGCGTTGGAGTAGCAGGTGGCTTCGACCACAGCACGCGGAATGCCGCGCTCGAGCATCAGCCGGGCAGTCTTCGGCACCGCGAGCGGGTCCGACTTGCCCCAATCGGCGCTCGAGTCGATGAATATGCGGGTCGAGCCGTAGCGCCGCGCGATCTCCACAAATCGCTCGCTCCCCATCTTGGTTTCGGGGTACAGCGTGAAGGCGGCCCAGAAGCCGCGATCGAGCACCTCCTGGACCGTCTCTTCGTTGTTATGGTCGATAACCACCGAACCGGGATCCATTCCCATTTCGATGGCGACGTCCATGCTGCGCGACGTGCCGCGCTTCTTGTCGCGGTGCGGCGTGTGGACCTGCACCAGCATCCCGAGGTCGCGCGCGAGCTGCAGCTGCGCGCGGTAGTATTTGTCCTCGGCCGCGGTCTGGTCGTCGTAGCCGATCTCGCCGACCGCGACCACGCCTTCCTTGCCGAGATAGAGCGGCAGCACATCCATCACCTGCTCGGCCAGCGCCTCGTTGTTCGCTTCCTTGCTGTTCAGTCCGATCGTGCAGTAGTGGCATATGCCGAACTGCGACGCCCGGAAGCGCTCCCAGCCGACGAGACTCGAAAGATAGTCGATGAAGGTTCCCACCTGCGTTCGCGGCTGACCCAGCCAGAATGCCGGCTCGATGACGGCCACGATGCCCGCGGCGGCCATGCGCTCGTAATCGTCCGTGGTACGCGCGCTCATGTGGATGTGCGGATCGATGAATCGCATGTTTCTCTCCGGGTTCCTTGTCGTCAGTTGCCCGCGGTTGCGAGCCGTTCCCAGGCCAGTCCTGAAACGTCGAGGTTGACTGTCCTTTGCGCATGCAAGGCGAGCAGGCGTGCCGCGCCGGGATCGGCTGCCTCGCGCAGCGCAAGCACGGCGGCCCGCTGCTCATCGGCTGTGCCGCGTTCGAGCAGGCGCGCGAAGTCGTCGAGCACCGGGCCCGCCGCGAACGGCCCGACGCAGCGCCACAATTCCGGGCTGACCGGCCGCGATGCCGCCCATCGTTCGTGCGCGTAGTCGCAGAGCATGCGGGCGAGCGCGGCGTTCCGCCGACCGTCGAGACCGACGATCGGATTCAGCGGAATGCCCACGAACAGGGCTTTCAATACCAGCTGATTCCATGCCGGCTCGTTCAGCTGTTCCGCCGGATACGGATTGCGATGCGCCACCGCCTCGAACACCGCGCGCATGTTGGACCGGATTCCCTCCGCCGCCCGCAGCGCGTATCGCGGCGGGTCGGGGTAGAGCGGCAAGCCGCGATAGTACGCAACCAGTTCCCCCATGTCGCCCGCTGCGCAAAGCCGATCGAGCCGCTCGCTCATCGCGGCCCCGTCCGTCGTGCTCGCGCACAGCAGGTACACGCGCACGGCCTGGTCCATTGTCCAGTCGCGGGGATCCCAGCCGGGCCGGCTCCCCGACGCGACTTGAAGTTCGGCGTCGGCGAGGGCAAGCGGCGCCTTGCCGACGTTTCTCGAAACGACACTCATCAACAGGAAGAGCTCGCGATCGGGAATGCCTGTCCTGCAACTCTCGATGCCTTTCGAGAGCCACGCCCTCGCGCTCTCCGGCAGCCTGGCGGCCAGCCACGTTCCGAGCAGGTCCGCGGGTTTCATGCCGCTCTCCGGGCCAAAGGGTTCTTTGCTCCGAACACGTGCGCGAGGAGCAGGGCCTTGACGTCGCCGGCCGCAACCGGACCGGTGCCGAGGAGTTCGGGCATCGAAGTGATGAACAGCGGACCATCGTCGGGCCGCTCGGTGGGGCGGCCATGCGAACCTCGCACAAGCGTCGCGTCAAGCGAAATGACGTCCATCAGATAGCGCATGCCGATGGACTTCTGCGCCAGGCGGGTCGCGATGCGCAGCTTGGGCAGCGAGAGTTCGGGGTCCACGAAGAGTTCCACCGGGTCGTAACCGGGCTTGCGGTGGATGTCGACCGTGCGGGCATAGTCGGGCGCGCGTTCGTCGTCGAGGAAGTGGTAGTAGGTGAACCAGCTGCGGGCGTCGGATATCGCAACCAGATCGCCCGAGCGCGGATGATCCAGGCCGGCCGCGCGCTTGCCTTCCTGGTCAAGCACCCGCTCGACGCCGGGCAAGCTGCGCAGCAGCTGCGCGACTTCGCCTTCGAGTTCCGGTCGCGCGACGTATATGTGAGCGATCTGGTGATCGGCCACGGCAAAGGCGTCGGATGCTCCGGCGTCGAGTTGCTCGCGCCCCAATTCGTCGCGCACGCGGAGCCAGCCGGCGCGGCGCAGCGCCCTGTTCACATGAATCGGGTTGGAGACCTCGGTGATTCCGTACTCGGACAGGACCACGGTCTCGGCGCCGCCGCGTTCGGCGACCGCGATCAACTCGCCGCAAACCTCGTCCACGGCAGCCACGTCGCGCGCGATGCCGGGGAAGTTGGGGCCGAATCGCTGTAGGTTGTAGTCGAGGTGGGGAAGGTAGACGAGAGTCAACGTCGGGCGGTGACGCTCGAAAACGCGCACCGCGCTGCGGCCGATCCAGCGGGTGGATTCGATGTCGGCCGTCGGCCCCCAGAAGCGGAACAGCGGGAACTGCCCGATGTTGCGCTGCAGCTCGTCACGAAGCTCCGCCGGGTGAGTGTAGATGTCGGGCAGCTTGCGACCGTCGGCCGTGTACATCGGGCGTGGCGTGACCGAGATGTCTGCCGACGAATACATGTTGTACCACCAGAAGAGCTTGGCGCACGTGAACGACGGATCGCGCCGCTTCGCGGCATCCCAGACCTTCTCGCCACCCACCAGGTGGTTGGACTGGCGCCAGAACCAGATCTCTGAAAGGTCGCGGAAATACCAACCGTTGCCGACGATGCCGTGCTCGCTTGGCGGCGCACCAGTGACGAAGGTCGATTGCACCGTGGTCGTGACCGCGGGCGTCACGGTCGTCAGCGATCGCAGCCCGCCGCGCGCCGCGAGTGCTTTCAGGTTGGGAGCGTGCTCGAGCAGCGCCGGGGTCATCCCGACGACGTCCAGCACCAGCGTTCGTTTCACGACGCGCTCCCGGCCGCAGGCAGTTCACCGCGCAGGGTGGCCGGATGGGCACTCGAATTGCCAATGGAAGTGCAGGATCCCCGGCCAGACAACATCTTCAGTCCCTCGCGCCCGACGCACAGAAGGATTTCCGGCGTCCTGTTCAGCAATCCTGGCGGACGGTCACCGTGGCCGATCGCGTACGCGACCGGCCACGGCTCGTTTTTCCGCCTACATCCGGCGCGGGAGGGACCGCGCGCCGACAAATCCAGCCAACCGCATCATCCGGGGGGACGGCTGGCAGGGAGCACCCATGGCGGGATGCCTTGCATCCGAGTTGGAGCAAATCACGTGCCGGTTCCTGGATTCATGGAACCGTCGCCGGAAGACGAGATTTTTCAGGCGGTTACGCCGACGTCACGCCGATGCCGCAAGAAGGCGACCTGGGCCTGAATGCGCAATTGCAATCCAGCGGACCATCAATGTTCTTGGAGGATGGGGGCTCCAAGCCCTTGTCGGCGCTGAGAAAAAGCCGATTTGACCGAAATCTGCCAGGCCGTTGACCGAATTCCGGTCAGTTCATCCCTGGAGTTTCGAGCGCAACGTGCTCCGGCTGATGCCCAGCAGCCGGGCGGCGGCGACCTGATTTCCGGCGGTCAGCTTGAGCGCGTTGCGAATCAGCGCGTCCTCCAGCCGGCCGACGGCCAGGTCGTGCACGGGGAGGTCAATGCCGCCGCGAACCGCCGCGTCGACCAGCCTGGCTGCATTCGCCTCAATCGCCCCCAGGAGGCCGTCCAGGCCGGATCCGCCATCGACCGTGGGGGCGGAATTTTCCGGATCGAAGTCAAGATCGTGGACCGTCAGCACCGGACCGTGGGCAACCAGCAGCGATCGCTTGATGACATGTTCGAGTTCGCGCACGTTGCCGCGCCAGTCGCGGGTCTTGAGGCTCTCCAGCACCGCCTGCTCGACCGAAGTTATCGCCTTGCCGACCTCGCGGTTCGCCCGCTGGACGAGCGCCTGGACCAGCTCCGGAATGTCTTCCCTGCGTTCCCGCAATGGAGGCACGTGCAGGGTCACGATATTGACGCGGTGGTAGAGGTCCTCGCGGAAGGTGCCGGCCGCCACGGCCGACGCGAGATCGCGATTGGATGCGCACACGAGGCGCGCGCGGAACGGCACCGGCGCAAGTCCGCCCACCCGCTCGAAGCTGCGTTCCTGCAGCACACGCAGCAATTTGCTCTGCAGGTGCAGCGGAAGTTCCGAAATTTCGTCGAGGAACAACGTTCCCTGCCCGGCCGCCTCGAATCTCCCCGTGCGCACTGACTTGGCGTCGGTGAACGCGCCGCGCTCATGTCCGAAGAGCTCGGATTCGATGAGTTGCTCCGGTATGGCGGCGCAGTTGATCGCGACGAACGGTTCCGCGGCGCGCGAACCCGATTCGTGTATCGCGCGCGCCACCAATTCCTTGCCGACGCCGCTCTCTCCCTGCACGAGCGCGGTCAGGTCGTTGTCGGCAAGCATCACGATCAGCTTGAAAAGTTCCTGCATCGGGGCGCTTTGCCCGACCAGCGTCGGCCGCGGCCCGGCATCTGCGCCGCTCGGCACGCTCGTCGTCTGCGATTCCGGTGCCGGCGAGTGCAGCGCACGCCGCAACACCTGCCGGATCTGCCCCAGGTCCAGCGGTTTGCCGAGATAGTCGAATGCCTCGTTGCGCAGCGCTTCCGCCGCGGTCTCCAGCGTGCCGTACGCCGTCATCACGACCACCGGCAACGCGGGATTGGCCCGGCGAATCTCCTTGAGCACCGCCAGGCCGTCCATGCCGGGCATGCGCACGTCGACGAAAACGAGGTCGGGGCGCGCCGTGCGCACCAGGCGTATCGCGCCCTCGCCGGTCGACGCGATGAGCGGCGTGTGCCCCTCGGCCTCCAGCAGCAGGCTGAAAGCGTCGCAGATGGATCTTTCGTCGTCGGCGACGAGAATCCTGGCCATCGTGTCAGTCGTCCCTACCGGGGGTTGAAGGCGCTAGGGATAGCGGAAACGCCAGCACGAAGCAAGCGCCGCCGAGCTCGCCGCTTCGCTCGATGCGCAATTCGCCGCCGTGGGCCGCAGCGACCTCCCGGCAGACCGTCATGCCCAGCCCCAGACCGAACGGCTTGGTGCTGACGGCGGAGTCGCCCAGCCGGACTCGAACTTCTTCGGCCACCCCGGGACCGGAGTCCTCGACCGATATCCACACCTGGGAGGTCGCCGCGTCATGGCCGGCACTGATCCGAAGTGCGCCACCTTCAGGCATCGCATCCGCCGCGTTGACAATCAGATTGAGCAGGGCTTGACGCACGCGCCCGCAATCGACGGGTGCCTGCAGTCCTTCGTCGCATCGGCTGTCGACGCGGATGCCCACGTGCGCGAGGGATGGCCCCATCAGGTCGAGGACCTCGGCAATCAGCGGGCGGACGCGGCAAAGTGCGATGTCCAGCCGCTGCTCCCCACCGAGCAGGAGCGTGGAAGACACGAGCAATTCGAGACGCTGGACCTCCGTCAGCAGTCGACCGACTCGGCCCGACTCTTGTCCGTCGACGCGCTCCGCCAGCAACTGGAGATGCAACTTCAGTCCGGTGAGCGGATTGCGGATCTCGTGAGCGAGCCGCGCCGACATCTCGCCCAGGGCCGACATTCGGCTGCGCGACGCCAGGCGCGATTCGTAATCGGCGAGACGCAGCATCATGGTGTTCAGCGCTTCGCCCAGCGCGCCTATCTCGTCGGCACGCGGCAGCTCGGTGCGGTGCTCGCGTTCGCCGGCGGCGATTCGATCGGCAAAGGCCGATAGCTGGGCGAGCGGACGAGTAATGTTCCGCACGAGCGCGAGCAGGACGGCGCCAAGAACCGCGGTTGCCGCAAGCATGGCGAGCCCGAGCCACCGCGCCGCGCTCCTGGCCGCCGCCGCGGCGTCGCCCAGCGGTGCGACGGCAACGAGGGCCGAATAGCGAGGCTCCTCGCTTGCGTCGATCGACTGGTAAACGGCTATGCTTCGCACCGGTGCTTCGAGCCTTCGCGTCTCGGTGTTCGACCAGGGCTGGCGCTCGGCCAGCGACGCGCTGATCGCGTCGCCGACTTTGCCCGACGTCGTCACGACAACCTTGCCCGCATGATCGAGCAGCACGAAATCCGACTGCTGAACCGACGCCAGCCGTCGCAGAACCTCGGGGGTGTATGGGATGCCACTGGTCGCCATGACGGTGGCAGCATTGCGCAATTGACTCTCCAGTCGCTGCTCCAGGGCACTGGTTACGATGCCTACGCCGATTGCCCACGCCGCGGCCATCGCGATGAGCAGCGGGCCGAGCAGCGTGAGGATCAGGCGGATGTAGAGGGATGGACGGTAGTGCACGTGGCAATGCTACGTTACAAGGCGGCGTGCGACGCGCATTTGGAAGGGGAAACGAGAACGCCCCTGGGTGGGCGAAGGATCTCGTTGGAACTGATACATCCTGGTGCGTCCGCGAATCGACGAACGCGTTGTCGAACCGGGCTTGCCCGGTCTGTTGAGATTCTTTACAGCGAATCGCCTGTCGTCCGGAACAATGTGTCCGGAAACCCGGCGCGTGGTCGGCTGCGTTAAACATGATGCAGGTGGAGGGCCGTCGATTCCTGATTCTGATTCAGGGTCTTTGCGGTACCTGAATCGCCATGCGGACGCCGCGCGAGCCTCCCATGTTCGATCGACGCGGCTCGTTGGCCCGTCGACATTTTTTACAACGACCGCGCCACTCCAAAGGCCTGCACGCGCTAAGGTGCTGGTTCTTATGAGAATTCACCGTGCGGTATGAAAGTTGCTGACTAGTGGTCGGGTTGGTACGCCGATTGAAGGGTTCGGTGGTTTTGCCGTGCTCGAATCGGTGTGCAGTGCGCGTTCCGGGGGTCGTTCCCTGCCGAACGCGCGTGATTCTTAGTCGACGTGCGTGCGGTTTTTCGTTTCGTGGTACGGCGCCCGGGGGGGCGCAGTGTCTACAGGATTCATTGGCAGGAGGGACAGTGTGATGACCAGCGTTACCAGGAGAGTGTCGTTGGGTGCGGGCATCGGCGGGGTGCTTTCCCGTCTTTTCCCACGCCTGTTCAAGGACGTGACGCTGGCCATGGTCACGATCGTGATCGCGGCCATGGCGTCCACGGCTTGGGCCGAGACGCTGATGATGCCCAAGCGCGACGCGCGGACGACCGCCCCTTTGGTCGTCTGGGGCGTCCACGACCAGGCAGCCGCCACGCCCTGCACGATGGACTTCGGCGATGGAGCGCCGACCGTGAACTGCACGGGTTTTGATCGATCGTACGTCGCTACCACGCATCAATACACCGTCCAAGGCACCTATACGGCCAAGCTGACGGTCGGCGTGGAAGTCGCCACGGTGGCCATTCAAGTGTTCGACCCGACCGCCTTCGCCGATGGTGGAGCCGCGGGCGCCAACAATCGCAATCTGGGCATCAACATGGCCATCCAGGATGGCCTGCGCTTCCTTTGGACCGCCCAGCTGAGTCGCGCCGCCAATTTTCCGGCCGGAACGACGACCTCATGGAACAACAGCGGGTTCACGTACGCCGACACGTCACTGGTCGTGCTGGCATTCGAAAACCAGGGTTACAAGATAACCGCCAACGTCGCGCCGACGGGTATCTACGAGAAGTACATCGTTCGCCGAGGTCTCAATTACGTGATCAGCACCCTTGGGCAGGTGGCGATGGGCATCACGCCGGCCGGCAATAATCCGTGCGTTATCTATGCGGACTGCGTCGGTCTGGCGCCGCCAGGCGATCAGGGTTACACCACCGCGATGGCCATCCTGAGCCTTGCCGGGAGCGGCGCGCTGGCCCAGGTCAACACCGAAGTCGCCGGCTATACCAACGGCAAGACCTACGGCGAGATTTTGCAGCGCACGCTCAACGCCATGGTCTGGGGTCAAAACGACAGTGGCACCGGACGGGGCGGCTGGTACTACGGATTCAACTCCACGGTCCAGGACGGGTCCACGATGGGGTGGACCACGCTCGCGCTGCTGGATGCGGCCGCCGCCGGTGCGACGGTGCCAGCCTTTGCCAAGACCGAATATGCATTTGGATTCAATTGCGGCCAGAACACCAACGGATCGTTCGACTACAACGCCGATTGCAACCCCGCTGGAGATTTCAGCGGCATCGGGAGCCCGGCCAAAGGCGGCACCGGCCTTCTCGGCCTGTTCCTGCTCGGCAATCCCTCTGGTACGCCCGCGAACGTCGCCGCGGTGGCGAGCTATATCAATGGCTGGTGGCCCGGCTCCGGTGGCATCGGTGGCAATTACGCCAATTGCAACGGGGGCGGTGGCAACAAGGGTTGTGGCTATGCGATGTTCAACAACTTCAAGGGCCTGAAGCTCCAGGGCATCGTGACGTTGCCCAATGTCGGGCGACCTGCCGGACCGGGCGCGCTGCCTGCGAATGACTGGTACGCCGATTACCAGGACTGGCTGGTTGCCAACCAGACGTCGCCGACAAACACCGGCGGGGGCAATTGGAGCCCACTGCACTTCTCCTGCTGCGCCGACGGAAGTTCATTGACTGCTGCAATCGCCGAACTGATTCTTTCGCCGGTATCACTGGTCGCGCCTGACCCGGGCCTGTTCTCCACCGTGGGTCTGAGTCCGGCGACGGCGACGAATCCGGTTGGCACCG
Organism: Casimicrobiaceae bacterium; assembly: GCA_035430095.1. Lineage (GTDB taxonomy): Bacteria > Pseudomonadota > Gammaproteobacteria > Burkholderiales > Casimicrobiaceae > VBCG01. The sequence goes on along the minus strand of DAOMGB010000059.1, from coordinate 10,198 downwards.
ATCACACCGTCACGGCGTTCACGCAGGCCGCCAACGGTGCGCCGGTCCCCGGCGTGACGGTCACCTTCAAGGTCCTGACCGGTCCCAATGCCGGCAAGACGGGCAGTGGCACGACCGGTGCCGACGGCAAGGTGAGCTTCACGTACCACGACGACGGCGGTGCGGGCACGGACACGATCCAGGCTTCCATCGTGGCGGGCGCCTCGACGCTGACCTCGAACATCGTGACCAAGATCTGGGGTCTGGCGTGCGACGTCAACAATGACGGCAAGGTGACGAATGCCGACCTTCTGTTGATCCGCGCCAAGAACGGCCAGGCATCCACCGGTCCGACCGACCCCTACGATGCGAACGGCGACGGCGTCATCAACGTGGCCGACGTTCGGTATTGCCAGCTCAGGCTGACCCCGCCCTGATGGTCGATAGCCGCATTGTTGTTTCGTCCCCCGATGCCCACGCATCGGGGGCTCCGACAGGGAAGCGAGCCGCGCTGCTGTTTTTGTTGCGCCAAGGATTGACAACGAGTCCATCACTCAAGCGGAGAATTGCGATATGAAAACGATCAGCCGGACGTTGCACATGCTGGCGGCCCTGGGGCTGGCGGCAGGCGTGCTGATGTCCCCGGCGATGGCCACGCCTATCGTCAGCATCAGCCCTGTGAACCAGACCATCGGCGTCGGAGGTACCGCCACGATCGACATCATCGTCAGCGGCCTGACCGATCCCACGGGAGGCTTTTCGCTGATCCTCAATTACAACAATGCGATCCTCTCGGGGCTGAGTTTCGCGAATGATCCGGATGTCAAGATGGGAGCGGCTCCCCTGGACCTGAGCGCAGGGTTCACCGGCATTGGCGTTCTCCACCTCGATCTGTTCTTTGTTGCCGATGCCGGCATGACCGAGGCAGATCTCGCCGCGTCCGAGGGTTCGGGGTTCAGACTCGCAACGGTGAGCTTTACCGGATTGGCGGACGGCCTCAGCCCGCTATCGCTGGCGGATGTCGTTCTGTCCAACTGGGACGGCACGGCAACATTGGACGGCGTCGAAACGCGGAATGGCCAGGTCTGCGTGAGCAGCACCGGAGCGCCCTGCAGCACCGTCCCCGAGCCTGGATCGATTCTGCTCGTGGCCACCGCGCTCGGAGCGTTGGCCATCCGCCGTCGCAGGCAGGCAGCGTAAACCAGCTTTGCTTTCGGGCGGGCTGACGTCAAGCGCGCCTGAAATCTGAAGGCAGAACGTGGGCGGGCAGCGATTGCCACTCACCTTCTGCCTTTTCCTTTTGCGGCGCTGTCCGAGCCAACCCGTGTTTTACACGTTCATGGGCCTTCAGGACTTGAACTTCGCGCCGTCTCCCGCCGGAGTCCCAGCGTGACCAGCGGCGCGACAGCGTCCCGCAAACCGGGGCCCGCGGCGGCGACGCGCGAACCGCCATTGGCGTCCACCGCCGGCGAGGTATTGCGTTCAAAGCTCGCATTGGCCTTGCCGCTGGCCCTTGCCGGGGCCCTGGCGGCGTTGTGCGCGCTGCCGTCGGTGCAACAGCACGCCATGCTTGCGCGGTCGATGCTGGGCGCGGCGGGCTTCATCGCCGTGTGGACGGGCCTGTTCTTCTACATTGCCGGTCCCCGGCACCGGACAGTCGAACTGGAGGTCGTGCTGCGCAAGCAGCATTACCTTCAAGCCTGCGCCCAGTTCTCGGTCATGTTGTATTGGGGCTGGTATTGGCGCGAAGTCTACAACTCGCTGCACCTGATCGCGGCGCAGCTCCTCTTCGCGTACGCATTTGACATGATGCTGTCCTGGTCGCGCGGCCAGAAGTACACGCTCGGATTCGGTCCGTTTCCGATCATCTTCAGCATCAACCTCTTCCTCTGGTTCAAACCGGACTGGTTCTACCTGCAGTTCCTGATGATTGCCGTGGGTTTCCTTGCCAAGGCCTTCATCACCTGGGAAAAGGACGGGAGGCGCGCGCACATCTTCAACCCCTCGTCGTTTCCGCTCGGCCTGTTTTCGCTTGTGCTGATCCTCACCGGCACGACCGGGATCACCTGGGGCCAGGAGATCGCGCAGACCTTCGAACTGCCGCCGTATATCCGGCCGTTCATCTTCCTCATCGGCTTGCCAGGGCAGTTCCTTTTCGGTGTCACCACCATGACCATGTCCGCGGTCCTGTCGGTGTTCGGATTCGGCCTTGGCTACTACTGGGTTTTCGGCACCTACTATTTCGTCGATGCGTTCATGCCGGCGGCGGTATTCCTGGGCATGCACCTGTTGTTCACCGATCCGTCGACGTCACCGCGCACCGAGCTTGGACGCATCATCTTCGGCGTGGTCTACGGCCTGGGGGTCGTTGCCCTGTTCGGCCTGCTGGGACAAATCGGGGCCCCCACGTTCTATGACAAGCTGCTGGCCGTGCCGCTGATGAACATGACCATCCAGATGATCGACGCGGCGGCGAAATCCCGATTTCTGCGGCCTTTCGACCCGGCAAGGCTCGGGACCTCGTTCACGCCGCGCCAGCGCAATCTCGCGTACATGTCGATCTGGGCCGTCGCCTTCGTAATAGTCAGCGATCCAATGGCGTCGTACCGGCCGCGGCGCTGGCTGCCTTTCTGGGAGCAGGCCTGCGTCGAAGATCGACGCAACGCCTGCACCGTGCTTTCCAAGCTGGAGGCGCAGTACTGCAGGCAAGGATCGGGCTGGGCTTGCAACGAATTGGGTATCCTCGAGGCTTCGGGCCGCGCCAAGGAGATCATACGGCCGCAGGAGGCGTTCGCGGCCGCGTGTTCGATGGGCACGCCCGCGGGATGCGCGAACCGCGGTGCCTCGCAATCCGGTGCAGGCGCGGCTGGCTCACCCGGGTATCAGCGCTCGCAACCGCAGCCAGCCGACTACCCGATATTGCTTCAGGAAGGGCAGGGTACGCTCGACAAGCTTGCCGCTCCGGATCTGTTTGACCGGGCGTGCCAACAAGGATGGGCCGACGCGTGCAGCCGCCTCGCGAGCATCTACTTCACCGGCAACGGCGCAACCAGAGACCCCCCGCGCGCCATCTCGGCGCTCGAACGCGCATGTGACCTGAAGTCGTGGCAAGCCTGCGCCGATCTCGGCGCGATGCTGCAAAAAGGCGATGGGATTGCGGTTGACGCGGAAAGGGGCCGCACCTACTTAAGGCGCGCATGCGACGGTGGCGTGCGGTCGGCCTGCGACCGTCTGGAAGGCCGAGACGGCGGTAACTGACCACCGTGCTCCCGGCGCCTCAGTTCCCGCTCGATGGTCTCCAGCGGCCGTCGTCGGACTCCGGTGGCCTGTCGACACGATTCTCCGGCTCGGGCATGGGCTGCGGCTGAAGCGGCATGTATTTCGACCGGGGAAACGTTGCGGCATCCGGCGAATCGAGTCCCGATGCCGGCGCCTGGGCCATCCCGGTGGCTGGCGCAGGCAATGCGTCGAGCGCCATCGCGACGCTGCCCTCGCGCGGCCCGATTATGGCTCCCCGCGCGGAAACATCCCGCAGCACGATGTCGCCTTCGATCGTGGCACCGATGCTGAACGCGCGCGCTTGCTCGCCGTCCACGGCGATGAGCGCAACCCATTGACTGCCGGGCACCGACTCCCGGGGCGCCACGACGCCGACCAGTTTGAAGCGGTCTCCGGACGTGACGGGCGCAGCTGCGTTTGCGACTTGGGGAAGGTACGCGCCGGGCACGCGCGTCGGATCGCTGCGGTTGGGGTCGACCGTGCGGTCGCGCGACGGCGTATCGCCGATCGGCGCTGCCGCGTTCGAGGACGAAGGCGCGCTGCCTCCCGGTGCCAGATTCCGAAGCAGCCAGCTGCCGGCGCCGACCGCAAGAACGGCCGCGACTGCGAATGCAAGCCATCGTGTCGTCACGCGCCGATTATATCTCCTGGCATCATGACGCGGTCCATCCCGAAATGGGATTCACCTGCACGATCACCGTTTCGGTAAACCGCTCGAAAGGCGCCTGGATGCGGCGCACCGTTTCGATGTCGGGCGCTTCAAGCAGCGTGTAATTGTGCGACTGGTCCGCGGCGATCCATTCCCCGCGTATCCGGACATTGGCTGGAATCGACGCATAGAACGCCTTCGCGAGGGTTGCAAGTTCGCCATATTCCGCGGCGGTCAGGTTTGGTCGGGCTCGATTGGTCAGCAGGAACAACATGTAGTCAACCTCCTTCATTGCCGTGCTTGTCATGCGCCACGCCGGACCTTCCGCGACTCGCCGGAAAAGGTGCAGCGCGGGAGAGGACATGGCATGATTTCGGCACGATATCAGATGTGCGGCGGGAGAGATGCGGGTGCCGATTCTTCTCGCCCGCCGCTCGCGAACGGAAAGGGATTGACACAATGAGCGCACTCACCGGCTCGCCGGCGTTGAAGGTCCAGGTCATGTGCGAGGGCATTCGCTACACGGAGTCGCTCGGCCTGGCCGCGAGGCACTCGATGCCCAACTACTACCCTTACCGGTTCAAGGCGGGCGAGCACGACCCGACCGGAAAGGGTACGGCAACGATCCCCTATCTCATCAACACGGAGGATGGGACCGAAATCCGCATTCTCGGCAGCGGCGATTCGCCGTGGCACGTGGAAGGGGACCGGCAGCAAGGCTACCGGCTGGTCGACGATCGGAGCGGTCGTACCGTACCGATCGAGTTCGAGCCGCTGCAACCCTGGATGACGCAGAAGACGGCGGACGGCCTGCCATTCCCGCAGGCCGGCGTCACGACTCACGGCGACATGCTGGTGATCAACGTCGCGCCGGGCTGCGAGTACTTCCTGCACAAGCACGACGGCGTGTCGATGCGCTGCACGTTCTGCGCCTACGGCGCGCCGGACGAGCGTACCGCGCACCTTGGCCAGAAGCCCGGGCTGGTCGAAATTCCGCCGCCCACGCTCGAACGGATGCGCGAGGCGCTCGAGGCCGTGATCAACCAGACGGAAATCCGCCACATCTACCTCGTTGGCGGATCGCTCACCGACGGGCGCAAGGAGGGCGAACGGTTCCTGCAGCTTGCGCGCTTCGTCAAGCGGGCCAACACCCGCGGCATACCCGTCGCGCTGGGCTCCGGAGCGATCCCCGACGACTGCATCGAGCAGTTCCATGCCGAGCAGCTCGTTTCGCACGTGTGCTTCAACCTCGAGATGTGGTCGGAGCCGCTGTTCGCGAAGGTGTGTCCCGGCAAGAATCGCTTCGTCGGTTATCACCGCTGGATCGAGGCGCTCGAGACCGCCGTTCGCCTTTGGGGGCGCGGCAACGTCTACTCGGCGATGGTTGCGGGCATCGAACTCGAACCCGAGCACGGCCTGGAATGGGAAGAGGCTGCAAGCATCGCGCTCCAGGGCGCGGAAGACCTCTGCCGTCGCGGCATCATCCCCATTTATTCGCTCGTCTGGCCGGTGGGCGGCCGCGACCGGAAGGACTACCACACGCGCATCCGCAGCTATTTTGAAACGCTGAGCGCCGGCTACCAGGAGATACGCCGGCGCCACGGCCTTGCGGTCTCGGAAGGCTTCATGTGCCATCGCTGCGCCTACATGCAGCTCGAATGCGATCTCGATCGGACGGCATTGGGCGCTGCATGAGCGGGGCAGCCGAAGGCTTGCGGCGCAGCACGCGCGGCCTGGCGACTGCGGGGTGGCAACGGCTCGGCGCATCGCGACGTGCTTCGCTTTCGGGGGCAGGTCCGTGAGGGTCGGCGACAGCCACTTGAGCTACTGCACGAACATCCACCCGGGCGAGTCCTGGGACGAGATTCGCGGCAACCTCACGCGCTATCTGCCGCAGGTCAAGCGCCGGGTCTGCCCCGACGCGCCGTTCGGCGTCGGATTGCGGCTCTCGGCCATGGCGGCGCGAACGCTGAGCGAGCCCGAGGCCCTTGCGCAGTTCATCGACTTTCTTCGTCGGAACGATCTCTACGTCTTTACGATCAACGGTTTTCCCTACGGACCTTTTCACGGTACCCGCGTCAAGGAAGCCGTCTACCTGCCGGACTGGCGGGAGGAGGCCAGGCTCCACTACACCAATGTGCTGGCGGACCTGCTGGCTGCTCTATTGCCTTCGGGAGGCGACCACCAAGGCAGCATCAGCACGGTGCCGGGGGCCTTCAAGACCAACGCGGCCACGCCGCACGCCAAGGCCCGGATCGCGGAACTGCTGATCCGGCAGGTCGCCCATCTTTTCGACCTTGAACGAAGGACGGGACGAACCGTCGTGCTTGCGCTCGAGCCTGAGCCCTGCTGCATGCTCGAAACGGTCGCGGAGACCGTCGAGTTTTTTCGCGCCCATCTCCATTCGGAGCGCGCGGCCGCGACCCTTGCCGCCATTGCCGGACTCTCGTTGTCCGAGGCCGACGCCGCGTTGCATCGCCATCTCGGCGCGTGCCTTGATCTGTGCCACGCGGCGGTCGAGTTCGAGGATCCGGCGGAAAGCCTGGATGCGCTGGCCGGGGCGGACATTTCGATCGCGAAGATCCAGGTGACCGCGGGACTGCGCATCTCTCGCGTTACCGCGGACTCAGTGGCGGCACTGCAGAACTTCGACGACGGCGTGTACCTGCACCAGGTCGTCGAACGTGCCTCCGGCGCGCTGCAACGCTATGTCGACATCGATGCCGCCTGCGCAGCGGACCGCTGGCGCCGGGGCAATTGCGAATGGCGCGTGCATTTCCACGTTCCCGTGTACGTGGAGGAACTCGACGGATTCCTGTCCACGCAGTCGTTTGTCAAAGCGGCGCTGGCCTCGCATCGGCAAAAGATGCGGACGCCGCATCTCGAAGTCGAGACCTATACGTGGTCCGTGTTGCCGGCGCACGCGCGCGATGTCCCTATCGACGAAGCGATTGCGCGCGAACTGCTTTGGGTGCGGAAAGAACTCGGGTGAACTGGCGGGTCGCCCTCACGCTCGGCCGGGTCTCCAACCTGCCCACGGTCTGGACGAACACCCTGGCTGGCGTTGTCCTGGCAGGGGGCGCAACGGGCGATCCCCGGTTGCCGTGGCTCCTGCTCGCACTATCGCTGTGTTACATCGCCGGGATGTTCCTGAACGATGCGTTCGACCGGGAGTTCGACACGCAATACCGGCCAGAGCGGCCGATTCCGTCGGGAGAGGTGGCGGCGGCAACGGTCTTCGGCGCCGGCTTCGCCATGCTTGCGCTGGGCGTCGCGCTGTTGGCCTGGGTGGGCTACGGATTTGCGGGCGGAACGGGCTGGCGCCCCGCGGCTGCAGGGGTCGTGCTCGGCGCAGCGATCGTGTTCTACGATTGGCACCACAAGCAAAATGCGCTGAGCCCGATCGTGATGGGGCTCTGCCGCATGCTCGTGTACGTGGCGGCAGGCTACGTATTCGCGGTCGATCCGCCGAATCGCGTTTTCCTGATGGGCTTTCTGCTGCTTTGCTACCTGATCGGACTCACCTACATCGCCAGGCAGGAGCACCTGAACCGCGTAGCGAATTTGTGGCCGCTGTCGCTCGTCGCGATACCCATGCTCTGGGGCCTTCAGGCGTCGCTGAACGACGCCTTCACGGCCGGCATCGGGTTGCTGTTCCTGGCCTGGGTGCTGTATTCGCTGTCGTTCCTGCGGCGACGGCGGCCTGGCGACGTGCCCCGTGCGATTGGCGGTTTGCTCGCGGGGATTTGCCTGTGGGATGCGCTGGTGTTGGCGGCCGCCGGTCGGCCATCGGTTGCGGTGCTTGCGCTGGCGCTATTCGCGTTGACGCTGTTTCTGCAGCGCCATGTTTCGCCCACTTGAGCTGTTCGTGGCGGGCTGGCGTCATGTCGCGACTGTGCTGACGAAGAACATGACGGCAAACAGGCCCAGCACAATCGCGGTGACGCGACGTATCCCCGCGTCAGACACAAACGCCTTGGTCCTCGATCCAAGCATTGCCCCGAGGCAGATCCACATTGTCGCGGCCGCCGTGCAGATGACGGCAAAGGTTCCAAAAGACGCCAAGACCAGCCGGGGGCCACCGGTTGGAAAGATCTGGAATGCGAAGATCAGCGACTTCGGATTGAGCAGCGTGGTCGTGAATACCCGTGGGAAATCCACAAGATCGGCTTGACCCGCTTCGCTGGCTGAAGTCCGCCACATGTTCAGCGCCAGGACCGCGAGGTAGAGACCGCATCCGACTCGCAACACCGCGGCTGCGAATGGAAACGCAGCCACGAACGGATGGAAGATGAACGTGAGGATGGAGATGGACGCAAGGTATCCCGCAACCTCCGCGGGAATCAGTTTCAATCCCCTCAATATTCCCAGCGTGGCACCAGCGACCGCCATGAGCGTGTTCGTCGGCCCGGGCGTGGCCAGGACGGCAAGGACCGCGAACGCGAATACGGTTGGGTCGACCACCTAGGTTGCCTGGACTGACACGCGCATCCGCGTCGCCTGAAGGAGTTTCGGTTGACGCATTGTGGCTTACTTTTACCGTTTGCTTCGACTTCCTCAAGCGCCGGTGTCCGGTCACTGCGGCTTCGGCCGCGCACCGCCGAAACGCGCCCGCCGCTTGCATTCCTGTCGCGATTGTCCTTACAATTTTGGCCCCCCGCGGTGACGAGCCGGGCGCTCTGAACGCGAGGAAATCGCCCGGAAACCGAGCGCATCGCAACAAGACGACTCCACTCGACGGAGGTCCGCGATGAAAAAGACGTACTCGTTCCTGCCTGTATGTTTCGCCGGAGTGCTGTCGCTGGCACCGCTCATCGCTGACGCCCAGGTCAAATTCTTCGGAGTCGGGGACCTCCCGGGTGGAATCGTCCAGAGCGAGGTGCGCGATACCGCAAGGATCGGCAACGTGCTCTACGCCGTCGGGGGCTCGTCGGCTGTCGGCGGCGTGAACGACACGCCGTTCTTGTGGACGTCGACAGGCGGCATCACGCCGCTGCCGCCGTTGGCGGCCGGCGTCACGGATTCCACCGACGAGGTCGTCGCGTCGGCGATCACGCCGGACGCTGCCTACATCGCGGCGTCGGCGCGGTTCAATCCATCCGCGACCAATCTGTTCCATGCGGTCCGAGCGACGACCAGCGGATTGGCGCTTCTCGATCTTGGGACCCTGCCCGGATTTCCTCAATTGAGCGCTGCCGATGCGATTTCCAGCGATGGCACGGTGCTCTATGGGTTCGCCCTTCACGCTCCGGGCCTGCCGCCCAAGGTTCAGGCCGTGCGCTATACGACAGCGGGTCCGACGATCACCGCGATCCCATTTCTCAATGGCACCGACACGTTCAGCTTCACGACGCCCCGCGGCACGTCGGCCGACGGTTCTGTGATGGTGGGCGCCGGCAATAGCATCCCGGGCATCGTCCCGGGCCACTATTCGGGCTTCAGTGCGTTTCGGTTCGTCCAGGGCACGGGCGTCTCCGCTATTCCCCCTCTCGCCGGCGGAACGTGGAACGCGCCTCTGGCCCTGTCACCCGACGGCAACCTGGTGCTCGTTGCCGGCGACAGTCCATCGTCGCCCAATGGCGAGACGTACCTGTACAACGCAACCACCGCCGCCATTACGCCACTTGGCACGCCCGCCAAGGGTTGGGTCATCAACGGCCTCGGTGGGATGATCCCGGACGGGTCGGTCGTCGTCGCCGCCTTTTTCGACCCCGAAGATCCCGCCGGCGCGGCATTCCTCCGCAATGCCTCGGGTTGGCACGTGATACAGACGATCGTTGCCGGAGCCGGTGTCGATCTCACCGGCTGGAACCTGAAATGGATCGCCGGGATTTCCACCGACGGCACGCGCATCTGGGGAAGCGGTTCCCACAATGGCAATGCCGAAGGCTGGATCGCGGAGTTTCCCGTCGGCTACCTCGCAGCCTATGGCGCATCGCTGCCCGCGCAATCGATTGCCGGCGCCTGGTCGGGCTCGAACAACACGGCGGAGGGTGCCTACGTCCTCGCGTTCCTCAACAACGGCACCTACATCGAAATCGACGACGCGAAGGCGGCGGACCTCCCGGGTGGCTTCGACGGCTACGAGCGCGGCACCTACGCGTGGGACCCGGTGACCAAGGCCTTCACGCTGACCACGCTCATCGACACCAACGGCGACTCCGGATTATCCGCGCCTGGCGGGGTGCCCGCCGGGTCGACGGCCACGCGCCTGAACGATATCGTCACATTGAATTTTCCCGGCGCCGGCGGCGGGTCGTACAGCGCGCCGCTGATCGAAGGAAGCAGCCC
>DAOMGB010000058.1:0-22712 GCA_035430095.1 Casimicrobiaceae bacterium | reverse complement strand
CGCCTGCGGTCGAAGTTCGCGCCCACACGCTCGCAAAAAGCGCACCACGGCCACTGGTGATTGATAAGATTTTGTATTTAAAGACATTTTCTTGGGCGCGCCGGCCCGGCGCAAGCTCGGCCGGATGCAATCGTAAAATAATCCGACACGCGTGCTTCTCAGGGCCGTCCTGAACTCGTGCCGCGGTTGCCTTCGACAGGGCCAAAAAAAAGCCACGTAATCAAACGTGGCTATCGCAATGCAGAACTGTCCAACGGTGATTCGGTGGACCCGGCGACAATACGGTGCCGCCGGGTTCGGGGCGGGGCGCCTCAGCCCAATTGCGCGCCGCTCTTGCGGCGACGCATCCCGGCAACCATGGCCATCAATCCGACGCCCAGCAATGCGAGACCCGAGGGCTCGGGAACGATGTTCGGACTGCCCGGCGTGATGAAGTCCTGATGGCCGGGGCTGGTCAGCTGACTGAGAGCGAAGACCGGCGTGTCGGTACCCAGGTTGTCAATGAAGCTTTGCGCCAGGGCAATCGTTCCGGCCCCGGCGGAACTCACGCCGAACTGCCCCGCGCCGCCATACGTCGACAGGTTGTGATCGTTGTCGAACAGGACGTCCCAGATCGCCAGCTGGAACGCCGCCGAGTATTGTGCGTTGGTAAGCGCCACGCCAAGGTCGTTGGTGAACAGCCGGTCGAGGTCCAGCACGCGCGCCGCGCTGAAGGTAAGCGGCGACGATTGGAACACAGCCTTCGTGTAGTCGGTATAGGGTCCGCCCGGCACGGTCACGTGCTTGGCCAAGTCCACGCACCACCAGATGAGTGGATTCCCGTCGAACGTGCCGCTGAACGTACCCGCGGTCGTGCCGCTGCTGGCGCCGTTGTAATTGATGGTGACGCCCTGGCCGCTGATGCTGTTGATGATCAGCGTGCCCGCATTCGCGGCCGGTACCGTCAATAGGGCTGCGGAAGCGACGCCGGCGAGAAATGCACCCTTGAGAAACGACATTTTCTTCATTGTTCTGAGTCCCATTGTTATGCGAGATTTGCCGGACGCGCTCCCGATGCGTCCGCGGTCTCGCTCAATTTTGAATTGCCAAAATGCTTACGCCACCTATAGAGCAACTACCGTGCCCGCCCGCTGCATCAAATAAATATATTTAAAAACAATGTGTTACGACGTATAGATGTGAGTGTTCCAACGTACTGCACAGGATCTGTAAAATTGACCGACACCTGCTCCGAGTCGCGCCTGCAACATGACGTCCTGCTGCGAAGCCGGGCGTTGGGGTCGCTTCCGGTGGCGCGAATTAGAAGAAAAACGGGCCGCAGGGGCCCGTTTTTCTTTTGGCGCGCAACCTACCAAGGGCGCATGTCAGACATGCCTGCGTCGCGCGGGGTTCCGGTCATGCGCCGCTTGAACCCAGCGCGGAGCGCTTCCCTGAACGCCGGCTCGCGAGCCCGGCAACCGTGAGCGCAAGCCCGATCAGCGGAAGGGTGGACGGCTCCGGTACCAAACGCGGAAGACACGCTACGGTCGCGGTATCCAGGCACCCATTGATGACCAGGTTGTCGATGGCTATGGTTGCCGGCCAGTCGACGAAATTGAGGAAATGCGCACCGGCCAGGTTGATGGTCCCGCTGGTGCCGATGGCCTGCGGGTAGTTGGGATTGCTCCCGGTCGCGATTGCGACCCGCGAGAAGACTGCCGTCGAACTTCCATCGACGTAGAGGTCGAAATCCGGCCAGTTGGCGTTGGTTGCGCCCGCAGCGGCGCACGCCCGAGTGGCAGCGGTGGATCCCGGCCCGTTGAAGCAAGTCCCATCGGGGAAGATCTCCCAGTCGAACGAGATCGAGTAGATGTGAAACGAACTTCCGAAATCGATGGTGAAGTTGGGGCCACCCAGGTTCCGGATGAACGTATCGGGACCCAGCGTTGGCCCGATCACATGCCCATCACCCGTGTAGTCCTTCGTCGCCCCGGTGCCGGCGACGTTGGTCCCGGCAATGATCGATCGCATGTAGGTCTGCACCGCTGAATTCGATGCATTGTTTGCCAGCGAATCGAACGTGAAGGTATAGAGGGTCGCGCTTGAAGGCGCCGACGCCGCAATCGCAAGTCCCGCCAGCAGGCAATGCAAGAATTTGGGCTTCAATGGGATTTCCCGAATTTGTTTTACTGCGCGCTGCCTTTGAGCAATCTCCGGGCCATGCAAATATATTTCATATTAAACAAAACATTAGACATCTTTGCCGGATGGCCTGAAATGCAGGTGTAAAATATCGCGACACTGTCGTTTTGGAATGAAACCTGTTTTGTACGATACGATGCGTGCGGCACACGCCGCTTGACTAATGCATCCGGAACGTGGCCGAAATTAAAAAATATTCCCTCGAGGCCGAAAAGAGGAAGATATCTATGGCCGGCGGGGTCTGCCGTGCCTTGTTCCGAGGCAGGATTGCCAGGCGCGTCCGCGTGGCCGCGATGCAGCCGGCCGGTATCCCGCGATGAGCTTCATGCAGGGACTTTGCTCACCACATACCGGTATTTGCCCGACTTTTCCGGCGCGATGGCCTGGACTTCTTCCACTGTGACGCTGACGTCCCTGCCCAATCGTGCACGAAGGCCCTCGACGATGGCCGCCTTGGTCGCCGGGCCGTATCCCGGTCCCGGAACGACCTCCACCCGGGTCAGCGCCAGGGTTTCCTGGACGATCTTGAATCCCGCAATCCCGTCCAGGTCGCGAAGCACGTAGATGAGTGCGAGCCCGTGCATGACGGTGCCATCGGCCGCAATCACGAAGTCCGTGCTGCGGCCCTGGATTTCCTTGAGCAGCGGCAGGCCGCGTCCGCACGCGCACAGGCGCGAATCGAGAATGCCGAAGTCGCCGGTCCGGTAACGAATGAACGGAAAGTCGCGCGAGGCGAGGTGCGTGACGACGATCTCCCCCGATTCTCCGGCGGCCGTACGACGGCCGCCGGCGCCAATGGTCTCGACGATGATGTCTTCGGCGGTGATGTGCATGCCGCCTTGCGGGCAGGTATGCGCGATGAATCCGGCGTCCCGGCCGCCATAACCGTTGGCGACCGGGCAGCCAAACCCGGCTTCGATGGCCGCGCGCTGGTCGTCGTAAAGCCGCTCGGACGTCACGAAGGCCACCTTGATCCCGAGGTCATTCAGGGCGACACCCTTCGCCGCGGCGTGCCGCGCGATGTGCGCAAGCGCCGATGGATAACCGAACAGCATCGTGGGGCGCGATTCCCGGATCGTTCGTACGAAGCCGTCGAGGTTTGCGTCGGACATCGCAAATGCCGGCAGCAGGCGAGTGCGCATCACGGCGTCCCGGATCCGGCGGACGTAATCCTGCGCGCCCAGTTCGATTGGCGAGCCCCATACCACGATCTCCCGGTCGCCCAGGTCCACCCCCCACCAGCGTGTCGCACGCCACTTGGCGGCGACGTCGTGGCTCACCCGTTCCTTGCCGAGGAAGAAAACCAGCGGCTCGCCACTGGACCCGCCCGTGTTGGATCGCGCCAGTCCGATTGCCTTTGAAGATTTCAACGCCTCGGAATTGGCGCGAATGTCCGCCTTGGTCAGGAGTGGCAGTCGTTCGAGGTCCGAAAGGCTCGATACGGCACCCGGGTCGAAGCCGATGCCTCGAAAGAGGTCGCGGTAGTAGGGGACGAATTCGTTGGCATGACGAAGCAATGCCGCGAGGCGGTCGAGCTGTGCCGCGGCGAGGCGTTCGGCGGGCCACCACTGCGAGGCTTCGAGTGCGCGGCGAACGGCCACCGTCGAATGGCCTTTCAGGCGCTCCTGGAGCGGGAAAATCAGGCCGGATACGATGCGCGTCCGGAGGCTCCGTGAAGCAAGCGGCTGTTCGATGACCACTACCGGCTCCTGGCGCTTCGGGACAATGCCGCGGCATAGACTTCCGACCAGCGCTGCCGGACGCGCGGCCATGCGTATTGCCGGACGTCGTCCGCGGCTGCCGCGGACAGCCGGCTCGCCAGCTCTGCGTCGCGCAGGACGCGCAGCACCCCGGCGGCCATCGCATCCGGGTCGCCGGGCGGAACCATAAGCCCGGTGACGTCGTCGCGCAGGATGAATTGCACGCCGCCGACGTTGGTGCTTACCACCGGAACTCCGCTCGCCATCGCTTCCAGCACCGAGTTGGGCATGTTGTCGACCCGGCTGGGATTGATCACCACGGCCGCCGAACGGTAGAGCTCGGCCATTTCGTCGCGGTCGCGTGTGCCGCAGAAGTGAATGCCTTCCTCGATGTGCAGTTCCCGGCAAAGTGCTTCCAGCGCCTCGCGCTCCGGACCGGAACCTGCGACGGTCATCCGCACATCCGGCATCGTCTCTCGCACCCGCGCGAAAGCGCGCAGCGCGGTCGGGATGTCGTAGATGGGTTCCAGGTTGCGGGCGACGACGAGATGGCGCGCGTCTCGCGTTTGCCCATCCGTTGCCGGGCGAAAGCGCTCGAGATCGATGATGTTGGGAACGATTTCGGCAGGCATCGCGTGTCTGGCGAATATCGATTTCAGGAACCCCGACGGCACCACCAATGCCGCCGCGAGTCGCAGCGTACGACGAATCGAACGCTCCGAGCGCGCAAGAAACGTCCCTGCCTCGCCGCCACGGTAGTTGACCACGGCCGGCACCCGGCGCCAGCGGGCAATTCTCAAGGCGGGTGCCGCGCACAGATGCCATGACCAGCCGGAATTGGCCATGATGTGCATGAGTTCCACCTGGCCGGCGACGCGCCAGAGCCGGAACACGTAGGGCACGAAGCGGAACAGGCCGCGCACGCCGCGAACGCGCGAGACGACGCCAGGCCGATACGGCGAATTGGTCTGGACCAGCGTGACCGTCGCCCCCTCTCTCCCCAGCAGTTCCGCAAGTTGCCGCGTCTGGTTGGCCATGCCGCCGGCGGGTGGCGGCAGCGGACCGACGAGTCCCACCCTGAGGCCCGAAAGCGTCACGATGCGGGCAGGCCGATTGCCGCGAAGACCGAGCGATAGCCTGCCACGCTCTTCTGCCAGGTACGCTCCTGTTCCACGAAGCGCCGGCCCTGGTCGCGCAACCGCGGCCAGCGGTCGCGCTGTTCGAGCAGGCTCACGATGGCGTCGGCCAGCGATACGGTGTCGCCGGCGCGAAACAACTGGCCGGTTTCACCGTCGCGTATGAGTTCCTTGTGACCGCCGACGTCGGACGCAACGAGCAGCCGGCCCTGTGCCATGGCTTCGAGCGGCTTCAGCGGCGTCACGAGGTCTGTCAGGCGCATCGAACGCCGCGGATACGCGAAGACGTCGACGATGCTGTAGTAGCGATGGACCTCGGCGTGGGGCACGCGGCCGGCGAACACGACCCGGTCGCCCAGGGACAGCGACTGAGCCAGTGCCTTCAGCGCCTTCTCCTGGGGACCGCCGCCCACCAGGAGCACACGCACGTCGGGCATGCGCGCGGTGATTGCGGGCAGGGCGGCGAGCAGCAGGTCGAGGCCCTCGTACGCGTAAAAGGACCCGATGAAGCCGATCACGGTCTTGCCGGCCAGCCCGTGTTGTTCCTTCAGCGCGAGGTCGGGCTCCCGACCGAACTCGAAGGCGCCGACGTCGACGGCGTTGGGGATGAGGGTGACGCGGTTTTCCGCGATGCCGCGCGCGACGATGTCGCGCTTCAGTCCATCGCAAATCGTCGTCACGTGATCGGCGCGGCGCAGCGCGAATGTCTCGAGCGCGCGCGAAATGCGATAGCGCGGGCCCCCTTCGCGGCCGGTCCCCAAGTCGGCCGCGGCGTCTTCCCAGAAGGCGCGCACTTCGTAGATGACGGGAATCCCGAGGCGTCGTCCCACCCACAACGCCGGCAGGGCATTGAGAACAGGCGAGTGCGCGTGCAGGACGTCGGGTCGCGTGATTCGCGCGACCTCCGCGAGGCGCCGCGCCAGCGCCCGCATCAGCGCGAATTCGCCCAGGCCGGGAACGCGGCTCGACATCCCCAGGGTCGGCGCGGTTCGGAAGAAATGCAAACCGTCGACATCCTCCTGCTCAGGGCCGGGCGCCGTGTGCTTCGGACTGGTCAGGTGAAACGTCTCCCATCCCAGGCGACGCTGCTCGCGGAGGATGGCGCGCGTGCGAAACGTGTAGCCACTCTGCATCGGGATCGAGTGATCCAGGACGTGCAAGATCCTCAAGGTCATCCCGCGGCTTTTTCCTTGAACACGCGCGCATCGTTCTCCATCACGTTCTTGAGGAACGCATCGAACATCAACAGGGTCCACAGGGGCGCGCTGTAGTCGCGCGCTCCCGAGGCGTGCGCCTCCACGAGATGCTGCAGATAGGTCTGGTTGAAGATGCCGGTTGCAGCCAGCCGGGGCCCGAGGATTGCGTCCTGGACGCGCTGTCGCAGCGGACCGCGGAACCAGCGGGCGAGCGGCACCGCGAATCCCTGCTTCGGGCGGTGCAGGATTTCGTCCGGCAGGTGGGGCGCCATGGCCAGCTTGAGCAGATGCTTGCCTTCGTTGCCTTTCAGCTTCATTTCCGAAGGCAGCGACGCCAGCCACTCGACCAGCGGGTGATCCATCAGCGGCTCGCGCACCTCCAGGGAGTGCGCCATGCTCGCCCGGTCCACCTTGGTGTTGATGTCGCCCACGAGATAGGTCTTGAGATCGAGGTACTGGATCAGCGCCAGCGGATCGTCGCCGTTCGCCTTCTGCGCGTGGCGGCGGAAGACGGAGATGGCGTTGTAGCCGGAAAGCCGCGCCTTGAACGCATTGCTGAAGAGCTCGCGCCGCATTTCCTCGCGCAGGATGGAGACGCCGTGGAAGTAGGCATCCACCGAATCGCGCGCGAGGGCCTCGAACGTGGACTTCGCGCGCAGCACGCGCGGCGCCCAGTCGGCCTTGGGGTAGGCGCGGCCGAGCAAGCCGAAGATGGGTCGCCGCAGCGAGTGCGAGATCGCCGAACGCAGGCGCTCCTCCGCCACGTGCAGGCGATAGCGCCGGTAGCCGCCGAAGCTCTCGTCGCCGCCATCGCCGGATAGAGCGACCGTCACGTGCCTGCGTGCGAGTTCGCATACACGGTAGGTCGGGATCGCGGAACTGTCGGCGTAGGGCTCGTCGTAGAGGCGGGCCAGCTGGTCGATGAGATCGAAATCGTCGCTTTCGACCCGGTCGACGAAGTGGTGCGTCGCGTACCGGTCCGCAACCTGCTGCGCCCAGGCCGACTCGTCGTAGGCGGTATCGGCAAACGCGATGGAACACGTCTTGACCGGTTCGGTCGAGACCTCCGCCATCATGGCGACGACGGCGCTCGAATCCACGCCGCCCGAGAGGAATGCGCCGAGCGGGACTTCCGAGATCATCCGCAGCTTGACCGATTCACGCAGTCGGCCGACGAGCTCTGCGCTGGCATCGGCGACATTCACGGGATTGTCGAGAGTGAACCTGACGTCCCAGTATTCCCTGGGCGCGCTGGGCGGGGCGCCGCGCCTGAGCGTAAGCGTGTGCGCCGGAGGAAGCTTCGCCGCGCCCGAGAATATGGTGCGCGGCTCCGGCACGTATCCCAGTGCGAAGTATTCCTCGACCGCGTGCGGATCGATGTCGCGCGCGAGGCCGCCGTGGTTCAGCAACGCTTTCAACTCCGAGCCGAAGATGAATTTGCCGTCGGGCAGGAAGGCGTAATAGAGCGGCTTCACGCCGAGGCGGTCGCGTGCGAGAAACAGGGTTTCGCGGTTCCGGTCCCAGAGCGCGAAGGCAAACATTCCGCGGAATCGCTCGACGCAGGCCTCGCCCCACGCTTCCCAGCCATGGACGATGACCTCGGTGTCGCTCTTGGTCCTGAACACGTGTCCCAGCGCCACCAGCTCCGGAATCAACTCCTGGTAGTTGTAGATTTCGCCGTTGAAGATGATCGCGACGCTGCCGTCCTCGTTGAAGAGCGGCTGCTGCCCTGTAGCCACGTCGATGATCGACAGCCGGCGATGCCCCAACCCCAATCCGGGCTCGAGGTGGATGCTTCCTTCGTCCGGCCCGCGATGGCGCTGAATGTCGTTCATGCGCGCGAGCACGTCGCGCGCAATCGCCTTCTTCTCGCGGGTCTCGAAAATTCCGGTAATGCCGCACATGGCCCGACTCTCCGTCTACAACATCGCCTGCCGGCTGCGGGCGCCGGCCGGCTCCGGACGGCTCGTCCGGCCGGCGATCAGCGTGGCGTAGAGCGAATGATAATCGGCGACCATCCGGTCCAGGCTGAACCGCTGCAGGACCGCATGCCGTCCCGCGTTGCCGTGCCTTCGCGCCAGCACCGGGTCCTCGAAGTAGTTCAACAGTGCCGTGGCCATGGCGTCGGCGTTGGCCTGTGGAACGAGCTTCCCGGTCATGCCGTCCTCGACGAGTTCCGGATTGCCCCCGACGCGCGTGGCGACGACGGGTATTCCGCACGCCATGGCCTCGAGTATCGTGTTGGAAATGCCCTCCGCCAGCGATGGGAGCACAAAGCAATCGAGCCCCCGCAGGATTTCCGGCACATCGTTGCGTTCCCCCGGGAGCCAGGCGAGATCGCGCATGCCCGCTGCAACGAGGATCTTCTCCACGCGAGCCATGAGCGGGCCCTCGCCGACGATCACCAGTCGCATCTTCGCCATGGCGGGGCTGCGCCGGACCGCGCGCACAAAGGCTTCGGCCAGCGTCACCTGATCCTTGACTTCATGCAGCCGGCCCACCGTTCCGACGAGCCAGCATTCGTCGCGGCTGAACGGGCAGCCTGCGATGCCGACTCGCCTTCCCGAAGCTGGCGCAAAGCGTTCCGTGTCGACGCCATTGTAGATCTGATCGATCGATTGCGGATCCACGCCGAGACTCGTGCGCAGGTATTTCTCGAGGTCCTTCGAAAGCGCCACGTACTGGCTGACGAATGGCCGGTACATGCGGCGAACCCGCTGGTACTTGCGGTTGGTTCCATCCAGGTCGCCCATGTCGCGACCGTGCTCGCCGTGCACGCGTACGGGAACCCGCGCGAGCCAGGCCGGCACGCTTGCTTCGAGCGCGGCCAGATTGCGCGTGTGCACGATCGCCGGCGAAATCTTGCGGAACAGCCGGTACAAGCGCGGAAAGTGCCGGTACAAATGACCTGGCCCCTTGTTCAGCGCGACGTACGTGACGTCGTCGCGCACGACCCGGAGGCGAAAGTCGGTGATTTCCGTCAGCGACACCACGGCGTGCCGATAGGATTCCACCGGCAGCCGGTTGATCAGGTTGACCACGCCGTTCTCGAGACCGCCGACGTCGAAGCGGTAAACCACGTGCACGATCAGCGGGCGCGAATCGCGAAATGCGGCGTCGCGCGCTGAAGCGTTCATTGCCCGACCGCCATGCGCAGCGTCGCGTCGATCGTGCCGCGCATGTCGCCGGTGAACTGCTGCAACGCGGCAGCGGCCTTCGCCGTGCCGACTTCCGTCGGCGTGTAGACGATGATCCAGGCGACGGCGTCGCCGCGACCGCTCAATACCGAGAACGCCTGGTACAGCTTGGCAAGGAATTCACTCGACGTTTCCCGACCACTCACCCAGAACCATTGCCACGCGGCGATACGCTGCCGGGCACCGGCAATAACGGCGGTCCGGGCACTCAACCGTTGCCCCTCGATCACCATGGAAATCGAATCGGCGCCGACCTGCTTCCACGCCTCGTTGCCTTCCCTCACCAGTTGATTGGTCGATGTGATCGCCTTGGCTTCCTGTGTCTGGTCCCGGTAGATCGCAACGTGAAGCGTGACGACGTTGCCGTCCTTCGCGAACGTCTGCGTCAACTCCGAACTGGCCCCGGAAAGGTCCGGTCGCCATGCGGAGATCTTCCCGGGAACGTCGACCCAGCCGTTCGCGCCGCCAACCTGGCCAAGCTCGAGCTTCCCGCTTCGCGGGACTTGCGCCAACGACGCCTGGATGAGCGGCCACATCGCGCTGAGAACGAGCACCGCCAGCACGACCGGCCAGCGGCGCGGGGGCAGGGGAGAGGCCTGCGGACGCGGCGGCGGTGCTTCGCCGGACGTCTTGGCCGGAATGTTGTCCTCACGCCAGCGCGACCCGATCCAGAACAAAAGCGCCATGACGATGCCGAAGAAGACCCAGCCGTAGATGATGTGGGCCACGCCTTCCGCGACGTTGTTGCCGAAGATGTGACCGATCATCACGGTCATGTAGGCGCGGAGCCAGTTGGCGAAGATCGGGACGATCAGCGAGACGACCGCGAACGTCGCTCGCCGCATCGGCGAACGGTAGGTCAGGTAGGCGTACAGGCAACCGATCATGAACGAAGCGATCAGGTACCGGAATCCGCTGCAGGCCTCGACCACCGACCAGCGACCCGTGGGAATCTGAAAGTAATTTCCTTCGCGATAGATCGGCACGCCGCTCAACCTGATCGCGGTCACCGTGAAGTCCGCGGTCCAATCCATCATCTGGGGAATCAGGAACTCGCCGAACGGCACCGCGAAGAACAGGAACCCCAGCGGAATGCCCAGTGCGGCGGTGACGCGCGTCCCCAGCACCGCCCAGACGGCGAATGGAATCATGGCGATCATCGCCAACTGCGAAACGACGGCGGCGCTTACGCGCTCCCCAAGGAGCCAGACGGCGCCGGCGCCGGCCATCCCAAGCAACGCCGGCAGGCAAGGTGCGGTTTCGATCGCCCCCAGCTCGTCGCGATGCCGCCACAGCAGATAGAGAAAAATCGGGAATACGACGAAACCATGGGCGAAAGTCTCCGACCGGTACCAGATGGACACCATCGACAGCGTCGTGGGGAAATACAGCACCAGCACCCAGACGAGGAGCAGGACGACGGTCGGTACGACGCCCGGATCGCGAAAGCTCGCGCGGCTGCCGTTGATTGCGGCAGCGGTTGATTCCACGGTCGTCGCGTCTCGATGGTCAGGCATCGCGGACTTCTCCGACCGGTTCCCGGCGGCTCGGCGATGCCGCGGCACGGGTGCGCGGTTGTTCCTGCCCGTCGAGCAGCGAGGCGAAGGGCGCCAGATTGGTCGTCCAATCGTAGTCGGCGAGGACACGTTGCCTTGCCGCGCGGCCGACGCTGACGCCGCGCTCCGGGTCCATCAGCGCAATCGACTTCTCGATGAAACCGGGTGCGCCTTCCGCCACCTCGAATTCGGCGGTCGGAACCGCGGACAAGGCACCCGCCGCCGCTGCCGAGACCACCACCGGACGTGCCATGGCCATCGCCTCGAGCACCTTGTTCTGGATGCCGCGTGCCACGCGCAGCGGGGCGACCACGACGCGGGCGTGCTTGAGGTACGGTCGAACGTCGGGCACGCGTCCGGTGACGACGATCCTCGAATCCTTCGCAAGCGCCTGGACCGCCGGCGTGGGCTGGACGCCGACGATGTAGAAGCGGGCATTCGGGCGCCGCGCCACGATGGCCGGCAGTGCATCCCGGGCGAACCACGACACGGCGTCGACATTGGGCCAGTAGTCCATCGCCCCGGTGAAGACGATGGCGTTTTCATCGGGCGGGAAGGGATTGGGCAGGTCGTGCTCGGGCGAAAAATAGGCGGTGTCGACGCCATTCTGGGCGTAGAGAACACGCGGCGCGCACTCCGGCGCCAGCGTACGGAACAGCTGCGCTTCCGCGGGAGTCACGAAGACGCTCGCCGCGGCGCGGCTGGCGACAGCCCGTTCGAACTCGAGGAGGCGCGCCCCTTCGCGCCTGTAGATCGCCGAGAGGGGCCATGGCCTTGTTTGCGCGTACTGGGCCCATTTCGCGGAATCGACGTCCACGAAATCGACGACGACGCGAAGTTTCGCCATGTCGGTCACGTAGGGTGCCATCGCGGAGGAAAACACGACGGCCTTGGCGATTCGCTGCTCGTGCACGACCGACCGCACCCATTCGGCCAGCATGGCATTGCGATAGTAGCGCAATGTCAACGCCTCGCCCGTCAGCAGGCCGGCGAGGCTCCGGATGCGGGCGACCGAAGGCCGAATCTCGGCCACCTTGAACGACGCGCAGAATTCCTGCAACCGGGGCACGTGCGCCAAGTCGTCTTTGCTGTCGACGAACGTGCCAAGGTGCACCCGATAGCGCGACGCCAGGAATTCAAGCAAGTTGAAGGACCGCACCTTGTCGCCCTTGTTCGGGGGGAAAGGGATCCGGTGAACCAGCAACAGCAGAGGTTCCATCGCCGCCGCCCTCATCCGAGATTGCGCACGATGCGCGGTCCCAGCGCATTGGCCACAGGAAGCGGCAACCGCCGCCAGATCGCGATCAGCGCCCGGAACTTCGGATTGAGCGGATTGTTCTGCGGCACTGCCTCGCGCTTGAACAGGTGGAATTCGTATGAAAGCGGCGCGGGCTCGAATCCCCAGTTCTTCTTGAAGTCGTAGGAACCGGTGCCCTGCTTGCTGCGGCCATAGTCGAACACGCGCATCCCCCGCGCGCAGGCGCGCTGCATCAGCTCCCAGTACTTGAAGTCGTTGGCCGCGAGCTCGCGCGCCTCGACGGTATCGCCGGCGTAGTAGGGAAGGACCTCGTCGCGGAAGTAGAAGCTCATGACGCCGCTCACCGGCCGGCCCCGGGGATCGACGACGGTCAGCACTTCGCAGGCGTCTGCGAAGACTTCGCGAAGCCGGGCGAAGTACTCCTTCGAAAACGGCGGCGTGCCGTGACGGTGGGCATTGTCGGCGTACAAGGCGAAAAAACGCTCGACGTTTGCATCGATTTCGCCGCGAAGTCCATGCTTGATGCCCTTGCGAATCATTGCGCGCTGCTTGCGCGGGACAGCAAGGAGGTTGGCGTCGGTCTCCGGAAGAAGATCGCGGCGAAACGTGACGTAGATGTCCTGCCGCGCCCACGACGGACACTTTGGCGTTCTGTTGCGCAGCTCGAGGTGCTCGACGTCGAGAGATCTTGCCAGCCGCGTGGCCTCGTCGATCAGGGCGCGCTCGCTTTCGGCGTCGCTGGCGGCAGGGCCGCCATAAACGCAAAAGGGCAGCGACACGAGCGAGTGACCGAACATGCGGCTCCGGACCTCGGCCAGCGGCAGGATGCCGGTCATCGCTCCGTCGCGCTCGGCGACGAGGTAGTGCGAACGATGACGGAAGACGCTCTCGATGATCTCCCGCCAGCCAAACCGGTGAAAGAAAGTCGCTTCGGGACTTTGCTGGACGAATGCGTCCCAGGCGGCGGCGTCGGAGTTCATTGCAGGTCGCACGCCGACTGCCGGGGTCGCGCGTTCTGGACGCTCGACGGTTGCGATGGACAGTTCCATCAGCCGCCGCCGTTCAGGAACACCCGGTCGGCGCGATCCCAGCGAAAGTCGGCGAGCAGGCGGCGCAGCCGTGATTCCATGTGCTGCAGGTTGAGGTAGTGGCGGAAGCGGGCCTTGCGTCCGGGGCCGTTCACCCTCGGCTGCTCCGGATCCAGTTCCCAGGGGTGGAAATAGAAGATTGCGGATCTGCCTTCGACGTCGTTGACGCGCCGCAGGGACCAGCGCGAGACCCGGTAGGGCAGCAACCGGAAGTAGCCGCCGCCTCCCGCGGGCCAGTTGGAGCGCAAGGCTCGCACCGTGGTCACCGGAACTTCGAGCAGGCCGGGACGCACTTCGTGCGCGAATCGCGGAGATTCGGGTGCGCCGTAGTGATCGTGGCGGATCGGGTAGACGCTTGAGCTGTACCTGTATCCCGCCTCCGCAACGCAATCAAAGGCCCAGGCATTCGCCGGGCCGATCGAAAAACTCGGCGCGCGGTATCCCTTCACCGTTACGCCGGAAATATCTTCCAGGACGGCCTTGGCCAGGCGAATGTCGGCAAGGAACTGGCCATAGCCCTGGCTGCTGGCCCGGGCATGCTCATAGCCGTGGCTGGCCAATTCGTGCCCTGCATCCACGATGCGGCGGACCATTTCCGGGTAACGCTCGGCAATCCAGCCGAGCGTGAAAAAGGTGGCTCGCGTATCCTGCTCCGCCAGCAGGGTCAGGATCCGCTCCATGTTGGCCTCGACCCGGCACGGCAGCGTCTCCCAGGAATCCCTGGAGATGTGGGCGGAAAACGCGGAGACCTGGAAATAGTCCTCCACGTCGATCGTGAGCGCGTTCACCATGACGCCGTCGGATGCGAATTGCGCGCTCATGCGTGCGCAACCTCGCGCGCGACCCCTGCAACGCCGAGCCACGCGAACAGGTCTTCGGCGATCCGCTCGGCGGCGCGGCCGTCCCAATGCTCCGGCGTCCGGCCCCGCTTGCCGCCGGTCCGCAGGAGGTCGTCCACGCATTCGAGCGCGCGTTGGCTGCTGCGTCCGACCAGCGTGTTGGTTCCCTGGTCGATCGTGATCGGACGCTCGGTGTTCTCGCGCATGGTCAGGCACGGCACGGCAAGCGCCGTGGTTTCCTCCTGAATGCCGCCGGAGTCGGTCAGCACCAGCCTGGCGTTGGCGAGAAGGCCCAGCATCTCGAGGTAGCCCTGCGGAGGAAGCAGCGCAATGCGGGACTGCGCCAGCAACGACGACAGGCCGAAGCGCTCGATGTTCGCCTTTGCGCGCGGATGCACCGGCCACACCAGCGGAATGCGCTCCGCCACGTTGCGCAGCAGCGACAGCGCCTCGCGCATGGCCGTCGGCGAATCGACGTTGGACGGACGATGCAAGGTGACCACGCCGAAACCGGCCCCCTCGCGCAGGAAATCGGCGGCGATCCCCGCCTGCGCCAGCGTGGCGGCCGGCTCTTTGGCGCGCTTCCGGTGCAGAAGCAGCGAATCGATCATCACGTTGCCGGCGAAGCGGATCCGCTCCGGCGCGATTCCCTCCCGGACCAGGTTGTCGGCCGCCGCCCGCTCGGTGGTGAAGAGCAGGTCCGCGATCTGGTCGGTCAGGATCCTGTTGATTTCCTCGGGCATGGCGCGGTCGTAGCTGCGCAGTCCCGCCTCGACGTGAACGACCGGTATGCCCTTCTTGGTGGCGACCAGGCTGCACGCCAGCGTCGAATTGACGTCGCCCACGACCACCACGCAACTGGGTACGACCTTGTCCAGAACCGGCTCGAAGCGGCGCATGACCTCGGCGGTCTGCACGGCATGGCTTCCTGACCCGACTTCGAGATTGACGTCCGGCGGGGGAAGCTCCAGGTCGGCGAACAGGCGCTCGTTCATCTCAACGTCGTAGTGCTGGCCGGTATGGATCAGCACGACAGGGGGGAGTCCCGGCCGGCGGGCGAATGCCCTGACCAGGGGCGCCACCTTCATGTAGTTCGGCCGCGCGCCGACGACGCAGACAATGGGTCCCAACGGCTTCGTGGCGCCATCCATCAGCGGCTCGCCGGCGTGTTTGGCTTGTTTGCCGCCTTGTCGGGGTGCAACAACGCGTGAAGAAGCTCGATCGCAGCGCCGACGGTGCGTTCCAGGCGATCGATGCGCTCTTCGATCTTCTCGAAATGTGTCCGGAACATCTTCATGTCCGCGCGCGACGGTGCGAGCGCGGCGGCGGAATCTGCGCCGTCGGTGGCCACCGGAACGGAGCTCAGCGCCGATTCAGGTCCCAGCTCCTCGTTGATCTCCAGCGCGATGGTGCGCACGTCGGCAGCATCCAGGACGTGCTTTTCCGCCAGGAATGCGGCAAGGAGAAGGCGATTGCAAAGCGTGTTGACCCTGCGCGGAATGCCGCCGGTGAGGCTGTGTATCAACTCGAAGCACTCGGGCGCGAAATGGGGGTCGTCCTTCCAGCCGACGTGCTTCAGCCGATGTTCGATGTAGGCCTGCACCTCCGCACGATCGAGCGGACCCAGGTGGTACGAAGCGATCACGCGCTGCCGCAATTGCTGCATGGACGGACTCTGCATCATGTCCCGCAATTCCGGCTGCCCGACCAGGAAGCTTTGCAGCAATGCCTGGTCGCCGAGCTGGAAATTGGAGAGCATCCGCAATTCTTCCACTGCGCGCTGGCTGAGATTCTGCGCCTCGTCGACGACCAGCAGCGCGCGCTTCCGTTCCGTGGCGAGCTGGCACAGGAAGGCCTCCAGCGACGCCAGCAGCATTGCCTTGTCGACGTTTCGAACCGGCAACCCGAATGCGACGCCGACCGCGCGCAGCATGTCGTCGGCGTCCAGCTGGGTGCTGACGATCTGCGCGGCGACAACCTTGGCCGGGTCGAGCTGTTCCAGCAGGCTGCGAACGATCGTCGTTTTGCCGGCGCCGACTTCGCCGGTGATGATGATGAATCCCTCGCTCTGGTACAGGCCGTACTCCAGGTAGGCAAACGCGCGCTTGTGGCCCCGGCTGCCGAAGTAGAACGACGGATCGGGATTGAGCTGGAAGGGCTTGCCGGTCAGCCCATAGTAGGTTTCGTACATGGCGCTTTCACTTGAACGCGTAGTTGAGCCCGGCGAAGATGGCCGCTTCATTGTAGTCGGCCGCCAGGTCTCCGCGTGAAACCTGATACCGGGCCCCGGCAAATACCGTGGTTCGCGGCGAAATCGGCTGGGTCACTCCGAGGCGGATCGACGCGGTGTTGGTCTTCCCCGTGAGGGGCGCATTGAGCTTCGACTGCGAACCGTTGATGCTGAGGTTCATCGTGGCAGTCGACGTCAGGTTATGCGTCCAGATGGCGCCGACCCCCAGTTGCGTGGTGTCGTTGTTTGCGTTGGATAGGATTGGCGGCAAGACATTGCCTGCCGCGTTGATCGGCTGCTCGCGCAGGTAGTACAGGGAAATAAGCACGGAGTTGCGAGCCCCGAGAATGCCGACGGACGCACTCGCGTTTTCCGCGAGCAGTATCTGCTGCGAATACAGGTTGACCGGACTCGTCAGGTTCGCGGGCAGTCCCTGGCTCTGGATCAGCGAGTCGATGGCAGTCTGCCGTTGGGCGGGGTCCGGGATGCGCGAAAGGAAGAGCTGGTTCAGGAGGCCCTGGACATTTCCGGCCGGCAGCGAAGCCAGCTGCTGCGGATAGCTGGTGATGTTCCGCGACGCGCTGAAGTTCCAGGTCGACAGCGGCGTGCGATGATCGAAGGTCACCAGGTACGACGAGCCGAAGAAGCGTTGTTCCCAGTTGACGTTGGCGCTGGTTCGAGCCGACGGGCGCCACTCGAAACCCACGCCGTAGATGGCACCGCTGGAACTGGACAGCGGATATTGGTTGTCTTCGTATCCGACATCCGCGCGGAAGTGAAGCTGCTCGTTGTAGTCGTAGTGTGCCGACACGCGACCGAGATTGGTCTTCTGGGGCGCCTGGTTGTTGAACTTGACGTTGGTCAGGTCCATATCGGCCGACCAGCCCAGCGGAACACGCGCGCTTTCGATCCTTCCCACCCACTCGGACGTGTAGGAATTGTTGGTCTGGATCGGCGTGTTGCTCAAGTTCGTCCAGGTGCTGTTGTTGCGCAACAGGTAGCTGAGGTTGCCGGGCGTGACGCCCTGAAAATAGGGGCTCACGCGGTACGTAACGGACGTGTAGCGATTCTGGGTGGCATTGGCAATGTTGATCGGCTGGGCCCCGAACGGGCTGAAGAACTGCTGCGAGGCGATGACCTCGCCTTCGACGACGAATCGTCGGTCGAAGAAATCTACGTCTCCGACAAGATTGGCTACCGGATAGATCTGATTGTTTTCCGCGCCGGTGCGCGCGTAGAGCAGCGACTGCAGCGCCACGGTGCCGTTCAGGCTGGTGTGCGAGCTCTTCTCGGTAATGTGGAGCGTCGGCGTGATTTCGGTGACCAGATCCGCCTTTGCGAGACCCGAAGGCTGCAGATTGACGTTGTCTGTGAGCGTCTCCTGGAGATTGACGCCAGGCTCGAATCGCCAGGTCTGGCATTGCGCGGACGGCGCGCCGACCGCGATGGCCATCCCCAGGCACAGCGCGGCTGTGCGTCCGCGCCTATGCGCCGACGGCGTCCGTCGCGCCGGCGCGGCTCCACTCGGCATTTCTCGGCGTGTTGAATTACCTCCGGTGCACGTCGGCATCCGCCTAGTAGCCATAGTACGTGCCGACATCCGTCTTGGCTGACTTGTTCAACAGCATCAGCACGACTTCGCAGTTCTCGATCGTCGCGAGCGCCTGGCGGACGGCGTGCTGCGACGTCGAGTCGGCGGCAACGACCATGACGATCTGTCCCATGTGCGTCGACAGGACACGGGCTTCCGTCGTCGCCAGCAGGGGCGGCGAGTCGAAGATGATGATGCGGTCCGGAACGCTGGACGCCAGTTCGCCCAGCAGCAGAGCCATCTTTTCGCTGGCCAGCAGTTCCGTGGCGCGCCGATTGCGCGTGCCCGCGGGAAGGATGGAGAGACCTTCGATATTGGTTGTCCGCACCACGTCGCCGATTTCGAGATCGTCGCGCGTCAGCAGGTCGAGCAGGCCCGGATCCTTCGGTGTGCCCAGCAGGTTGGGCAGGGCAGGATGCGCGACGTCGCCGTCGACGAGCAACACCGTGTTGTCGAATTCCATCGCGATGCTGATCGCCAGGTTCGCCGCCGTGAATGTCTTCCCCTCCCCTTGCAGGGAACTCGTCACGAGCACGAGATTGCTGTTGCGGATGCGCTTGTCCCCCTGGCCCTGGGTGTTGCGCAGGATCGTCCGCTTGACCACGCGGAACTCGTCCGCGATCAGGGACTGCGGCTCGTCCGGGGTGACGTAGCCCTGCGACTTGAGGCGCGCGAGGTCGATTTCCACCTGGGCCGGTGCCCGTGCCTCCGCGCCGGCACTGTCGTTCCGGGGTGGCGGTCTATTCCCGGCCGGGGCGACGGGCTCGGCGGCCGCAGGCGAAGACAGGGCTTCGCGGGCGCTGATTTCGCGCACCAATGCCTCCGGAGTCGGCACGTGCTCCGGGCGTGCCGGCAGGCGGTCCTTCGGATCCGCATGCAATGCAGGCGAACCGACGGGTTCTTCCGCGCCGGCGCGTCGCAGTTCCTCGAGGCGCTTGGCGGCTTGTTCGATCAGACTCATCGTCGGTTCCTCACGCGACGCGTCCCATGAGCAGCGCAAACGCTATGACCGCGGCGAAGGAGGCGACCAGCCCGCTCAGGCCCCCAGTGAACAGCAGGACATCCTTCTTCCACTTCCGGCGCATCGATTCGCTGGGCAGCATCGACACCATGCCGAGAATCGGACGCTTGCTGAATTCGCGCAGCGAACGCGCGTCGTGGAACGTTGGCATGAGCTCGCTTGCAATGAAACTTGCAACGAGTCCCGCGCCGAGCGCCAATGCAAATGCGATCCCGAGGATGACGGCGCGCGTCGGCGGCACCGGCTGCGGATAGACTCGCGGCGGATCGATGATGCGGAACTGCGTGCCGCCGGTGTCCTGCACGTCCACGCCCATCGTCGCGGCTTCCCGCCTCGCCAGAAGATCGCCGTAGGTTTTCTTCTGGACATCGTAGTCGCGATTGAGCTGGGCAAACTCGGCTTCGATTTCCGGCACGAGTCGCGCCGACGCGCGGAGCTGCGCGTACTGGCTTTCGTAGGACGCGAGCCTGGCCTTCAAGGAGGCGACATTGGCCTCGGCGTCGGCCAGCGAGACGCGCATCTGCTGGAATACAGGATTTCGATCGGCAGATTCCGGTGCCTTGCCGGAAGCGCTGGCCGCCTTCTCCCGCGCCTTCAGCTCGTCCTTCCGCTGCTCCTCCAATGCCGCAATCACCCTCCGGATGCCGACGACGTCCGGGTGCTGATCGGTGTAGGTTCGCAGCAGTTCGTCGAGCTTGGTCTTCTGCGCGGCGATTCGCGCGTCGATTTCGGGCACCGTGGAGGGCACGCCGGCCAGGGGTGTGTCCGGCAGCAGATTGGGCGTTTCGCCAGCCAGGTCCCGCTTGTAGGAATCGCGCGACTCCTCCGCGGCCTTCAACTCGAGCTTGGCGTTGGCGATGTCGTCCCCGAGCTTTGCCATCTTGCTGAAGAAATCCTGACCGGCCGTGCCTTGTCCCGCCACGCCCATGTACTTGAGCTTGAACTCCTTCAGCCTGTTTTCCGCCAGCTGCAGGGTCTGCTCATACCGCTTGATCTGCTCCTCGAGAAACTTGACGGCGCCGCGGGTGTCCTGCCGCTTGTCGCTCAGGTTGGATTCCACGAAAATCGTCAGCAGCGACTGGACGACGTCCTTGGCCTGCTGCGGTTTCGCGTCCCGGTAGGAAATCACATAGAGGTTGTTGGTGACGTTGCCGGTAAGCTGCAGCGTCTTCATCAGGTTGTCGATCAGTTCCTCGCGCTTGGCGCTGGTCTTGACGTCGAAATCGAGATCCGCCATGCGGACCAGCTTTTCGATGTTGGGGCGGCTGATCAGCGTTCGGCTCATCAACGAGACCTGCTGGTCGAGATTCGGCTGGATGGCGAGCCCCGCCATCACCGGGCGCAGCAGCGACTGGGTATCGACGTAGACGCGCGCGCTTGCCTCGTATTTTTCAGGTATGCGATAAGCCACCGCGACACCGACGATCGCGGCTATCCATGCCACCGCAAGGCCTATCCAGCGGCGGTGCCACATGGCGCGCAGGTGCAGCAGTGCGCGCTGAAGAAGCTCATCCATGATGGTTGTCGTGCATCGGGCAAGGTTTCCTGTCGGATACGGCCTGCGGGCTAGAAGTAACTCTGCGGAATGATCAGGATGTCACCGGGTCGCATGTCGACGTTCGCCGTGATGTCGCCGCGCTTTACGAGGTCCTGCAACCGCACGCTGTAGAGCTTGCCGCCGTCGCCGACGCGAAAGATGTTGGCGCGGTTGCCGTCGGCGAAGTCGGTCAGCCCGCCGACCGCGATCATCACGTCGAGCAGTGTCATGTTCTTGCGGAAGGCCAGGATCTGGGGCTTGGTCGCCTCGCCGATGACCCGGATCTGTTCGCTGGCGGGCCCGACAAAGGTGGTGACGATCACCGTCACGACCGGGTCGCGGATGTACTTGCCCAACGCCTTTTCGATGTCCCGCGCGAGGACGGTGGGAGTCTTTCCCAGCGCGTCGAGGTCATCGACCAGCGGCGTCGTGATCTTGCCGTCGGGCCGCACCGGCACGACCAGCGACAGTTCCGGATTGCGCCAGACGATGATGTTGACGGTGTCGAGCGGCCCGATGACGTAGTTGTAGTCGGGCGTTGCGGCGTCGCGAGGCGCCGGCGGGTAGGAATCTGTCGCGCAGCCTGCGACCACCAGGGCGGCGAAGATCCCCAGCACGCAGGAGGCAAGGCTGAAACGGCTCGGTGAGCCTCTGGAATTGGTCCGGATCGACTTCATTTTTGCTCCCCTTCGACAGCGATGAAGAGTGATGTTAGCACCGTCCAACCGCGACTGCGGTGAATACTCGGCAATCCATGCAGATTACATGCCAATGGATTGGATGCGTTGCCCTTGCCGAGAGTTCAGTGTCATAGCACTGCGATTCATCGGCGCCGCCACGACGCGCAGCCGGCGGCCAACGATGTTTGAATAATATTTTGCACGAATCGATGCATCGGAAATCTTGTTGTACACGGCATTGCGCCTGTGACAATTTGTTCGGCAAAAAATTTGTAGTGGACAATAGGAGCGAGGGAAATGACTGCCTTTGGTGCCGGAATCCGTCGCCTGGGGCCGGGAAGTGCAAAAAGTGAAACTTTGGAGCACGCCCCGACGGATCTCTGCGGCGCAAACTTCGGGAAACGCCTCGCGTCGGCTGCAGCGCCGCGTTTGCGGTCGCGAGTCGAGCGAAAATTAGCCGGTCACGGCCGGCGGCGGCGAAGTCGGGTTGTCCGGGGCGCTTGCCGATCCGCGAAACGACCGCGATTCGAACGCGCGTTGCGGGCGCCGGAGTGGATGGAACGGTTCATGACCGGACCTTCCGGGTGCGCGACGACGGGGAACACAGGGCAACGTCGGCCCGCCCCACGATCAACGCGTCGGGCGGGTGTCGTTTGCGGTCAATCGATTACATGGGTGCGCACAGGATGACGGCGTCCGGTCCGTAGCCTTCCGCAACGTAACCCTTCAGCGCCATCTGATCGCGGAGTGAGGGATCGGTCACGTAGCGGTGGTTGGCATCGCTGCGGCCGTTCCACATGCGATAGACCGGGGTCATGTTTGCCGGACAGGCTCCGGTATCGGGATCGGGCAGATTGGCATAGAAGACGCCCGGGGATTCGAGGACGAACATCGGGAACTGGGCGAGCACATCCGCGCACTCGGTCGGCGACGCAGAATAGAAGTGCGAGTCGCCGAAGGCCGGGGGCAGATAGAAACGGCAGACGGGATTGGCGGTGCCGGACGGTTGCGCGTAGACCTTGAAAGCGTACCCGGTTCGCGACCATCCGACGACTTTGCCCGAGTCGAGCATGTTGATGTCGGCGGCCGACGCACTGACGAAGTAGTGATCGAGCGCGGAGTTGTAGTACTCGATCGCATAGCTGGTGACGGGACCGGCGGCGGACGGTCGCGCGGCGGCGGACGGTCGCACGGCGGCGTTTGCGATGTTGACGGTCACGATCGCCGACAACGTGGAATTGCCCGCCGCATCGAACGCCTTGGCATACAACGACGCCGTACCGTTGGCATAGGCCGCGGTGTCCCACGAAATCTGGTACGGCGCCCCGGCAGCGCTTCCCAAGAGCGTGCCGCCCGTGTGGAATTCTTCCCTTGACGAGAGATACTTGCTGTTGATGTAGAAGTCCACCCTGGCCACGCCGACGTTGTCGGCGGCGTTGGCGGAGATGGTGACGGTGCCGGAGACATTGCCGCCGGTGGGCGAGGTGATGCTGACCGTCGGC
>DAOMGB010000057.1:0-23352 GCA_035430095.1 Casimicrobiaceae bacterium | reverse complement strand
AAGGAAGGCCAGGAACTGATCGTCCAGGTCGACAAGGACGAGCGCGGCAACAAGGGCGCGGCGCTCACGACCTACATCTCGCTGGCCGGTCGTTACCTGGTCCTGATGCCGAACAACCCGCGAGGCGGCGGCGTGTCGCGCCGGATCGAAGGCGAGGAGCGCAACGAACTGCGCGACGCCATCAGCGGACTCGACGTGCCGCAGGGCATGAGCGTGATCGCGCGCACCGCGGGCATCGGCCGGAACACCGAAGAGCTTCAGTGGGACCTGAATTACCTGATGCAGCTGTGGCGCGCGGTCGAGGACGCCGCCAAGGGACAGTCCGGCGCGTACCTCATCTACCAGGAATCCAGCCTGGTCATTCGCGCGATTCGCGACTACTTCCACCCGGACATCGGCGAACTGCTGATCGACACCGAAGCGATCT
This sequence comes from Casimicrobiaceae bacterium, assembly GCA_035430095.1. Taxonomy (GTDB): domain Bacteria; phylum Pseudomonadota; class Gammaproteobacteria; order Burkholderiales; family Casimicrobiaceae; genus VBCG01. Next base: position 22,925 of record DAOMGB010000057.1, on the reverse strand, counting down.
TCGAGCAGGCGCAGCAGTTCATGGGCCACGTGATGCCGGCCAACGTGAATCGCGTCAAGCTCTACAAGGACGACGTTCCGCTGTTTTCGCGGTTCCAGATCGAGCACCAGATCGAGACCGCCTACGCGCGGCAGGTTCCACTGCCCGCCGGCGGCGCCATCGTGATCGACCACACCGAGGCGCTGGTCGCCGTCGACGTGAACTCGGCACGCGCCACCAAGGGCGGCGACATCGAGACCACGGCGTTCAACACCAACTGCGAAGCGGCCGACGAGATCGCGCGGCAGCTGCGGCTGCGCGACCTGGGCGGCCTCATCGTGATCGACTTCATCGACATGGAAAGCACCAAGAACCAGCGCGAAGTCGAGAATCGCCTGCGCGACGCGCTGAAGTACGACCGCGCCCGCGTGCAGCTGGGCAAGATCTCCCGCTTCGGCCTGATGGAACTGTCGCGCCAGCGGCTTCGCCCCGCGCTGGCGGAGTCGGCGCACATCGCCTGTCCCCGCTGCCACGGCATCGGCCACATCCGCGGTGCGGAATCCACCGCACTGCACATCCTCCGGATCATCCAGGAGGAGGCGATGAAGGAAAACACGGCGCAGGTCGTCGCTCAAATGCCCGTGGATGTCGCCACGTTCCTGCTGAATGAAAAGCGCACGGATGTGCTCAACATCGAGACCCGTTTCAAGGTCAATGTTCTGCTGGTCCCCAATCGACACCTCGAAACGCCCAACTACACGATCGAGCGTTTGAAGCACGAGGAGCTGAACCAGAGCGAGCCGCTGCCGCTGTCCTTCGACATGGTGAAAGAGCCCGAGCAGATCGACCTCGCGCGGCAGAAGAAGGAAGAGGCCGCCGCCCCGGCGCGGCAGGAGGCCGTGGTCAAGGGCATCACGCCGGCGCAACCCGCGCCGGTTCCCGACGAACGTCCAGTGGCTACCGTGGCGCCTGCGGCCCCTGTCGAAACGTCGTGGCTCTCGCGCATGATGAGCTGGTTCAGTCCCAAGCCGGAAGCGCCCGCGCAGGCGCCAGCACCCGTGCGCCGCGAATCCCGCGCAGAAGTTCGCAACGACGATCGTCAACGCGACGGGCGACGCGATTCACGAAACGGCGACCGCAAGCGCGGAGAAAACCGCAACGAAGGTCGTCGCGGCGGCGACCAGCGCCGGGACGAATCGCGCGACGGCGGCCAGGGCGATTCGCGCAATCGTCGCGACGGCCGCGACCAGCGCGGTGAGAGGCGTCCGGACCAGAGAGGCGAATCCCGCAACGAGGGTTCGCGGCAGGGAAACCAGCAGCGCGACGGCAAGCCGCAGGGCGAAGGCCGGCGCGACGGCAACCGTCCTCCGCGCGAACATAGAGAAACGGGCAAGCCGCCGCGCGAGCCGCGTGGCGAAGCGGCGCTGGTCGCCGACAACATGCACGCGACAGACGCGGCGCCCTCCACGCCGCAGCAGAGCACACCGGGCGGCGAGGCACGCGAAGGAAATCGTCGTCGTCGCGGCCGTCGCGGGCGTGGCGGCGATCGTCCGGACTCCGCAGCCCTGCCGGGCAGCAATGGTGCCGAATCGGACGACAATGCGCCGAGCGTCGTCGACACGCTGTCGATGGTCGCCTCCGGCGAGGCCACACCGGCGGATAACACGCAGCCGCAGGAAGCGCGGGCTCCGCGCGAACCGCGTCCGCCGCGCGAACCGCGCCAGCCTCGCGAGGCGCGTGAGCAGCGCGAGCCGCGGTCGCCTCGCGAAACGTCGGTGCCCCCGACCCCGCAATCCGTTCCGGAAACTGCGGAATCGGTTTCCAGGACCACGGCGCCATTGTTCACGGATGCGCCCGTCGCAGCCGAACCGATCGAGGCCCGGGCTCCCGAGCCCGTTCGTGCTCCGGCGCCACCGCCCGCGCCACCCGTCGCTTTGACGCTTCCCGCGGACTCCGGGCTGGAATTGGTCGAAACGCGCTTCAAGGCGCCGGTGCAGGCGGTCGAGGAAACCGAGGCGCCGCGTCCCAAGCGGGTCCGCCCGCCGCGCGTCGAAGTCGCCGCCGAACCGCTGGAGATCGTCGAGACGCGTAAGGAGGCACCGCCTCCGGCAAGCTGACCGCGTCGCGCGTCGGCAATGCAGGTCGGGGCGGACGTTTGCGTCCGCCCCGTTTGAATTCCACAGGCGATTTCGGTGTATGGTCCAGGCGATGAAGCTTTTGCTCATCGTCTGGCACTCGCAGTTCGGTGGAACCGCGCAGATGGCGGAAGCTGCGCGAGATGGCGCCGCCGCAATCGGCGACGTGGAGGTTCGATTTCTTCGGGCCGGCGAAGCCGGCGTCGCCGATCTCCTGGCCTGCGATGGCCTGCTCATCGCCACGTCCGAGAACTTCGGGTCGCTTTCAGGCATGACCAAGGACTTCCTGGAGCGCGTGTATTACCCGTGCGAGGACCGCGTCGCAGGAAAGGCATACAGCGTGCTGGTCTGCGCCGGCACCGACGGAACGGGCGCGATGTTCCAGACCGACCGGATCGCCACCGGATTGCGGCTGGCCAAGGCGCACCCGGGAATCATCTACAAGAGCGGATTCACGGCGCAGGCGCGAGCGATTCCCGCGGCCGTGCTCGATCAGTGCCGTGAGTTGGGCGCCACGCTTGCCGCCGGACTCGCCGCGGGAATCTACTGACGCCAAGACGCAGGCATCAGGATTCCCGCGCGATCAAGGCTCGACCAGGCCCACGCCGAACATCTGCTCCTTGAGGCGGTAAAGCTGGTCGCGCAGCTCGGCCGCCTTCTCGAACTCGAGGTTGCGCGCCGCCTCGAGCATCTGTTTTTCCAGCGCCTTCAGCTCCTTCTGCATGTCCTTCTCGGGCATGACCTCGTATTTGGCCTTGGCTTGCGCGGCGCGCTGCTCCTTCCTTGCTTCGTCCGGATCATAGGCGCCCTCGATGATGTCCTTGATGCGCTTTTGCACGCCGATCGGCGTAATGCCCATCTTCACGTTCCATTCCAGCTGTTTGGCGCGGCGGCGTTCGGTCTCGCCGATGGCGGCCTTCATCGAGTCGGTCATGACATCGCCGTAAAGTATCGCCATGCCGTTGATGTGCCGCGCCGCGCGGCCGATGGTCTGGATCAATGACCGCCCGGAGCGCAGGAATCCCTCCTTGTCTGCGTCGAGGATCGCCACCAGCGAGACTTCGGGAATGTCGAGGCCTTCGCGCAGCAGGTTGATGCCGACCACGACATCGAACGCGCCAAGGCGCAGGTCGCGGATGATCTCCACCCGTTCCACGGTCTCGATGTCGGAGTGCAGGTAGCGGACCTTGACGCCGTTTTCCGCCAGATAATCGGTAAGGTCCTCGGACATGCGCTTGGTCAGCGTGGTCACCAGCACCCGTTCGTTGCGTTCGACCCGGATGCGGATCTCCGACAGCAGGTCGTCCACCTGCGTCGCCGCCGGGCGCACCGCCAGGACCGGATCCACCAGCCCCGTGGGCCGCACCAGCTGCTCGACGACCTGCCCCGCATGCGTGTTCTCGTATTCGGCGGGCGTGGCCGAGACGAAGATCGTCTGCGGCAGCAGCTTTTCGAACTCGTCGAACCGCAGCGGACGATTGTCCAGCGCCGAAGGCAACCGGAAACCGTAGTTGACCAGGTTCTCCTTGCGCGCGCGATCGCCTTTGTACATGCCGCCGACCTGCGGAATCGTCACATGGCTCTCGTCGACGAACATGATCGCGTTGGACGGCAGGTAATCGATGAGCGTGGGCGGCGGCTCGCCTGCCTTGCGCCCGGACAGGTAGCGCGAGTAATTCTCGATGCCCTTGCAGTAGCCGATCTCCGTCATCATCTCGAGGTCGAAGCGCGTCCGCTGCTCGATCCTCTGTGCCTCGATCAGCTTCATCTGGCTGACGAAGAATTCCTTCTGCTCGTGCAGTTCGACCTTGATCTGGTCGATGGCGCCCAGCACCTTGGCCCGTCCGGTCACGTAGTGGGACGAAGGAAAGACGGTGAAGCGTGGCATCTTCTGTTTCAGGTGACCGGTCAGCGGGTCGAACAACTGCAGCGTCTCCACCTGGTCGTCGAACAGCGAGACGCGGACGGCATTCTCGGCGTTTTCCGCCGGAAAGATGTCGAGCACGTCGCCTCGCACGCGAAACACGCCGCGCTTGAAATCGACGTCGTTGCGCGTGTATTGCATCTCCGTCAGGCGCTTGATGGCATCGCGCTGGGACAGCTTGTCGCCCTGCCGCAGGTGCAGGATCATGCTGTGGTATTCGGACGGGTCCCCGATGCCGTAGATGGCCGATACGGTCGCCACGATCACGCAATCCGGCCGCTCCAGGATGGCCTTCGTTGCCGACAGCCGCATCTGCTCGATGTGCTCGTTGATCGACGAGTCCTTCTCGATGTAGAGGTCGCGCGACGGGACGTAGGCCTCGGGCTGGTAGTAGTCGTAGTACGAGACGAAATACTCGACCGCGTTGTGCGGGAAGAATTCGCGGAACTCGGAATAGAGCTGCGCCGCGAGCGTCTTGTTGGGCGCGATCACCATCGCCGGACGCCCCGTCCGCGCGATCACGTTGGCCATGGTGAAGGTCTTTCCCGAGCCGGTGACGCCGAGCAGCGTCTGGAACGACAGGCCGTCGGCGACGCCTTCGATCAGCTTGTCGATCGCCTCGGGCTGGTCGCCGGCAGGCTCGAAGGGCTTGTGCAGTTCATAGGGACTGCCGGGAAAGGTGGCTTCGGGCATGATCGGCGAGGCAATCGGCGGCGAACCGATCATTGTAACGCCTTGCGCTATGCCGACGCGACCTCTTCGTCGACAGAACTGCCCGGAGCCGCGCCGAACTGCAGCGCGGCCAGCCGCGCGTAGAGGGGATTGGATCGGGCGAGCTCGTCGTGGCTCCCGGTGGCGATGATCCGCCCGTGCTCCATCACGGCGATGCGATCGGCATGGCGGACGGTCGCCAGGCGGTGCGCGATGATCAGCACCGTGCGCCCGGCCATCAGCCTCTCCAGCGCCAGCTGCACCATCCGCTCGCTCTCGGCGTCGAGCGCGCTGGTGGCCTCGTCGAGCAGCAGCACCGGCCTGTCGGCGAGAATGGCGCGGGCGATGGCGATGCGCTGTCGCTGCCCGCCGGAAAGTCGGACGCCCCGCTCGCCCAGGAAGCTCGCGAATCCTTCCGGTATGCGGTCGATGAATTCGGTCGCATACGCCGCTTCGCAGGCCGCCCGCACCTGCGCCTCGGTGGCCTCCGGGCGCCCGTACCGCACGTTCTCCAGCACGCTGGTCGCGAAGATCACCGGGTCCTGCGGCACCACGGCCAGATGCGCCCGAATCGCCGCGGGGTCCGCCGCGCGCAGGTCGATGCCGTCGATCGTCACCGCGCCGCGCTCGGGATCGTAGAACCGCAGCAGCAATTGGAAAACCGTGGTCTTGCCCGCGCCGGACGGCCCGACCAGCGCCACCTTTTCACCCGCCGCCACGTCGAGCGAAAAGTCCGCAAGCGCGGCGGTGTCGGGCCGCGATGGATAGTGAAAGGTGACGTCGCGGAAGCCGACCGTGCCGCGTGCCGGAACCGGCAGCGCCACGGGATTGGCCGGCGCGCGTATGCCGGAATCGACTTCGAGCAATTCGAACAGGCGCTCGGTGGCGCCCGCGGCGCGCTGCAGGTCGCCGACGACTTCGCTGATTGCGCCGACGGCGCCGGCGACGATGACCGCATAGAAGACGAAGGCCGACAGCTGCCCCGGGCTGATCCGGCCCGCCAGCACATCGTGGCCGCCGATCCACAGGATGACGCCGACCGCGCCGAACACCAGCAGAATCACGGTGGCCACCAGGAACGCGCGCTGCCGGATTCGCTGGCGCGCGGTGGCGAAGGCGCTTTCGACCCGCGCGCCGAACTGCCGGCGATCCTCCGCCTCGTGGCCGTAGGCCTGCACGGTGCGAATCTCGTGCAGCGCCTCGTCGACATAGGCGCCGACGTCGCCGACGCGATCCTGGCTCGCGCGCGCCAGCTTGCGCACACGGCGACCGAACAGGATGATCGGCACCACCGTCAGCGGAACGCCGACCAGCACCATCAGCGTCAACTTGGCGCTGGTCAGCGCCAGCATCACCAGGCCGCCGATCATCAGCAACAGGTTGCGCACGGCCATCGATGCGCTCGAACCAATCACGGTCTCCAGCATCGTCGTGTCGTTGGTGAGGCGCGAAATGACCTCGCCCGTGCGCATCACCTCGAAATATCCCGGCGGCAGCGCCAGCAGGTGATCGAATACCGCGCGCCGCAGATCAGCCGTCACCCGCTCGCCCAGCCACGAAACGTAATAGAAGCGCGTGAACGTCGCCAGCGCCAGCACCACGACCACGCCCATCATCAACGCGAGCGCGCGATCCAGCTCCGCCGCGCTGCCGGCGGCAAAGCCGCGATCGATGACGAACTTCAGCCCCTGGCCCACGGCCAATACCGACGCCGCGGCGAACACCAGGGCGATGACCGCGAACAGCACCTGCTTCTTGTACGGCCGCACGAACCGGCCAACCCGCGCCAGGACCTTCAGCGCGGTGACGGGCGGGAGCTTGGGAGCGTCGATCGGTATTGCGGAGTTGGAGCGGGCCATGAGGTCCTTGCAGTTAAATCGATCAATTGCGTGCGGGCCCCCGGCACGTTAGCCTTGGAAGAGGCGAAAGTCGAGCCTTAACAACAAGTCGAGGGAGCCACCATGCCGCTGGCCTTGCCCGCATTGATGACGCTGTTGGCGGTACTTTGGTACGTGGTCACCATTTACCAAGTGGTCCGCGCACATACCCTGTACAAGATCCACGCGCCGGCGATGACGGGGCATCCCGCGCTTGAGCGTGCCGTCCGCGTGCAGGACAACACGCTGGAGCAGCTGGCGGCTTTCCTTCCGGCGATGTGGATCTACGCGTGGTTCGGCAACCCGCGCTGGGCGGCGATTGCCTGCGCGGTGTGGATTGCCGGAAGGATCATCTATTCGTTTGGATATTGGGCGGACGCGAAGAAGCGCGGGACCGGCTTCACGATTTCTTTCTTCGCCTTGGTCGCCGTGTGGATCGCCGCCATGGTCAGCGTGGTGCGGGTGCTCGATTTCGCGTGATCGGCACTGGAGTAAAATGCTCGTTTCAGGATCCGGACCGCCCATCATGAACGCCCCGCACGCTCCGCTCATGTTTTCCACGGTCGAACTGGCGCCGCGCGATCCCATCCTCGGAATCACCGAAGCCTATGCTGCCGATCCCAACCCGAACAAGGTCAATCTCGGCGTCGGCGTGTATTACGACGACCTGGGCAAGCTGCCGCTGCTCGAGTGCGTCAAGCGCGCCGAGCGGGAACTCACGGACAAGGGTGCCCCGCGAGGTTACCTACCGATCGATGGCATTGCCGCCTACGACGCGGCCGTCAAGTCGCTGATCTTCGGTGCCGACAGCGACGTCGTCGCCGCGGGGCGCGTCGTCACGGTGCAGGCGCTCGGCGGAACCGGCGGGCTCAAGGTCGGCGCCGACTTCCTGCGCCGCTTCGCGCCCGCAGCGCAGGTCTACATCAGCACGCCCAGCTGGGAAAACCACCGCGCGCTGTTCGAGGGCGCGGGTTTCGTCGTCCACGAGTACGCCTATTACGACGCCGCAGTGCACGGATTGGATTTTGCCGCAATGATGGCGTCGCTCCAGCGCATACCGGCGGGTTCGATCGTCGTGCTGCACGCCTGCTGCCACAACCCGACTGGCGCCGATCCGGCCGAGGCGCAATGGAGCGAGATCATCGAAGCCGTACGATCGCGCGGCCTGCTGCCGTTCCTCGACCTCGCGTACCAGGGCTTCGCCGACGGCATCGAGCAGGATGCCGCCGTCGTGCGGCGTTTCGCCGCGACGCCCGGGCCTCTGCTGGTGTCGAGTTCATTCTCGAAGTCCTTTTCGCTCTACGGAGAGCGCGTCGGCGCCTTGAGCGTCGTCACCAGCGACCGCGACGAGGCAGCGCGTGTCCTGTCGCAGCTGAAGCGCGTCGTGCGCGCCAATTACTCCAATCCGCCGACCCACGGCGGGCAGATGGTGGCGATGGTGCTGGGTTCCCCCGAGCTGCGCGCGCTGTGGGAAGCCGAACTCGCGATGATGCGCAACCGCATCAAGCTGATGCGCGCCGAACTGGTGGAAACGCTGCACGAGCGCCTGCCTGGACTCGATTTCAAGTACATGCTGGCGCAGCGCGGGATGTTCTCCTACTCGGGCCTCACCAAGGCACAGGCGCAGCGGCTGCGCGACGAATTCTCCATCTACGTGCTCGACACCGGCCGCATCTGCGTGGCCGCGCTCAATTCCCGAAACATCGAAGCCGTCGCCAACGCCGTGGCCACGGTCATCGGCGAGCGTGGAACGGGCCGGGAATAGGAATCCCTGGTTTTGACAAAGTGCCGTTTTCCGATATAATTCAAGGCTGTCCGATGCGGGAATAGCTCAGTTGGTAGAGCGCAACCTTGCCAAGGTTGAGGTCGCGAGTTCGAGACTCGTTTCCCGCTCCAGAATTCTCGAGGGAGAGCACGCGGTTGGCGCAGCATGGACCAACTTCCGGCTCTCCCTTTTTGATGCGCCCGGTCCGCGGAGTTCTGCGCGGGCCGACTCCCCTGGCGGGGTGGCAGAGTGGTCATGCAGCGGCCTGCAAAGCCGTCTACGCCGGTTCGATTCCGACCCCCGCCTCCAGTCCCTGCCTCGATAACGTGTCCCGCTTGCCTGCACAGCTTGCGAGGCCGCGCTCCAGAGCATTCCCTTCTTTTGCGCCACATCCGACGGCGCCTCGCCGGACAGTCCCTTTTTTCGGGGGACGCGAAGACGTTTGACAAATTCTCGATTGCGGCGCTAGATTGGCGTCAGCGAAGCTTGTAGTTGACAGATTGTGTGGTCCATTCACTATGAACTTCGCCCCGAAAATCGGATGCAGAAACCTTGGCGGCAGTCGGCTCGACAGGGAGGTGCACCATGGCTTGGAGCAACTGGGAGTCACTCGGGGGAATCATCACTGCGGGACCGGGCGTCAGTTCGTGGGCGGGCGAACGGCTCGATACCTTCGTCAAAGGCTCCGACAACGCACTGTGGCACAAGTGGTTCGCCGGCGGCTGGAGCGGCTGGGAATCATTGGGCGGCGTCATCGATGGCTCGCCGGCGGCCGTGTCCTGGGCCTCGGGCCGGATCGACGTGTTCGCGCGCGGCATGGACAACGCGTTGTGGCACCGGTGGTTCGACGGGTCGTGGCACAACTGGGAGTCGCTCGGCGGCACCATCACGGCGGGACCGGCGGTGAGTTCGTGGGCGCCCGGGCGCCTCGACGTGTTCGCCAAGGGCTCGGACAACGCGGTCTGGCACAAGTGGTTCGACGGGTCGTGGCACAACTGGGAGTCGCTCGGCGGCGTGATCGACAACGAGCCCGCCGCGGTATCGTGGACGTCGGGTCGCATCGATGTCTTCGCGCGCGGCATGGACAACGCGCTGTGGCACCGGTGGTTCGACGGGTCGTGGCACAACTGGGAGTCGCTCGGTGGCACGATCACCGCCGGCCCCGCCGCCAGTTCGTGGGCGCCCGGACGCCTCGACGTATTCGCCAAGGGCTCGGACAACGCGGTGTGGCACAAGTGGTTCGACGGGTCGTGGCACAACTGGGAGTCGCTCGGCGGCGTGATCGACAACACGCCTGCGGCGGTGTCGTGGAGCCTGGGACGCATCGACCTCTTTGCCCGCGGCATGGACAACGCCATGTGGCACAAGTGGTGGACCCAGAGGCTTCCCACCGTTCGCCTGCACGTGAAGGCATTGAGCCAGCCGACGCGGTTCAGCATCGACCGCATGGTCGACAACATGATCGACGTGTATGCCACCTTTGGCATCCGCGTGCACCGAGTCAGCGACCAGACGCTGAACCTTCCGTTGCTGAACGACCTGGACGTGGGCGCGTGCACAGCGGGAAATGTCACGGCCGAGCAGACGCAACTGATGGCCAATCGCAACGGCGTCAGCACCAACGACGTGGTGGCGTACTTCGTGCGGTCGACCAATCCCGCCTTGAATGGCTGTGCGGCGCACCCCGCCAACCGGCCCTCGGCGGTCGTGGCGTCCATTGCCAGCGAATGGACGCTGGCCCACGAATGCGGGCATGTGCTGGGACTGCCGCACGTCACGCCGACGGATCGGCTGATGATGGGCGGCGGCACCAACAACATCACCAATCCGCCGCCGGATCTCATCAGCAGCGAAGTACAGACGATGGACAACAGTCCGTTCACGCAGGATCTCGGTTAACCGAACCATCCGCTGAAGGAGTCGACCATGCCGGTCAGCTATGCACAACTGAAGGCCATGCTCGATGTCGACGAGCCGGATTATCCGGCCCTGGCCGCCATCGCCGCGGGTGCCATGAATCACCTTCGCAAACTCGCCGCTTCTCCCGACGTTGCCGTGGCTTCCAAGGCGGTATCGCTCGCCGGCATCATCGGTGATGACAGCAGCGTCGGCGTGATCGCGGACGCTTCCAGGTCGCGCGACGCGAGCGTCCGCGTGGCGGCGGCGTACGCGGCCAGCCTGCTTCCCGCCACGCCGCACGCCGCGCGCGTGATCAACAAGTTGCTCGACGATGGCGACGTCGGGGTCGTCAAGATCGCCGCGCGTGCGGCCTCGCGCCAATCCGATCCGGCGGTGACCAGGAAGGCGCTGCGGGCAAAGTCGCGAATGGCCACGATGGCTCGTGCGGCAACCAAGCAGAACACCCAGCGCGAAAGGACGGCAGCGATGACCAAGAAGGCTGGCCCAAAGGCGGGGAACCGGGCCAAGACGGCAAAGAGAACGGCGGGATCGATGCCCGCAGGCGCGATGTCGGGGCCGCCCAAAGGCGCCAAGGCCCGTTCGATGCCCACGGGCAAGATGAAGTAAGGGCCCGTCGCGGCAGTCCACCCGGCACGGCCCCATGGCCATGCCGGCGTGGCCGGAAATCCCTGAATTACCATTGATTTCGGCCCCTCCCGTCACTCGAGTGCCCCAGCCGCCCGCCGGCAGGCACAGGACGGGCTCGATTCCGACCTACGCTGCCCGACATTGCGCGGCGCGGTCTGCCTGTTTGCCTTGCGTCATGGCTGCCGGGCGACAGGCGCACTAAGCTAGAGGGGTCCCGGCCGTCCGTGGCCGGAGGTTTCCAGGATTCGCGAATTGCTTGCCGCCTTCATCACCCACCCGGATTGCGCCCGCCACGAAATGGGCGTCGACCACCCTGAATGCCCGGATCGCCTGGGTGCCGTGCAGGACCTGCTGCTGATCAAGGGCCTGCTCGACTACATGCAGCCGTACGACGCGCCTCTGGCCACGATCGAGCAGCTGATGCGCGCGCACACGGCGCTATACGTCCAGGAGATTCTCGCCTCCTCCCCGGCCGAGGGTCATGTCTACGTGGACCCGGACACCAGCATGAACCCGTACACCGTCAATGCCGCGCTGCGCGCCGCCGGCGCCGGGATCCTGGCCACCGATCTCGTGCTTTCGGGCGAAGCGACAACGGCGTTCTGCTGCGTGCGCCCGCCGGGACACCATGCCGGGCGCGCCGCCGCGATGGGGTTCTGCTTCTTCAACAACGTCGCCGTGGCGATTCGCCATGCGCTTGATGTCCGAGGGCTGCGGCGTGTCGCACTGATCGATTTCGACGTCCACCACGGCAACGGCAGCGAGGACATCCTGCGCGGCGACGATCGGGTGCTGATGTGCTCCACGTTCGAGGAAGGCATCTATCCGTTTTCCGGTGGCGATTCGGACGATCCGCGCATGGTCAACGTAGGACTCCCGGCGCGATCCGGAAGCGACGCGTTCCGCGAGGTCGTCGCGCGGAAATGGCTGCCGGCGCTCGAAGATTTCCGGCCGGAGATCATCTATTTTTCGGCCGGTTTCGACGGCCACCGCGAGGACGACATGGGTAACCTCGGACTGGTGGAGTCCGACTACGAGTGGATGACCCGGCAAGTCATGGAAGTGGCCGGCCGGCATGCGCGCGGACGCGCGGTGTCCTGCCTCGAAGGCGGCTACGCGCTGAGCGCGCTGGCGCGGAGCGCGGCCGCGCACGTCAAGGTCCTTATCGGCGCGGACTGAAGAACATGGAAAAACACTACCTCACCTCGTTGCTGGCGCCTCAATCGATCGTGGTCTTTGCCGGTCAACCCGGCGTGAAGGAAGGCCAGACCGCCCACGCGACCGCCCTTCATGCCGCGCTGCGCGCCCAACACTATGTCGGAACCCTGCGCTTCCTCGACATCCACACCACCGGCACGCTCGCCGAATTGGCGCAGTCCCGCGCCGACCTGGCCATCATCGCCCTGCCGCCCGAGGAAATCGCCGCAGCGCTCGAACTTGCGGGACGAATCCGGTGCCGCTCCGCGCTGGTGATATCGAGCGGGATTGGTGCCGACAAGGCGGGCGAACTGAAACGCATCGCCCGGCGCGAGAACATCCACTTTCTCGGCCCCAACAGCCTCGGATTCCAGCGGCCCGGCCTGCAGCTCAACGCCAGCGCCATCGGCCCGCTGGCCAAGGACGGCTCGCTGGCCCTGGTCTCCCAGTCCGGTGCGCTGACCGCGTCGATGCTCGACTGGGCGGCCAACAACGCCGTGGGCTTCTCCTCCTTCGTGTCGGTCGGGCGCAACACGGCCGTGGACATTTCCGAGGTGCTCGACTTCCTCGCCAGCGATGCCAAGACCCAGAGCATCATCGTCTACCTCGAAGGCATCTCCAGCGCTCGTCGTTTCATGAGCGCATTGCGATCGGCTGCCATCACCAAGCCGGTCGTGGTGCTCAAATCCGGTCGCAAGCCCGCCGGCAACGAGGCCGCGCAGACGCACTCCGGCGCGATCGTCGGCAGCGACGAAGTCTTCGACGCAGCGCTGCGCCGCGCAGGTGCGGTGCGCGTGCGCTCGTTCGTCGAACTGTTCTCGGCGGCCAAGTGCCTGGCATCCCGCTATCGGCCGGTCGGCCGGCGCCTGGCCATCGTCACCAATGGCGGCGGACCCGGCGTGTTGGCCGCAGACTGGGTCAACGAGATCGACTTGGAGCTGGGCAAGCTGTCGCCTGAGTCCGTCGGCGAGTTGCGCCCGCAGCTCTCCCCGTTCGCGTCGCTGTCGGACCTGATCGACCTCTCGGAGGACGCGCGTCCCGAGCACTTCAAGTCCGCCGTCGAAGTGGCGGGCAAGGATGGCGGTGTCGACGGCGTGCTGGCGATCTACTCGCCCAAGATCGGTGGCGATGCCGCCGCGGTGGCGCGCGCGCTGGTCGGGTTCAAGCGGTCGATGGGCAAGCCCTTGCTGACGTGCATGATGGGCGACGCCTCGGTCGACGCGTCCCGCGACATCCTGAACGAGGCGGGGATCCCCGGCTTTCGCACGCCCGAGGCCGCCGTCGGCGCCTTCGGAAACATCGCGTCCTTTCATCGCAACCAGCAGCTGCTGCAGCAGACCCCGCCGCCGCTCTCGGCGCTGGCCAAGCCGGACATCGAGGCCGCGCGCCTGGTCATCGAAAGCGTGCTGGCGGAACGGCGCAAGGTGCTGACGGAGATGGAGTCCAAGACGCTGCTGTCGTCGTTCCACATTCCCGTGACCAACACCATCCTCGCCCGCAGCGCCAACGATGCAATGATGATCGCGACGCAACTGGGCTTCCCGGTGGCGCTCAAGGTCGACTCGCCGGACATCAGCCACAAGTCGGACGTTCAGGGTGTGGCGCTCAACATCATGAACGGCGCAAGCGCGCGGGACACTTTCAGCGACATGATGGAGCGAGTCAGGCGCCTCGCTCCCGATGCGCGCATCAACGGCGTGACCATCCAGAAGATGGCCGCCGCGCGGCGCGGTCGGGAGATCTACATCGGCCTCAAGACGGACGTACCCTTCGGCCCGGTGATCGTGTTCGGCGCCGGTGGCACGATGATCGAGCTGCTCAACGACCGGGCCATGGAACTGCCGCCGCTCAACACCTTCCTGGCGCGCCGTCTGATCGAGCGCTCGCGCGTCGCGGAAACGCTCGGCGTCTGGCGCGGCGCCGGCGCCATAGACATGGTCGCGCTCGAGCAGGTGTTGCTGCGCGTGTCGGAAATGGTGTGCGAACTGCCGCAGCTGCGCGAGATGGACATCAATCCCATCATCGTGGACGAGTCCGGCGCGGTGGCCGTGGACGCGCGCATCGTGATCGACAATTCCCCGCAGGCTGCGGCCGGGCAGCAGAACGACTACAACCACCTGGCCATCCTGCCCTACCCGGCGCGCTACGAGCACGTGTGGCCGCTGCGCGGCGGCGGACAGTACACGGTGCGGCCGATCCATCCGAACGACGCGCAGATGCTGCAGAAGCTCGTGCAGGGACTGTCGCCGGAGAGCCGCTATTTCCGATTCGTGTCGTCGATGCGGGAACTGCCGCCCTCGATGCTGGCGCGCTTCACGCTCATCGACTACGACCGGGAAATGGCGCTGGTGGCGGTGTCGAAGGAGCGGACCGCCGGCGCGGACGGCGATATGGTCGAGACCGAACGCATCGTCGGCGTCTCCCGCTACGTGACCAACATCGACCAGTCCAGCTGCGAATTCTCGCTGGTGGTGGCCGACGACTTCAGCGGCAATGGCCTGGGCTCGAGACTGATGGAGAGCATCATGGACGTGGCGCGAGAGCGGGGCCTGACCGAAATCGAGGGCCTGGTGCTGGCAAAGAATTCCGGCATGCTGAAGCTGATGCGCAACCTCGGCTTCACGGTCAAGCCATTTGCCGAGGACCCGGACTTCATGATAGTCACCCACGCGCTGTGACGCGCGCCCCGATCGTGATCACTTCGCCCCGGTGCTGAGCGCGTCCTTCCCGGGGCGGGCGGCGACGCCGGCGCCGGTCGCGCCGGTGCCGCCGTTGCGCGCATCCTTGGGCTTGTTGCCGCTGGCGTAATCGCCCTTCGCGGCAGCAAACGCCGGTCGCGGCTGATGCGTCATGAATTCGGCCACGTCGACTGCGTCCTGCTCGCTCAATGTGTTGCCCTGACCGAGCGGCATGTTGTGCCTGATGAACGCCGCCGCCGTGTACGTGCGCGCCATGCCGGCGCCGATGTTGAAGGACGCATTGCCCCAGACCGGGGGGAAGATGTAGCCACCCGCCGGGTTCCTGGTGCCCCCACCGTTGGCGCCGTGGCACTCGGCGCACTTCTCCGCGTAGATTTGCCTGCCGCGGGTCGGATTGGCCTTGAGGTCGGCGTCGACCTTGCCCATGCCGCGCCCCACCACCGGCGTGCCGACGGGAACGCCTGTCGACAGCCAATTGATATACATCAGCATGGCGTTCATCTCGGTCGAGTTGTAGGCCAGCGCCTTGCCGTTCATCGACCGCTCGAAGCAGTCGTTGATCCGCTCCGTCAGCGAATCGATGCTGCCGCCGCGATTGCGGTATTCCGGAAACATGCCCCACAGGCCCACAAACGGCCCGGCAAAGGCCACGGTGCCCGCGCCCAGGTGGCAGTTCGAGCAGTTGAGGCCGTTGCCGACGTTCTTGGGCAGCAGTTTGCGGGTATCGCCGACGAGCTTCTTGCCGAATTCGATCGCCGCGCCCTCCGGCCCGCTGGGAATGTTGATTTCATCCGGGACCACGAGCGGAACCGGCGTGGCGGCCCGCGCGGGCGCCATGAATGTCGCGCCGAGCAGCGCAAATGCAACCAGCACGCTTCGCCTATCCGGCACGGCCATGGCCCTCCCCTCGACAGTCGAGCGATTCATTCACCAGGCCCCATCCATTGCAACGCCCCGGGGCGGCACGGAGGAATCGCGCGCCGGGTCAGGCCGCTTGCCGGAGACCGACGTCGGGCAGCTTGGGGCGCGTGGCCAGAGCATGCTTCATCATTTCCTCGATTTGGGCCTTCTCCCGCACATCCAGCGGGAGGCGGGGCGGCCGCGTGCGATCGGTGCCGCGGCCCATGATGAATTCGCACAGCTTGATGCACTGGACCAGATCGGGGCGGGCATCGAGATGCAGGAGCGGCATGAACCATCGATAGAGGTTCATCGCCTCGGCGAACCGCCCCGCGCGCGCGAGTCGGAACAGCGTCTCGCCTTCGCGCGGAAAGGCGTTCGACAGGCCCGATACCCAGCCCACCGCGCCGACCAGGATGCTTTCGACCACGACGTCATCGAGCCCGGCGAAAAGCACGAAGCGATCGCCGACCATGTTGTGGAGATCGGTGAAGCGACGGGTGTCGCCCGAGGATTCCTTGAAGCAGACGATGGTCTCCACGTCGGCGAGCGACGCCAGGATTTCGGGCGTGACGTCGTTCTTGTAGATCGGGGGATTGTTGTAGACCATCACCGGCAGGTCGGTGGCCTTGGCGACGCTGCGGAAATGCGCCGCGGTTTCGTGCGGCTTCGACGAGTAGACCAATGCCGGCATCACCATCACGCCGTCGAGGCCGATGCGGGCGGCTTCCTTCGCCATGTCGATCGCGAATGCCGACGTGAACTCGGCGATGCCGCTTAAGACCGGCACCCGCCCGCGCGCGACCGACTTCCCCGCCTCCATCACCGCGATCTTCTCGGCCTTGGTGAGCGAGCAGTTCTCGCCCACCGTGCCGCAGACGATAAGGCCCGACACGCCGTCACGGATCAATCCCTCCATCACGCGCGCCGTGGCATCGACATCCAGCGAAAGGTCCTCGCGAAACTGAGTCGTCACAGCGGGGAAAACACCACTCCATTCAGTCTTCAATCGTCATCTCCCTGTTCGATCATCGGTCCCCGCCCGCGGCAGGTGTGCCATTGTCCATCACGCCGATCGCGCGCGCGGCCGCCGCACGCGGCCAAGAGCCTGCCTCACGGTGTCGGCGCGCGGCGTCCTCGCGGCGGTTGCGCCCAGCGCCTTTTCCTTCACCGCCAGGATGTGTTCGCGCATCGCGGCGCCGGCACGCGCCGGATTGCGCGCCCGCAATGCGTTCACCACCTGTTCGTGCTCGCCCTCGACGTATCCGACCGAAATCAGGCGCGGCATCTCGCCCAACAACCTCTCGATCAGCGCGGCAAGCCGATCGTTGCCCGACGCACGCGCGATCAGCGAATGGAAGTCGACGTTGCGGCGGAGTGTTCCGGCAACCGGCTCGTCGCGAGACTCGCCCGCGACGACCCTGGCGAGCTCCGCCAGTTCGGCATCGGAGATGCGCGCGGCCGCCAGCTCCGCGGCCGCGCTTTCGAGAATCACCCGCAGGTCGAAGGACTCGTGCACGTCGCGGACGGTGATCGGACTGACCACATACGCCTGGCGCGGCAGGATCTGCACCAGGCCTTCGTGATTGAGCAGGCTCAACGCCTCGCGCACGGGCGTCTTGCTGACACCGAGTTCGTCCGCCAGTTCGCGCTCGTTGAGGACCGCGCCGGGCTCGACGCTACAGGTCAGGATCGCGTCGCGAAGGATCGTGACGACCTGGTCGCGCAGCGACTCGCCGGGGGCGCGCGGAATGCGCAGGACCGTTGCCATTGCGCAACAATATCTTTGATATATCATGATTGTCAAGCGCATGCGGCGAACCGCCCGCGGGGTACTGCGGGTAGCATTGCCACCATCCGGCGGCTGCGCCCACGCTCCGGAAATCCTGAACGAACCCGAAAGGAACCAACGTGAATACCAAGAACCTGGCAGTCCTAGCGGCAGTGCTGTGCCTGCTGCTTTCGTCGGCAGCGCGTGCGGACAAGCTCGACGACATCATCGCGTCGGGCAAGCTGCGCTGTGCGGTGGTGCTGGACTTTCCGCCGATGGGCTCGCGCGACGCGAGCAACAATCCGGAAGGCTACGATGTCGACACGTGCAACGATCTCGCCAAGGCTCTCGGCGTCAAGGCGGAAATCGTCGAGACACCCTTCCCCGACCGGATTCCCGCGCTGGTGTCGGGCCGCGCCGACGTCGGCGTCGCGTCGACTTCCGATACGCTGGCCCGCGCCAAGACCATCGGCTTTTCGATCCCCTACTTCGCATTCAAGATGGTCGTGCTGACGAGGAAGGGTACCAATATCAGCAGCTATGCATCGCTCAAGGGTCACAAGACCGGTTCGGTCACCGGCACGTTCGAGGCCATCGCGCTGGAAAAGGACGTCAAGAAGTGGAACGACCCCAAGGGCTCGTTCCGCGCGTATCAAACCCAGGCCGACGTGTTCCTGGCACTCGCGCAGGGCCAGATCGATGCCACGGTGGTCACGTCCACGGTTGCGGCGGCCACGGTCAAGGCCGGCAAGTACAAGGACCTCGTGATGGGCGGCGACGCCCCCTACGACATCGACTATGTCGGGCTGATCGCGCTTCGCCAGGAATACGGCCTCCTCAACTACCTCAACCTGTTCGTCAACCTGCAAACGCGCACCGGCCGCGCGCAGGAGCTCTATTCCAAGTGGATCGGCGGCACGATGCCCGACCTCACGGTGAAGGGCGTCTATCGCTGAGTGAAGACCGGATGCGGCGCGCGCCTGCGCGGCGGGCGCCGCACCCTCCGGAATCGCCACGATGAACTACACGTTCCACTGGCATCAGGCGTTCGAGGCGCTGCCCTCGATGCTCGGTGGAGCGCTGGTCACTATACAGATCGCACTGCTGTCGATGGCTATCGGCGTGGCCTGCGGCATCGTGCTGGCGCTGGCGCGAAATTCGCGGTTCCGGCTGGCGCGCGGCGCGGCCGTCGCGTGGATCGAAACGGCGCGCAACACGCCGGCGCTCTTCCAGATCTACATGATCTATTTCGGGCTGGGCTCGCTGGGAATCTTCGTCGATTCGTTCCCCGCGCTGCTCGCCGGCATCGCCTTCAACAACGCCGGCTATCTCGCCGAGACCTTCCGCGGTGGGCTCCGGGCCATTCCGTCGACGCAGATGCGCGCCGCGCGTTCGCTGGGCATGAGCGCGCCGCAGGCCTTTCGCCTGGTGGTGCTGCCTCAGCTGTTCCGCACCGTGTTCCATCCGATGACCAACCAGATGGTCTGGGCGATCCTGATGTCGTCGCTCGGCGTCGTCGTCGGCCTCAACAACGACCTGACCGGGGTCGTGCAGCAGCTCAACGTGCTCACGTTCCGCACGTTCGAATTCTTCGCGCTGGCCGCGGTGATCTACTACGCCATCACCAAGGTCGTGACGCTGTCGGCGCGGCTGATCGCAGCGCGCCTGTTCCGCTACTGATGCCTTGCCGTGTTCGACACCGACCTCACCTCCACCGACCTGCTGTTCATGCTCAATGGCGCAGGCATGACGCTGGCGCTCACCTTCTGGGCAGTGCTGGGCGGCACGCTGATGGGCGTCGTCTTCGGCGTGCTGCGCGCGGTCGCTCCGCGCTGGATCAATGCGCTGCTGGGCGCCGTGCTGGACGTGTTCCGCTCGATTCCGCTGCTGATCCAGTTCGTCCTCGCCAACTCGTTCAAGTCGATCATCGGCCTGGACTTCTCGGCGTTCACGGTCGCGTGCATCGTTCTGGCGTTCTACACTTCCGCCTATTGCGCCGAGATCGTGCGCGCCGGCGTGCAGGCAGTCCCGGCCACCACGCGCCGCGCGTCGCGATCGCTCGGACTGACCTGGTGGCAGGACCTGCGCTACATCGTGTTTCCCATCGCGCTGCGCGTTGCGTTGCCGTCATGGACCGGATTGACGCTGGGCGTCATGAAAGACACGGCGCTCGTGCTGTGGATCGGCATCGTGGAACTGCTGCGGGCGTCGCAGGTGATCGTCACCCGCATCCAGGAGCCGCTTCTGGTGCTCACCCTGTGCGGACTCATCTACTTCCTGATGAGCTTCCCGATCTCCCGGCTGGGCGCCCGTCTCGAGACCCGGTGGCGCGAAAATGATTGAGATCGATGACGTCCGCAAGTCCTTCGGCGCGCTCGAAGTTCTGCGTGGCGTGTCGATGACGGTGAACAAGGGCGAGGTCGTCTCGGTCATCGGCGGCTCGGGCTCGGGCAAGTCGACGCTGCTGATGTGCATCAACGGCCTCGAATCGATCCAGGGCGGGCGCATCACCGTCGACGGCGTCGATGTCCACGCCCGCGGCACCGACCTGAACCGCCTGCGCCAGCGGATCGGCATCGTGTTCCAGCAATGGAACGCGTTTCCCCACCTGACCGTCCGCGAGAACGTAATGCTCGCGCCGCGCAAGGTCCTGGGCAAGAGCCGCGACGAGGCCGACGAGATCGCCACGCGGCAGCTGAAGCACGTCGGCCTGGGAGAGAAGCTCGACGTGTACCCGACGAAGCTCTCGGGCGGACAGCAGCAGCGGATGGCGATTGCCCGCGCGCTGGCGATGTCCCCGGCGTACATGCTGTTCGACGAAGTCACGTCCGCGCTCGATCCGCAGCTGGTCGGCGAGGTGCTCGACACGATGCGCATGCTGTCGAGTGAAGGGATGACGATGATCGTCGTCACGCACGAGATGGGCTTCGCGCGCGAAGTGTCGCACCGGGTCGCATTCTTCAAGTCCGGACGCATCCACGAGATTGGTCCGCCCTCCCAGGTGATCGGCAACCCGCGCGAACCCGAAACCATCGAATTCCTGAAGTCGGTCCTCTGACGACGGGGCGGCGAATCCCGGGCGGGATCGCGGCAACTGCGATTACTCTGAAAGCAGGCAGCCATGAAAATCACGGCAATCAACATCTTCCAGACCGACCTACCGCTGAAGGAAGGCCGCTACAACTGGTCCAACGACAACAGCGTTTCCGTCTTCGACGCCACGGTGGTGGAGGTCGAGACGGACGCCGGGATCGCGGGATACGGCGAGAGCACGCCGCTCGGCCCGGCGTACCTGCCCGCGTATGCGGCCGGCGTGCGCGCCGGCTTGCGGGAAATGGCGCCGCGGCTGATCGGCGTCGATCCCACCGACCTCGCGGTGCTCAACCGGCGGATGGATTCGCTGCTGCGCGGCCACCCCTACGTCAAGGCCGCGATCGACAACGCGTGCTGGGACGTCCTCGGGCAGGCGGCGGGCATGCCGGTCTGGAAGCTCCTTGGCGGGCGTCAGCAGGACGACCTGAAGCTCTACCGGGCAATCTCGCAGGAAGCGCCGGAGATCATGGCGAAGAAGATCGAAGGCTACCGCAGCGAAGGCTACACCAAGTTCCAGCTCAAGGTCGGCGGCAATCCGGACCAGGACATCGTTCGCATCCGGCAGTGCCGCGAGATTCTTGCGCCTTCCGACGTGCTGATCGCGGACGCGAACACCGGCTGGACGATGCACCAGGCGGCGCGCGTCGTCGCCGCGGTCGGCGACCTCGACGTCTACATCGAACAGCCCTGTCCCACCTACGAGGAATGCCTTACGGTCAGGCAGCGCACCGCGCTGCCGTTCGTGCTCGACGAGAACATCGACGGCATGCAAACCCTGCTTCGCGGCATCGGAGACCATGCTTTCGACGCAATCAATCTCAAGATCTCGAAGGTCGGCGGCCTCACCCGCGCGCGCGAGATGCGCGACCTGTGCGTGGCGACCGGCGTGGCAATGACGATCGAGGACACCTGGGGCGGCGATTTCGTCACCGCGGCCATCGCGCACCTTGCGCAGTCGACGCCGGAGAAGTTCCTGCTGTCGACGACCGACTTCAACAGCTACGGCACGCGCGACATCGCGACCGGCGCGCCCAGGCGGGTCAACGGCGTAATGAGCGCCAGCGACTCGCCAGGGCTTGGCTGCAAGCCGATCCGGGAAGCGCTGGGCGCGCCGGTCGCCACGTTCCGGTAGTCGGCACCGTTCAACCCGCCAGGAACGATGGAATGCAGACCAGGCGCGTGATTTCCGTCGTCGGCTGCCATGCGGAGGGCGAGGTCGGCGACGTGATCGTAGGCGGCGTGCTGCCGCCCCCGGGCCGCACGATGTTCGAGCGGATGACTTCGATGCAGCGCGACCACGACGACCTGCGCCGCCTGCTGCTGTGCGAGCCTCGCGGCAGCGTCGCGCGCCACGTGAACCTCATCACGCCCCCTGCGCGCGCCGACTGCGACATCGGACTCATCACGATGGAGCCGACCGAGTTCGTTCCGATGTCCGGGTCGAACCTCATCTGCACCGTCACGGTCGCGCTGGAAACGGGCATTGTCGCCATGCGCGAGCCGGAGACGATCGTGATGGTCGATACCGCCGCCGGTCCGGTCCGGGCGCGGGCCACCTGCCGCGGCGGCAAGTGCGTGTCGGTCGAGTTCGCGAACGTCCCGAGCCTGGTCGACCGGCTCGACGTCGCGCTGGAAGTCGAAGGGATGGGCACCGTCACCGTCGACATCGCCTACGGCGGCATGTGGTACGCGATCACCGACGGCACGCGACTTGGCTTTCGCATCGAGCCTTCAGAGGCGCGCGACCTCGCCGTTGCCGGCGAAAGGATCCGGCTTGCCGCGCGTGCGCAGCTGTCGGTCGTGCATCCGGGGAATCCGGACATCGCGGGAGTGAGCATCGTCCAATTCAACCGGCCGTTCGCGGGCGTCGGCCAGGTGACGCGCAACACGTGCATCGTCGCGCCCGGCCGTTCGGATCGCAGTCCGACCGGAACGGGCACCTGCGCGCGCATGGCGGTGCTGCACGCGCGCGGCGCGATGAAATCAGGCGACTCGATGATCCATGAATCGATCATCGGCTCGCGGTTCAAGGGCACGATCGTCGGCGAGACCACGGTCGCGGGCAAGCCGGCGATCTTGCCGGCCATCGAAGGCCGGGCCTGGATCACCGGATTTTCAAGCGTGATGGTCGACCCTGCCGACCCGTACCCTGCGGGTTACGTGCTGGCCGACACCTGGGGCGTCACCGGAACCACGGCGCAGTGACGACAAGTCCGGTCGGCGGGCGAGTTCGTCGTGAGCATTCAATACGTTGGTTCCGCGATGCATGAACTGTTCTCATCCGTCGTTCCCGCGAACGCGGGAATCCAGTGTCGTCGTGTTCCGGT
>DAOMGB010000056.1:0-24956 GCA_035430095.1 Casimicrobiaceae bacterium | reverse complement strand
GCGGCTTTCCGCTCGAGATGCCAGCTATCGCGCTGGCCGAGGTGTTCCAGAAGCCCACGACGATGCTGTACAGGAACCTGCTCGCCATGGAGACCGAGGAGCTGTTGCGCTCCTATCCGGTCGACGGCGCGGTGCTGATGGGCGGCTGCGACAAGACAACACCCGCCATGCTGATGGGCGCAATCAGCATGAACCTGCCCGCCATCTTCATGCCCGCAGGTCCGATGCTTTCGGGACACTGGCGCGACCAGAAGCTGGGCAGCGGCTCCGACGTCTGGAAATTCTGGGCGGAAAAGCGCGCCGGCAACATCACCGATGCGCAGTGGCGGGAGATCGAGGACGGCATCGCGCGTTCGCCCGGACATTGCATGACGATGGGCACCGCGTCGACGATGACCTCCGCCGCCGAAGCGATGGGCTTCACGCTGCCCGGAGCGGCATCGATTCCGGCGCCTGATTCCCGGCACGGGCGCATGGCCGCGGAGACCGGCCGACGCATCGTGGAAATGGTGTGGGAAGACCTGAAGCCTCGCGATTTCCTCACGGCGGCCTCGATCGACAACGCGGTGACCGCGGCGCTGTCCCTCGGCGGCTCGACGAATTCCGTCGTGCACCTGGTGGCGGTCGCGCGCCGCGCCGGCATACCGCTCACGATAGACCGCTTCGACGCCCTCGCGCGCAAGACGCCGCTGGTGGCGAACCTGCGCCCGGCGGGGAAATTCCTGATGGAGGATTTCTTCTACGCCGGCGGGTTGCGCGCATTGTTGAACGACATCGGCGACCTGCTCGACCTGTCCGCGCGTACGATCAATGGCAAGACCCTCGGCGAGAACATCGCGGGCGCGGAAGTGTTCAATCGCGACGTGATCCTGCCGCGCGAAAAGGCGCTGGTGGCCTCGGACAGCCTCGCGGTGTTGCGCGGAAACCTGGCGCCGGACGGCGCGGTGATCAAGCCCGCGGCGGCGGAGGCGCACCTGCTGCGCCATACCGGACCGGCGGTCGTGTTCAGCGATTACAACGACATGGCGGCGCGCATCGACGATCCCGCGTTGCCGGTCACCCGGGATTCGGTACTGGTACTGCAGAGCGCGGGTCCGCTGGGTGCGCCGGGCATGCCGGAATGGGGCCAGCTTCCGATCCCCAAGAAGCTGCTGGCGCAGGGCGTGCGCGACATGGTGCGGATCTCGGACGCGCGGATGAGCGGGACGAGCTACGGCGCCTGCGTGCTGCACGTGGCGCCCGAATCCTTCATCGGCGGACCGCTGGCGTTCGTGCGCGACGGCGATCTCATCGAACTGGATGTCCCGGCCCGCAGGCTGCAACTGCACGTCGGCGACGAGGAACTGGCGCGCCGGCGTGCGGCATGGACGCGACCGGCGCCCAGATTCGAGCGTGGCTTTGGCGCCCTCTACCAGCAACACATCACCCAGGCAGATCAGGGCTGCGACTTCGATTTCCTCGAGGGAACGGCACCCACCACCGAACCGGAAATCCACTGATGAGTCCAGCCACCAGCGCCGCGTCCAGGACGGTTCCAGCAAGCAAGCTCGTCGATCTCGTCGCCGCGATCATGCAGGGCGGCGGCAGCCATGCCGATGAGGCGCACACCATCGCGCAACGCCTGGTGGACTCCAATCTCGTCGGGCATGACTCGCACGGCGTGCTGCGGGTCGGCAAGTATCTCGAGTGGGTGGAAAAGGGATGGCTCAGGCCCAACACCGCGCCGACGATCGTTTTCGACAGCGACGCGCTCGCCATCATCGACGGCAATCGCGGCTTCGGACAGGTGATCGGCGAATTCGCCACCCGCCTGGGAATCGCCAAGGCAGCCAAGTCGGGCATCGCGATGATTGGCCTGCGCAATTGCGGGCACCTCGGTCGGCTGGGGGATTGGGCGGAGATGGCGGCGGCGGAGGGACAGGTCTCGCTGCACTTTCTCAACACGTCCGGCGCGCAGCGCGTCGCGCCTTTCGGCGGCAGCGACCGCCGGTTGTCGACCAATCCGCTGGCGATCGGCGTTCCCGGTGCAGGCGGCCCTCCGACGATTCTCGACATCACGACGTCGACCGTCGCGGAAGGCAAGCTGATGGTGGCGCTGAACAAGGGAGAGCAGGTGCCGGCGGGCTGGATCGTCGACAAGCACGGCAAGCCCACCACCAGCCCGAAGGACTTCTACGACGGCGGCGCGTTGCTGACCATCGGCGAGCACAAGGGTTCGGGCCTGTCGATTCTCACCGACCTGCTCGCGGGTGCGATCACGACAGGCCGCAGCTCGGATCCCGCCGACACCGTCCTGCGCAACAACATGCTGTCCATCTTCATCGCGCCCGCGGTCTACGATGGAAATGGCGGCGTGCTGGCAGAGGCCAAGCGTTTCGTCGAGTGGGTCAAGGCGTCGCCGCCGCTGGTGCCGGGAAGGCCGGTGCTCGGCCCCGGCGATGTGGAACGCCAGACGCGCGCCGCGCGGCTTGCGGGCGGCGTTCCGTTGGACGAGACGACGTGGAACGATCTGCTCGCGGCGGCCAGGTCGGTGGGAATCGA
The DNA here is from genome assembly GCA_035430095.1 of Casimicrobiaceae bacterium. Taxonomy (GTDB): domain Bacteria; phylum Pseudomonadota; class Gammaproteobacteria; order Burkholderiales; family Casimicrobiaceae; genus VBCG01. The sequence continues at coordinate 22,415 of DAOMGB010000056.1, read as the reverse complement.
TGCCGAACGCGCAAATGCAATGATTTCCTGAGGGGGAGCGGCATGAGACGATTTCTTCTTGCGTTTCTGGGGCTGGCGATGGCGGTGGCGACATCGCACGCGTTCGGCCAGGCGTGGCCGACGAAGCCGATCAAGTGGATCGTGCCGTTCGCGCCGGGCGGTACCACCGACATCCTCGCGCGGACCATCGGCGAGAAGTTGTCGGTGGCGCTGGGCCAGCCGGTTATCGTCGAGAACAAGCCGGGTGCGGGCGGTGGCCTGGGCGCGGATTTCGTGGCCAAGGCGGCGCCGGACGGCTACACGATCCTGGGGGGCACCATCAGCACCAACGCCATCAACGCGTCGCTGTACAAGGACCTTCCCTACGATCCGGTGAAGGATTTCATCCCGATCACGCTCATCGCACGCGTACCCAACATGCTCGTCGTGAACAACGACGTGCCCGCAAAGAACGTGGCGGAACTCATCGCGCTGATGAAAAAGAGTCCCGGAAAATACACGTTCGCGTCCAGCGGCAACGGGACGTCGCAGCATCTGTCGGGCGAACTCTTCAAGGGCATCGCGGGCGTCGACATGCAGCACATCCCGTACAAGGGCAGTCCGCCTGCCTTGCAGGACGTCATGGGCGGCGCGGTGACGATGACCTTCGACAACATCACCACGGCGTGGCCGCTGGCCAAGGGCGGCAAGCTGCGCGCGCTGGGAGTCACCACCGCCAAGCGGTCGCCTGCGGCGCCTGACGTGCCCACGCTGGCCGAGGCGGGCCTCGTCGGCTACGAGATCGGCTCGTGGCAGGGCGTGTTCGCGCCGGCCGGCACGCCGCCCGACATCGTGAAGCGGCTCAACGCCGAGATCGTGAAGATCATCAACCTGCCGGATGTGAAGGAAAAACTGCTGGTGCTCGGCGCGGAACCGGTCGGCAATTCGTCCGAGGAATTCACGGTGTTCGTGAAGGCCGAGGTGGTGAAGTGGGGCGACGTCGTTAAGAAATCCGGCGCGCGGGTCGATTGATCCAACCTGTGCTTGAATCGCCTCTCCCACCGAGATTGGCAGCGCTGCGAAAGTCCGCGCGCCCGTCAATCCCGTTGGAATTGGCAGCGCTGCGGAAGTTCACGCGCCCGTCGTTCCCGCGTACGCGGGAACCCGGCGGCGCCTGACGGTCATGGCAACCGGCGACCTGTTCCCCGGATTTGCACCGAAGCGCATCCGCGCCGCAGGCACGGAAATCCACTGTGTCGTCGGCGGCGCCGGCCCGCCGGTGCTGCTGCTGCACGGGTATCCGCAAACGCACGCGATGTGGCACAAGGTCGCGCCGGCGCTGGCGCGGGAGTACACGGTCGTCTGCGCCGACCTGCGCGGCTATGGTGATTCGGGCAAGCCGGCGAGTGGCGACACGCACGCCGCGTACTCGAAGCGCGCGATGGCGCAGGACATGGTCGAGGTGATGTCCGGGCTGGGTTTTGCGCGCTTTCGCCTGGCGGGGCACGACCGTGGAGGACGCGTGGCGCATCGCCTGGCCGTCGATCATCCAGGGGCGGTCGAACGCGTCGCGGTGCTGGACATTTCGCCGACGCGGACGATGTACGGGCAGACCGACCGGGCGTTCGCCACGGCCTACTACCACTGGTTCTTCCTGATCCAGCCTTTCGACATGCCCGAACGGCTGATCGGTTCCGATCCGGTCCATTACCTCCGCTCCATGATCGGCAGGCTGACGGGCGTGCTGGCCCACTTCGATCCGCGGGCGCTCGCGGAATACGAGCGATGCTTTGCCGATCCCGCGGCCATCCATGCAAGCTGCGAGGACTATCGCGCCGCGGCGTCCATCGACCTCGAACACGACGAGGCGGACATCGCTGCCGGACGACGTGTGATGTGCCCGCTGCTCGTGTTATGGGGCGACAAGGGCGTGGTCGGGAGGATGTTCGATCCGCTGCGGGATTGGGGTGCGGTGGCCGCGGATGTGCGCGGGCGTGCGCTGCCTTCGGGACACTACATTCCGGAGGAATCCCCGGAAGAGACGCTGCGCGAGCTTCGCGCGTTCTTCGCGTCCTGACCCCGGGACAGCACGGATCCGTCGAACTGCACGGATCTGACGACGAGCCCCGCCGCAACAATTGCTTGCATCGCGCTCCTGCACGGCGCACTATGCCATTGTCATAGCATCCGATGAAGGAGGATTCCATGTTCAATTTCAATCGCGGCGACGCCAAGACTCCGGACAAGCACGCCGCCAAGCCTTCGCCCTACCCCTACGCGCCGGTTCCTTCCGTGCCGACGTTGTCGAACGCCGTACCCGCCAAGCCCCAGGCGCCCGCGTCCGCCAATCCGCGCAACCCGGCGCCCATCGGCGCCGCTCCGGTAGAAGTAACTCCACAATCGGCGCCGCGGGAGTCCGCTCCACGCGCGATTGGCCCCGACACGCGGGGAAGCCAGCTCATCGTCGGGCCGAACATCAAGCTGCGCGGCGTGGAGATTTCCGACTGCGATGTGCTCGTCGTCGAAGGCCAGGTCGAAGCCACCGTCAACAGCAAGGCGATGCAGATCGCCAAGCCGGGAACGCTGAAGGGGATCGCGGTCATCGATGTCGCGGAGATCGAAGGAGAGTTCTCCGGCGAATTGACGGCACACGACACGCTGATCGTGCGCGGAACGGGCCGCGTGTCCGGGAAGATTCGCTACGGCCGCCTCATCGTGGCCGAGGGCGGCGAAATGTCGGGCGACGTGCAACGAATCGTTCTGGATGACCGTGTCGCGCCCAAGCCGGAAACCGCGGTGCCGGGCGCACGCGTGCAATTGTCGCCGCAGCCGTGACCTCCGTCGCCGATAGGTGATGCGGCGTCCGCGGCCGAATTTCAGCAGGACGCCGCGAATCTGCGAATGATCATCGGGTTAGCTCCGATTTGACACTTTTGATATAATTGCCGGCTTGGCCAAGTAGCTCAGTTGGTAGAGCAGCGGACTGAAAATCCGTGTGTCGGTGGTTCAATTCCGCCCTTGGCCACCAAATTTCGCGGGACGCGCAGCGTCCCGCAAAATCTCGGATAGGATTGAATTCCGCCCTTGGCCACCAAATTTCGCGGGACGCGAAGCGGCCCGCAGAATCCCGGCAAGGATTGAAAATCGGTTGCGGAATTTCTCCTCGATCCGGCCGATTCTCGAGCAATGCGGCGGCGGGCACGGTCCGATCGCGCAGCGGCCGCCTTCGGAGAGGCAACTTGCCTGACACGACATCGGTTGCCGATCCGCAGACTCCAAGCGTGGGCGCCGGAGCGTACAACGAAGTCCTCTACGTCGGCCAAGCGTACTCAAGTACGCACCCGGATCGCCTGGCGACGCTCGCCATTCTCCACGGAGTCGATACCGCGCCGATTCAGAATTGCCGCGTACTGGAAATCGGTTGCGGCGACGGCGCCAATATCGTGCCAATGGCCGCGGCGCTGCCCTCCGCCCAGTTTGTCGGCATTGATCATGCAGCACTGCCCGTCGAGCGCGCACAGCGAATGGTCAGCGATCTCGAACTTCGCAACTTGCGGATTGCGGAGCTTGACCTGCGCGATTTTCCGACGGACGCGGGACTCTTCGATTTCATCGTCGTCCATGGCGTCTATTCGTGGATTCCGACCGACGTTCGCATTCATCTGATGCCGATGATTGCCCGCCACCTGGCGCCCAATGGGGTCGCCTACGTCAGCTACAACCTGTTTCCTGGATGTCGCGTGCGTCAAATCGTCTGGGACATGCTGAAGTTCCATACGAGGGAATGCCCGGATCTGCCGTCGAAGCTCGCCGGTGCGCGTTCGCTCATCGCGCTGATGGCGGACTCCGAGGCGCCGACAAGCAGCAGCGAGGAAGCGCTGCGCGCCGAGTTCAGGAAGCTTGCCGCGGTTCCGGATGGCAAGCTGCTGCACGACGACCTGTACGACAGCAACCATCCGGTGTATTTCCAGGAGTTCGTCGGGGACGCAGCAAGCAGTCGACTCGCATTCCTGGTCGAGTCCGAACCCGGTGACCCGACCAGCGGCGATTTTGCGCCGGGCGTGCGCAAGATGCTGGAGCGGATGGACCGGTTGGCGGCGGAACAATATGTCGACTTCCTGCACCTGCGATCGTTCCGTGGTTCGCTGCTTTGTCATGCGACGGCGCTTCCCGGGTCCGGGTTTCGGCCGGACCGGGTCGCTTCAATGCATGCTTCGCCTGCTCTCGCCCTGCGCCGCGCGCGAGCAGCCGGCCAATCGATTTCCTACGGAAGCGACGATACGCGCATGGTCGTGGAATGCCTGCTGGCGCGCTGGCCGGGCAATGTCCCGACCGTCGAACTGGCCACGATGCTCGGCGACATGAATTCGCGGGCAGGCGGGACGCGCCCGAATCCAATGGACGCACACGCATTGCTGGCGGAACTGTGGAGAACCGGCGTCGTCGACCTGCGCCCGCGCGCAATAGTGCCGGCGTCCGGCTCGAGCGCGCGGCCGCTTGCCTTTGCGCCCGCGCGCTGGACGGTCCGCGATTCGGACGTTGTTCCAAACCTTTATCACGAAGGCATTCAATTGGGCGACCCGGTGGCGCGGAAGCTCGTGACGCTGTTGGATGGAACCCGCACGCGGGCCGATCTCATGTCCGCGCTTGGCGAGGCCTGCGCCGGCCCCGGCGGTGCGCGACAGCTCGACGCGGCAATTGTTGGACTTGCGCAGAAGGCCATGCTGGTCGCCTGATATTTCAGGCATCGGGCGAGATTGTCACGGTCCCTGGTTCCGGAATGTCCGGCCCTGCGAGATCCCTGCTGACTCGTCCCCGTCATCGAATCGCGACATAATAGCCACCCGCCGCGTCAGCGCTTCCCGTGCCCGGCGACCGGACCACCAGGAGTCGAGAACATGAACAGAAAGACGGTCGAGGACGATCGCCGGACCGAACGCCTGGGCGAAGTCGTCGCCCTCGTGCGCGCCAAGGTTCCGGCGGAGCAGCGCAAGACGCTGGAGCTGCTCGTCGGGCGCTATTTCGGTCAGGTCGATCCGGAAGACCTGGCCGAGCGGGAACCCGCGGACCTCTACGGCGCAGCGCTATCGCACTGGAATTTTGCGCGCAAGCGCGAGCCGGGTCGCGCCCGCGTGCGCGTGTTCAACCCCACGCTCGAGGAGCACGGCTGGCAGTCCACCCATACGATCATCGAGATCGTGAACGACGACATGCCGTTCCTGGTCGACTCGGTGACGATGGAAGTCAACCGGCATGGACTGACGCTGCATCTCATCATCCATCCGCTGGTGCTGGTCGATCGCGCCGCCGACGGCACGCTCAAGGGCCTGGGCAGCGATGGCGCTGCCGCTTCGCGCCTCGAATCGTTCATCCACGTCGAAATCGACCGCGTGACCGATGGGGCGCAAATGGAGGCGCTGGCGACGGACGTGGCGCGGGTCTTGGGCGACGTGCGCCTTGCCGTGGGCGACTGGAAGGCCATGAACGACCGGGTCTTGAGCGTCGTCGCCGAGCACGAGTCGCATCCGCCGCCAATACCGCGGGAGCAACTCGACGAGGGATGCGCGTTCCTGCGATGGCTGGCGGACGCGCACTTCACGTTCCTCGGCTATCGCCGCCACGAACTGGTGACGGTCAAGGGACAGGATGCGTTGAAGATCGTGCCCGACTCGAGCCTGGGCATCCTGCGCGAAGGCGCGGTCAAGGACGTGTCGGCAAGTTTCGCCGCGCTGCCGCCGGAAGTGCGCGCCTATGCACGCCTGCCGGAGCTTCTGGTCATCACCAAATCCACCGCGCGTTCGACGGTGCATCGTCCCGGGTATCTCGACTACATCGCCGTCAAGCGTTTCGATGCCAAGGGCCAGGTGACGGGGGAGGACCGTTTCCTGGGTCTGTTCACCTCGACGGCCTACAGCGCCAATCCGTCGGAAATTCCGTTGCTCCGGCGCAAGACGGCGGACGTGGTGACGCGCGCGGGCCTGACCCCCGGCAGCCATGCCGGCAAGGCGCTGATCAACATCCTCGCCAACTACCCACGCGACGAACTGTTCCAGATCGGCGAAGACGACCTCCTCAATACGGCGATCGCGATCCTGCACCTCGGCGAACGGCAGCGTTTCAGGCTGCTTGTCAGGCGCGATCGATTCGAGCGGTTCCTGTCCTGCCTCATCTATGCCCCGCGGGAAACCTACACGACCGAGTTGCGCCAGAAGTGGCAGGCGATCCTCACCGAGGCGTTCAACGGAAGCAGTTCCGAATTCAACGTGAACCTTTCCGAGTCCGCGCTTGCCCGCATCCACATCACGGTGCGGACCACGCCCGGCAAGATCCCCGACTTCGACCTGCGCGAGCTGGAGGCGAGGCTGGTGGCGTCGGCGCGTCGCTGGGACGACGACCTGAAGGGCGCGCTGATCGAAGCGTCGGGCGAGGCGCGCGGCAACGAGCTGCATCGCCAGTTCGGCCACGGCTTTCCCGCGGGATATCGCGAGGAAATCGCGGCGCGCGCGGCCGTGCCCGACATCGAGATGATGGCGAAGCTGAGCCCGGACCGGCCGCTCGGCATGACGCTGTACCGGCCGCTCGAGGCGGCGCCGGGGACGCTGCGCTTCAAGATCTTCCATCTGGGCGAGCCGGTGACGTTGTCCGACAGCCTGCCGATGCTGGAGCACATGGGCTTGAAAGTGCTGGACGAGCATCCGCACCGGGTCGCGCCGCAGGGCATGAGCCCAATCTCCATCCACGACTTCGGCCTGATGACGACCATCCCCGATACCGAGGTCGAGGTGGACGCGCTCAACCAGGTGTTCGAGGATGCGTTCGGCCGCATTTTCCGCGGCGAAGTCGAGAGCGACGACTTCAACCGGCTGGTCGTCGCGGCGCGTATCCCGGCCGAGGAAATCGTGGTGCTGCGCGCCTATGCGAAGTACATGCGGCAGATCGGCTTCCCCCTGTCGCAGGCGTTCATCGAGGGCACGCTGGCGTCGCATGCCGACATCGCGGGCGCGCTGGTCGCGCTGTTCAAGACGCGCTTCGATCCCGCGCAGGGTGCGGGGTCCGGATCCCGCGCGGCGGAACAGCAGCGTGCAATCGAGGCGATGCTCGAGCACGTCGACAACCTGTCGGAAGACCGGGTGCTGCGGCAATATCTGGCGCTGATTCTCGCCACCAACCGCACCAATTTCTGGCGCCGCGATGCCTCGAGCGCGCGGCGCACGTTCCTGTCGTTCAAGTTCGACCCCTTCAAGGTCCCCGGGTTGCCGGAACCCAAGCCGATGTTCGAGATCTTCGTCTATTCCACTCGCTTCGAAGGCGTGCACATGCGCGGCGGCAAGGTCGCCCGTGGCGGCCTGCGCTGGTCCGACCGGCCGGAGGACTTCCGGACCGAGGTGCTGGGGCTGGTGAAGGCGCAGATGGTGAAGAACACGGTGATCGTGCCGGTGGGATCGAAGGGCGGATTTGTCCTTAAGCGGGCTCCCGCGGCCACCGACCGCGAAGCGTTCATGAATGAAGGCGTGGCCTGCTACAAGGATTATCTCCGGGGCCTGCTCGATCTCACCGACAACCGCGTGGGCGAAACGATCGTGCCGCCGCCGCAGGTCAAGCGCCACGACCCCGACGATCCGTATCTCGTGGTTGCGGCCGACAAGGGCACGGCGACATTTTCGGATTTCGCCAACGGCATCAGCAAGGAATACGGCTACTGGCTTGGAGATGCGTTCGCATCCGGCGGCTCGGTCGGGTACGACCACAAGGCCATGGGCATCACGGCGCGCGGCGCGTGGGAATCGGTCAAGCGCCACTTCCGCGAAATGGGCGTGGATACGCAGACCACCGACTTCACCGTCGCAGGCATCGGCGACATGTCGGGCGACGTCTTCGGCAACGGCATGCTGCTGTCGCGCCACATCAGGCTGGTGGCGGCGTTCGACCACCGCCATATCGTGCTCGATCCCAACCCGGATCCCGAGTCGAGCTTCAAGGAGCGTGAGCGGGTCGCCAGGCTGCCGCGCTCGAGCTGGGCCGATTACGATGCCAAGCTGCTTTCCAGGGGCGGCGGCATCCATGCGCGCAGCGCGAAGTCGATTGCGCTCACCCCCGAGGTCAAGGCCGCGCTGGACATCGCGAGCGACGCGCTGACGCCGACCGAACTCGTCAACGCCATCCTCAAGGCGCCGGTCGACCTGATCTACAACGGCGGCATCGGCACCTACGTGAAGGCGGCCAGTGAAACGCACGCGCAGGTCGGCGACCGGGCCAACGATGCGCTGCGCGTGAACGGCCGGGAATTGCGCTGCAAGGTCTTCGTGGAAGGCGGCAACCTCGGCTGCACGCAGCTGGGTCGCGTGGAGTACGCGGCTGCCGGCGGGCGCATCAATACCGATGCGATCGACAACTCGGCCGGTGTCGGCACCTCCGACCACGAGGTGAACATCAAGATCCTGCTGGGCCTCGCCATCGCGGAGGGCGAACTCACCGAAAAGCAGCGCAATACGCTGCTCGCCGAGATGACGGACGACGTCGCCGCGCTGGTGCTGCGCGACAATGTCTTCCAGACGCAGGTGCTGTCGGTCACCGGGCGGATTGCGCCCAGCCTGCTCGATGCCCAGGCGCGCTTCATGCACTTCCTCGAGAAGCGAGGGCGTCTCAATCGCGCGATCGAATTCCTGCCGTCCGACGAGGAACTGTCGGAACGACGCTCCAACGGCCTGGGGCTCTACAGCCCGGAACGGGCGGTGCTGCTCGCGTACTGCAAGATCTGGCTGTACGACGAATTGCTGGCGTCGGCGCTGCCGGACGATCCGTGGGTCGCCACGGCGCTCGTCCGCTATTTCCCCGGCGCGCTGGAGAAAACCTACGCCTCGTACATGAACCGGCACCCGCTGAAGCGCGAAATCATCGCCTCGCACGTGACCAACAGCATGATCAACCGCGTGGGCAGCACATTCGTTCATCGGCTGCTGGAAACGACCGGCGCGCGGCCGCACGAGATCGTCCGCGCCTACCTGCTCAGTCGGGAGGTGTTCGGATTGGTGCCGCTGTGGCAGGCGATCGAGGCGTTGGACAACAAGGTCGACGACGCCGTGCAGTCGACGATGCTCATCGACACGAGCGCACAGCTGGAGCGCGGCACGCTGTGGTTCCTCCGTTCGCGGCGGCTTGCAGATGCAATGGACGCCACCATCGGCAATTTCGCGCCCAGCGTGGCCGAGCTTTCCGAGCAGCTGCCGAAGCTCCTCGATGCGGGCGAGCGCGCGCGCGTCGACGCGGCGGTCGCGCGCTATGCCGGCCAGGGCGTGCCGAAGCCGTTGGCTGAGCGGGTGGTCACGTTCGACACGCTCTACGCGGCGCTGGACATCGCCGAGGTGGCGGCCAACGCGAAGCGCCCGGTGGAACCGGTGGCCAGGGTCTATTTCGACCTGGCCAATCGACTGGGCGTGCCGTGGCTGCGGGAAAAGATCGCGGCGCTGCCGGGCGACCAGCATTGGCAGATGCTTGCCCGGAGCGCCATGCAGGACGACCTCTCGGGTCTGCAGCGCGCGCTCACGGGGACCGTACTGGCCACCGCCAACGGCGGCAATGCGGCGCCGTCGAAACTGGTCGCGGCGTGGCACGACGGGAATCGCCGCGCTCTCGAGCGGGCAGAATTGCTGCTGGCGGAACTTCGTGCCGCGGCATCGCCGGATGCCGCCATGCTTTCGGTGGCGCTGCGAGAGCTGCGCAGCCTGGGCTGAACGGTCCTCGGCTCAGGACTCGAACCGAACAACGCCGCAGGGAAAGGCGCCCTCATGAGCACCGACCGCAAGGTCACGCTGTTCCACGCGCCGAACACGCGCTCGAGCGGTGCGCTGACGCTGCTGTACGAACTCGGCGCGGAATTCGACCTCCACGTGCTGAATTTCAAGGCCTCCGAGCAGCTTGGCGCGGATTATCTCGCCGTCAATCCGATGGGCAAGGTTCCCGCGGTGAAACATGGCGATGCGCTGGTCACGGAGCAGGTGGCGGTGTTCCTGTATCTCGCGGATTTGTACCCTGGGGCGGGGTTGACGCCGGCGATCGGCGATCCGTTGCGCGGTCCCTACCTGCGCTGGATGGTGTTCTACGGGTCGTGCTTCGAGCCGGCGCTGGTCGACCGTGCATTGAAGCGCGAGCCCGCGCCGCGCAGCACGTCGCCCTACGGCGATTACGATACGATGCTCGGGACACTGACCGGCCAGCTCGCGCGGGGTCCATGGCTGCTTGGCGACCGGTTCACGGCGGCCGACGTTCTCTGGGGAACCGCGCTCACGTGGACCACCGGCTTCAAGCTGGTGCCTCCGGTGCCCGTGATCCAGTCGTACATCGAGCGCTGGAACGCGCGCCCGTCGGTGGCGCTGGCAAAGGCCCGGGACGCCGAACTCTCCGCCGCGCTGGGATGAAGCCCGGCGGCCGCGGCGCCCCCGCCGAATTTGCGCGTGCGCGGGAACGTCGCGGGCGCATTCGCGGTGGTTCGCACCGCAATGTCGCCAGGGATGGCAATCAGGCGCGGTGCCGCGCCAGTTCCAGCTTGGCAATCTGGTTGCGGTGCACTTCATCCGGACCGTCGGCGAAGCGCAGCGTGCGTGCCTGGGCGTAGAAGAACGCCAGCGGAAAGTCGTCGCTGACGCCGGCCGCGCCGTGCACCTGCATGGCCCAGTCGATCACCTGGCACGCCATGACGGGTGCGGCGACCTTGATCATCGCGATTTCCTTTTTCGCCGCCTTGTTGCCGGCGACGTCCATTTTCCACGCCGCGTGCAGCACCAGCAGACGTGCCTGGTCGATGGCGATGCGCGCGTTGGCGATGCGCTCCTGGGTCACGGTCTGGTCGGCGATCGCGCGACCGAAGGCCACGCGGGCCGCAGCGCGCCGGCACATGTAGTCGAGCGAGCGCTCGGCCTGGCCGATCAGCCTCATGCAGTGGTGGATCCTGCCGGGACCCAGTCGACCCTGCGCGATTTCGAATCCGCGGCCTTCGCCGAGCAGGATGTTGGTCACCGGCACGCGCACGTTGTCGAAGTCGAACTCGCCGTGGCCATGCGGCGCGTCGTCGTAGCCGAACACGGGAAGCACGCGCGCCAGCTTCACGCCGGGCGTGTCGACGGGAATGAGGATCATCGACTGCTGCCTGTGGCGGTCGGGGTTCGCGGCGTCGGTCTTTCCCATGAAGATCATGATCCTGCAGCGCGGGTCCGGGCCGCCGGTGGTCCACCATTTGCGGCCGTTGATCACGTAGTGGTCGCCGTCGCGCGCGATCGACGCCTCGATGTTGGTGGCGTCGCTGCTGGCTACATCCGGTTCGGTCATCGCAAAGGCCGAGCGGATCTCGCCGCGAAGCAGCGGCGCCAGCCACCGCGCCTTCTGCTCCTCGGTCCCGTAGCGAACCAGCACCTCCATGTTGCCGGTGTCCGGCGCGTTGCAGTTGAACACCTCGGGCGCGATCCACGACCGGCCCATGATCTCGCACAGCGGCGCATATTCGAGGTTGGTGAGACCCGCGCCGTATTCCGATTCCGGCAGGAACAGGTTCCACAGCCCCTCGGCGCGCGCCCGGGCCTTCAGCGTTTCGATGATCCGGGTGGGGATCCACGCATTGCCGTTCTGCCGGTTGGCGAGAACTTCGGCCGCGAACACCGGCTCCGCAGGATAGACGTGGTCCTCGACGAAACGCGTCAGCCGGGCCTGCAGGTCCCGCACTTTGCCGGAATGTTCGAAGTCCACGTCGAATCTCCCAGAAATGTCTGCCTAGCTTCCGTGCCCGGACAACACCATGTTCCACGCCACGTCGGCGACGGGTTGCGCGCGGCTTCCCGTGGCGATCGCGTCGTCGCTGGCGGCATTGCCCTGCAGCGCACGCGACAGCACGCCATGCAGGATCGCGGCAATGCGAAACATGTTGAAGATGAGATAGAACTCCCAGTGCGCAATTCCCGTGCGGCCCGTGCGGCGACAATACGCCGCCACGTACTCGGCTTCGCCTGGAATGCCGAGCGCCGCGAGATCCGCACCCTTCAGACCCCGGAATTCCTCCGGCGCCAGGCGCCACGCCATCACCTGGTAGGCAAAGTCCGACAGCGGATGACCCAGCGTCGACAGTTCCCAGTCGAGCACGGCCAGGATGCGCGGTTCAGACGGATGGAAGATGACGTTGTCCAGCCGATAGTCGCCGTGGACGATGCGCGTCTCGTCTCCCGCCGGCACGTGCGCAGGCAGCCACTCGATCAGGCGATCCATGGAAGGCATGCGGCCGGCGCTGCCTGTCTGGTACTGCTTCGTCCAGCGCGCCACCTGCCTTTCGATGTAATTGCCGGCGCGACCGTAATCGGCGAGGCCGACGGCTTCGTAATCCACCCGGTGCAGCGCCGCGATGACCCGATTGAGTTCGTCGTAATGCGCTGCCCGCTGCGCCGGCGTCATGCCCGGAAGCGTCGGGTCCCACAGGACGCGGCCCTCGACGTATTCCATCACGTAAAAGGCGGTGCCGATGACCGCGTCGTCCTCGCACAGCGCGTGCATTTTCGCAACGGGTACGTCGGTGCCCGAGAGCGCCGACATCACGCGATACTCCCGGTCGATCGCGTGTGCGGACGGAAGCAGCTTTCCCGGCGGCTTGCGCCGAAGCACGTAGCGGCGATCGCCCGCCGTGATTCGATATGTCGGGTTGGACTGTCCGCCCTGGTATTGCTCGACAATGATTTCGCCGGTGCCGGCATCGACGTTCGCGCGCAGCCACCGCGCCAGTGCATCCGCATCGACGGGATGCGCAGGCGCCGTCAGCTTGGCCCCCGGATTCGCCACGATGGTCAGATCACCGTGCAGCCGCCATCGACCGCGATCACCTGGCCGGTCACGTGGCGCGATGCGTCGGAGGCCAAATACACGACGCTGCCCTTCAAGTCCTCGTCGCCTCCGAGTCGGCGCAGCGGCGTCAGGTCGACAACGCTTTGGGTGATCCGGTCCAGAGTGACCTTAGTCATCTTGGACGGGAAGAACCCCGGGCAGATTGCGTTGACGTTGATGTCGTGTTCGCCCCATTCGGCGGCGAGCGCGCGGGTCAGCTGCACCAGCGCGCCCTTGCTGGTGTTGTAGGCGATCGTCTCCATTCCCCATTCCGGCGGGTTGCCGAAGAGCCCCGCGATGGACGCGATGTTGATGATCTTGCCGCTGCGGCGCGGAATCATCGACCTCTTGCCGATATCGCGCGTCAGGAAGAACTGGGCATCGATGTTGAGGCTCATCACCTTGCGCCAGCCGTCGTCCGGATAGTCCTCCGCCGGCGCGGCCCAGTTGCAGCCCGCGTTGTTGACGAGGATGTCGACCTGTCCCCAGGGTTCGAGGACGGCGTCGACCATGGCGGGAATGGCGGCGAAATTGGCGAGGTCGCCGGCCACGCGCAGGCATTCGATGCCCATGCCTTCCAGATGCGCCCGGGCTTCGTCGAGCTCGGCCTGCTTGCGCGCGGTGATGGCGACACGGGCGCCCATCTCACCCAGCGCCTCGGCCATCTGCAGGCCGATGCCGCGCGATCCGCCGGTAACGACGGCAACCTTGCCGCTCAAGTCGAACAGGTCCCTGACGCTCATGCTGGCTGCACCGGAATGCGTGACGTGTCGACCGACATTGTACGGCGGGCGCGGATCGAAATTACGGCGCCATGTCGAATGCCTGTTCCTCGTCGGGCAACGCGACCGACCCGAAGAGAACGCGCTTGGAGGCGCCCAACGCTGACTGCAGCAACAGCGGGGGCACGGCGTCGCGGGACAGGACCTCGATGCGCCTCTGCAGTTCGGCCACCTTCTCAGGAAACTTGTCGGCGAGATCGGCAGTCTCGCCCGGATCCTGCGCCAGGTTGAACAACTCGGCCTTCGACGGCAGCGTAATTTTCCAGACGAGCTTCCAATCGCCCTGCCGCAACGCTGCGCGGAACGGCTCGATGTCGTAGACCACCTCCGTGCGAGGCGAGGGGTTTCCATCGGCAATCGCGGGCCAGACATTCAGCCCGTCGAGCGGCTTTGCCCGGGTGACCGCCGCCCCCGCGATCGCGGTCAGCGTCGGGTACATGTCGACGACGTGCACCGGCGTATCGACCACCGTGCCGGCCTTGATGCGGCCTGGCCAGTTCGCGAGCGCCACGACCCGGGTGCCTCCCTCGTACAGCATGCCCTTGCCGTCGCGGAAGAGGCCGTTGTCGGCCGGAATCGTGCTCTTCGACATGTCCACTTCGCCGGTGAACTTCGCCGAGCGTGGACCGCCGTTGTCGCTGTGGAAAATGATGAGCGTGTTCTCGCGCATGCCGTTTTTTTCGAGTGCGGCGACGACCCGGCCAATCTGGTCGTCCATCGCTGTAATCATGGCGGCATACGCGCGCCGGCTCGGGTCGGCGATGTGCCGGTACATATCGAGATACGCCTGCGGCGCCTGGTACGGCGCGTGCGGCGCGGTGAATGTCAGGTAGAGGAACAGTGGCATCGCCTTCGTGTCGTGCGCGGCAACGAGCTTGACCGCATCGTCGCCAAGCAATTCGGTAACATAGCCCCGCTCCTTGACCAGCTTGTTGTCGCGAAACCAGTCGGTCTTGCCATGCGCCGCATGCGTGAAGTAGTCGATTTCGCCGAGCATGGGCCCGTACTGATGGTCAAATCCGCGCTGACGCGGCCAATAAGCCGGGTCGGCGTGACCCAGGTGCCACTTCCCGACGATGGCGGTCCGGTAGCCGGCTTCCTTGAGGGACTGCGGGAGCAGCCATTCGTCCGTCGCGAGGCCGTAGGTGCCCGCAGATGGAATCACTGCGGTCTGCAGTCCGTATCGGTGGGGATACCGGCCGGTCATCAGCGCGGCGCGCGTGGGCGTGCACATCGGCTGCGCATAGAACTGGTTGAACACCGCGCCTGTCGCGGCGAGCCGGTCGATGTTGGGCGTTTTGATGTCCGAGCCATGGAAGCCGACGTCCTTCCATCCCAGGTCGTCTGCGAGAATGTAGACGATGTTCGGGCGCGATACGGCAGGCTGCGCGGACACCTGCAGGGATGCGGCGAATGCGCAGGCCATCATGAACCGGCCAAGAAGCGACGATAGGCGGCAGGACGACATGGTCAGGGACCTCGATTCAATGATGAACATCGGGATTGCATTTCTCGCGCAAGCTGCGTCCCGCTCGCATGATCGCGGCCGTCGGCGCGCTTCGTCGCGGGTCCTCCGGCGGCGGGCGCCGTACGGCTGCCTCCGGGAGAGTGACGCCGCGGCCGCCCGCGGAAAGAAAAAGGCCGGGCGAACCCGGCCTTCTTGCATGCAGCGAACGCCCTGAGCTCAGGCAGCCTGGATGTTGCTGGCTTGCTTGCCCTTCGGGCCCTGCGTGACTTCGAAGGAGACCTTTTGGCCTTCCTTCAGAGTCTTGAATCCCGGCATGTTGATCGCGGAGAAGTGCGCGAAGAGATCTTCGCCACCGCCATCAGGAGTAATGAAGCCGAAACCCTTCGCGTCGTTGAACCACTTCACGGTACCTGTTGCCATTTCTGTAATTCCTTAAGATAAATAATCGGCGGGCGGATGCCCGCCCCATGTTTCATTCTCAAGGACAGAAAAGTACGAGTACCGCGACCGGCCGGGTTGTGCCCGCTTGACCGCGTAAAGACGTGCTTTAGTACTTGAAACAAAACACCTTTGGGAGTGTACGCGCAATTTCGGGGTTTGGGAACCCCGCGGTGCGCGGAAGCCATCATTTTGGTTTCCGCTTGACTTGATTACATATGTCAGATAATAGTTGCACGTGAAAGCCAATTTACATGCGCCCGTCGGCGGAGACCAGTTGCTGGCGATGCTGGGGGCACTCGCCAATCCTCACCGGCTGCGAATCATCGCCACGTTGACCGTAGGCGGACGCAACTACGTCAGCGCGCTGGCCCGCGAGATTGGCATCAGCCGTCCGTTGCTGCACTTGCACCTGCAGAAGCTGGAAGAGGCCGGCCTGGTCACCAGCCGGCTCGAGCTGTCCGGCGACGGCAAGGCGCTCAATTTTTTCGAGGTCAAACCGTTCTGCTTCGAACTTGCGCCGGACGCCATCGCGGACGCGGCGAAGTCCCTGTCCGCCCAACCTGAGAAGTAGAGGAGTCTCATGTCCGAACACTTGTAACTGCTCACGATCTGCCTGATCCTCGCCACTATCCTGCTCGTCTTCGGCATGAGGTATTTCTCGGCGGTCCGGCAGGCGAAGGCTCGCCTTGCCAATGACGACGCCTACCGGCAGATCGCGGCCCAGGCGGCGGCCGCGCAGTCAATTGCCGCGAGCGCGCTGCCTTCCATCCAGGCCGCAATCGCCGATGTCACGACTAGGCTGGCCGCCATCGAGAAAATCCTCAAGGAAGTCGAGTAGCGTGCCACGCCCGGCGTGGGCGTCGACGCTGACCGTTACCCGCCCCGTTCCGCGCGGACCAGCGCGGCGCCTGCGGCGAGTGCCTTGAGCTTCCCGCGCGCCACCTCGCGCGACAGCGGCACCATCCCGCAATTGGTGCAGGGGTAGAGGCGCTCGGGTGCGACATGCTTCAGTGCGGCCCGCAGTGTCGCGGCGACGTCCTCGGGGGTCTCCACCCGGTCGCTCGCCACGTCGATGGCGCCCACCAGCACGTCCTTGCCGGCCAGCAGGCTGATGAGCTCGATGGGCACGTGCGAATTCGCGCACTCGAGGGAGACCTGCCTGATGGCCGAGCGAGCGAGCAGCGGAAAGGTCTGCTCATACTGCCGCCATTCGGAACCAAGCGTCCGCTTCCAGTCGTTGTTGGCCTTGATGCCGTAGCCGTAGCAGATGTGCACCGCCGTCGCGCAGGCGAGGCCCTGCGCGGCCCTTTCCAGCGCGGCCACGCCCCAGTCGCGCACTTCGTCGAAATAGACGTTGAAGGCCGGTTCGTCGAACTGGATCACGTCGACGCCGGTGGCCTCGATTGCACGGGCCTCTTCGTTCAGGATTTCGGCAAAGGCCCAGGCCAGCTTCTCGCGGCTCTTGTAGTGGCCGTCATAGAGCGTGTCGACCATGGTCATCGGTCCTGGCAGCGTGTATTTGACCCTGTGCGACGTCTCTCCTCGCAGGAAGCGCGCGTCGTCGACATAGATCGGGTGGCGGCGCGCAACGGGTCCCACCACCATGGGCACGTCGGCATCGTAGCGATTGCGTATGCGCACGGTCTTCCTGTTGGCGAAGTCGACGCCATCCAGTCCCTCGATGAACGTAGTGACGAAATGACGTCGGGTCTGCTCGCCGTCGGTGACGATGTCGATGCCTGCGTGCTCCTGGTCGAACAGCGCCAGACGCACGGCGTCTCGCTTGCCTTGGACGAGCGCCTCTCCCTCGAGCTTCCACGGGGCCCACAACGCGACGGGTTCCGCCAGCCAGGCGGGTTTGGGGAGACTGCCGGCGATGGTCGTGGGGAAAAGGTGGGGCATGGGTCTTCCTTGCAACGCAGGAAATTGCGGGGACGAGGCAGGAAGTATAGTCGGCGCACTCGCGTCCGCGGAACCGCCGGCGCCGAAATCGGTCTGGCCACTTGACCAGCCGCGGCGGTCCCCTTACGCTTGCGGGCGCCTCCGGGTTTGCCTCCCCGATAGTCCACGACAATGCCGAAGATCCTCTACGCCGACAACGACTATCCCGACGTCGATCTCGAGCGCGCGCTGTTCGATCCGGTCGGCATCGAAATCGTCACGGCGCAGTGCAAGACCGAAGAGCAGGTGATTGCCGCCGGCGCCGGCTGCCGGGGAATCCTTCTCCAATATGCGCCGATCGGCGCCAAGGTGGTTGCCGCCTTGCCGGAACTCGGGATCGTCAGCCGGATCGGGGCCGGCTTCGATACGGTCGACACCGAGGCCTGCGAGAAAGCCGGCATCTGGGTCGCCAATTCGCCGGACTACGGCGTCGGCGAAGTCGCCACGCATGCGCTCGCGCTGGCGCTCGCCTCGATTCGCAACATCGTCTCCTACCATCGCGACATCCAGGCGGGCCGGTGGCACTTCATGTCGCCGGGGACCATGCGGCGGCCGTCCGAATTGACGCTCGGCATCGTCGGCCTGGGACGCATCGGCAAGCGGATGGCGCATATCTCGCGCAACGTGTTCAAGCGCGTCGTCGCGTACGACCCGCACATCATCGACGGCGACTTCCCGGCCTACGTCGAACGGGTGGCGACGCTGGATGACCTCGCCCGGCAGTCGGATGTGGTGTCGTTGCACACCCCGCTCAATGCCGAGACGCGAGGCATGATCGACGCCCGCTTCTTCGGAGCGGTCAGGCCGGGGGCCTGCTTCGTCAACACCGCGCGCGGCGCGGTGGTGAAGCTTCCCGATCTGGTCGCGGCGCTTGACGCCGGAACGCTGGCCGGCGCCTGCCTGGACGTGCTGCCGGAGGAGCCGGTGCCTCGGGATTCGCCGCTCTTGCGCCACCCGCGCGCCATCCTCACGCCGCACGCCGCATTCTATTCGCTGGAAGCTGAAAAGGAGTTGCGGCGAAAGGCCGCGCAGAACATCATCACATGGCTTGCCACTGGCAGGCCGGAATACGTGGTGACGAGCGGTACGCGTACGCCCTGATCCGGCGATCGAAGTGAAAGAAATGCCGCGCGCCATCGCCCGGGTGCGCGGCAAGTGAAAATGACGGGCCCTGGAGGAGTGCCATGGCCGCGGTGAAAATCGCCGGCGTCCAGAAGTGGTTCGGCTCGACCCACGTGATACGCGGCGTCGACGTTGCGATCGCCGACGGCGAGTTCTGCGTTCTGGTCGGCCCGTCCGGCTGCGGCAAGTCCACATTGCTGCGGATGATCGCCGGGCTGGAGGAGATCACGCACGGCGAGGTCGCGATCGGCGGCAACGTCGTCAATCGCATGGCGCCCAAGGAACGCGACATCGCGATGGTGTTCCAGAACTACGCGCTGTATCCGCACATGACGGTGCGCGACAACATGTCCTTCGCGCTGGCGCTGGCCAGGCATCCGAAGCTTGAAATCGAGGGCAAGGTGGCGCGAGCCGCCGACATCCTGGGCCTGGCCCCCTACCTCGATCGCTATCCGCGGCAGCTGTCCGGCGGCCAGCGGCAGCGGGTCGCCATGGGCCGCGCCATCGTCCGCGACCCGCAGGTATTCCTGTTCGACGAGCCGCTTTCCAATCTCGATGCCAAGCTGCGCGTGCAGATGCGGACCGAAATCAAGGAGCTGCACCAGCGGCTCAAGACCACGTCGATCTACGTCACGCACGACCAGATCGAGGCCATGACCATGGCCGACAAGATCGTCGTGATGAAGGACGGCCTGGTCGAGCAGACCGGGGGGCCGCTGGAACTGTACGACCGGCCCGCCAACCTGTTTGTCGCGGGATTCATCGGCTCGCCGGCGATGAACATCATTCCAGGCACCGCGCGACCGGGAGCGGCGACCCCCCACGTCGTGTTCGCGGACGGCGCGACGCTGCCAATGCCCACCGGCGCGCGCGCCGTCGATGGCCAGCCGGTGATGTACGGCATCCGTCCCGAGCATTGCGCGCTGGCGGGCGGAGGCGGCCTGCCCGCTGAGGTCGTGGTGGTCGAACCGACCGGCGCGGACACGCAGCTGTACTGCCATTTCAACGGCCAGGAAGTCAACGCGATGGTGCGCGATCGCGTCGATTGCCGGCCTGGGGACCGAATCGCGCTGACCCCCGACCTCGGTCGGGCCCACCTGTTCGATGCGGCGAGCGGCGCGCGGCTCGCGGCATGAATTTCACACCGGGCAGCTAGACAACCGGATCCGCAACCCAAGGAGGCAATGATGAGCGATAGCAGACGTCGAGATTTCCTGAAGGCCACAGCCGGTGTCGCCGCCGGCAGCGCGCTGGGCGCAGGCACTGGCCTGTTTGCGCCCGAGGCTTCGGCGCAGACGTACAAGGTCGTGCCGGAAAAGGGCGCCAAGCTGCGCGTGCTGCGCTGGAAGCGCTTCGTCCAGGGCGACGAGGACAAGTGGGCCGAGAACACGAAGAAATTCACGGCGCAGACCGGCGTCGAGGTTCGCGTCGACGCCGAAGGCTGGGAAGACGTTCGCCCGAAGGCGGCCGTCGCGGCCAACGTGGGCAGTGGTCCTGACATCATCATCAGCACGATGGAGGATGCGCACCAGTATCCGGAAAAGCTCGTGGACGTCACCGATCTCGCCAACTACCTCGGCAACAAGTACGGCGGCTGGTACCCGCTGGCCAAGGACTACGGGATGCACGACAAGAAATGGGTAGCGATCATGATGGGCGCCGCCGGCAACGCCCTTGTCTACCGCGAAAGCCACGTCAAGGCGGCCGGGTTCGATACCGTTCCGCGCGACCTGGGCGGCTTCCTGAAGCTCTGCCAGGCGATGAAGGCGAAGGGAACGCCCGCCGGCTTTGCGCTGGGCAATGCCACCGGCGATTCGAGCTGGACGCACTGGCTCGTGTGGGCGCACGGCGGCAAGCTGGTCGACGCCAAGAACAATGTCGTGATCAACAGCCCGGAGACGATCGCCGCGCTGGAATATTCGAAGCAGCTATACGAGACGTTCATTCCCGGCACGCTGTCGTGGCTCGATCCCAACAACAACAAGGCGTTCCTTGACGGCCAGCTCAGCCTCACCGCCAACGGCATCTCGATCTATTACGCGGCGAAGACCTCGCAGGACCCGAAGCTGCAGGAAATGGCCAACGACATCCAGCACGCCTACTTCCCCGTCGGCCTCGACGGCAAGGCACGGGAGCTGAACCTCGTGTTCCCGATGATGATCTTCAAGTACACCAAGTACCCGAACGCCGCGAAGGAATACCTGCGCTTCATGATGGAGAAGGAGCAGTACGTGCCGTGGCAGGAAGCTTCGATCGGGTATGTCTGCCACCCGCTCGCCGCGTACGAGTCGAGCGCGTTCTGGACGGCCGACCCGAAGAAGACGCCCTACCGCGACTGCTTCAAGAACGGAACGCCGGGCGGCTACGCGGGCACGATGGGCTATGCGTCGGCGGCGGCGATCGCGGACTTCATCATTCCGAACATGGTTGCCGAGGCGGCATCGGGATCGAAGACGCCGAAGGAAGCGGCCGAGCGGGCGCAGAAGCGGGCGGAAAGATACTACAAGGTCTGATATCTCGACTCGGATGATTCTGTCTCGTCATTCCCGCGGATGCGGAAATCCAGTGTCGTGCCATCGTTGGCGTTTGCGCGAAGGCGACGACACTGGGTCCCCGCGTCCGCGGGGACGACAAACTCCCGGGCGTGCACACAACTCCCGGGTGTGCGCACAACTCCCGGGCGTGCACACAACTCCCGGGTGTGCGCACAACCCCTGGGCCTGCATTCAACTCCCGGGCCTCATCTCCCCTCGCATTTCCAAAGCCTCGCTGATGGACATCTGATCGGCTAACTCCGTGGCCACTCAGCAATCCGCGCTCTCGCGAGCGCTCGACAACCGCACCGTGCTCGGGCTCATCTTCATGCTGCCGGCGGCGCTGCTTTTGCTGGTGTTTCTCACGTATCCGCTCGGGCTGGGAACCTACCTGGGTTTCACCGACGCAAGGATCGGCCGCCAGGGGCAGTGGATCGGCATAGAGAACTTCGTCTACCTGTGGGGTGACGCGGTCATGCGCCTCGCGGTGTTCAACACGATCTTCTACACGGTCGTGGCCAGCGTCATCAAGTTCGGGCTGGGACTTTGGCTGGCGCTGCTGCTCAACAAGCACCTTCCGTTCAAGGCGTTCCTGCGGGCCATCGTGCTGCTGCCGTTCATCGTGCCGACCGCCCTTTCGGCGATCGCGTTCTGGTGGATCTACGATTCGCAGTTTTCCATCATCAGCTGGGCGCTCATGAAGATGGGAATCATCAACCAGTACATCGATTTCCTGGGCCAGCCGTGGCATGCCCGTTTCGCGACAATCGCAGCCAACATCTGGCGCGGCGTGCCATTCGTGGCGATCACGCTGCTGGCCGGGCTGCAGACCATTTCACCGTCTTACTATGAAGCGGCGAGCCTCGACGGCGCGTCCGACTGGCAGCAGTTCCGGTTTGTCACCTTGCCTCTGCTGACGCCGATCATCGCGGTGGTGATGACGTTCTCGGTGCTGTTCACGTTCACCGACTTCCAGCTCATCTACGTGCTGACGCGCGGCGGACCGCTCAATGCCACGCACCTGATGGCGACGCTTTCGTTCCAGCGCGCGATTTCGGGGGGCAGCCTGGGCGAGGGCGCGGCGATCGCGACGGCGATGGTCCCGTTCCTTCTGGCGGCGATCATGGTCAGCTACTTCGGCCTGCAGCGGCGCGCGTGGCAGCAGGGAGGGTCCGACAAGTGAGCGCCGCCGGGCCGTCCCAAGGCGCGAATTGCGTCCCCTCCGGGGGCAGCGAGCGAAGTGAGCGTGGGGGTCGTTCAAGGAGCGCCGCCGGGCCGTCCCAAGGCGCGAAT
>DAOMGB010000055.1:0-25148 GCA_035430095.1 Casimicrobiaceae bacterium | reverse complement strand
CGGATTACCCGAACCAGGTCAACAACGTGCTGTGCTTCCCGTTCATCTTCCGCGGTGCGCTCGATGTCGGCGCGACGACGATCAACGAACAGATGAAGCTGGCGTGCATGCGCGCGATTGCAGACCTCGCACACGCGGAGCTTTCCGACGTCGTCGCGCAGGCCTATGCCGGCGAGTCGCTGTCCTTCGGTCCGGAATACCTGATCCCCAAGCCGTTCGATCCGCGCCTGATGTTCACGGTGCCGCCCGCGGTCGCGCGGGCCGCGATGGAAAGCGGCGTTTCCACCCGGCCGATCGCGGATTTCGACGCCTACCGTGAACGTCTGTCCCAGTTCATCTACCACTCCGGCCTGATCATGCGGCCGGTATTCGCGATGGCGAAGAACGCTCCGAAGCGCGTCGTGTTTGCGGAAGGTGAAGAGGAGCGCGTCTTGAGGGCGGTTCAGGTCGTGGTCGATGAGGGGCTGGCTCGACCCACGCTGATCGGGCGGCCGGAGGTCATCGCCGCGCGGGTGGAGAAATTCGGCCTGCGCCTGGTCGCAGGCAAGGACTTCGAGCTCGTCAACATCAACAGCGACCCGCGATACAAGGCGAGCTGGCAGTTGTACTACCAGCTGATGGGCCGCAATGGAATCTCGCCGGAAGACGCGAAGGAGGCGGTGCTGCGCAAGCCATCGCTGATCGGCACGCTGCTGCTGCAGATGGGCGAGTGCGACGCGCTCCTTTGCGGCACCGTGGGCAAGTACAACGCGCACCTGCGTCACGTCGCGGACGTGATCGGCCGCAGGCCCGATGCGCCGGTCTTCGCCGCGATGAACGGCCTGATGCTGCCGAACCGGACGCTCTTCATATGCGATACCTACGTGAATCGCAATCCGACGGCCGAGCAGCTGGTCGAGATCACGCGACTGGCGGCGGAGGGCGTCCGGCGCTTCGGACTGGTGCCGAAGGTTGCGCTCCTTTCGCACTCGAACTTCGGCAGCGACGACTCGAAATCGGCGTGCAAGATGCGCGAAGCGCGACGTTTGCTGGGAGAGCGGGAACCAGCGCTCGAAATGGATGGGGAAATGCACGGCGATGCCGCGCTGTCGGGAGCGATTCGTGGCCGCGTTCATCCCGACTCGACATTGAACGGCGAGGCCAACCTGCTGGTCATGCCGAATCTCGACGCCGCCAACATTTCGTTCAACCTGCTCAAGATCACCGGTGGCGATGGCCTCACCATTGGCCCGATTCTGCTGGGCGCCCGCAAGCCGGTGCTCATCGCGACGCCGTCGGCGACGGTGCGCCGCCTGGTCAATCTCACTGCGCTCGCGGTGGTCAGCGCGACGGCTGGCGACGAGTGATCCGGCGACTGGGGCAGCCGGCCACCCGGTGCATCGCCCGATGACCGCGCGGCCGCGGTCGGCGCGCTGAACGAAGACGCGACCGGTTTGCTCCGGCGGACAGCATGGCCGGAGCGGACCTGTCACCGGAGTTTCAGCGATTCGCGTTTGCGCGTGCCGCCAGGGCCAGCGCTTCGCGATGCATTGCGGTCATGTGGTAGGCATCGGGCTGCTCATCCGGGCAGGAACGACGCGTGCAGTCGCTTCTGGTCATGAAGTACCAGCCGCCATTCGCGGCGTCGATAAGCTCGTCCTGTACCAGGGACAGCGTTTGCTCGTACCGGCGCTTCATTTCCGGCTTCCCGTAGAGGGACGCGTATCGCATGATGGTGCGCAGGCATTCGCTTTGCTGCCAATAGCCCTTGTCGCGAACGACCTTTCCGTTGGCATACGCCACGTTGAAGCATCCTCCGGACTGTTCGTCGTATCCGGTCGCGATGGCGTAGTCGAGCAGCCTCTGCGCAACGGCGGCGTAGACCGAAGGAAGTCCGCGCTCCGCCGAGGAATTCAGCAGGAAGGCCCATTCGAACTGGTGTCCGAGTTCGATATTTCCGCCGCCGTCCTCCGGCAGCGGCTTCCACTTGGCGTCGTACCGCTCCGCGATGTACGCGCCTCCATCGGGCAAGCCGTGCATCAGCCGGTCCACGACGAAGTCTCCAATGCTGCGGGCGTCGGCCAGCACATCGGGATCGCCCGTCGCGTCGTACAAGGCCAGCAGCGCTTCGAACAGGTGCATGACGGGATTCTGCGTTCGCGATCCCGACTCGCCAACCGAGAAGTCTCGCGGCGCCTCGGGCCGGAAGCCGCCCCCCGGATCGCTCAGGTTCGCCTGCACCGCACGCCAGGTCGCCATGGCGGCGGCGCGGTAGCGTTCGTCCCTGGTGACGCGATAGGCGTGGGACAGCGCAAATATCGCAAACGCATGTCCGTAGGTATGCTTCGAGTCGCTCACGACGCGCCCGTCGACGTCGACGGCGCGGAAGAGTCCGCCGTGCACCGGATCCGAAAAGTGTCGCAGCAGGAAATCGGCGCCGCGGCGCGCGGCATCCAGGTAACGAGTGTCGCCGGTCACTTCGTAGCCGCTGAGCAGCACGTATATAAGCCGCGATTGTGTTACGAGGTCGGTTGTCTTCTGTTCGCGCGGCTTCCACGCCCGGGTGACGCTTGCATGCAGGAACCCCGTTTCCGATGGCGCCACGGCCAGCCAATGGGCCAGGTGCCCGTCGACCAGCGCCCGTTCGTGCCACTTCGCATCGGGTTGTAGCGGACGCGATTCCAATAGGTCGCAGCCGGCGATTCCTGCCGCCATTGCGATCATGGCGGCAACGGCCGGCCATTGTCGGAGGGTTGGCATGGTTGTGATGCGGTGCTGGAACAGGGCGTGGGTGCCGATGGTACACAGCGACGCGGCGCCGGCAAGCCTACATCTGCTTGAAGAGGTGGCTGAAGCTGCGGCTGACTTCGAGCTTTTCTTCGCGCCCCTTGAGATGCACCGTCTGATTGCCACGGAGGTTGCGGCTGACCTGCGAGACCGCATCGATGCGCACCACCGTGGAGCGATGGATTTGCCAGAACTCCTTCGGGTCCAGCTCGTCGATCAATTCCTTGATCGGCTTGCGGATCAGCGCCTCGAAGCCCTCGGTCTGCACGCGCGTGTATTTGTCCTCGGCGCGGAAGAAGAGTATGTCGCTGGTCGGGATCATGCGGATGTTGGCGCCGACGCTGGCTTGAACCCAGCGCAGGTATTCGCGCGGCTTCACCCCGCCACTTTCGATCCGTTGCGACAGCTGCTCCAGCAGGTCGCTTACCGGATCGGGCTTTTGCTGCAGTCGTTCGCGCAGGCGCCGGCACGCGAGCGCGATGCGGTCCGGCTCCACCGGCTTGACCAGGTAGTCGATCGCGCCCTGGTCGAAGGCATTGATCGCGTATTTGTCGTACGCGGTGACGAACACGATGTGAGCCTGGCCGGAGAGCGCCTGGGCGGCCTTGATGCCATCCATCTCCGGCATGCTGATGTCGAGGAAGACGATGTCCGGCTCGAGGCCCTGCACCATGGCGACAGCCTCGCGACCGTTGACGGCCTCTCCCACAATCAGCAGTTCGGGCCAGGCGTCCTTCAATCGGCCGATGATCTGCTCGCGCATCAGGCGTTCGTCGTCGGCGACGACGGCAGTAGGGGCAGGCTTGGCGTGCATGGGGTCGTTCGTCCGGTCAAACGGCAGCGGGAGTGATTTCGTAAGGCACCATGATCGTGGCGCAGGTGCCGCCTCCGGGCGGCACGCTGATGATCAATTCAGCCCGTCCGCCGTACAGCGACTTCAGCCTTTCGCGGATGTTGGCAAGGCCTACGCCGTCGCCGGATTTCGGCATGAAGCCCATTCCATTGTCCTCCACCTGCACTGCCAACCGGCCATCGACGACTTCGGCGGAGATCGTCAGGCGGCCGCCGGCCGCTTTGGGTTCCAGGCCATGCTTGATCGCGTTCTCGACAAGGGTTTGCAGCATCATTGACGGAAAGACTGCGGATTTCAAGCCTTCCGGCACATTCACTACGGACTCCAACCGCTCCTCCATGCGGACCGCCATGATTTCCAGGAACGCGCTGGACAGATTGATCTGCTGGCCCAGTGAAGGCCGGCTGCCGTCGCGCATCTGCGGCATGGCCGACCGAAGGTATCGTATGAGGCTCCGCTGCATCTTCGAGGCGCGCGGCGGGTCGGTCTCGATGAGCTGGTCGATGCTGGCCAGCGTATTGAACAGGAAGTGCGGCTCGATCTGGGCCTGCAGCGCTTCCATGCGCGCTTCCAGCACGGTGCGCTCGAGCTGCTCGGTCTCGGCCCGTTGGGTGGCCTGGCTGGCAGTCACATCCGCGCGGCGCTTGCCGCCGGCCACTACCTTGATGATGACGCAGGCGACCACGAAGAAGAAATAGCCCTGGCCGTATTTCAGCATGCCGGCGAAAAGAATCAGGCCAAGGAGGAATACGATCAGCAGCGTCTTCCACGAGACGATCGCGAGCCAATCGAAGAAGCGCCACCAGGCGCTGCGGATGTCCCGCAACGCCTGCCGGGTCGCCGAAGGCCGGGAGGCGGCGGCGCCGCCTCCCTCAGGAGCCACGTTGTGGTTGCCTTGGCCGGGTCGATCGGTGTTCATCGGGGTGCCATCGGGTTTGCCTGCGGGTATGGGCGCCAAAGGTAGCGGAGGCGGCTTTCCGGTTCCAGCTTAGGGAGACACAATGCGCGCCGGCCGGTATGAAATGCGGGAAAACGTCGCAGCCTGCGTCCATCGCGGTCTCGTCGGACGCCACCCGGACACCGTGGTGGCCGTTCGCCCACGGCGGCGCGCTATGATACAAGGCGGGTTGGCGACGCGCTGATCCGATTCGGTCGGTGACTCGATGAAGTGTTCGAACTGCCACGCCGCGCTTCCCGAGGCGGCCAAATTCTTCGCCCGGTGCGGCGCGCCGGCGACCGACGTGTCTTGCCTTCGGCAACGACTGCCCTGCCACCGCCTGCTTCTGTCCAAAGCGCGTCTCCCGGCCGACACCCCGCGGCGCCGAAGCGTCGCATTCTGCGCAAATGCCGGCTCAGGAGCGGTATCCGCACCAGGTTGCCGGCACGAAGTGGATGCAGTCAAACGATTGAGGAGACATTGACAATGGCACGCCAGGACCCGCTCAGAAATTTTCGCTTCCGCCTCGAGATCGACGGCTTGCCGAGCGCGGCATTCGCCGAGGCGACCATCGGCCCGACGACGATCGACGTGATCGAGTATCGTGAAGGCAGCGACCCGCCGCACGTGCGCAAGCTTTCCGGGCTGACCAAGTACGGGAATGTCACGCTAAAACGGGGCGTCACCAAGTCCCAGGATTTGAGCGATTGGCACAAGCAAGCCATGACGCAGGGCAGCGGTGCAAGCCGCAGGCGGGTGGTGGTCGCGGTTCAGGATGAAAGCGGACAGGACATGACGCTGTTCGTCATCAGCGACGCCTGGCCCGTGAAGTACGAGGTCGGCGGCCTGAATGCCAAGGGAGCCGAAGTATTCATCGAGCTGCTCGAACTCACCAATGAAGGGATCGAGCGCCTGCAATGACCACCCTGCGGATCGGCATCAGGTCAACGCCGTTCGGCAACATGCGATTTCGCGTGGAAATCGAAGGTTGTCCGGGGGTGGGCGCGGTGGGCGTGGTATTTCCCGAAGCGCGTATTGGCGGCGACGGGCAGGAACCTCACCGCGCGCGCTCTGGTCCGTTGATCGTTCGGCGCGGCCTGACGCGGTCGCGCGACTGGTACGCCTGGTGGGACGCGGCGCGGAATGGGCTCGCATCGCGGCGTTCGGTGCGCATCGTGTTGCAGGACAGCCGCGAGGCGGACGCAACCGGCTGGCTGTTCGAAGACGCGCTGCCGGTCGCCTACCTGCTTTCGCCGCTCGACGCGCTCGGCAACGAGCCCGTCATCGAGACCCTGGAGCTGGCCGTCGGTCGTTTCACGCAACTGCCCTGATCGGATGGATCGCCGTCAGAGCACGAGCTTGCCGCCGATCACGACCAGGATCATCGCGAGTCCCGATCGCAGCACGCCCTCCGGAACGCGTGACGACAGCGAACTGCCGAGCCAGATGCCCGGCAGCGAGCCGACCAGCAACGCACCCAGCAGGCCCCAGTCGACCGTGCCGAGGTGCGCGTGTCCGAGTCCGGCGACGAGGGTGAGCGGCACCGCATGGGCGATGTCGCTGCCGACGATTCGGACAGTCGGCAGCTTGGGATAGAGAAAGAACAATACAGCCACGCCGAGCGCGCCCGCACCCACCGAGGAGAGTGTCACCAGCGCGCCGAGCACGACGCCTGTGGCGATCGTCAGCGGTCCGATCCACTGACGACGCCACGCGCCGGTCGAGTTGCGCCCCCAGCGCGCGATGCGGTCCCGTCCGATGATCGCGAGGGCGGTCAGCATCAGCGCAAATCCCAGGCTCGTCGTGATCACGCGCGAAAATGCCGCGTGGTCGAACGGGAATGCGCTCAGCGCGCCGATCGTCGCCAGCGCACCGGGAATGCTGCCGGCGGCAAGGCGCAGCACTATCGGCCAGTCGATGTTGTTGCGGCGGGAATGAACGACCACGCCGCCCGCCTTGGTGATCGCCGCATAGAGAAGGTCGGTTCCCACGGCGGTGGCCGGCGCAACGCCAAACAGGAGCACCAGCAGGGGCGTCATCAACGAGCCGCCGCCCACGCCGGTCAAGCCGACGATGGCGCCAACGACGAACCCCGAGATGGTGTAGGCCAGATCCACGATTGTTCCCCAACGCAGGTGCGACGCATTATACGGGTCGCCCGACCAGACCCGCGATCGTAGCAATGGCGTGACCGAACGCCAAAGAACGGTTGGGACTGACGTTAGGACCGGCAGCAATGGCCGGTTCCTGTTGCTTGACTCCTGTCAGGCGACACTCGGATTGGGGCGGTCGGAAACAATGCGGCCGTCGACCAGCTCGACGATGCGGTCGCAGCGCTGGGCGAGGCGCGGGTCGTGGGTGACGATCAGGAATGCCGTGCCGCTGCTGACGTTGACTTCGCGCATGAGCTTGAACACGGCGTCGGCGTTTTCGGTGTCGAGGTTGCCGCTCGGCTCGTCGGCCAGGACCAGCGACGGATTCATTGCCAACGCCCGGGCAATGGCCACCCGTTGTTGCTGGCCCCCAGATATCTCGGAGGTCTTTTGATTGGCCCAGCGGGTCAGGCCAACCCTGTCCAGCAGGACGGATGCGGTTCGGTGCATTTCATCGTCGATGCTCCCGCGCGCGGCGATGATCGGCATCATGACATTCTCCAGCGCGGTGAATGCCGGCAGCAGGTTGTGGTACTGGAAAATGAATCCGATGGCGCGGCCTCGCAGCCGCGTCAGTTGCATCTCGTCCAGATGGCCGGTGTCTTCGCCGCCGATCACGACCTGTCCCTTGGTCGGGCGGTCGAGCAGGCCGATGACATTGAGCAACGTGCTCTTGCCCGAGCCCGAGGGCCCGATCAATGCGGCGAACTCGCCGGGTCGCAGCGTGAGATCGATGCCGTGCAGCACCTCGACTTCGACCGGGGTGCCGGTGCCATAGGACTTGTGCACGCCCGACAGGCGCAGCGTATCCCGGTTGCCCGCCGCCGCCTCAGCCACGGATGGCCACCGCCGGATCGAGTTGCGCCGCGCGGCGGGCGGGCACCGCGGCGGCGAGCAGTCCCACGAGCATCGCGCCAACATAGGCCATCGCGAACAGCGAGGGCTCGATGACGACAATGAAAAGCGGAGTCCCGTCGGCATTCCTGGCGACGCCGCGCCACAGCAGCAGGAAGCCCCAGGCAAGCGCGGAGCCGAACACCGCGCCGGTCAGGCCCATGAATGCGCCCTGGATGAGGAATACGCGAAGCACCTGCGCGCGCGCCGTTCCCATCGCGCGCAGGATGCCGATTTCCTTCGACTTCTGGACGACCGACACGACCAGCACGCTCGCTATTCCCAGCGCCACGGTGATTCCGACGAAGACGCGGATGAGCCTGTTGGCGAGAATCTGCGCCGACATCGCCGAGAAGAACTGGGCGTTGGTGCTGATCCAGCTGTCGACCTGGAGATCGCGGTCCTCGCGGATGATGCGGGCGATGGCTTCCGCCGCGAACGGGTCGTGTATCTTGACGTCCAGGCTGGTGGCGCCTCCCGGCAGATCGAGCAGGCTCTGCGCCGTGCGCAGCGCGACGTAGATGTTGCGCTGGTTGATGCCCTTGTTACCGAAGTCGAAAATGCCCAGGACCGTCAGCGTTGACGTCGCGCCGTTGGCGGCGGCGAGTGTCAGCTTGTCGCCCACGCTCGTGCCCAGGTCGCGCGCGAGTTCCAGTCCGATGACGATGTCGATCGGGCCGACGTCGTATCGGCCGGCAACGATCTTTTCCGGCAGCGCGATCACCCGGAAGTACGATTCGGGGTCGATGCCGATGATCGACACGGCCTTGGTCGCGTCCCCGCGCCGGACGAAGCCGGGACCGGCCACGACGGGCGTCACGCTCGTCACGTCGGGAATGAGCTCGACCCGGGCGCGCACCTTCTGCCACTGGTCCACGGAGCGCAACTGTTGCGATCGCGGCTGCAGCCCGATGGCCACCGGCGCCGGCCCGCCTTCGCGCAGCGGCCGCGCCACCTGGTCCGGCGCCAGGATCTGGATGGGCGCCTGGTAATTGAGCGTGCGGCGAATGATGTTCGCCTGCAAGCCCGCGAGCAGCGCCGACATGAAGATGATCACGCCTGCGCCCAGCGCGACGCCGAAGACGATGAGCAGCGTCTGTGTCAAACCCTCGCGCATGAAGCGGAAGGCCACGATCGCTTCGAACCGCCGGAACGGGTTCATGGCGATTCGCGACGCTCCTCCGAGACGGCGCGCACGCGCCGCCCGGCCGCGACGCCGGCGGCCGAGAGGATGAGCTCGTCTCCCGCCGCGACGCCATCCCTGATCTCGACGTGGCCGATGCCCTTGAGTCCCAGCGTGACCGGTCGCTTCGTCGCGCGTCCGCCGGCCGCGACGAGCACGTAAGGTTGGGTTGCCGCGTCATGAATGGCGTCCGACGGAGCGATTAACGTGCCTGAACGGCGGCCCACCTCGATGTCGACCGACACCGTCATGTCCTGGCGCAGATAGGGCGGCGGCTGCGGCACGCGCAACTTGACCTCCACCGATCCGCGCAAGGCGTCGATGCCGGGATTGATGTAGAACAATTCGGCGTTGAAGCGCTCCCGCGGATACGCGTCGGCGGAGGCAATTGCCTTTTGTCCGAGTGACAGCTGCGAGAGGTTCTTTTCGTCGATTTGCACGACGATCTGGGTCTCTCCGGTGGGCGCGAGGACCATCAGCTCCTTCCCCGGCTGCGCGACATCGCCGGGCTCGACTTCACGACCGATGAGCACGCCGTCCACACCTGCCCGCATCACCGTCTGCGACAGGCGCGCCCTGGCCATTTCCAGCGCCGCCTGCGCCTGCGCAAGCGCCGTTTGCGCCATCTGGTACTCGCTGCCGTTGACGCTGTTCGACTGCACCTGGAGGCGTGCCGACTTGAGCTGGCTTTCGGCGATGTCGATGTTCCGCTTGCTGTCGTCGAGCGCCGACTGGCTGATGAAGTTCTTCTCCTTCAAGTCCACATTGCGCTGGTATTGCTGGCGCGCGAGCCGGACATTGGCCTCGGCCTGGACCAGGGATTCCGCCGCCGTCGGCTGGCCGACTTCGCGCAGTTGTCGCAGTTTGGCAGCGGCCTGGTCGACAGCCGCTTGGGCCTGCGCGACGGCGGCACGCTCGTTGCTGTCGTCGAGCACGATCAGGATGTCCCCGCGCCGTACCGCTTGTCCCTCCGCGACGGGGATCTTCGCGATGCGTTCGGTGATCACGGAGCTGATCGAGACCCGTTGCGGCGAAACCACCCGACCGCTGGCCACGACGGTGGCGACGAGATCGCCTCGCGTGACGGCATGCAGCTCGACCGGCACGCCGAAGATCGCATCGCGAAAGACGTATCCGGCGACCGCGAACGTGACGGCCAGCAACAATGCGCGCAACAGCCACGGACTGCGGCTGGCCGACCGGCCGTCAGTTGGTGGACGCGAACGCAGCAGTGGAGAGATTTTCATGCACAGATCCTGGTTGGCGCGTATTCGGGATTATCGCTTTCCGGGGTCACGCCAATCTTGATCCGGCGCAATGCAGCGGATGTTCGGCCGACCGTGGCGTCCGCCATCGAAGTCTCATTCCTGTGCGGAACTCAACACGGCACCTACATTGAACGCCGAGTACCTGCTCGACGGCGAGAATTCAGGATGCGATGCCCAGGTAGGCGCGCCGAAGATCGGGATTGGCGAACAGTGCGTCCGGTGTGCCTTCTGCGACGATGCGCCCCTCCTCGAGCAGGTAGGCACGATCCGCTAAGTCGAGCGCCATCGCGACGTTCTGCTCGACGAGTAGCACGGCGGTCCCGGCCGCGTGCACTTCGCGGATCGCCCTGAACATCGTGAGCACAATCGCCGGAGAAAGTCCGAGGGACGGCTCGTCCAGGAGGAGGAGGCGCGGCTTGGCCATCAGGGCGCGGCCGATCGCCACCATCTGCTGTTGACCGCCGGAGAGCGCGCCGGCCTCGATATCCAGCTTGTCGCGCACGGCGGGGAATAGGGTGCAGACATGCTCCAGCGAGCGGCGGCGGTCGGCGTGTGCGGAGGGCAGGTAACTCCCCAGCTCGAGATTCTCGCGAACGGTCATGCGGGCGAACAGACGCCGGCCTTCGGGCACGATGGCGATGCCCGCCGCACAGTAGCGATGCGCCGCCACCGACCGCATGTCGCGGCCGTCCATCGTGAACCTTTCGGCATCGGCGGATTGCAGCCCCGCGACGGCGTTGATCAGCGTCGTCTTGCCGGCGCCGTTGGGACCGACGACACAAGCCAGTTCGCCCGCGCCCAGGCCGATCGACACACCCCACAGCGCCGGGGCCGCGCCATAGCAGACGCGCAGGTCGCGAATTTCAAGCATGCACGACACCCAGGTAGGCGAACGCCACATCGTCGCGGGCCATGACGTCGAATACCGTGCCCTCCGCCAGCACCCGCCCCTGGTCCAGCACGACGATGCGATCCGAAAGGGCCGTGACCACGCGCATCACGTGCTCGACCAGCACGATTGTCGTGCCTTGCTCGCGAATGCGGCGAATCATGTCGACCGCTTCGTCGATCTCGCCTGGATTGAGTCCCGACAGGACTTCGTCGAGCATCAGCAGCCGGGGCTGGGATGCCAGGGCGCGCGCGAGCTCGAGGAATTTGGTCTGGTGCAGGTTGAGGTCGCCGGGCAGCGCATCCGCGCGTTCCCGCAGGCCCGTGAACGCAAGCCATCGCATGGCGGCGTCGTCGGCTCGGGGCCGGTCCAGTGCCGCGTTGCCGAACATCGCGGTGAGCGCCACGTTGTCGAGCACGGTCAGGTGCGGGAACGGCCGTGGAATCTGATAAGTGCGGGCGATACCCGTGCGCGCGATCCGGTGCGCCGGCAATCGGGCAAGCTCCGTCCCCATGAACTTCAGGCTTCCCGAATCGGCGCGGTAGTGACCGGTGAGGACATTGATCAGCGTCGACTTGCCCGACCCGTTGGGTCCAAGCACCCCCAAGATCTCTCCTTCGTGAACATCGAGGTCGACGCCATCGAGCGCGTGCACGCCGTCGAACGACTTGTGCAGCTTGCGGACTGTCAATATCACCGAACCGGCGAATGATTCATTCGGCACCCGGGTGATTGCAACCGGCGCCTGGATCGCGTGTGGTCCGGTTCCGACAGGCGCAGCGGCAGGCGCTGCCAATCGAGCGGAACGGCTGCCTATCGTCAGACGCGCACGAATCATCTCGAGAATGCCGTTGGGCATGAACAGGATTGCGGCAACGAGGATCGCGCCGCTGATCGCCTTCCCCGCTACCGCCTGATCCGCCGCGGTCGACGCATAGAGCAGAAGCGTGATGACCGTCGCGCCGAGCGCGGGTCCCGCCCAATGCCGGGTGCCGCCCAGCACGCTCATCAGGATCACGGTCAGCGGCACCGTGATGTTGAATGTGCTGTTCGCGGTGACATAGGATACGAACAGTCCCTGAATGCCGCCCGCGGTTCCGGCCAGCGCGCAGGAAATCCCGAGGGCCACGAGCTTGTAGCGATAGGTCGGCACGCCCATGACTTCCGCCGCATCCTCGTCGTCGTGGATGGCGAAGAGTCCCAATCCGAGGCGCGCCCGCGGAATCGCGCGCGCGATCAGCAGTGTGACCAACGCAAGCACCAGCGCCATCACGTAGAACGCTCCGGAGGCCGTCGGTGCCAGCGCCGGAACGGCGACTGCCGACAGGTAGATCCCCGGGCCACCATCGATCGGCGTGTTGAGCACGATCGTGGCCAGCACGAACGTGACGGCAAGGGTGAGCAACGCGAACAACTCGCCGCGGACCCGTCGAACGCGGAACACGACGGCGCCCAGCGCCACGCCCAGCAGCGCGGCAAGCAGCGCGGCGACGGGAAGCGTCCACAGGAACGGCACATCGAACTTCCCGGCAAGCACGGCGGTCGTGTAAACCCCCGTGCCGTAGAAGGCGCCGTGGCCGAACGAGAAATAGCCGGAGTAACCGGAGAGGATGTTCCAGGACGTGGCGAGCACGATCCAGTGCAGCACGAGATACAGGAACGATTCGTAGAAGGCCGGCAGATGCAGGTGGGGCACCGCGCCGAGCGCGATGCCGGCGGCGAAGATCGCGACCAGGGTGCGGTCGACCTTCAGGTTCGACCCGGCCGCAGGAGCAAGAGCATGATGAGCAGCGTGAACGAGACGATGGGTGCCCACGACGGCGACGCGAACGCCATCGTCAATGCCTCGCTGACGCCGATGACGACACCGGCGGCAAGTGGGCCAAGCGCCGAGCCGAGTCCGCCCAGCATGACTGCCGCAAACACGACGCCGACCCAGGCGTAGATTTGCGACGGCGTGAGCGTGAAGCTCAGCGCCAGGCACACGCCGGCGATGCCGGCGAGTGCGCCACATACTCCGGCCAGTGCGAGCTCATGCGCCCGTCGATTGACGCCGAATGCGGCGGCTACGGGTGCGTCCTCGGCAAGCGCGCGCATCGCGCGGCCAAATTTCGTATGACGCATCGTTGCCCAGATTCCCAGGCTCAGCGCCAGCGCGAGCAGCAGGGTGATCAGTTCGGGTACCGGTACGTACAGTTCGCCGACGCGGAATTTCTGCCCGGCATAGACCGACTCGAGCTTGCGGAAATCCGCGGTCCACCCGGCCTGGATGCCCGCCTCGATGATCGCGGTGAGCCCGAAGGTCGCCAGCAGGGAGTTGAGCGGCGAAACGGAGAATCGTGCGAGCAGCCATTGCACCGCCACGCCCAACAGGAAGAACAGCGGAACGATGAGCGCAAGCGTCATCAGCGGATCCACGCCGTTGACGCTCGCCATTTGGTAGCACAGGTATGCCGCCAGGAACGCGAGGCCGAAGTGCGCTAGGTTGATGATGTGGAGCAGACCCCAGGACAGCCCGACACCCAGGCCGAGGAGGCCGTACAGGCTGCCGATGAAAACTCCCGACAGCGCGGATTGCGCCAGCAGCGTCCCGCTCGGAAACGTCATTGCACTTGCAGCGTCACGCCTGGCGCGGCGAACTCCTTGGGATACACGGTGACCCACCGGCTGTTCTGCACCTGCTTCACGCGCATCAGGTCGTCGCCGTAATTGCTGGGACCGTCGAAACGCAACTTGCCCTGGATCGTTTCGATCTTGTTGGCCCGGATCCAGGCGGCAATCGCCTTGTCGTCGAGACTATTGGCGCCGCGCACGCCGGCCTCGAGGATCTGCCATGCGGTCCACGACGCGGCGGCCTGGACTTCGACGTTGGTGTCGGGAATCCCGGCCTTTGCGGCGCGCTCGTGATAGAGGGCGATGAATTCCGCCGCACCCGGCGCGCCGATGAACGGCGGGTGCTCCTCGAACACCGTCATCGACAGGGCATTCCTCGCGAGCGGCGACTTGGACATCGGGCCAGGTGCCGGATACATGTAGAAGTGATGCTGCGGCGTGTAGTCGATCTTGTTCATGGCTTCGAGCAGCTGGTTGCCCTCGAGTCCGATGGCGCCGACCCAGATGAAGTCTGGCTTGGCGTCCTTGATCCGGGCAGCGATGGGACCGTAGTCGAGGTTGCCGAAATCCCATTCGAGGAACAGCACTTCGGTCAGCCCGCGCTTCTTTGCCACCTCGCGCGCGCCGAGCGACATGAAATGCACGGAAGGAAACTTGCTGGTGACCACCGCGATCGTCTTCGGCGGCTTGGGCGACGCCGCCAGTGCGTTGAGCACCGTATTCGGAACCGTCGTACCCGGGTCCGGCCCCAGCGACCATGCCGGAAACTGCATGTCGTATTTGGCGAGCGAGGGAATGCCGAACGTATGGTGGACGAGCACCTTGTTGTAGCGCTGCGCGACACCCATGGCGGAGAGGATCGCGCCGGTCGCGTACGGTCCCATCAGCAGGTCGACCTTGTCAGCAGTGACCAGCTGTTCGTACAGCGTACGCGCAAGGTCGGGCTTCGACTGGTCGTCCTTGACGATCCATTCCACCTGTCGGCCGAGCAGCCCGCCGCGCTTGTTGAGCTGCTCGACGTAGATTTCGCCAACGACCTTGTGCACGAGGCCCGTCGCCGCCAGCGGACCGGTGAGCGCCAACGTGCTGCCGATCCGGATCGGCGGTTGCGCGCCCTGCCCCTGCGCAATAGAAATCGCGCCGAACAGCATGCACATCGCCGCGCCGGCCCATCGGGCCATACGTCTTGCCGTGCTCATCGTTGCCTCCTCCTGGATGTCCTGCTCGTATCGGCAGCGAGTGGTCAGCCATGCCTACGCATGCGCCGGCTGCTCGTGATTGACGACGAAGTCGTCCGGTACCGACGGGCCCCAGACGTAAAAGGAATCCTCAGGCGGATGGTCGGACGCGGGCCACTCCACGTCGGCAGGCACGAAATCGATGCCGTGCGAATACTCGGCCCAGCTGCCCCACGGATCCTGCGCGTAGTAGAAATAGTTCGAACCCAGCACGTGCCGCCCCACGCCCCATCCCTTGGCATAGCCCTTCGCACGGACTTGCTCCGCGCCCAGCCCCACTTCGTCGAAACTGCGCACATCCCAGCTCGAGTGGTGGTAGCCGGACGCATGCGATTTCGCAAATGCCAGCAGGTGGTGGTCGCTGGCATGCGGACCGTGCACGAAGGCGATGATGTCCCCGGAACGGTCCGACAGGCGCAGGCCCAGGACGTCGCTGTAGAAGGCGACCTGGCGCAGCACGTCCGGCGTGAACAGAAGCACGTGCGACAGGTGGCGCGGCCGCACGATCGGCGCGGCGCTGCGGCTGGGCGCGGCGCCTTTGCCCGGCGGAGGTGGCGTCGTGTCGACGGGCTGCGCATGCTCCGTGGGCGAGACCTTGGGCGCAACGATGACCTGGACCGGCGTGCCGTCGGCATCGCATGTCCATATGCCGCCACTACTGGCGTGCGGATGGGGCACGGAGGTTCCGCGGGACTTGAAGCGCTGTTCGAACGCGGCAAAATCGTCTTCGAACACGCCGAAACTCAGGTACTGGAGTCTCTTCGGCATGCCGTCGGCGTAGATGCTGCCCCAGCAGTGCGGATGGCCGTAGGTGTACAGGTCGAGGCGCCCGTCTGCGCGCCGGACATCGAGCCCGAACGCCCGATAGAATGGTTCGGCGGGTGCCAGGTCCGGCACACTGAACGCGAAATGCGTCAGCGAGTGAACACCCAGGACGTTTCGGCGGCGCGGCGTTGCGGCAGGTTTTTCCATGATCCCGGCTGTCCTCGGCGGGTCGCCTCGTCAGGGCGATTTTTGGCACATCATAAGCGAATTCCGCGTCCCACACGCATCCCTTGTGGCCGATGCCGGGCAGGTTGGCGCCCGGGGATCAGTGCGGGGACAATGCGGGTTTCGGTCAGACTCGACGGTCCCCTCGCATGATCATCATCCACCATCTCAACAATTCGCGCTCGCAGCGCATCCTTTGGCTGCTGGAGGAACTCGGCGTCCCGTATGAGGTCAAGCGCTATGTGCGCGACAAGAAGACGATGTTGGCGCCGCCCTCGCTGCGAAAGATTCATCCTTTGGGAAAGTCGCCGGTGATCACCGACGGCGACATCACCGTGGCGGAGTCCGGCGCGATCGTCGAGTACCTGATTGATGCCTATGGCGACGGCCGCCTGATCCCGAAGGCTGGGACGCCGGAAAGGATGCGCTACACCTACTGGCTGCACTTCGCCGAAGGCAGCGGCATGCCGCCTTTGCTGATGAAGCTGGTTTTCGACCGCATCGAGACGTCGCCGATGCCGTTCTTTGCCAAGCCGATTGCCCGGGCGATTTCCGCCAAGGTGAAGGAGAGCTTCATCGAGCCCAACCTCAAGGCGCAGCTCGCGTACATGGAAGCCGAGCTCGGCAACGCGCCATGGTTTGCGGGAGACAAGTTCACCGCCGCGGACATCCAGATGAGTTTCGTGATCGAAGCCGCAGCGGCGCGAGGCGGATTGGGCAGGCACCATCGGAACCTGTCGGACTGGCTGGGGCGCATTCATGCGAGGCCGGCGTACAAGCGGGCGCTGGAACGCGGCGGCGAGTACTCGTTGCTGACCTAGGCAGAGGCTCCCCGGACGGGCGATTCAGCGACGATCCCGACGCATCGCCCAATCTGCAACGGGGGCAGGGCGTTGCAACACGGGTCTACCTGGCCGTCGCGGAATTCGACGCGTACGGAAGGTTGGAAGCCTTGATCCCGACGGGAAGGCATCCGGACAGGAACAGCATCAGCGCCAGGCAGATCAGCTTTTTCAATTGCGTTCCCTGAGTCGGGGTGGGAAAGCGCCTATCGTTGGGCCAAACGCGTGCCGGGTCAAGGACTCGCTGCCGCGTTTGCCCGCCAAACCGCGACCGTCGCCATGTAGCCATCCGGCACCGGCGCCTCGTGCAGCGACCAATGGTCGGGCAGGTAGGGCGGCGGCCCGGCGGCCAGTGCCGGACCATCGACGGTCACGATGTCGAGGTGCCTGAAAGGCGCGGAAAGCGCGTCCCCGGTGGCCTTGCTCATCGCCTCCTTGCAGGTCCAAAGCCGGAGGAAGCCTCGTCGGCGCTGCTCGGCCGTCATCGGGGCAAGAGCCGCCTGTTCCCGTGCCGAGAGAAACTTGCGCGAGAGTCCATCCGCGTTGACCCGCCGCTCGCCGTGCTCGACGTCCACGCCGATGCGCATCCCCTGGGGAAGTCCCGGCGCGATGCCGACCAGCGCCATGCCCCGGGTGTGCGACACATTGAAATCGATCGTGGATTGCGCGAGTTGGGGACGTCCTCGCCGCCCGCGTTCGAGCCTCACCGCTTCTGGCGCAATGCCGAGGATCCGTCCCAGAAGTGCGCGAAGCGTCGCGCGCCCGGCGATCCAGCGCTCACGCAAGGGATCGGTGCCGAAACGCCGTGCGCGCGCAATTTCCTCGCTCGAAAGAGTTCGCGCGAGCGCCGCGACCTCTTCGCGTGGTCGATCGAGCGAGATCCACCACAGCCCGATGCCATCCGCGACAGTCGGCAACGCGATGGCCGTGGCGATGCCGTTTGCGCTGTAAACTGAGGTGTCCGGATTGCCGGGCCGGGAGAAGTCGTCTACGCTCACGCCGTTTTCCTTGATCTGCCGGCGCGCGATTGCCGTGCGCCGCATTGCCGCCATCCCGTGCATTTCCTGCTTAAGTCCCTCACCCGGCTGCCGTTGCCTGTGCTCTATGAACTGAGTCGGGCGCTGTTCCGCGTCGCGTACTACATTTTCCATTGGCGTCGCCCGCTGG
Organism: Casimicrobiaceae bacterium; assembly: GCA_035430095.1. Classification (GTDB taxonomy): domain Bacteria; phylum Pseudomonadota; class Gammaproteobacteria; order Burkholderiales; family Casimicrobiaceae; genus VBCG01. The sequence continues at coordinate 7,355 of DAOMGB010000055.1, read as the reverse complement.
CGGCGGCGAACCTGCGCAACGCGTTTCCGGAAAAATCCGAGGGCGAACGCGCCGGAATCCTGAAGCAATCGTACCGCAATCTTGCGGACATCATCTTCGAAACCCTCCACGGCTTCGGCGCGAGTTCCGCGGAAATCCAGCGTCGCGTGCGCTTCGAGAATCCCGAATTGCTTCGGCAATGCACGGGGCAGGGACAATCGGTGGTGCTGCTCGCCGCGCATTTCTGCAACTGGGAGTGGCTGCTGCTTGCCGCCGGAGCACAGCTCGGCATTCCGATTGACGCAGTCTACAAGCCGCAGCCGGTCGCCGGCTTCGACCGGTTCATGCGCGAAGGCAGGTCGCGCTTCGGCGGCAACCCCATACCCGCCAACAACTTCCTGTTCGAGGTGATGAAGCGCAAGGGACAATCGCGCGCCTATGCGCTGGTCGCCGACCAGACGCCGCAAAGGAGCGAGGAAAAGCATTGGTCCCGCTTTCTCAACCAGGACACCGCGTTCTTCGTCGGGGCCGACAAGATCGCGAGAATTCTCAATGCGCCGGTCCTGTTCGTCTCGATGAAGCGCGAGCGCCAGGGCTTCTATGTCGCGCGCCTCGAATTGCTGGCGGCGCCGCCGTACTCGCGCGACCTGGAAGACGACCAGGGCGCGGCCATCATCGAACGCTATGCCCGCGCGCTGGAAGACGAGATTCGCGCAAGTCCCGCGGATTGGCTGTGGATCCACCGCAAGTGGAAGTATGCCAAGCCCCTCTATGCCTGACCGCCAATTGATCGCATTGCCGCCCCGGCCATGAAGCTCCTGCTCAAGGCGCTGACGTGGTTTCCGCTCTGGATGGTGTATCCGTGGGGCTGGATTCTGTATTTCATCACGTTCCGCGTCCTTCGCTGGCGGCGCAGGCGCGTCGTAGAGGACATTGCGCGCGCGTTTCCCGACAAGAGTCCGGCCGAGTGCTTCGAAATCGCGCGGCGGATGTACCGCAACCTGGGCGACGGGCTCATCGAGGCGCTGTGGGGGTACGGCGCCAGTGCCGAGGAGTTCCGGCGCCGGGTGGTGATGGAAAATCCGGAACTCGTCCAGCATTACGCGAATGCCGGCAAGACGGTGCTGCTGCTGACGGCGCACGTGTGCAACTGGGAATGGCTGTTCCTCGGCGCCGGCGCGCACTTCGGGATACCGATCGATGTCGTCTACCGCCGCCAGGGTCTCGATTCGGTCGACGAATATGTGCGCGACGCGCGAGCGCGCTTCGGCGGCCGCGTCATTCCGCGGGAAGACTTCATCTTCGAGATCATGAAGTGGTCGGGTGAGCCGCGCGCCTACGCGCTGGTCGCCGACCAGACGCCCAAGCACCACGAGACCCGGCACTGGACGCGGTTCCTCAACCAGGACACGGCGTTCTTCCTCGGCGCCGGCAAGATCGCCAACTTCATGCAGGCGCCGGTCCTGTACGTGGCGATGCGGCGGATTCGGCGCGGGTACTACTCGGTGCGCCTTTGGGTCCTTGCCGAGCCGCCCTACGACGTGGGCTCGGACGTGCTCATTTCCGAGCGGTACGCCCGCTCGCTGGAGTCGGAGATACTGGCCAATCCGTCCGACTGGCTCTGGCTGCAGAAGAAGTGGAAATACCCGAAGCAGCCCGGCGAATAGCGCCGGACCTGCGCAGGCGCGTCAGGGCGAAGCGTTCATCCTGGCCGAAAGGTGCGCAGCCATCGCGCGCACCGTCGGATATTCGAAGAAGTCCGCGACGTCGAGGCGTCCTGGATACGTCGCGTCGACCTTCTCGTAGATCTGCGCCAGTGTCAGTGAACCCGTGCCCAGCTCGAACAGGTTGTCGTCGGGTGTCAGACGGACCTTCGGCATCGCCGCCTGGCAGATCGCCAGCAGCGTCGCCTCGACACTGTCTTGCGCTGCCGGGTCCTGGCCGTGCTCTTTCGCGTCCACCGCGCCGATCCTTGCGAGGACCTCGGAGAATCGCCCGGCCGCGTAATCGCGGGCGAGTGCAAACCGCTGGATCTTGCCGCTGGTGGTCTTGGGAAACTGCCGGATAGGAATGACCACGGCGACGGGAACACCGGTGCGCTCGTTCACCACCCGGCGGACAATGCGCGCCTGCGCCGCGAACGCCTCGACGTCGTCGTCCTTGGTCAACAGGAAGACGAGCAGGTCATCCGTGGCCGCATGCGGGGCGCGCACGCCGGCAGCCGCCGCGCGACCGAGCTCGATGCCGGCGTGCTGGGCAAGCACCAATTCGATGTCCTGCGGGAAGTGGTTCTGGCCGGCGACGAAGATGATGTCCTTGATGCGGCCGGTGACGACCAGTTCCTCGTCGTGGATCGTTCCCAGGTCACCCGTGTCGAACCAGCCGTCCGGCGTGCGCGACGCCGCCGTGAGCGCCTCGTCGCCGTAATAGCCGGCGCTGACGTTGTCGCCGCGAATGAGGATGCGACCCACGGTGCCGGCGGCGACAGCGCTCCCGGCGTCGTCGGCAATGCGCACTTCGCAGTGCTTCACCGGGCGACCGACGCCCACCAGCTCGACGGCGTCGTCCGATCCGGGTGCGGCCACGCGTACCGCATCGCCGGGGCCGAGTGAGCCGCGCGCCAGGGTGACAGTCGCCAGCGGAGCGCCCACCTTGGGGAAGGTGACCGCGAGACTGGCCTCGGCCAGGCCGTAGACGGGGAACATCGCGTTGGCCCCAAGGCGCGCGGGCGCGAGCGCGCCGATGAATTCCCGGCAAAGATCCGCCGCGATGGGCTCCGCGCCGTTGAAGATCACCCGAATGCGGGACAGGTCCCAGCCGGCCGCTTTCGCCGGATCGTGCGACTTGAGGTAGTGCATGTAGCCGAAGTTGGGCGAGCAGGTGACGGACACGTGGTGCTCGCTGGTCTTGGACAGCCACAGCCCGGGCCTGCGCACGAACAACGCGGTTGGCATCAGCCAATGCTCTGCAAGGGTTGCGATCGGCACCAGGTGAAACCCGATGAGCCCCATGTCGTGCGTCAGCGGCATCCACGACAGGCTCGAATCCCTGGGCGTGGCGCCGATCCCGGCGCCGATCGCGTCGATGTTGGTCATCACGTTGCGATGCGTGAGCACTACGCCCTTCGGCTCGCTGGTCGAGCCGGACGAATACTGAACGAATGCGACGTCGTCCGGCGTGGCGGCATGGGCGGTGCCGGGTTGTTCAAAGTCCGTGATCTCGTCCATGAATACGACATGCCGGTCGAGGCGGGCGAGAGACGCAGAAAGGTCATTGGCCTGCGCATAGGCCCTGAGTCGCTCGAACGCCTTGCGCTCGGTAGCCAGGTGCGGCGCCTTCAGCCGATCCAGAACGCGGAAAAACTTCGCCTTGTGCTCGTCGGCATTGCCGGGTGCCAGCGGAACCGCGACGATGCGGCCGAGCACGCAGCCCCAAAACGCATCGACAAACGGCTCGAGGCCGTCGACCAGGATGATCGCCTGCGTTCCGGGCGAGGCGCCGATTCGTTGCAGTCGTCCCAGCATTCCCAGCGAGCGCGCGCGCAACAGCGAATACGGCACGCGCCGCTCGCTTGCTTCGCCGGCGATGAAGTTGACGCCCTGTCCGGTGGCGGCGGCTGCATCGAGGGCGTGGGTCAGGGTGGGCAGCAACGTGTCGATCTTCGATCCGGGCGGTCAGTGCTGTTCAGGTTCGCGGCATTGCCCGAAGCCGCGCAGAATTGCTCGGACCCATCTGCTGCGGCTTTCGTTCCGCCGGAATGATACGCAATGGTCGGCGTTGGGGCAGGGCCGCCTGCGCAAACCGATCGATGCAAGGCATGACGCCAGGCCCCGCTCAACGCCGCTTGCCGCCCATCAAAGAGCCGAGCACGCCCCGGATGATTTCGCGACCGACGGTCGAGCCCATCGTGCGCGCGGCGCTCTTGGCCATCGCCTCGACGACGCTGTCCTTGCGGCCGCTTCCGGTCATGAGTCCGCCCAACGAGTCCTTGATCGATCCCATGATTCCGCCGCCCTCGGGCGCGGTCGTCGTCGATTCACCGGCGGATCCGGCTGCGCGGCCCTTGAGCTTCTCGTAGGCGGACTCGCGGTCAACGGTCTTTTCATACACCCCTGCGACCGGCGATCCCGCGACGATCGCCTTGCGCTCCTCCGGCGTGATGGGACCGATGCGGCTGGCCGGCGGCAGCACGTAGACGCGCTCGACCATGCCGGGGCGACCTTTCTCGTCGAGGAAGGAAACCACCGCCTCGCCCACGCCCACTTCCTGGATCGCCTTCTCGGTATCGAATTTCGGATTGGGGCGCATGGTCTGCGCGGCCGCCTTGACCGCCTTCTGGTCGCGCGGCGTGAACGCGCGCAAGGCGTGCTGCACGCGGTTGCCGAGCTGGCCCAGTACGGTGTCCGGCACGTCGAGCGGATTCTGGGTGACAAAGAACACGCCCACGCCCTTGGAGCGGATCAGGCGCACCACCTGCTCGATCTTCTCCAGCAGCGCCTTGGGCGCGTCGGTGAAAAGCAGATGGGCCTCGTCGAAAAAGAAGACGAGCTTCGGCTTGTCGGGGTCGCCAACTTCCGGCAGCCGCTCATAGAGTTCGGACAGCAGCCACAGGAGCAGCGTCGAATAGACCTTGGGCGACTGCATGAGCTTGTCGGCGACCAGGATGTTGATGACGCCCTTGCCGCCGGCGCCGGTCTGCAGCAGGTCGTCGACGTTGAGCATCGGCTCGCCCAGGAACCGGTCGACTCCCTGCTGTTCGAGCCCGAGCAGGCCGCGCTGTATGGCGCCGATCGACGCCGCGGACACGTTGCCATAGTCGGTCTGGAACGTCGCCGCGTTGTCACCCACGTGCTGCAGCAGCGCGCGCAGGTCCTTGAGGTCGAGCAGGAGCAGGCCACGGTCGTCGGCGATCTTGAACGCGAGCGTCAGCACGCCTTCCTGGGTGTCGTTCAAGCCGAGAATTCTGGCGAGCAGCAGGGGACCCAGGTCGGAGATGGTGGCGCGGACGGGGTGCCCCTGCTCGCCGAACATGTCCCAGAACACGGTGGGAAAACCGGTGAACTCGGGGGCGGTCGCGCCAATGGACTTGACGCGCTCGGCGAATTTTGCCGACGTCGCGCCCGGCTGGCTGAGGCCCGCCAGGTCTCCCTTCACGTCGGCCATGAATACGGGTACGCCGATCGCCGAGAGCCGCTCGGCCAGCACCTGCAGCGTGACGGTCTTGCCGGTTCCCGTCGCGCCCGTGATGAGCCCGTGGCGGTTGCAAAGCGCAGGCAGCACAAAGCACTCGACGTCGCCGTGCCTGGCGATCAGCATGGGTTCGGGCATGGGCAGGGTCCTTGGAGATGGTGGCCGACCGCGCAAGTGTAGCCTCCGGCCGCCGCCGGTCGCGATTCCAGCGTCAGGGCGGGGCCGGCGGCCAAGGGGCACGGCCGGGTGATTGCACGCGCCGCGCCTGGGGAAATCTCTTCAATTCAGCCGCAAAATGTGCTAAGATTCAAGGCTGTAAAGAGCGCGCGCAAGTCCGACGCGGTCCAATTCGGCCGAAAGCGTCGGCCCAGAGCGCGCCGGGAAGCACGGGCGGCCTCCATGAAATGCGGCAACCCGATTCGACAGGGAATGCAACGGATGGGCTGGTTTCAGCTCATTTTTTTTTGGTACTGCGCAGAAAAGATCGATGAACGGAAAGCTTGGCGAATTGCTGGCGAAGACACTGCCCGCGATGGGGTACGAGCTGGTCGACTGGGAAATGTCCAGGGGCCGGATGCTGCGCGTGTTCATCGACAAGCCCGCCGGGATAGACGTGGAGGACTGCGCCCGGGTCAGCAATCACCTGACGCGGCTTTTCACGGTTGAGAATGTCGAATATGAACGCCTTGAGGTGTCGTCGCCGGGGCTCGACCGGCCGCTGACCAAGCTCGCGGACTACGCGCGCTTCAGCGGGGAAGAAGCGCAGGTTCACCTGCACGAACTGACCGACGGCGTGCGACGCCTCAAAGGCATATTGCGCGGGACCGAGGGCGACAGTGTCCTCGTGGAGACCGAAACCGGCGTGCGGACAATTCCGTTCGCAGTCATCGACCGGGGCCGGCTGGTGCCGAAGATCGAGTGGAGAAAAGCGAAATGAACCGCGAACTGCTGCTGTTGGTGGATGCGCTGGCCCGCGAAAAGAACGTGCCGAAGGAAATCGTCTTCGTGGCGCTGGAGTCGGCGCTCGCGTCGGCTACGAAGAAGCGCTTTCCCAAGGAGGAGATCGACGCTCGCGTTTCGATCGACCGCGAAACTGGCGACTATGACGCGTTCCGGCGGTGGACGGTCGTGCCCGACGAGGAGCACGAGGAGCCCGCCCACCAGCTGGCGATGACCGACGCCGCCGCAAGGGATCCGGACTTGAAGCTCGGCGACGTGATCGAGGAGCCGCTCGAGCCGGTTGAATTCGGCCGCATCGGCGCGCAGGCCGCGAAGCAGGTCATCCTGCAGAAGATTCGCGACGCGGAGCGCGAGCAGATCCTGAACGACTTCCTGGAGCGCGAGGACAACCTGCTGACGGGCACGGTCAAGCGGATCGAGCGCGGAAGCATCATCGTCGAGTCCGGGCGCATCGAAGGCATCATTCCGCGCGACCAGCTGATCCAGAAGGAGATGCTGCGCGTGGGCGATCGCGTCCGCGCCTACGTGATGAAGATCGACCGCACGGCCAAGGGGCCGCAGCTCATCCTGTCGCGCATTGCGCCCGAATTCCTTGTCCGGCTGTTCGAGCTCGAAGTGCCGGAAATCGAGGAGGGCCTCATCGAGATCAAGGCGGCTGCCCGCGACCCCGGCATTCGCGCCAAGATCGCGGTCAAGTCGAACGACCCGCGGCTCGACCCGCAGGGAACCTGCATCGGCATGCGCGGCTCTCGCGTGACGGCGGTGACCAACGAACTGGCCGGCGAGCGCGTGGACATCATCCTGTACTCCGAGGATCCGGCCAAGTTCGTCATCAACGCGCTGGCGCCGGCCGAAGTGCAGAGCATCCTGGTCGACGAGGACAAGCACGCGATGGACGTCGTCGTGGACGAGGAAAACCTGGCGATAGCGATCGGCCGCAGCGGGCAGAACGTTCGCCTCGCGTCGGAACTGTCGGGCTGGCAGCTGAACCTGATGAGCGTCGAGGAATCGGCGCAGAAGCAGGAAGTCGAGACCGGCCGCCTGCGCCAGCTCTTCATCGACAAGCTGGACGTCGACGAGGAAGTGGCGGACATCCTCATCGCCGAGGGCTTCACCTCACTTGAGGAAGTGGCGTATGTGCCGATCACCGAGATGATGGAGATCGAATCGTTCGACGAGGACACCGTGAACGAGCTGCGCAGCCGCGCGCGCAACGCGCTGCTGAC
>DAOMGB010000054.1:0-25174 GCA_035430095.1 Casimicrobiaceae bacterium | reverse complement strand
GCGTCGCGCGCGCTCGACGTCTACACGGTCGCGCCGACGCTGTTCCTGGCCAACGACCATACCGGACATTCGGAACTGTGCTCGCTCTTCCTGGACCAGGGGTTCCGGCAGGGCAAGAACGGCGTGCTGCTCGCGAAGAGCCGGCTCCTGTTCATCGCCGAGTTTTCGCACCTGTTCGCGCCGAAGATCATCGCCGAGCTGCGAGGTCGCCTGTCGGCGGACGGCAAGAGTCCGTTCTGGGAAGGACTGGGACGGCATTTCTTCGCCATGGAGTATTCGACGGCGGACTACCTGACCGGCATCGGCCAGAAGTCGTTCATCGCAGAACTGATGCCCAAGCATCCCGTGTACGTGAACCTGCTGCCGGCCGACGCGCGCGACGCGATAGGCGCCGTGCATTCGGACACCGCGCCGGCCAGGGCGATGCTCGAGCAGGAAGGTTTTCGCTACGAAGGCTATGTCGACATCTTCGATGCCGGGCCCACCGTCGAATGCTTTCGCGAAGACATCCGCGCGGTGCGCCAGTCGATGGTGCTGCCGGTGACGCTGGAAGAAGAGGATCCCGTACCCGACAGCCTGACCGACGATATCCTCTGGCTGGTCGCGAATCGCAGCCTTCAGAAATTCCGGGTGCTGGTCACGTCCGCGCCCGCCCGCTCCGATCGCCTTCCGCTGAAAGCCTATGCGGCCGCCACGCTGGGCGTGGCGGAAGGCGACACCGTGCGGGCCGTACCGCTCGCGCCGGCCGACCGATGACCCGCCATGCCTGAGTTCAACTTCGACGGCATTCCGGGCCCGACGCACAACTACTCCGGCCTCGCGACCGGCAACATCGCGTCCGAATACAACGCGGGAATCGTCGCCAATCCGCGCGAGGCGGCACTGCAGGGTCTGGCCAAGATGCGCGCGCTGTCCGCGCGCGGCATTCCGCAGGCGGTGCTGCCTCCGCATGAGCGACCCTTCCTGCCCGCGCTGCGCGCGCTGGGGTTTTCCGGCACCGAGGCCACCGTGCTGGGGCGTGCCGCCCGTGAAGCCCCGGGACTGCTCGCCGCGTGCTCGTCCGCCGCGGCGATGTGGGTCGCCAATGCAGCCACGGTCAGCCCATCCGCCGACACCGCGGACGGTCGCGTGCACTTCACTCCGGCCAACCTCGTCTCCCATTTCCATCGCTCGCTCGAGGCGCCGACGACCACCGCGATCCTGCGCGCGATCTTTGCCGACGCCGCCCACTTCGCGGTGCACGATCCGCTGCCCGCCGCGCCGCAATTCGGCGACGAAGGCGCGGCCAACCAAACGCGCTTTGCCCCTACCGCGGAGGCGCCCGGCGTCGAATTCTTTGTCTATGGCAGGGGCGGTTCGTTCGGCCACGCCGGGGGAGGCATCGCGCCATCGCGCTTTCCCGCGCGCCAGACGCGCGAAGCATTCGCCGCCGTCGCCAGGCGCCACGGCCTCGATCCTGCGCGAACCGTCTTCGCGCAGCAGAACCCCGCGGCCATCGACGCCGGCGTATTTCACAACGACGTGATCAGCGTGGGCCAGGGCAGCGTGCTGTTCTGCCACGAGCGCGCCTACCTCGACCAGCACGCCGTGCTCGCGGACCTCGCCACTGCCGTGGGGCCGGCATTCACCCCGGTAATCGTGCGCGAGGGCGACGTCAGCGTCGCCGACGCGGTCGCCACCTATCTTTTCAACAGCCAGCTGATCACCCGCGCGGACGGCCGCATGCTGCTCGTCGCGCCCGCCGAATGCCGGGAGAACACGCGCGTAGACCGTTATGTCGGGGCGCTGGTCGCGAGTGGCGGGCCGATCGCCGAGGTGCTGACGTTCGACTTGAAGCAGAGCATGAAGAATGGCGGGGGCCCCGCCTGCCTGCGGTTGCGCGTGGCGCTGACCGCGCCGGAGCGCGCCGCCATTCGCGCCAATGTCTTCCTCGACGACGCGCTGGCCTTGGCGCTCGAATCGTGGATTCGCCAGCATTACCGCGATCGGCTGGCGCCCGCCGATCTGGCCGATCCCACGCTTCTCGACGAGTCGCGGCGCGCGCTGGATCAGTTGTCGCAGTTGCTTCGGATCGGCAGCGTGTACCCGTTCCAACGCAACGAAACCTGACGGCAGGGTCGCGTCGAACGATCCGGGACGCTCGTTCGTTATAGCCGGATGGAATATCTCCCTGCTGTAAAGATCATTTCCGTCTATTTCCGGGGTTGCCTAGACTCCGGTGTCCCGGATCGTTCACGGTTTCCGTGGGTCTTCCGGCATCCCCCTAGCCCATGAACATGCTCCTACGCACCTCCGAGGCCACGCAGCGACTGCGCCACGCGGTCTCCGCGCACGCGCCGGCCACCTTCGCATCGAGCTTCGGCGTCGAGGACATGGTCATCCTGGACCTGATTGCTTCCCTCGACCTGCCTGTGGACGTGTTTACGCTCGACACCGGCCGCCTGCACGACGAGACCCACGCGTTCATCGAGGCGGTGCGATTGCGGTACGGCCGGCCGGTCCATCTGTATGCGCCCGATGCCGCGGATATCGAGCCCTTCGTCGCGGCGCACGGTCCCAACCCGTTCTACCAGTCCACCGAACTGCGCAAGGAGTGCTGCGAACTGCGCAAGGTGCGCCCGCTCGCCCGCGCCCTCGCCGGCAGGAAGCTGTGGATCACTGGACTGCGTCGCAGCCAGTCGGTCACGCGCACCGAAACGCCCATCCTCGCCCACGACGTGCAGCACGGCCTCATGAAGCTCAATCCGCTGGCCGACTGGCAGGAGGACGACGTGTGGTCTTATATCCGCGACCACGACGTGCCGACTCACCCGTTGCACCAGCGCGGCTATCCGTCCATCGGCTGCGCCCCATGCACGCGCGCAGTGACGCCGGGCGAGGATCCGCGCTCGGGCCGGTGGTGGTGGGAAACCGCTGAACAGCGCGAATGCGGCATCCACATCGATGCACATGGCCGCGTCGTTCGCGCGCGGGCCGAGTCCCGTTCCACGACCTTTTCCGCCTAGAAGAACCTCGCGCCATGCTGCTGCACGACGATCCCGCCCTCCTTCCCGTTGACGTGCCCGCGCCGGCGCCGACGCATCGCAACGGCTACCTCGCGGAACTCGAGGCCGAATCGATTTTCATCCTGCGCGAACTCGCCGCGGAGTGCCGCAACGTGGCGCTGCTCTTTTCCGGGGGCAAGGATTCCGCGGTCGTGCTGCACCTCGCGCGCAAGGCCTTCTTCCCCGAGAAGGCGCCGGTGACGCTGCTGCACATCGACACCGAGCAGAATTTCTCCGAAGTCATCGCGTTCCGCGACCGCATGGCGCGCGACACGGGGCTGCCGCTGGTCGTGCGCTCGCTCGACGAATCGATCCGCAAGGGCCGCGTCCGCCTGCGCGATCCGTCGGAATCCCGCAACCCGCACCAGGCGATCACGCTGCTCGACGCCATCGCGGAGTTCCAGTTCGACGCCTGCATCGGCGGCGCGCGTCGCGACGAGGAAAAGGCGCGGGCCAAGGAGCGCGTGTTCTCGTTCCGCGACGATTCCGGGCAATGGAATCCGAAGGCGCAGCGGCCCGAACTGTGGTCGCTGTACAACGCGCGCGTGCACAAGGGCGAGAACATGCGCGTGTTCCCGCTTTCGAACTGGACGGAGTTGGACGTGTGGCAATACGTCCGCCAGGAAGCCATTCCGCTGCCGGAGCTCTATTTTGCGCACCCGCGCGACGTGGTCCGGCGCGGCGGCGCGCTGGTGCCGGTGACCCATCTCACGCCGGCCGTCGCCGGCGACCGCATCGAGCGCCTGTCGGTGCGCTTCCGCACCGTCGGCGACATTCCATGCACGGCGCCGGTGGAATCCGACGCAGCCACGCTCGACGACATCGTCCACGAGACCGCGGCGACCCGCATCACCGAGCGCGGCGCCACGCGCCTTGACGACCAGGCCAACGACGCCGCGATGGAACTGCGCAAGCGGCAGGGGTACTTCTGATGCCGACCTCCGCCACTCCATTGCGCTTCACCACCGCCGGCAGCGTCGACGATGGCAAGAGCACGCTGATCGGCCGCCTGCTCTGGGACAGCAAGAGCCTGCTCTCGGACCAGGTGAGCGCGCTGGAAGCCGGCTCACGCCGCGCCGGCCAGATGCCGATCGATTTTTCGCTGGTGACGGACGGCCTGCTGGCCGAGCGGGAACAGGGCATCACCATCGACGTGGCCTATCGCTATTTCGCGACGCCGGCGCGCAAGTTCATCATCGGCGACTCGCCGGGTCACGAGCAGTACACGCGCAACATGGTCACGGCCGCCAGCACGGCAGACGTGGCGGTGCTGCTGGTGGACGCCGTGCACGGACTGCAGCAGCAGACCCGGCGGCACGCGTTCCTGGCGCGCTGGGCGGGCATTTCGCGCCTCGTGCTCGCGGTGAACAAGATGGACCTCGTCAATTGGGATCGCGCCCGGTTCGAGGAAATCCACGCGGAGTTCACCGCGCTGGCCGCGCACTTGGGATTCGTCGAGGTCCATGCGATTCCGCTGTCCGCGCTGACCGGCGACATGGTGGCTTCGCGCGGCGACGCGCTGCCCTGGTACGGCGGACCGACACTGCTCGCCTATCTCGAAAGCGTGGACGTGGTCCGCTCCCGCGCGACGCAGCCGCTGCGCTTTCCCGTGCAGCGGGTCACACGCACACTTGCTGCCGAACGCGGCCGTCCGCAGCGCGGCCTGCAAGGCACGGTGGCCAGCGGCACGATCGAAGTCGGCGCCGAGGTGGTCGTGATGCCCGCCGGCTTGCGCGCCGTCGTGGCCGGTATCGCCGGGCCCGACGGACCGGTCTCGGTGGCGCTGCCGGGCCACGCGATCACCGTACGGCTCGACCGCGACCTCGATGTCGCGCGCGGCGACCTGCTGGCGCCCGCGGACGCGCGGCCCCGCGTCACGCGCGACGTCGTCGCCGACATGTGCTGGTTCGACGCCGAGCCGCTGCAGCCTGCCGCGAACTACCTCATCAAACACACCACGAGAACGGTGCGCGCCCGCTTCGCGGACGTACTGCATGCGGTCGACCTGGCCACGCTGGCGCCGGTCGCGCCGCCGCCCGAAATCGGCATGAACGACCTGGCGCGCGTACGGCTGGCGGTCGGCGAGCCGCTGGCCGTCGACGCGTTCCACGACGACCGCACGACCGGCGCCTTCATCGTCATCGACGAAGTCACCAACCGCACAGTCGCCGCGGGAACGATCGTCTAGCCTCCTGATCGTCATTCCCGCGAAAGCGGGAATCCAGGGGCGTTACACGAAAGTCGCTGGGTCCCCGCTTTCGTGGGGACGACGAACTTATGTCGTGGTACAGGCGCTACTCGGCCGGAACCGCAGGCAGTGTCCGGTGCCGCCGGACCGGAGACCAGAGCACCGCGCCGGCGGTCAGCACAATGGCCAGCACACCGACCGTCAGCAGTGTGTTGCGCAGGCCGATTGCCGTCGCCAGCGCGCCGCCGACAAGAGACCCGAGCGGCGCCGCCGCCACCGTCAGGAAGCGCATGGTCGCCGTCATTCTTCCCATCAGGCGATCGGGCGTAATCGCCTGGCGAAGCGCGAGGTAGTTGATCGCGTACAGCACGGCGCCGAAGTCGAACACGAGCATCGACAGTCCGAGCGCAACGGTGGCAAACCACACCGGGCCAGACACCAGTCCAAACGCCTGCCAGGCGACCGCGGTCAGCATGAGGCCGTGCACGATCACCGTTCCGACTCCGAAGCGAACGGAAAGCTTTTCCGCCGACGCAGCCGCCAGGATGCAACCGACGCCGCCGAAGGCGTAGGCAAGCCCGATCGCGCCTGCCGAGAGTCCCAGCTCGCGCGTCGCAAACAGGATGAGGACCGCCAGCTGCATGTGGTGGAGCAACTGCCACACCGCAGCCACCCACGCCAGCGACAGCAGCGTGCGGTTGTTCCAGACGAGCCTCAGGCCCTCCATGATCTCGGCGAACACCGACGCCTTGGGCCCGGCGTGCGGCACGTCGTTCGGCAGCCGGATCCGGCGAAGGATCCAGGCGGAGTAGAAGAATGTCAGCGCATCGAGAATGATGGCGAAGGGCGCCGTCAGCATCTGTATCAGCCCCCCCGCCAAGCCCGGTCCGATCAATGCCGACGACGTTTCGCCGAGCGCGATCTTGGCATTGGCTTCGACCAGCCGCTTGCGCCCCGCCAGTTGCGCGAGCAGGACCTGGTGCGCGCCGCCACCAACGACGTTCGACACGCCGCAAAAGAACCCGACGATGTACAGGATCTCCATTCCCAGCGCGCCGGTGAAGGCGGCAAGGGGGATCGCCAGCAGCGCCGCGCCGCGCACGAGGTCGGACGCGATGACGATGGGAAGCTTGCGCACGCGATCGAGCATGACGCCCGCGTGCAGCGAAACCAGCGCGAACGGAAGCGTCTCCAGCGCAATCAGGACGCCCATCTGCAGCGGCGTGGCGTGCAGCAGCAGCGCGGCCGTCAGCGGCAGCGCGAGATTGGTGATCTGGCTGCCGAACGCCGTGATCGTCAGCGAGGTCCACAGCTTCCGGAAATCCGGGGAGAGCCAGAGTCCGCGAAACGTACGCCGAAGGAAGCTTTGCAATCGGTCCATGACGACACCTGCCTATCAGTCCGGAACGAGGTCATTCCGGCGCGCTCGCCAATGCGGCGAACGCAAATGAAACTGCGACAGGCGGGAGTCCGGAAAAAGTGTGACGCCAACTGGTCCGGTTCCCGCCCAACCCGGCGGGTAACCCGACGGGCGTTTAAATCGGTACTGCGTTCAGCGCTGCAAGCAGCGCGCCTCGCGGCGCGGCATTCCCGGCGATGCAAATCGGGAACAGCGATCCCGATGCACTGGTGCCGGTTGGCATGGACGAGCCCCAACCCCTGCGCAAGCGCGCCGCTGCAGCCGGCGAGTGCGAATGGAGGTTGCGGGTCATGAGGTCGAGTCCATGGGGGCGGGTAAGGGTCGACCCGATTCTACGCGCGACGCCCCGCCGGCGCCAAGCGAAGCCTGCGCCGGGCGGTCGCTTTCGCAGCGCAGTGTGGCGTTGGCGCCACGAGTCTGCCGAGCCGCCGGCGAAATTCACCGGCCGACGGACACGGCGCGGTCAGGGCTGCACCGGACGCCGCGGCATCTTGAGGTCGATGTCGTAATACATCCACGGATGGTTCTGGAACTCGTTGTACTTGAACCCCAGGACCCACGGATAGACGACGATGTTTTCCAGGCGGTAGGCCGTCAGCAGCCACGGGGCGTAGGCCGAGACGAGTTGCGCCATTTCCCGGAACAACTTGGTCCGCTGGGGTCCGTCGGGAAGGCTGCGCGACTGATCGTACAGCCGGTCATAGTCCGCCTGCTTGAAACGCGAGAGGTTCGACAGCCCCGAAAAGCCGCCGTACAGCAGGCCCAGGAACTGGTAGCCCTCGGGCGTGGTGCTGATGTTGCCGAGCGTCCAGGCCTGCAGCTGGCCATAGCGCGCCATCTTCAGGAGGTCTGCGAATTTCTGCGCCTGGAATTCGACCTTGATCCCCACCGCCGTAAGATTTCGCTGCCACAGTTCGTTGTACTGCCGCTCCAGCGCCGTTGGCGACGTGCCCAGTTTCAGTACCAACGGCTTGCCGTCAGGCATGTCGCGCCATCCGTCCTTGTCGCGATCGACGTATCCGAACTTGTCGAGCAGCGCCTTGGCGCCGTCGGGATCGTATTTGGCATTCCCTGTGAAATTCGGGTCGTGTCCGGTCACGTTCGGCGGAATGACCTGCGTGGCCGGCCGGGCCTGGCCCTGCCTGAGAACGCGAATTTCCTCTTCGACGTTGTAGGCCATGCCGATCGCGCGGCGCAGCGCCACCTTGTCCTTCGAATATCCGCCGACCACGGGGTCCTCCATGTTGAAGAACGTATACGTGATCGCAGGCTGCACGCCGCGCGCCAGCGTCACGCCGGCCGCAGCAAAGCGCGGCTGCAGCTTGTTGTCCTTGCCTATGACGTTCCAGATGAGATCGTTGGGAACCTGGACGTAGTCGAGGTCTCCCCGTTCGAAGCCGAGCAGCCTCGGCTGCGATTCCTCGATGATCGAGATTTCCACGCGGCCGATCCGCGGCAGCTTCTTGCCATGCATCTTGGCGACGAGTTCCCGATCCGCAGGGTCCTTGCTGTCGGGAAACGTCACGTCGCGAAAACCCGGATTGGCCTCGAGCACGATCTTCTGCCCGCGACGCCATTCCTTGAGCCGGTATGGCCCCGTACCGACCGGATTCGCCATAGCCCAGGTACTCGCATCGCCATAGGCTTCGATCACTTCGCGGGCGACCGCGGCGGTGACGACCTGGGTGAGGTTGGAAAGGAGGTCGTACGACGGCGCGGTCAGCTTGATCCTGATCGTGTAGCGATCGGTCGCCTGCAATCCCTCAAGCGGCGCGTCGTAGTCGAACTTGCCGGTCTCTTTCGCCTTCGCGACGGCGGCTTCCGCGCCGACGAACAGGCCATCGACCAGCTGCAGGTTCGGCGATCGAACCTTTGGATCGAGGATGCGTTTCCAGGAATAGACGTAGTCGGCGGCGGTCAACTCGCGCTTTTGCCCCTTGAACGCCGGGTCGTCATTGAAGTAGATCCCTGGCTTGATGCGAAACGTCCAGTTCAATCCGTCCGGCGAAATCGTCGGCAGCGCGACCGCAGTGTTCGGGACAAGCTTGAACGGTCGGGCCAGATAGTCGTAGACATAGGCGGTGTCGAAGATGGCGCGATTGACGTGGTTCGAATAGAGGTCGTTCGACGCCTGCGGATCGAATCCGGTCTCGGCCACCGGAAACGCCACGCGCAGCACCTTGTTCGGGTCGGCCTGCGCGGCGGCCGGCTGCGCGACGACGGCCGCCGCGGTCGCGAGCACGGCAACCGAAACGAGCGCAGCGACCCGGCGCATCACAGCGCCTTTTCGATGTCGCGTGCCAGCGACTCGGGCGTGTCCTTGGGCGCGTAGCGCGCGATGACATTTCCCTTGCGGTCGATCAGGAACTTGGTGAAATTCCACTTGATCGCCTCGCTGCCGAGCAGGCCCGGCCTGGCCGACTTCAGATACTTGTAGACCGGCGCCTCGTTCTTGCCGTTGACGTCGACCTTGGCGAACATCGGAAACGTGACGCCGTAGTTCACTTCGCAGAACTTGGCGATCTCCTTTTCGTCGCCTGGTTCCTGCGCTCCAAACTGGTTGCACGGAAATCCCAGTATTTCGAGTCCCTTGCCATGGTACTTCTCGTACAGCGCCTCCAGTCCCTTGTACTGCGGCGTGAAACCGCAGTTGCTGGCGGTGTTGACGACGAGCATCACGCGGTCCTTGTACTTGTCGAGCTTGACCTGCTTGCCGTGGATGTCGGTGACGCTGAAATCATAGATGGAGGGCATTTCGGGCTTTCGTGGTGGGCGTGAAGGGTCGCGAACCCGGGAATTGACCGCGCAGCCGGGGATTATGCAACCTGGCACTGCGACCGCCAACGGGGAGCGCACTTGGATTCAGGATTGCGCTTGGGGCTTTGGGGGCAGCAGGAAATCGAGCGGCGCGGCGCGCACGCGGGCGAACACGGCACGGCGCAACCTCCGCCGCGAAACCGCGCCGCGACCGGTCGAGCGGATGGCCACGCTCAGCGCCAGGCCGAACGAAACCGTCAGGTTCATGAAGCCAATCGCGACGATTCCGGCGACCGCCCACCAGAACGCAGGCAGCGAAAAGATGCCCGCGCCATAGGACCAGGACGCGAGCGCCAGCTGGCCCGTGGACAGCGTCACGTGCCGCACTTCGAGCGGAAGGCCGAAAAAGGTCGCGATCACCGGCTCCATCCCCAGCAGGAAACCCAGCGACACGTTTCCACCCAGCGCGGCGACGTTGTTCTCGATCACCCGAGCCGCGCGTGTCGCGCGCTCCGGCCCCAGCAGCGCCAGAATCCTGGGCGAGCGCGCAATCGCTTCGGGAAGCCTGCGAAACGTGGCCCAGTTCTCGAACCATCCGGCGATCACCGCGGACAGCCACAGCAGCACGCCAGTGAACGCCGCATAAAACGGCGCGGCACTCCACAGCGACAGCGACTCGACGTAGTCGCGGGCGTGGCCGGAATCCGGCAAATGCCCCGATCCCAGCATCAACAGCACTGCCTGCAGCGCCAGCGCCACCGGCGCGACGAGCAGCAGATTGCCCAGGATAGCCGCGACTTGCGAACGCACGAGATTGGCCACTTCCTCGACGAAGCCGCGCAGGCGGCCGCGCGCCCGCGGCGCATTGAGCCGATGCGCCATCGCGGCAGCGGTCATCGCCGGCTGCTTGGTCGCGAGCGTGCCGTGCAGCAGATGGATCATGACGAACGACAGCGCGTAATTGGCGGAAGCCACCAGTCCGTCGATGAACAGGGGCAGGCCATGGCCGACGGTCGCAATCTTGACCAGCACCGTCATGCCGGTGACCGCGCCGCCGATGGCCGCGGAAAAGAGCATCTGGCGGTATTCGGTGCCGTCGCGCGTGATGTAGTGGTCGCCGGTCCTGCGCGCCGACTCGACGATGCGCCGCGTCAGCAGCTTCAGGTTTTCGCGCAGCAGCGAGCGCACGCTGTCCTGCGCATCGTTGGCCCGGATCAGCGCGGCCACGAATTGCGCCGTCGCCGGGAGGCCTCCGGTACGCGCGCGCAGGTCGATGATCGCCTGCATCCTGAGCAGCGAAAGCTGCGCCCGCTCGAGCTGGTAGACGAGGTCGATCGAAACGCCATAGTTCTCGAGATGTCCGGAGACGTCCCGCAGCGCGCGCAGGCAGCGTGCGACAAAGCTCCTGACCGCGGCTTCGTCCGCGTCGAAGCGGTCCGCGGCGGCGACGTCCTCGACATAGGCGTGCACGGCGGCGGACAGCCCGGCGAACGGCGTGTCGAGCGGTCGCTCCGACGCGGTGCGCTGGCGCACGCCCTGCGACAGCCCGATCGCCTGGACGTGGCTGGCGAGAATCAGCAGCGCGTCCGCGGCATCGCGCCAGAAATGCGACCCGAGTTGCTCGCCGTCGGCGCTCGCGCCGTGCTGCAGCAGGTCGCCGATGCCGCCAAGCACGGCCGGGGGAAGCGAGGTGACCCATTCCGCATCCGTGTCCTCGGGAAACACCTGCCGGAACACGCTCGCCATGTCGCTTTCCGCCGGCGGCGCGGGCAACAATTTCGACGCAAGCCGTCCAACCAGTTCCTGCATGAACGCGTTCGCATGCGGCAGCCCGGTCTCGCACAGCAAGCCGATGGCGCTCAGTTCCCGCAGCGCGCCGCGCAGCAGCAGCGAGACCTCCAGCTTGCGCTCGGGGTGGCGCTCCAGCACCTGCAGCAGGAACCGGATGCGCGTGGCAGGCGCCGCAGCGCCTTCCGCGTCGGCGCCGCCGCGCGCGCGCACCCACGCCATGCACTGTTCCATCCATGCCACGCGCTCCGCCAGCGGCGCGTCGGCGCGCGCGCCGGACACCAGTCGGTCGATGCCGACGGTCGCCTTCTTTCCCCTGAAGATCGATGTCATGGATCCGGTGCACCGAACCCGCCACCGCCGGGCGTCTCGATCACGAATTCATCGCCGGGTTGCATTTCCACCTCGCAGGTCGCGCCGAACTCCTGCCTCGACCCGTCCGCGCGCTCGACCCAGTTGCGGCCGAGCGCACCCGGCTCACCGCCCGCCATTCCGAAAGGCGCGATGCGGCGATGATTCGCCAGCATCACCGCGGTCATCCGTTCGAGGAAGCGGACCCGCCGCAATGCGCCGTCGCCACCATGGTGCCGGCCGCGTCCGCCGCTGCCACGGCGGATGGAAAACGACTCGAGCCGCACGGGAAAGCGCCACTCGAGCACTTCCGGATCGGTCAGACGCGAATTGGTCATGTGCGACTGGACCACGCTGGCGCCATCGAAGTCGGGACCGGCGCCCGCGCCGCCGGAAATGGTCTCGTAGTACTGGTATTTTTCGTTGCCGAAGGTGAAATTGTTCATCGTGCCCTGCGACGCCGCGAGCACGCCGAGCGCGCCATAGAGCGCATCGGTGATGGTCTGCGATGTCTCCACGTTGCCGGCCACTACCGCCGCCGGAAAGTTGGGACGCAGCATCGAGCCCTCCGGAATGACGATGCGCAACGGCTTGAGGCAGCCCGCATTCATGGGAATGTCGTCGTCGACGAGCGTGCGGAAGACGTAGAGCACGGCGGCCTTGCATACCGCCGACGGCGCATTGAAGTTGGTCGGCTGCTGCCCGCTGGTGCCGGTGAAGTCGATGGTCGCCTCGCGCCTGGCCTTGTCGATGGAGATGGCCACGACGATCTTCGCGCCGCTGTCCATCTCGTACTCGAAACGGCCATCCTTCAGCACGTCCAGCACCCGGCGCACGGACTCCTCGGCGTTGTCCTGCACGTGCCGCATGTAGGCGCGCACTACCGGCAGGCTGAAGTGCCCGACCATCTTCGCGAGCTCGGCGGCGCCTTTTGCGCACGCCGCGACCTGCGCGCGCAGGTCCGCCAGGTTCTGGTCGATGTTGCGGGACGGATACCGGCCCGACGCGAGGATTGCGCGCATTTCGGTCTCGAGGAATCGCCCTTCCGCGACCAGCTGGACGTTGTCGAGCAGCACGCCTTCCTCGTCGACGTGCGTCGAATCCGGCGGCATCGATCCCGGCGTGATGCCGCCGATGTCGGCGTGGTGGCCGCGCGACGCCACGTAGAACTCGGGGACAGGAGCAGGCGCCGTATCCGAGTTCCGTTCGTCGTCCCCGCGAACGCGGGGGCCCAGCGGCTTTCCATCAACGACACTGGATCCCCGCGTACGCGGGGAAGACAGCGCCTCCGGCAACGTGTCCAAAAACACCGGGGCGATCACCGTGACGTCCGGAAGGTGCGTGCCGCCATTGTAGGGCGCATTCAGGACGAACACGTCGCCTCGCCGCATCGTCCCCGCGCGGCGGTCGATGATGGTGGTCACCGATTCGCCCATCGAGCCCAGGTGCACCGGCATGTGCGGCGCGTTGGCGATCAGGTGACCTTCGCTGTCGAAAATCGCACAGGAAAAATCCAGGCGCTCCTTGATGTTGACCGAATACGCGGTGTTCGCCAGCGTCACGCCCATCTGTTCGGCGACGGCCATGAACAGGTTGTTGAATACTTCGAGCAGCACCGGGTCGGCCGAGGTGCCGATCGCGTGAGCGCGCTGCGCCGCGACCACGCGATCGAGAACGAGGTCGTCGCGCGCGGTCAGCGTCGCGCGCCAGCCCGGCTCGACCACCGTCGTCGCGTTTCGTTCGCTGATCACCGCGGGGCCATCGATGGCATCTCCCGGCCGCAGGTCGGCGCGCTCGTACACATGCGCGTCGCGCAACCGGCCCTCGGTGTACACGCGATGGGTCTTGCGCGGCGCCAGCGGCCCCGGACGCGGCGGGAACGCGGGCAGCTCGTCCGCAGTCGCTTGCGTGTTGCCGATCGCTTCGACCGCCGCCGCCTCGATGACCAGGGGCTTGCCCGGCATCAGGAAACCGTAGGTCTGCGCGTAACGCACTTCGAAGTCCCGCGTGATCGTCGCCACGTCGTCGGCCGCCGGGACCTCGAGCGTGGTGTCCGTCCCGTCGTACTTGACGTGCAGCGTGCGACGACACGCGATGCGCGCGGGAGCGATGCCCTGCCCCGCGACTTCGCCGCGGGCAACCGCTTCCAGCGCGGCGAACCTGTCCGCGGCCGCGGACAACGCCTCGTCGGACAGCACGGCTTCCACCGCCTGCTGGCGCAGCGCCCTGACGTCCGCGAGTCCCATGCCGTAGGCCGAGAGCACGCCCGCGAGCGGATGGATGAACACTCGCGTCATGCCGAGCGCATCGGCGACGAGGCACGCGTGCTGTCCGCCGGCGCCGCCGAAGCAGCACAGCGTGTAGGCCGTGACGTCGTAGCCCCGCTGCACCGAAATGTGCTTTATCGCATTGGCCATGTTCTCGACCGCGATGCGCAGGAACCCGTCGGCCACTTCTTCCGGCGTGCGCACCGTCCCGCGCGCCGCAGAGATTTCCGTGGCCAGCGACGCGAACTTCGCGCGCACGATGTCGGCGTCGAGCGCCGCGTCCCCCGCGGGTCCGAACACCTTCGGAAACAACTCGGGGTCGAGCTTGCCCACCATCACGTTGCAGTCGGTGACGGTCAAGGGCCCGCCGCGGCGGTAGGCCGCGGGACCGGGCATGGCGCCTGCCGACTCCGGTCCGACACGAAAACGCGCGCCGTCGAAGGTGCAGATCGAGCCGCCCCCGGCGGCGACGGTGTGAATGCTCATCATCGGCGCGCGCAACCTGACGCCGGCGACTTCGGTGACGAAAGCGCGCTCGAATTCGCCCGCCCAATGGGTGACATCGGTGGAAGTGCCGCCCATGTCGAAGCCGATGATCCGGTCGAATCCCGCCAGGCGGGACACGCCGACCGCACCGACGATGCCGCCCGCCGGTCCGGACAGGATCGCGTCCTTGCCCTGGAACAGCTTTGCGTCCGTCAGCCCGCCGCTCGACTGCATGAACTGCAGGCGGATGCGGTTCTCCGGGTTTCCGCCGCCGAGCGCGCGTTCGACCTGCAGGACGTAGCGGCGCAGGATCGGAGAAAGGTAGGCGTCGACCACGGTCGTGTCGCCGCGCGACACCAGCTTCATCAGCGGGCTCACCTCGTGCGACGCGGATACCTGCGGAAAGCCGATCGAACGCGCGAGCTGCGCCAGCGCCCGTTCGTGCTGCGGAAAACGGTAGCCGTGCATGAGCACGATCGCAACCGCACGAATGCCGTCGGCGTAGGCGGCCCGAAGGGCCGCTTCGGCCGCGCCAAGGTCGAGCGGATGCACCACGTCGCCGTGCGCGCCCAGTCGCTCGTCGACCTCGATCACGCGCTCGTGCAACAGCTCCGGAAGCTCGATCCTGCGCACGAAAAGCTTCGGTCGGTTCTGATAGGCGATGCGCAACGCGTCGGCAAAGCCCCGCGTGATCGCCAGCACCGTGCGCTCGCCCTTGCGTTCGAGCAAGGCGTTGGTGGCCACCGTCGTGCCCATCTTGACGGCGTCAATGATCCCCGCGGGAATCGCGGCGCCGGGGGACAAACCCAGCATTTCACGAATGCCGTGCACCGCCGCGTCGGCGTAGCGCTCGGGACTCTCGGACAGGAACTTGGCCGTGGCAAGCGTGCCGTCGGGCCTGCGCGCGACGATATCGGTAAACGTACCGCCGCGATCGATCCAGAATTGCCATTGCCCGGTTGTCGCCATGCTGCTCGGTAGTGTACTTTATGGCACGACCCCGAACGACCCATGCGCGGCGGCCGCGACGACATGAAACCGCGCCAGACAGGAGATTTCCGATGAAACAACTGACCACCCTGGCCGCCGCGCTTGGCTTTGCGATCGCGCTGCCGGCCATGGCCCAGACCAAATGGGACTTGCCGACTGCCTACCCGGCCAACAATTTTCACACCGAGAACATCATGCAGTTCGTCGCCGATGTCGACAAGGCGTCGGGCGGCAAGCTCAAGATCCAGGTGCACCCGGCGGCCGCGCTGTTCAAGGCGCCGGAGATCAAGCGCGCAGTCCAGGGGGGCCAGGCGCAGGCCGGCGAGATTCTTCTCGTCAACTACGAGAACGAGGACGCGTTCTATGGCTTGGACGGAATTCCGTTCCTGGCCACGTCCTACGCGGAATCGCAGAAACTCTACAAGGCGTCGCGCAAGATGCTCGACGACAAGCTTGCCAGGCAGGGAATGAAGCTCCTGTACACCGTACCCTGGCCGCCGCAGGGAATCTTCGCCAAGAAGACGCTGGCAAGCGGAGCGGACATGAAGGGGCTCAAGTGGCGCGCGTACAGCCCTGCCACCGCAAAGATCGCCGAACTGGTCGGGGCCCAGCCGATCACCGTGCAGGCCGCGGAAGTTTCGCAGGCGCTCGCGACGGGAGTCATCGATTCGTACATGTCGTCCTCCGCCACCGGCTTCGATTCCAAGACCTACGAATACCTCAAATATTTCTACGACACGCAGGCCTGGCTGCCGAAGAATGCCGTGATCGTGAACCTCAAGGCATTCGAAGCTCTGGACAAGCCGACGCAGGCCGCCGTGCTGAAGGCCGCTGCCGAAGCCGAAACGCGCGGGTGGAAGCTGTCGGAGGAAAAGACCGCCTGGTACATGGACCAGCTCAAGGCCAAGGGAATGAGCCTCGAAAAGCCGTCTGACCAGCTCACGGCCGACTTGCGCCGCGTGGGCAACTACATGCTGGCCGAATGGCAACGCAAGGCCGGTGATGATGGCAGGAAGGTCGTCGACGCCTATCGCGCGCTGCAGTAACGACGTGCGCCGAGGGCTGGACCGCCTATACAACGCCGCCGGGGTCCTGGCGGCGTTGTTCATGATCGGGACGCTGGCGATGGTCGTCATGGGAATAGCCGGCCGCCTGCTCAATTTCAACCTGCCGGGTACCGATGCCTACGCCGGCTATTGCATGGCGGCGGCCGGATTCCTGGCGCTCGCGCACACGTTGAAGCGCGGCGAGCACATCCGGGTCACGCTGATTCTCGAACACTCCGGGGCGCGCGCGAGGCGCGTGCTGGAACTGTGGGCGCTGGGCGTGGCAACGCTGCTCTCGGCGCTGTTCGCGTTCTACAGCGTGCGGCTGTCGTGGCAATCCTGGGATTTCCACGACATCTCCACCGGCAACGACGCGACACCGCTGTGGATTCCGCAGCTTACGATGGCTCTGGGCACGGTCGTCCTCTTCATTGCGATTGCCGACGAGTTCATCCTCGAGTGGCGCGGTGCGCGCGTCGCGAAGATGCCGGAAGAGGCGTTGCACAACGAATAGCCGCGCATGGACGCATTGATCACCACCCTGCTGATCGTCGCGCTGTTCGCGCTTCTGGGGAGCGGCGTGTGGATCGGCCTGGCGCTGTCGGGCGTCGCATGGATCGGCATGGAGCTCTTCTCGTCGCGTCCCGCCGGCGACGCGATGGCGGTCACGATCTGGGGTTCGGCGTCGTCGTGGACGCTGACCGCACTGCCTCTCTTCGTCTGGATGGGAGAGATCCTGTTCCGCACTCGGCTGTCGGAGGACATGTTCAAGGGTCTTGCACCGTGGCTCGAACGCATTCCGGGCCGACTGCTGCACACCAACATCATCGGCTGCACGATTTTCGCCGCGGTGTCAGGATCATCGGCCGCGACCTGCGCGACGATCGGCAAGATGACGCTGCCCGAACTGAAGGCGCGCGGCTATCCGGAGGACGTGACGATCGGCACGCTTGCCGGCGCAGGAACGCTCGGCTTGCTGATTCCGCCGTCGATCATCATGATCGTCTACGGCGTCAGCGCCAACGTGTCGATCGCGGAACTGTTCATCGCCGGCGTCATTCCGGGCGTCCTGCTCGCCGGCCTGTTTTCAGGATACATCGTGGTGTGGGCATTGCTGAATCCGGACAGGGTTCCCGTCGCTGCCGAACGCACGACATTCGCGCAGAAACTGCACGCGTCGCGACATCTCATCCCCGTCGTTGCGCTGATCGCGGTCGTGCTGGGCTCGATCTACGTCGGCGTGGCAACCGCGACGGAAGCCGCCGCGTTCGGCGTGCTGGGCTCGCTGTTCCTGTCCGCGGTGCAGGGCTCCCTCAACCGCAAGTCCTTCGGCGACAGCCTGATGGGCGCGACTCGGCTCTACTGCATGATTGCGCTGATACTCTCGGGCGCCGCATTCCTGACCATCGCGATGGGTTACATCGGCCTGCCGCGGCACCTGGCCGAGTGGATCGGATCGCTCGGACTCGCCCCGGTGTGGCTGATCGTCGCGCTGACCTGCTTCTACATCGTGCTCGGCTGCTTCCTGGACGGCATATCGATGGTGGTGCTGACGATGGGCGTGATCCTGCCGACGGTCGAGGCCGCGCACATCGACCTCGTCTGGTTCGGCATCTTCATCGTGCTCGTCGTCGAGATGGCGCAGATCACGCCTCCTGTCGGATTTAACCTCTTCGTACTGCAAGGCATGACCCACCGGCAGATCACCTGGATCGCGCGGCAGGCGATCCCGATGTTCCTGCTGATGTGCGGAGCCGTCTCCATGGTGTGGATCTGGCCGCAGCTCATCATGTGGCTTCCCGCGCACATGAAAATGGGAGGCTGAGTGCCAACCGACATGGGTCTCGGCGTGCCCGTAAGGACAGAAGGTCATCGCTACGCCGCCAAGGTCGGCGCGCCCTTCGCCGTGCTCGGCATTTGCACCAACGGCAGTGCGGTGACCGGCCTTGCTTTCCTGCCGCTCGCGGAGCGCACGCAGGCTCCGGCCGATCGCGTCGCCGAAGCGACCGTGCGGGAAATCGAACGTTACCTGGCGGACCCCGGCTATCGCTTCACCGTCCCGCTGGCGCCCATCGGAACTTCGTTCCGGCAGCGTGTGTGGACCGCATTGCGGGGAATCCCCCGCGGCGAGGCCCGCACCTACGGCGACATCGCGCGCACCGTCGCGTCGTCGCCGCGGGCGGTCGGCCAGGCCTGCGGGGACAATCCGATCGCGCTCATCATTCCGTGCCATCGCGTGGTCGGCGCGAACGGCAGCCTGGGCGGCTTCATGCACGCCGGCGGCGGTGATCCCGTTGCGATCAAGCGATGGCTGCTGGATCACGAACGCTGCCGGCCCGGCGCCTGAGCCTTCCGACCAGGACATCTCCTGATTGCCGTGGCGACCTCCGCCGACCTCATCGACCAGTTCTGCGACCAGCTCTGGCTGCAGGACGGACTTGCGCCTGCATCGCTGTCCAGCTATCGACGCGACCTCAACGCGTGGGCCGCGTGGCTTGGTGCGCGCGGGATGCTGGCGGCGGATCGCGGCGACGTCGAACGCTGGCTGGCCGACCAGTTCCGGGCGAAGGCCAAGGCAACATCGGTCGCGCGACGATTGTCCACGCTGCGTCGCTTCTACCGGCTGCAGGTCGAGCGCGCCGCCTGCGCCGCGGATCCGACGGCGCGCGTGCGCGCGCCGAAAAAGCCGCGACAGCTCCCCAAGCTGCTGTCGGAGAAGCAAGTGGAAGCGCTGCTGGCCGCGCCGGCGATCGACACCACGCTTGGCCTCCGCGACCGGGCAATGCTGGAGACACTCTACGCCACCGGATTGCGCGTCTCGGAACTGGTCGGGCTGCGCCAGACGCAAGTATCGCTCGACATGGGCGTCGTCCGCGTCACCGGAAAGGGCAGCAAGGAACGGCTGGTCCCGCTGGGTGACGAGGCGGTGGAGTGGCTGCAGCGCTACACGCGCGACGCGCGCCCGACGCTTTCCGGCGACGGCACCAGCCCATGCATATTCCTGACCGCGCGACATGCGCCGATGACGCGGCAGGCGTTCTGGTCACTGATCAAGCGCTATGCGAGGAAGGCCGCGATCGCGCCCGCGGCCTTGTCCCCGCACGTCCTGCGGCACGCATTCGCCACCCACCTGCTGAACCACGGCGCGGACCTGCGTGTCGTGCAATTGCTGCTCGGGCATGCCGACATCACCACCACGACGATCTACACCCACGTCGCGCGCGAACGATTGAAGCAGCTGCACGCGGCGCACCACCCGCGCGGATAGGCGGGACCTGAATGAACCGCTAACGCTTCCGCTCGATCTCGACGCCGATTTCCTTGACGCCGGGCAGCGGCGCGAGCTTGGCCACGCGCAGTTTCACCCCCGGCGCACCGAACTCCGCCAGCACGATTTGCGCGACGGCCTCCGCGAAACGCTCGAGCAGCGGATGGGGATTGTCCTTCGCGAAGTCCCGGATACGCGTGACGATCGAAGCGTAATCGAGCGCGTCCTCGAGCTTTCCCGTGGAAAACGGCTTGTCGGATGGCAGCGCGATCTCCAGGTCGAGACGAATGGTCTGCGCCAGATGCCTCTCCCAGTCGTAGACTCCGATGCGGGTTTCCAGCCGCAGGTCGTTGATGAATATCCTGTTCATTGGTCGCCGTGGGAACGCCGTGCCTTGGAATGGGTGCAATGCGACGGCGTGACATTGCCGTTGCGCTAGAATCGACCACGATTCTAACCTCAAGATTCGCATCTCGAGCCCATCTTGATTCCCGCCGTGCTCATCGTGATCGCCGCCTACCTGTTGGGTTCGGTCTCGTTTGCGGTCGTCGTCAGCAAGGCGTTCGCGCTGCCGGATCCGCACGACTACGGTTCCGGCAATCCTGGCGCGACCAACGTGCTGCGCACCGGCAACAAGCTGGCGGCGGTGCTGACGCTGGCCGGCGACGGCTTCAAGGGCTGGCTTGCCGTGTTTGTCGCGGCACAGATCGGGCCGTCCGTCGGCGCTTCCGACTGGGTCGTCCCGGCGTCCGCATTGGCCGTCTTTCTCGGTCACCTGTATCCGGTGTTCCACAAGTTCGCGGGCGGCAAAGGCGTGTCCACCGCGGCGGGCATCGTCTACGCGCTGCACTGGCCGCTGGGGCTGACGCTCATGGTCGTGTGGATCACGATGGCTTTCGGATTCAGGATCTCTTCGCTCGCTGCGCTCACCGCCGCCACTCTCATGCCGTTGGGCGGATTCTATTTTTTCGGCAATTCGCTGACGGCGTGGTCGCTGGTGGCGATCGCCGCGCTGCTTTTCTGGCGGCACAGGGCCAACATCAACAAGCTGCTGGGCGGCAGGGAACGTCCGATCGGGCGTTGATGCGCGACGCGGACGAATGCAGCGGGCACGCGCAAATAGCGCCTGCCTTCACGCTTCGGCCAGGCAGGCGAGATCCCACCGCGGCATGATCGAGAACGTGTAATCGTCGACTTGGGCCGCGGCTAGCCTGAGCGCGCCGACCAGCGCGATCATGGCGCCGTTGTCGGTGCAATACGCGAACTCGGGGAAGAACACTTTCCCGCCGCGCGCGCCGGCCTCTGCCACGAGTCGCGCGCGCAAAGCCCGGTTGGCGCCCACGCCGCCGGCGACGACCAGCGTGCGCAGTCCCGTCGCGTCCAGCGCGGCGATGGCCTTGGACGCCAGCACGTCGACGATCGCCGCCTGGATCTCGGCGGCGATGTCCGCCTTGCGCGATTCCGGCAGGTTCTCGGGACCCTCCGGGCCCGCCTCCCGCCGCGCCAGCGTCAGCACGGCGGTCTTGAGTCCGGAAAAACTGAAGTCGAGGTCGCCGGAATGTTGCATCGGCCGGGGCAGTTTCACGGCGCCTCGCGCGCCCTTCTCCGCCAATGCCGCCAGCGCCGGCCCGCCCGGGTAGGGAAGGCCCAGCAGTTTCGCGGTCTTGTCGAACGCCTCGCCCGCCGCGTCGTCCTGCGTGTCGCCCAGCAGACGATACCTGCCCACTCCCGCGACTTCGAACAGCTGGCTGTGGCCGCCCGACACCAGGAGCGCGACAAAGGGAAACTCCGGCCGCGGGTCGGAAAGAAGCGGCGACAGCAGGTGCCCTTCGAGGTGGTGGACGCCGACCGCCGGCTTTCCCAGTGAATAAGCCAACGCGCTGGCCACACTGGCCCCGACCAGGAGCGCTCCCGCGAGGCCCGGACCGCGCGTATAGGCGATGCCGTCGAGGTCGGCCAGAGGCACTCCCGCGGCGTCAAGTGCCTGTTCGATCAGCGGAATCACCCGCCGCACATGGTCGCGCGACGCCAGTTCCGGCACGACGCCGCCATACGCCTGATGCATGGCGACCTGCGAATGCAGCAACTGCGAACGAAGGCCGCGCTCCGTGTCGTACACGGCCACACCGGTTTCGTCGCACGATGTCTCGATGCCGAGGATACGCATGGGGGTAACCGCCGGGAAAAGTGAAATCATACAGGGGCTTGCAGGTTTCCCTCCGATCGGCTATAGTTATCGGCTACCAATTTTTCAACCGGGTCCAGGCCCGACTTAACGTCAATTAGGAACCTGCCACATGCCATCCGTACGTGTCCGCGAAAACGAGCCCTTCGAGGCCGCGCTTCGTCGCTTCAAGCGCACCATCGAGAAGACGGGCCTGCTGACGGAGCTGCGCGCGCGCGAGTTCTACGAAAAGCCGACGGCCGAGCGCAAGCGCAAGAAGGCCGCGGCCGTGAAGCGCCATTACAAGCGAATCCGCAGCCAGCAGCTGCCGCCCAAGCTGTTCTGAACTTCGGTTCACGTTTCAGGCGCAGTCGGGGCAATGAGGGGGCGAAGCGATTCGCCCCTTTTTCATTGGCGGTTCCGCCCCTCGCCAGACCCAGAAGAGAGGTCGACCAAGTGACGCTCAAAGCCCGCATTACCGAAGACATGAAGACCGCGATGCGCGCGAAAGACACCGCGCGCCTGTCTACCATTCGACTGCTTCTGGCAGCGATCAAGCAACGCGAAGTCGACGAGCGTCGCGACATGGCGGACGCGGATGTCGCGTCCATCATCGACAAGATGGTCAAGCAGCGCCGGGACTCGATCACGCAGTTCGAAACCGGCAAGCGACAGGACCTGGCCGACGTGGAAAGGGCCGAGGTGACGGTGCTGCAGGCGTACATGCCGCAGCAGCTCACCGAATCCGAAATCGACGCCGCGATCGCCGCCGCCATGACGGCCACCGGGGCGTCCGGCCCGTCCGGCATGGGCAAGGTGATGGCCGAGCTCAAGGGCAAGCTCGCGGGACGCGCGGACATGACCGCCGTGTCGGCCAAGGTGAGGGCCCGACTCGCCTGAGGCCACTATAATCCGTCGATGATCCCCAACGATTTCATACAGACGCTGCTGTCCCGCGTCGACATCGTCGAGGTGATCGACCGCTACGTGCCGCTGAAGAAGGCGGGCGCCAACTACGTCGCCTGCTGCCCGTTTCACAACGAAAAGTCGCCGTCGTTCTCGGTAAGCCCCAGCAAGCAGTTCTACCACTGCTTCGGTTGCGGCGCGCATGGAACGGCCGTCGGATTCCTGATGGAATACGGCGGCAAGGCGTTTCCCGATGCCGTCGAGGAACTCGCGCGCGATGCCGGACTCACCGTGCCGCGCATCGAGCGTCCGGGTGAACGGGAAAAGCGCGACGAGGCGCAGGACCTCAACGAGATCCTGCTTGCCGCGGCCAAGTACTACCGCGCGCAACTGAAGGACGCGCCGCGGGCAATCGACTATCTGAAGGGTCGCGGACTGACCGGCGAAGTGGCGGCGCGCTTCGGCATCGGCTATGCGCCGGACGCGTGGCGGGGCCTCGAATCCGTTTTCCCGAAGTACGACGCTCCGGAACTCGACGCAGCCGGCCTGGTGATCAACGGCGACGGCGGCAAGCGCTACGACCGGTTCCGCGACCGGGTGATGTTCCCCATTCACGACAGCCGCGGCCGGGTGATCGGATTCGGCGGCAGGGTGATGGGTGCGGGCGAGCCCAAGTACCTCAATTCGCCGGAAACCCCGGTCTTTTCCAAGGGACGCGAACTCTACGGCCTCTATCTCGCGCGCAATGCCATTCGCGATGCCGGCCGCGTCGTTGTGGTCGAGGGGTACATGGACGTGGTGGCGCTGGCGCAGCACGGCGTCGAGTACGCAGTCGCCACGCTCGGCACGGCCACGACGCCGACCCACGTCCAGAAACTGTTCCGGCTGACCGACACCGTCGCCTTCTGTTTCGACGGCGACAACGCCGGACGAAAGGCCGCATGGCGCGCGCTGGAAAACACGCTGCCGGTGCTCGCGGATGGCAAGAACGCCGTGTTCCTGTTCCTTCCCGACGGCGAGGATCCCGACGATTTCGTGCGCAAACGGGGACGTGCAGCATTCGAGCAAGCGGTCGACGCCGGTGTCCCGCTGTCCGAGTTTCTCCTCGCGGACCTGGCGGCCCGACATCCACCGACGTCCGCCGAAGGACGCGCCGCGCTGGTCACGGCCGCCCGCCCGCATCTGGCGCAGATCAACGCGCCGGTGCTGGCTACGATCCTGCGCAGGCGCCTGTCCGAGCTCTCCGGAATTCCGGAAGGGGAATTGCGTGGCTTGCTCAACCTGCCGGCGCCGTCGGGAGCATTGGCCGGCGCCCCCCGGTCCGATCGTCCTGACGACCGGCGCACGCGTCGGGGTGAGGGTTTCCGCGCCAACGTGCGGCGTCCGCCATCGCTTGCGAGGGAGCTGATCCTGGGCCTGCTGCTTCATCCGGCCCTTGCCCGTACGCTCGAATTCCCCCGTCCGGACGATGGCACGCCCGATGGCGCAACGCTCGTCGCGCTGGTCGATCACTGCGCGGCCGCCGAAGGGGAACTCACTTCGGCCGGCATCCTCCAATCTTTTGCCGATTCGCCGCACGAACCCGTCCTGGCGAGCGTGCTGGCCATGGCCGAGGACCATGGCTTGACGACGGAACTCGCGGAGGCCCAGGTCCGCGAGGGGTTGGAAAGCTGGTGGCGGCAGGCCCGGCGCACCGGCACCCCGGCGCCGGTCGCCGCGCCTGGCGGTCAGACACCGGAAGAAATCATGCGCCTGCGCCAGCTCGACTTTGTCCGGCGGGCCTCCGCGGGCGATGTTCCCGGTCCGAACGGGTCCGGAAAGGGAACCTAGGATTGCGGAGAGAACGGGCACGGGAAGCCGGAAAAAGGGGCCCGGGGTGGTATAATTTGAGGTTTTCCCGATTCGACCCCACTTGGGTGACATTCAAGCGGGCCGCCGGGATAAGGCAGCGAGGGCCGGTCGTTATGGCAAGAGTGGCAGCAGGAGCCCGCCTGGCGCCCGAAAAGCCGTCTGCGCCCCGCCAATCGCATTTCCATCAAGGATGACCATGGCCAAGAAGCCCGCGAAGCCCGCCCGCAAATCACCCGGCAAGTCGAAGGTGAAGCCCAAATCGAAGCCGCGGGCCGCCAAGCCGGCAGGCAAGTCCTCCAGGAATGCCGCGGCGGCCTCCAAGCGGCCTGCAAAGCCCGCGTCCCGGAAGGCCGCGAAACCCGCCGGCAAGAAAGCCGGGCAATCGGCCAGCCGGAAGGCATCGCCGAAGAAACCGGTGAGCAAGCCGGTCGCCAGGAAACCCGCACCGAAAGCCAAGTCAGGCGCCAAGGCGGCCACCAAAGCCAAGCCGACCGCGAAGGTCGTCGCCAAGGGAAAGGCCGTTGTCAAGGGAAAGCCCGCTGCGAAGGGTGTGGCCCGAGTCACCGGGAACGCGGTCGCCACCAAGCCGGCCATCCCCGCCAAGGGCGCCGGCAAGCTGCTGCCATCCGCAAAGGGTGCCCCGGCCGG
>DAOMGB010000053.1:0-25564 GCA_035430095.1 Casimicrobiaceae bacterium | reverse complement strand
TGGTCGGGTCCGAGGCCGAATTGTTGGAGGTGTTGAGTTCACCACCGCCGGATACAGAGACGCTGTTGGTGAGCGACGCCGGCGCATTGGGTGCGACGTTCACCGTGAGCGTGAGCGGCGGATAGCTCTGCCCGGGAGGCAGCGGGGTGTTGCTGCTGAAGCGGCTGCAGGGTCCCGACGGCTGGCTGCAGCTCCAGCCGCCACCGGTGATGCTGGTCGCGGTGAGGCCGGCGGCGGGCAACGTGTCGGTGACGGTGACCGTATTGCTGTCGGGCACGCCGACTAGCCCAACGTTGCTGACGGTAATGGTGAAGGTCGCGTTGTTCTGGCTTTGCGTGAAGTTGCCGACGTGGGTCTTCGTGATCGTCAGGTCCTGCGCCTGCGCGACGACGGACGCGGCGGCAAGCAGGCAAACGACAGACGCGGCGACGAATGTTCGCGCAGCCACTGCAGCCAGGCGAAGACGAAGGACAGCCGCGTGTGCAGTCAAGGCGGGTCCTGCAAATCGTGGAAAGCCCGTGCGCCGTCTGCTCATGTCATCGCTCTCCACGAAGCTGCCTGGCTGAAGCGGCACAGGGATCGGCACCGCAAGGCATCCGGCACTCTACCGGCTCATGGGCGTTCTGAACAGTTGCCCGATCACATGGCGGCTATGGCATCGTCATGACGTGATGGGTTCCCGCGTTCGCGGGAACGACAAAGTCCCTGGATTCCCGCGTTCGCGGGAACGACGAAGTCCCTGGGTTCCCGCATTCGCTGGAACGACGAAGTCCCGAGCCGTCATCCCCGCGGAGGCGGGGATCCAGGATGTTTGCTTGTCATGGCGCCGGCAGTTTCTTCAGCAGGTTGGCGTTGGCGATGCCCTTGTCGGCTACAGTGAGCCTGCCATCCGCATTCACGTCGAGCAGGAAGTTGGCATTGGTCACGGATTGCAGCAGCGCTGCGTTGACCGTGCCGACATCCGCCACCGTCACCTGTCGGCTATTGTTCACGTCGCCAAGCAGGTAACCGACCCGTACCGACCCCGTTCCGCCGACACCGCCATCGGTCGAGGCCACGTTGGCCAGGTTGAAGGTGACATACTGCAGGTTGGCGACGCCGGTGAAATTGAGGATGACGTCGTTGCCGGAGTACGACTTCGACGCAAAGGTGGCCGAGCCTTCGCTGACCGTCGGGTTGTCGGCGCTCAGGATCGGCTTGTCGAAGCTCATCACGATTGTTTGCGACGCCCCGGTGCGCGGCTCGGTGGTCGGGTTGGTCAGCAAGGCCGATAGCGGGAGGTCGAACGTTCCTGCGCCTCCATGAACTTTGCGCGAAGCCACGGCTTGCAGAACTGGCGGAGCAAATATGCCCATTGGCAAAAACTTGGCGATGTAGGTCTGCGCCTTGGGGATGTTTCGATTTGAGATGTCAGTTATAACCTGCCCGGCAATGACCACCGCACCCGCTGCGTCCACGGTCATCCCTCTCGCCAATATGCCGCCGGTAGCGATCGTGCTTGGCAGAGAGAACTCGCCGTTGATGCCGAAGGACGTCGCGCGCTCGCCGTTGGCGTCAAGGCGCAACACCACGGGAGGTGCAAACTGGAGTCTAGGGCCCGTCGGGACCGACTCGAAATATCCCGAGCATAGGTGATAACTTCCCCCGCCCGAACGATTGGCCGATACGAACCAGTTGTTGTAGCAGATACTAGTCGGGGTCAGGTAGCCGAGTCCCGCGTTGTACGACGCGTCAAGCATTCCGTTCGCATCGATGCGCAGAAAGTAGTGATACGGAACGAAATCCGGGTCGATACTACTGGTGACGGCTCTGTGCGATGTAATGAACCGTCCATCGTTCAGGCGGAGCAAGCCGGCGATGGGAAAGTAAGGAATGGCGAGTGCGCCGGGGAAAGTGCCGCCAGCATTGTAGGACGGGTCACGGCTGCCATTGGTCAGGAGGCGCGATATTCCGGCGCCGACACCGGTGGCCTCACCGGCTACCAGTATCGTTCCATCCGCCGCGACATGGATGTCCTCCACGGTAGATTGTGCGGAACCTCCTTGGTAGCGGACATAGACAAACGGATTTATCGTGTCATTAAGAGTTGCATCAATGGTTCCGTCATTGAAATAACGCGCGACGAAGCCAACCGTGTTGGAATTTACAGGGATGGCCGAGGCGGTGGTGCCCGCGACGTAGTAGCGCTTCTGTGCGTCCTGCGCGATCCGGCTAGGTGTCATGGTGGCTGCGGCGTCGCCAATGTGGCGCACCAGCATGCCAGGCACCGTGCCACCGGGATTGAACGTCGTGTCCAGCGTGCCGTTGTCAAGGAAGCGAACCAGCACTGTGGTAACGCTCGACCCGCGTGTGAAGTCGGTCGCGGCGAATGCGACGACAAGTTTGCCGTCGGCATCGAGCATGGCCACTGTTGGAGCGGATGTCTGCATCGAGAATTTTGTCACATCGAGCGACGGAGTCCAAAGCACCTGTCCGGGCGGATCCCCAACGGGCGCGAACGACGCGTCGAGTACGCCTGCCGCATCGAATCGTGTGAGTGAGAGAACCGTACCGCCGTTAGCGGTCTGCGCAAGTGTGTGACGCCCCACGACGATGGATCGACCGTCCGCCAGTGTGACCAGTGCCCGGTTATTCACCTCCGCGAATCCCGTACCAATGCCGCCCGTGAACGCAATGCCGGATTGGCCGAACGTTGGATCAAGCGCACCGGCGGACGTCGTCACGCGAAGGATCGGGCCATCGCCCTGCTTCAGCTTGCCCGGCCCCGAGAGGTATGCCACGCCATGTGACGCGTCGAGAAGAAATAGCGGCGGATCCGGTGCATTTCCGGTTCCATTGATCCACGTGTAGCGGCCCTCGCTGACGTCATAGGTGTGAACGCCTCTCGTTGGCGGGTTGCCGGCCACGTCGGGCACGAACGTCGAATCGGGCTGAAGATTCGCCGTCGCGCGAAACAGAAGAAGACGCGAGTCCTTGTCGATGGTCGCCGGCGAAAATGAATAGGTCGCGCCGATGTAAACGTTGCCAGCACCGTCCATACCGATTTGTCCCGACGAAAACTCTTCGATGCCGATCGGCGCGAGTGAGGATACTGGCGTGAAAGGGGAGGCGTTGATTGGCCAGTTTGGAGAATAGGTGTATGCGGTGGGGTCCTCGACGCCATTGCTGGTGAGGCGAAACGCGACGGGTCCCGACTGGCCGACGAAGTTGGCAAGGCCGCCGATGACGATGCGGTCGTTGCTGTCGATCAGGTGTCCAACCCGACCTCGAAAGAAGCGGTTCCCCAATTGATTGAACCCCGCAAATTGGGCGATCCCGGGCCACGTGCCTGAGCCGAACGAGGGATCAAGAATGCCGTTTGACGCCACGCGTGCGACAAAAGGCGCGCCGATTCCAAGACCGTATCCGTTACCGCGGTTGACTACTGAAAGCTGAAAGTAGTTGCCGGTGTTCTGAAGGCCGGCGATTACGATGTTCTGGTTGGCGTCGAAACTGATTGATGTCGCGCTGCCGAAGGCAAATCCGGGCACCAGCGTCGACGTGAACTGTAGTAGACCTGGACTTGGACCAGCGGCATTGAACGTGAAATCGGTGCCACCTGAAACAGTGAGGCGCGCTACAAAAGGAACGCCATTGACGTGTCCCGCGACAACGGGACGGTCCGACGTGTCCAGCGTCATCGTTTGCACCGCCTGGCCTGCTCCGAAATTGCGCCGATAGATTCCCGGACTTGCGGCGCCTGGCGCAAACGTTGCGTCAAGCGCGCCGGTTGGCAGAAAGCGCGCGACGAATGTTTCGTTCTGACCGACGATTCCGGCGATGACGTAGCGGCCGGCGCTGTCGATGGCCAACTCGGACACTTCGGCGTGGTACCCCGCAGTAGGGGTCAGCGGGCCAAAACTGTAAAGCCGCCGACCGGGCGTGACGCCAATGGCATTGAACGAAGTATCGAGCGTGCCATCGGTGTTCAGGCGGGCGATGACGATGTCCCGACCCAGGGTGCAATTCGAACCGTTCGTGCAGGACGTACCTGCGACGACGAGCTTGCCATTGGCATCCAGCTTCCCGGCGCTCCACCGCGGCGACATGCCCTGCGTATTGGCAAACGTTCGACCGGGAATGCCCAATACCGTGCTGCCAAAGGTCGGATCCGGGATCAGTGTCTCCGCGGCGAATCCGAAGGTGGATGCCGCGAGCGCACATACCGTCAGCGCGAAGTGCCGCATGGGCCTCTGCGCGGGCGCGCCACGACTAAATGGGGTGAAGGCGCCAACTGCCCCAATCGCGTGGAAATAACGAACTGCCCATGGCAATTGCTGTGCCCGATCCATGTGCCCCTCCCGGCAAATGAAAGCGCTGTTGCGGCGGTATGTTAGGCGCCACCATTTGAACTTGCAACGACCCAGAAAATGCTGAGCGCCGTCGCGGCGCATGCGGGCAAAACGTACATCTGGGCGGCGCGTGCCCCGTTGTTCCCGGCCATGCGTCTGGATTGATACGGGAGGGCGGCAATTTGGATTGTTTGCATTCCGAATGCGAGCGTTCGAATTCGCTGTCCTTGCAAAGTTCCCTTGCGCTTGGCGCGCGAAGTTCTGAACAGTGACAGCAATGAAGATCTGTGTGATGGGTGCGTCATCGATCGGCGGGCACCTCGCCTCGCTGATCGACGAGTCCGGTCATGCGGTGACGGTGGCTTACTGCGTGTTGAGCACGTCGATCAAGGGCACCGTCATTTCGCTATTGAGGAAGGTTGGCGTGCCGACGACCGCCACGCCCTCGTCAATTACCGCGTTGCTCGATACTTTGTACTTGTCGAAATGGAATACGAACCAGTGATCAGCTCCGCTGCGGGTTTCGGTGCCGTGGCTGGCACCATCCAACGCAAGCGGAACACTCCAGCTGCCCGCCGTGGCGCCGTACAATGTGACAATTGCCGCGGTTTGCAGCACCGGCGCCTGCGCCGACGCAATGCAGTACCCGATTGCGGCAGCGAGCAGCGCCGTCAGCAACCCGATAGCGGGAAGCTTGCGCAGGTTTGTCCCAGTGTCCGAAGTACAAACGGGCTCGCATGGATGCCGGGCAACTCCGTCGGCAGAGATTCCTACGGCGCCGGCAGTTTCTTGAGCAGGTTGGCGTTGGCGATGCCCTTGTCGGCTACAGTGAGCCTGCCGTCTGCATTCACGTCGAGCACAAAGTTCGCGTTGGTCACCGATTGCAGCAGTGCTGCGTTGACCGTGCCGACATCCGCCACCGTCACCTGCCGGCTCTGGTTCACGTCGCCAAGCAGGTAACCGACGCGTACCGATCCCGTTCCGCCGACACCGCCATCGGTCGACGCAACGTTGGCCAGGTTGAAGGTGACGTACTGCAGGTTGGCGACGCCGGTGAAATTGAGGATGACGTCGTTGCCGGAGTACGACTTCGACGCAAAGGTGGCCGAGCCTTCGCTGACCGTCGGGTTGTCGGCGCTCAGGATCGGCTTGTCGAAGCTCATCACGATTGTTTGCGACGCCCCGGTGCGCGGCTCGGTGGTCGGGTTGAGCGGGGTCAGCGCCAGCGGCAGGTTGAAGTCTCCGGCAAGGACATGCGACTTGCGGGATGCCGCGGAAACCAGCACGGGCGGGCCGCCGACATCCAGGGTCGCCTTGAACATGCCGCGTCCGTGCGTCGCGGCCACCAGCGTCGCGTTGTCGAGCCAGAACAACTCATCGACGGAGACGGTTCCGGGGCCGTCGTTGCCGGAACTCCACAACCCACCGCCGTTGGTCGTCGCGAACACGCCCACTTCGGTTCCGACATAGAGCCAGTTCGCATTGGTGGGGTGCCGAATGATGCTTCGAACCGGAGCCTGCGGCAGGTTGCCTTGCCTGTTCGTCACCGCAGGCGCGGCCTTGCACACCTGCGTGGCGTCGGTGAGTTCCAGCACGTTGCCGGTGTCGTAGCCGCCGTACGTCACGAAGACCCGATTGCCGTTGCCCGGGTCCACCATGATCCGGAGCACCATGCGCGGCGTGGTCAGCGCGGTGACCTTTGTCCACGTCGGCGCCGCCTGCGTGCCGTTGACGGTGCAGTACACCGCGCCGCTGTTGTGTCCCACCCAGATGCGGTCGGAGTTCCCTGGCGCGACCGCGACGGCGCTGATGTAGTTGAAAGGCGACGGATCGGGACTCTTGATCGCGAACCAGTTGGGCGTCGCCGCCTTGACATCGGCGCTGCGCCACAGCGA
Source organism: Casimicrobiaceae bacterium (assembly GCA_035430095.1). Classification (GTDB taxonomy): domain Bacteria; phylum Pseudomonadota; class Gammaproteobacteria; order Burkholderiales; family Casimicrobiaceae; genus VBCG01. The sequence goes on along the minus strand of DAOMGB010000053.1, from coordinate 19,338 downwards.
CTTGGCGCCGACGAGCATCGTGTTGGCGTTGTTCGGGTCGAGCGCGAAGGGGGCGATGAAATTGGCCTCGCTGGTCGCGCTTGCGCCGCAATAGCCGTTGTATCCGTCGAGGAGAGGGTTCGGGCCCGCGCAGATGGTCGCCGAGTTCCCGCCCGTCGTTGCCCGATGCACCGAGGCGTAGATGTACTCGCCGTAGTAGTAACTCGGGTTGGCGGGGTCGACGGCGGAATACCCGCCGTCACCGCCGAAGAACGTGCTCCACGCGGTTCCGCTCGCGGGCGCCTTCAGGCTGCCGTTGTCCTGGGTGCCGCCGACGATGCGAGTGACGCCGCCCGGATACCCCGACTGGCCGGCTCCGCTGTAGAACTGCGTGATCTGCAGCGCGTTGTTGAGGTTCGACCAGCCGGTGCTGAAGTTGGCGCCGTCGTGTGCGGCGATGTCCGCGGACCGGTAGAGGCCGCCGTCGTTGCCGATGTAGACCACGCGATTGGCGGCGCCGTCGTAGCCGCTCGCGGCGACGATCGCATGATTGTCGGCGTGGACCGACGTCGAGGTGAACCATTGACTGATCTTGGTCCAGGGCACCGCGGCATTGGTCGTCCACCAGTTCGCCACGCCGGCGCCCCGGTAGAGGTCCAGTCCGCCGACCACGATGCGCGTCGAGTCGGTCGGGTCGACCCAGACGGCATTGTTGTACCAGCCCTGACCCGAAAGATGTCCGGGCTTGGAGTTATACGCCCACGATTGCCCGCCGTTCGTCGAGACCCAGAAGCGTCCGTCCGCACCCGAGCCGCCGTTGCCCTCGGTTACCGCCACTGCAACTCCGGCATTTGCCTTGGCCCACGCCACTTCCACGCGGCCCTTGCTGATGGTGTCCAGCGGCACCCGGGTGAACGTGGCGCCCGCGTTGTTCGACCACGCCACCGCGCCGCCATCGCCAGCGTAATTCGGCGGTGGGCAATGCCGGCCTTCGCCGATGAGGACGTTGTTGCCGTTGTTCGGATCGAACTTCACGTCCAGGCCGCGGCGCGAATAGACCAGCGTCCACGTGGGACTCGCCGCGGTCGCATTGGTCGAACGATAGACGCCGCCCCAGTTGCAGTAGTAGCCGCTCGTGGCCATCAGCACGATGTTCGGATTGGTCGGGTGAACCGCGATCCGGTTCACATAGAAGAAATCCGACTGCTGCGTGGCCGGCGGACTGGACGTATCGGGTACCGTGCCGCCGACCTGCGCCCAATTGGTGCCGCCGTCGTTGGAAACGAATGCGCCGAATCCGCGGATCGCATCGCCGTTGTAGAAACCTTCGCCGGTGCCGGCGTATATGCGCAGCGGGTTCGACGGATCTCGGACGAGCGTGGAGATCGCCACATTGGCCATGAAGTCGTTCACCGGACCCCAGGTGGTTCCGCCGTCGGTGGACTTCCAGATGCCGCCGGCCACGCTGCCAACCAGCAGCAGGTTGGGATTCGAGGGGTTCGTCAGCACGGCGCGAATGCGTCCGCCGACGTTGTCCGGGCCGATCGGCGTCCACGAGAACTTGTCGATGCCCGCCACCTGCAGACCGGTGCCGGAATTCGTCGCCTTTCGCTGCTCCAGCGCGTTGACGAGTCCGTCCGGGCGGACTGTCCCGTCGTCGCTCGCTTGCTGCATGGCGCGAAACGCAGCGGCCTCGCCCGGATGGTCGGGCTTGGTCTGTTCGACCTTGACCATGGCGCGGGCGAGCTTGTCCGCCGGCATCGTGCAGATTTCATAACCCGTCAGCCCGCGGACGTCGTGCAGTTTCTGCACCTTCTCCGGCGTAACGTCGAGCGCACCGACGAGGACGTCGTCGGACCATGCGCGGTCGATCGGGCAGCCGTTGGCCGTGCGCGTCGCTGACGCTGCATTTTCCGCAGGCCCCGGTGATTGCAGCACCTGCGGAATCACGACGCTGCCCATGGCGATGAATGCCGCGATGATGGCGACGAGCATAGTGCAGCCTCCCTCGACCCGAAACAACTCACCAGCGTCCCCGGATGGTGCCCGATGTGCGGAAAGTCATCGGGCCACAGGCGACGTCACTCCCCGAGCAACGGACATCTTCCCGCGAACATTGCGAACTCGCAATGGCTGAGCACGCAGCGCCTGCTGCTGCATCTTCGGAAAAGCGCGAAAGCTCCGCGCCCAGAAAAGAAGCGGGGCCACCCGAAGGCGGCCCCGCTTGGGACTCCCAAACCGGGGGAACGACCCCCGGCGGTTCAGCTATCGGCTACGCCGGCGCATGGCCAGGTAGCCCATCGTGCCGAGCATCAGCGCGAGGAGGGCCAGCATCCACTCGGACAGCGTCGGGATGACCGTCGGCGCAGCGACGATGCCCTGGGCAAGCCAGGTGAACGACGCCGGCGCACCGACGTTACCCGCCGGATCCGTAGCGCGAACCTGGAACGTGTGCGATCCATTGCCGACCAGGACCGACGTGGGCGACGAGCAATTCGCGAAAGGCGCGCCGTCCAGCGAGCACTGGAACGTCGAGCCCGGTTCGTTCGAACTGAACGTGAATTGCGGGTTGGCAACGCTCGACGGATCGGAAGGCATCGTCAGGATGGTCGTCGTCGGCGCAGTCACGTCGCCGAACGTCGCCGTCACGGTCGTCGCCGCGCTCACCGTGACGTTGCAGGGGCTGGTCGAGCAGCCGCCGCCCGAGAAGCCGACGAACGTCTTGCCCGCATCCGGCGTCGCGGTCAGCGTGACCACCGTGCCCGCCGCGAACGAGGCGTTCTGCGTCGTGCAGGCCGTTCCGCAATTGATGCCCGCGGGCGCGCTGGTCACCGTACCCGTCGCTCCCGGGACCCCCGCCTTGTTGACGGTCAGCGGGAAGCTGATGTCGAAGTTGGCCTGCACGTTGGCAGTTGCGGCATTGACGGTAAAGGTGCACGGGTTGGTGCTGCCCGAGCAGGTGCCGCCGCTCCAGCTGTTGAACGTGGATCCACCGGTCCCGGTCGCCGTGACGGTCACCACCGTTCCGAAGTTCAAAGGCGCTGATGTGCAGGTTCCAGGACAGCTGACGCCACCCGTACCCGTGACGGTGCCCGTGCCGGGGCCGCCGATGGCGGCGGTATAGGTGCCCTGCGGAACGCTGAACGTCGCCGTGACCGACTTTGCCGCATCGACCGTGACTACGCAGGCGCCCGTTCCGGAACACGCACCGCTCCATCCGGTGAACGTCGCGGGCGCGGTTGGGTTCGGGGTGAGCGTAACCGCGGTTCCGGGATAGATGTCGCTGCAAACGCCCGGACAATTGATCAACCCGGAGCTGGCGGTGACGGTACCCGCACCAACCACGGAAACCGTCAGCGTCTGGCCGATGGTCACGTTGAACGTCGCGCCGCTCATGTCGTAGTCGTTGAACGCGGCGTCGGTCATGAACGCATTGCCTGGATCGGGCCTGATCGTGTAGACGCCGAGAGGCGACGCCACGTCCGAAGAAAGCGTGATCGTGCCGACCAGGATGTTCGCGCCCGCGGCCACACCGGCCAGCTTGGTGCTGCCCAGGTTGACCGTGTTGGCGGGTGCCAGCAACGCGGCGGGCACCGCGATGATCGTGGCCAGCGGGCTTTCGGAGCCCACATCGTCGTACGGCACGCCGACCAGGCTGCGGTTGGTGATCGCGAAGGGGAACGGGGCAACTCCGGGCGCGGAATTCCGGATGAAGTAGGCCGCGCCGATCGTGGCTACCGTGGTGTCGACACGCACATCGAACGATACCGGGGACCCCGGGGTGATCTTTGTGGACGTCGCCGCTCCGCCTGGAACCGTGAGGCGCGTCGTGACCTGTGCCATGGCGGTTGCCGCAAAGACCGCGCTCGTCGCGGCGACCAACAATGATTGGATGATGCGCCTGCTGAATGTCATTTTGGAGCTCCCTGTTACAGACAAAGGAGAGTCTACTGCAACTCTTCCGCAAAAAGCACATACCTGGCCCCGCCAAGGGGCAATTTTTGTTGCTTCCGCACAACGGCGAGGTCGCCCGTGCCTGCTCGGGGCGGCGCGCTTCCTCGATTGTGCGCTGCCCTGTGCGGCCACCCGCGGCGGGATCGCCCGAAACCACCGAACCTGCGACGAACGGTACGCCTCGTTTCGGAATAACGCAAGCAAACGGCAAGCCAGCGCGGATTTGCACCAGAATGTTACGTTAAGTGTGCCAGGACGGCATTCCCGTTGTCATGAAACCGTATTCCGCCGAGGCTCGCCGCGGCCGTCGCCAACGGGATTCCTCCTCCCAAATGAAAAAGGGGCGGCCGTAGCCGCCCCTTTCGAGTTGCCGCGAGGTCCGGGGATCAGGGCGCCGGCAATGCGTGCAGCAGGTTGCCGTTGACGCTGCCCTTGTCCGCGACCGTGAGCGTGCCGCTGACGTTCACGTCCTTCAGGTAGTTGGACGCCGTGACCGGTTGGAGCAGGACCGCGTTGACCGAACCGACGTCCGCCACCGTGACCTGACGATTCTGGGTGACGTCGCCGGCAAGGAAGCCGGCGCGGACCGATGCGGCTCCGCCCGTGCCGCCGTCGGCCGCAACCACCGCGCTCACCGCCACCGTCACGTACTGGATGTCCGCGACGCCGTTCAGGTTGACGATCATCTCGGATCCGGAGAACGTGGTCGATCCGATCGTGGCCGTGCCTTCCGTGACCGTGGCCGTTCCCGCGGTGACCGGCTTGTCGAACGTGAACACGATGGTCTGCGTCGGTCCGTTGCGCGGTTCCGTGGTTGGGTTGAGCGGCGTCGCCGCCAGCGTCAGGTCGAACGTTCCCGCCGACCCATGCACTCGGCGTGACGCGGCGCCGACGAGCACCGGCGGCACCACCGTCACTGGCGGAACGGTCAGGACTTCGGCTGTCGTTCCCGGCTTGTTGTGATGGTGAAGCAGCAGGGCGCCCAGCGACGCGTTGGCGTTGAGGTTGGCGACATTGAAGTTGACCGGAATCGTCGCGCCCGGAAGATCATCGAACAGCGCGCCGCCGCCGAAATCGACGCCTTGCGCTCCGACGTTGAACTGGAAGGGGCCCAGTTCTTCCTGGAAGCCGTCGCTGTTGTACGAATCGACGTAGTAATAGATGTTTCCGGTCGGCGCGCCTATGTTGGCAAGCGGCGCGGCCATCATGAACACGTCGTTCTGGAACACGCGCGTGTCGATCACGTTGGACGGGTAGCCGTTCTGGTAGTAGTAGAGCGATGTCGTGCCCGTCGCGTAGCGGTACACGCCCGTCATGTACACGTTGGTCGGGTAGCCGTTGCTGGGCTCGACGCCGAGGTACGGATAGAGCGTGTACAGCGGCGCGCCTCCGGCCGTCACCAACGTGATCTCCACGTCCGCGTCGAGTTGCGGAACCGGCGTGGCACCCCAGAGCGCCACACCGAAGTTCAGCACGCCGCCGCCCGCCGAGACCCCGACATGCCTGACGTTGTTTTGCGCCGGGATCGTTGTATCGCGCGGATTGCTCGCCTGGAGCTCGAATGGCGTGACCAGCGACTCGATATCGACCGGAAACGCTCCGGAGCATCCGGGTCCCGGAGTGAGCGTACCGGTGCAGATGCCGGTGCCGCTCAGCGGAATGGACGTCGAGCCGGAAGCGCGACCGCCGGTCGGCACCGTGCTGCCGCCGGACATCGCCGCATCGCCCACCGGCGCCACGTACAGCGGAAGGCGCGCGATCGTGCCGGCGCCGGTGCTGAGCGTCAGGTAGGCGGTTTCCTCGGGCACCCAGTAACGGTACGCCGCCGTGCTGAACGTCGTGCCCTGCTGAAGGTAGATCGTCGGATCGAAGTTGTTGGTGATCTGGTTGGCGTTGCCCGTCATCTTGACGTCGATCTCGAGCGTCTGGTGTCCGAGAAGCGTCAGCGAGTTGCCTGCCGGCAGCGAGAAGCTCACCCCCGGATTGTTCACGACAGTGTCGAATCCCAACGTCAGCGACTGGACCGCGGATCCATAGTTCCTGATCCGGACCTTGCGCGTCGCCGACGTGCTGCCGGTGACTTGGCCGGGGAAGGTGACGCCGACCGTGCCGGAACCGTCGGCGCTGAACGCCGCCACCGGAAGGTTGGCGGAAGCGACCGCGTCGATGCGGCCGGCGCCGACGCGGCCGGCGCCGAAGCGCAGTCCGCTGCCGCCGGGCGCCGTCGTCAGGTCGTGCAGCGAGCCGTTCATCGCCAGCGCCTTGATTTCCTCCGGCGAAAGCGTGGGGTGCAGTTGCTTGAGCAGCGCCACCATGCCCGAAACCTGCGGAGCAGCCATCGACGTTCCGGAAATCGTAAGCGAATTGTTGCCCGGGTCGTAGCCATCCGCCGTCGGCGTGATGCAGCCGACACCGGTCACGCACGTCATGCCGGTCTGCGTCGAAACGATGTTGAGGCCGGGCGCAGTGATGTCCGGTTTCATCGTGATCGGCAGGTCGTTGACCGGACCGCGGGAACTGAACGACGTCATCAGGTCGCCTCCCGGCACCCCGCCGATGCTGGCGAGGACGGTTCCGGCAATCTGCGTCTTGATGATGGCGCCGTCCGCCTGCGAGATCATGACCGACGGAATCGACGGATTGGTGGTCACGCCGTCCGTGCCCATGGTGATCGGGGTCTCCGGTCGATTGTCCACGACGATGACGGCGATGGCGCCGCCCAACTGCGCGTTGTAGACCTTCGGCTGGAACGAACAGGTGCCCCGGTCGATGACCGCGATCTTGCCGGCAACGTTGGCGGGTACCGTGCAGCCGTTGTTGGGAACGGCGTAGGCCAGGGTTCCGCTCAGCGGGCTCGAGGGAATGGGCGGACCGAATGCCGCCGGCACGGAGAAGAAATTGCCCGCGATGCTGGGTGGCGAGGTGACGTTGACGTTGCCAGCCGTTTCGCCGCCATCCCATGACGCCGCGACCGAGATCGCGCGGGTGGCCGACGACGGGGAACCCAGGACCATGTACGTGTCGGCCGCATTGCCTGCCGACGCCACGACCACCATGCCCGAAAGCGACGCGTTGTTGGAGGCGTCCGTGTCGAGGTTGGACAGGCCGCCGGCCGAGGAGCCGAGAGACATGTTGATCACGTCGAGGTGATCCGAGAGATCGCCGTCGCCATTCGGGTCGAGCGCGTAGTCGATGGCCTGCACGACCAGGTCGGTCGAGCCGTCGCAGCCGAACACGCGGATCGCGTAGAGCGAGGACTTGGGCGCGATGCCGGGCTGGATGCGCAGCGCGTTGATCGTCGCCGAGTCGTAGGGACCGGCAAAGGTTGCGCCGGCGGTCGTCACGCCGAAGCCGCCGGCGGTGCCGGCCACGTGCGAGCCGTGTCCGCCGCAATCGGTCGGGTTGGGGTCCGGATGCGGAATCAGCGCGGGGTCGCCCGCAGGCGCTGCGGCGTCGTAGGCATCGCCTGCCAGGTCGGTGCCGCCGACGACCTTGGCGGTCGGAAACAGCGCCGGGGTAATGGTCACGCGGTCATTGGACTGGTAGTCGGCAAGCAGGCCCGTCCCGCCGAAATTCGCATGCTGGTAGTCGATGCCTGAATCGATGATGCCGATCTTGATGCCGCTGCCGTCGGCCGTCGCGGCGGGAATGCCCTGCCATACCTTGTTGGCGCCGACGTACGACGTGCTGGAATTGCTGGTCGGAACCGACGGAACGATCGTCCGGACCGCCTGGACGTTGGGCAGCTTGCGCAAAGCGGGCACCTGGCTGCTCGGCACGATGACGGCCACGCCGTTCATGGCCCGCTGGACCTGATAGATCTTGGTGTACTTGATCCCGGCAGCGTTCATGGCGTTTAGCAGGTTCGTCTGCTGCGCCAGGTTCTTCGCGATCTGCGTGCGCGTGGCGTTCGCTGCCGCGCTGTTGGTCGACGTCGATACCGAACCGACCGAACTCAGGGTGCTCGAGTACGCCATGACCGCAGCGGGCTCGGAAAGCACGATTAGCACGTGGGCATCGGGCAACTGTCCGGCCTGCGCCTTGGCGCGCGTCGGGAGCAGCGGCCCGGCATCGATGTCCATCGCCTGCGGGGTTCGCGCCGCCTGCGCGGCCGGGCTCAGCGCGAGCGCGAGCGTGGCGGCCATCGCGGCCTTGATAATTGCAGATACAAGATGCAATCGTGCTGCGAGTCGTCCATTGGACGACGCGGAAGTGCAACGCATGGTGTCCCCTTGAGTCGTTCGAATCGTGCGGTAGATCCGTTCTTCCGCTTGTGGCGGCGTCCCGGTCGCTTCCTGCGGTTACGGGTTTGCTGCGAGCTGGTCGTCCCGAAACCACCGGGGCAACGCAACGGTGAGTCGATGGTCGGGGGTCGTGGCAGCGACTGTTCAAGCCCAAGACTTCCAGGCTCGCCTGACACGCCGAGGCGTGCAATTTAATCTGGCAGCGGGATTGGCGCAACCAAATATTGATGATTTGTCATGTCAATTTTTGTGCACCGATCGAAGGAAAGTTGTTGGATTTGGAAACTGCAACGGTCGCGCAGTCGCGTTTTTGCACTGCAACGTGAAAAGGCTCTGGGTTCCCGCGTTCGCGGGAACGACGGAATGCAAGAACCCGCACGGAATGCAGGAACCCACTTCCGCACGAAAGCATCGCTCGACCGTCGTCCCAGCAAACGCATCGTTCAACCGTCGTCCCCGCGAACGCATCGCTCGATCGTCGTCCCCGCGAAAGCATCGCTCGATCGTCGTCCTCGCGAACGCATCGCTCGACCGTCGTCCCCGCGAAAGCGGGGATCCAGCGTCTTCGCTCGCAACCTAAGGCGTCGGCAGCTTGTTCAACAGGACGGAATTGGTGAGGCCCTTGTCGGCCACGGTGAGCTTGCCGTCCACGTTCACGTCCCGGAAGAAATTCGCAATCGACACGGGCTGGAGCAGCGAACCGTTGACGATGCCGACGTCGGCCACCGTCACTTGCCTGCTCTGGTTGACGTCGCCGAAAAGGAAGCCGGCGCGCACTGAAACGCTGGGGAGGGTGCCACCATCGGCGGAAGTCACGGTGTTCAGCATAAAAGTCACATACTGCTTGTCCGGCATGCCCGTAAAGTCGACGACAACCTCGTTGCCCGGGTTGGTGGCGCCGACGAGCGTGGCCGTTCCTTCCGGGATGGTTGCGGTGGCTACGAAGGTGATGTGCTTGTCGAAGGTGAAGACCACCGTGTGCGACGGCCCCGTCCGGGATTCGGTCGAAGGCGCGAGCGGGTTGAGCGACAGCGGCAGGTCGAAAGTGCCCGCCACGCCATGGACCTTGCGAAGGCTTGCGCTCAACAGAACCGGCGGCGCCGCCGCCGTGCCCATCACCAGATCGTTGACGGTCGGCCACAGGAAGCCGGATCCGGGCTGGACCGACGTGATCGTCATCGACGTCAGCGGACCGTTAGAGACGAAGCCCAGGAAACTGGTCGTGGTGGCGCCGGTGATGGTTTGCGTCACCGTGCCGCTGCCGTCGGTGGCGGCCAGCGTGATGTTGCCGGCGGCGAAATTGCCGCTGATGTCGGAGCCGAAGAAGTAGCCACCGATGCCCCGGACGGTGGCGGGTAGGGCATTGATGGTGATGGTGTCGGTGGCTGTGTTGGTCGATAGCCAGTTGTCGGCCGCGGTCCCGGCCCCGTAGAACGACGTCGTGCTCACCAACCCCGTGTAGCTGTAGGGTCCTGCCGAGCGGTTAATCGGACTGGGAACCGAGGCCAGCCCGAAGTTGTTGAAGTCATCGGTGCCCGGCGCGGTGATCGCGGCCAGGAACGCCGCCTTGGAAGTGTAGACGGTGATCGTCGCCTGCGACGATGCCGCAAGGCACAACAGAAGCATGGCGACCAATGACCTAAGCAAACGTAACGACATTCCCATTCTCCCCAGAGCGTTGCCGGCTTCCGACGTCAGAGTGCGTCAAATTGCGCGAGGAATGCTACTACAAACCCCGCGATCGACCGTTTGCGCGAGCTTGCGTCCTATTCAGACAAGAGCCGTAAGCAAGATTCGATCCAGAGAGAGCGGCCTCCACTCGTCTTAGACCTCCGCCGCGCGTGCACGGCACGGACACTTCATGGGCATGGCGGGGTGCGCCGTCGCTGGCGGGCGCGCCAGGAAGAACGCCGCGGAGATGCGCACCGCGGCGTTGCCCATCGTCGCTTGCTGCCGTTTTAGGGCACCGGCAGCTTCACCAGCAGGTTGGCGTTGGCCAGGCCCTTGTCGGCAACGGTGAGCCTGCCGTCGACGTTGATGTCGAGCAGGAAGTTGGCGTTGGTCACCGCCTGCAGCAGCGCGGCGTTGATGATGCCGACGTCGGCCACCGTGACCTGCCGGCTCTGGCTGGCGTCGCCGAACAGGAAGCCCACGCGGATCGACCCGGCGCCGCCGGCGCCGCCGTCGGCCGCGACCACGCCGCTCACGTTGACGGTGACGTATTGCGCGTTGGGCACCGATGAAAGCGGCACGGTCATCTCGGTGCCACTGAAGGTCGGCGCGCCGGCCGCCGCCGCGCTTTCCGTCACGGACGCGGATCCCGACGTTACCGGCTTGTCGAAGGTGAACACCAGTGTCTGCGCGGGTCCGGCGCGCGACTCGGTCGTCGGGTTGAGCGGCGTGAGGGCGAGCGTCAGGTCGAACGTTCCGGCCGATCCATGCACTTTGCGCGACTTCACGCTCTGCAGCACCGGCGGCGTTGCCGTGACAGCGATCGCGGCACTGGTGCCGGTGATCGACGCGGCAATCGTGTCGGTCGCGGTAATCGTCTGGTTGCCGATCGTGTTGAGCGTCACCGGGAACGTGCCGACGCCGCTGCTCAGCGTCGAGTTTGGCGGCAATGCCGCCGCGCCGTCGCTGGTGGAGAAGTGCACGGTGCCCGTGTATCCAGTCGCCGTGGCGTTGGTCACGTCCAGCGCAGTGACCGTGACGCTGAACGGTGACCCGGACGTGGCCGACGCCGGCGCGCTCACCGAGAAATGCGTTGCCACCCCGATTGCGCTGACATTGATCCCGGCGCTGGTACCGGTGATGGAAGCCGTCACGGTATCGGTTGCGGTGATGGTCCGCGTGCCGGCCGTGTTGAGCGTTGCCGAGAAGCTGCCCACGCCGGTGGACAGTGTCGAGTTGGCCGGCAGCACCGCTGCACCGTCGGTGCTGGTGAAATGAACGGTGCCCGCGTAGGCCGTGGCTGTGTTGTTGAACGCGTCGAGAGCGGTCACGGTGAAGCTGAACGCCGACCCGGCCGCGACCGCTGGCGGCGCGCTCACCGCGTAGTGGGTCGCCGCGGCCGCGCCGACGTTGATGCTGGCGGAGGTGCCGGTGATGGAGGCCGACACCGTGTCCGAGGCGGTGATGGTCTGCGCGCCGGCGGTCTTGAGCGTCGCCGAAATCGTGCCGACGCCATTGACCAGCGTCGTATTCGCGGGCAGCACGGCCGCACCGTCGCTGGCGGTGAAGTGGACTGTCCCCGTGTAGCCGGTCGCCGTCGCATTGCCCGCATCCAGGGCGGTCACGGTGACGCTGAATGCCGAGCCGGCAGTCGCGGAAGCGGGCGCGCTGACGCTGAAGTGGGTGGCCGGACCGGGGCCGGGAGTCACGGTCAGGATGTTGGTGCCGGTCCTTGCCTGTCCGTCCGGATTGGTGATCGTCACGGACTTGGTGCCGACGGTGGAGGCGAGCGTGGACAGGTTCAGCGTGACGCTGGTCGGCGAGTTGTAGGTCACCGAATTCACGACCACGCCGGGAATGGTGGCGGCGAGGTGATTGAACGGCAGTGCGGGCGCGGAGAGGTTGGGACCCGGGTCGTAGAACCCTGAACCGCTCACCTGCGTTCCGGTGATGGTGACGTTGACCGACGCCTGTCCCGCGGCGACGCTCGGCGGCGCGACGGAAGCCGGGGTTGCCGGCGGCGGCGCGAGCAGCTTGGCCGCGCGGACGCCATAACTGTTGGTGGCATTGGCATATTCCTGGATCGTCCACATGGTCATGTCGTCCAGCGGGTCCAGGCTGGTATAGGAGAAATCGCCCCAGCGCCGGCCGGATGTGCCGCCCGGGTCGCTCGGCGGGTTGTAGGCGGCCGCCGTATTGGTGATGTTCACCGGCGCGCCCTGCATCGTTCCGGCCGCGTCCCCGGCATAGCGACCGGTGTATCCGGCGTCGGCGAAGAAACTGGCACCCGCCATGCTGAATCCGACGGCGGCGTGGCCCTGGCCGGACACCATGATCGACGGAATCCAGTACCAGTGGGCATTGGCGAGCGTGGCGTTGCTGTCGAAGACGGTTCCCGACTGCACCAGTGCGGGTGTCGTGGTCAGATTCTGCAGTTCGTACCAGCGCACCCCGTTGCGGCCGGTTGCCGTGCTCGACGTTGCCACGCCGGTGGCGCTGACGGCGATGTTTTGCGCGGTCCACAAGCGACCGTTGCGCAGGTGCGCTGCGTACAGCCGGTCGTCCAGGCCATCGAGCTTGCCGTTGGTGCCGCCGGTGTTGCCGGAGTGCGGGACGGTGAACGGAAAACTCGTTGTCGGCACAGTGACGGTCAGCGGCGAGGACTTCGTCGGCGTCGCGGAGCCGGGATTGCTGATCCGGATGATGGACAGCAGGCTGAACGCCGCATTGTCGACGCCGATGAAATAGCCTTCGGTGGCTGCTGGATCGTAGTTGTCCACTCCCTGGGGCGTGAAGGGTCCCGCGCCTGCCGGGCTGGGGACGAGACCCGGGAACGCCGTGACCGCGATCGGCCCGCCGCTCAGCACGCTGCTCTTGCGCACGACGTAGCCGTCGGTGCCGGTGTAGCTGCCGGTCGAGATCGAGAACATGTTGCATCCGATGTACAGCGCGTTGACGTCGATGCCCATCGTGCAGTAGTCGGCGAACTGGCCGGCGGTTGCCGTGAAGAAGTAGAACGTCCACACGGTCGAGCCGGTGATGATGCCGGCGGACGCAGCGTCGCTCACGGCGATCAGCGAGCGGTTGGTGATGGTGCCTCCCGCGCCGGGGACGTCGATGATCTCGATGAACCAGCGGCCGGACAGCCGGTCGTAGCGGATGCGCGGGTCGGACGTGAAGTTGTTCCCGGCCGGCGGCGTCATGACGGAATTGAAGAACGTGTCCGGGTTGATGTTCAGCACGCCGTCGGCGACGCCGGTCGTCTTGTTGAACGATCGGAATCGGCCGTTGACTGCGACGATGAACTGGGTCGGGCCGACCGCGCCCATCGAATCCGGCGGAAAGGCGTTCGTGTCGCTCAGTTGCGCGCCGAGGAAGTTGGTGGAAAGCGCTTGCACGTCGAGCGCTGGCGCGCGCAGCGCGTCGGCCATCGCTCCCGCGGTGTAGTCGCCGGCGTCTCCGCCTTGCTTCGGGTGCGTCGGCCTCAGGACGGGCTTGATGCGCGGCGGCCTGACCGTGCCCGCTGTCAGCATCTGGTTCAGCCGGTCCTGCTGCATCAGTTGGTCGGTGGTGAACCGGATGCCGGCCTGGCCGATCTCCGTGATGCCGGCCATGTCCTGCGCCGTGGCGAACGCAGAAAATGCCGGAAGGCCCAGTGCAAGAGCCAGCGTGATGATGCGTGCGATGAACGTCAAGCGATCTCTCCGGTGCGGGGTGGGCGTGCGCAAAAGGAATTTCCGCCGCGATGATAACGTCATATTCGCGCCGGCGCAGCGAAAATCGCCGAGCCCCGTCGCCGGACGATCATTGCGATAGTACGGAGGATGCTGCGTTGAAGCGCCGCCCCCGCCTAGGCGGGAGCAATCGATCGCTTGCCGAAGCTCAGAAGCAGACCGGTGGCAGCGACGGGCATGCCGGCGGCGTCTTGTTCTTCCAGCGCGCGACCGCGCACCCATTGGCAATGTTGGTAAACGTGTTGCCGGTCTTGAAGTCGAACGAAGCGTCGGAGACCCAGCCCAGCACGATGCCGCCTGCTGCCGAGTCGCTGAACGTCGAGTTCTGGACGATATTGGCGCCCGGTATCCAGTTGAGGAAGAGCAGCGCCGAGTCGTTGTCGCTCGGCCCGCAACCGAAGCCGACCGCGCCCGAGTCCGCGCCCGCGTATTCCACGCGCACGTAGTTCACCACATTGCCGGTTGCGGGACCGCCGGACCAGCGAATGCCGGCCCAATCGCCCGCCGTCGGCGTGAGCGATGCCGACGTGAAGACGATCGGTTTGGCGAGCGTGCCATTTGCGATGAGCTTCACCGGCCAGATGTTGGCGGGCAGGTCGCCATTGGATGCGCCGAGCACGATCTTCCAGTCGTTGCCCGGGGATTTCAGCAACTTGATGGTGACGCCGGCCTCGATCGTGAGCGTGCTCAGTCCGCCCTGCTGGGCCGAGAGCTGCGGGATTTGCGAATATCCGGTGTTCATTCGATACGGCACGCCCAGGTTGCGGAAGGTCTCGTCACCCGGCACGGTCGCCGCGTTGTCGACGATGATCTCGTCGATCTGGTTGCCCGTGTATTGACCTGGTGGAAGCGTGCCGATCGAACCGGCCGTGACGTAGGCTGCATAGGTTCCCACCGGGTTCGCGCCGGCCGCCTTGCCGGAATCGGTGACCACCAGACCCGTGGAATCCGCTGACAGGCCGCCCGACGCCTGCACGTTGAGACCCATGGTCGCCGACGTTTCGATGCGTACGTTCCTGACATGAACGTTGCGCGTGATCGGCTGGGCATTGCCGTCGCCGTTCACCTGAAGCGCGCCGCCGAATCCCTGCGCCGTTGCAGGGTTGCCGGCCCGGCGCAGCGTGACGTGTTCGAGGTCCGCGTGGCCCGTGGAAAAGATGCGCAGCGTTCCCCAGTATTCCGTCGGGACCGGGCTCTCGATGACGATCGGCCTGAACAGCGAGCCGCGCGCATTGAGTGTCGCCACGGCGCCGCCGGTTGTGTTGCCGATCCTGATGCTGTATCCGTTCTGGACACGCACCACGACGCAAGGATCGAGCGTCAACGTGCCCGAGGTGAGCGAGACGTCGAACGTGACGATGTGCGGATTGCCTGCTTCGGTCCAGGTATCCCCGGGAACGATCGTGCCATGCGTGGTGCCGGCGCCGGTCACGGGAAGGCACGTCGGCGTCGGCAGCTTTTTCAGCAGTTGAGAGTTGACGAGTCCCTTGTCGGAAACGGCCAGCTTGCCATCGGCGTTGACGTCCTTGAGGAAGTTCGCGCCGTTGATGGGCTGCAGCAGGGCCGCATTCACGATACCGACATCGGAAACGACGACTTGACCGCTCAAATTGACGTCGCCGAAGAGAAAGCCTGCGCGGACGGAGCCGGAGCCGCCGGTACCGCCGTCCTGTGCCACGACGTTGGTCGCCGTCACCGTCACGTACTGCGAATTGAGCACGTTCGTCACCGGCACCGTCATCTCGTTTCCGCTGAATGTGGGAACGCCTGTCGCAGCGATACCCTCGTCGATAACCGCGTCGCCCGAGATCACCGGCTTGTCGAACACGAGTACGAACAAGTGCGACGGTCCCGATCGCGTCTCGGTATTGGGAGTGGCACCGTTGAGGGACAGTTGCAGGTCCCAGAGGCCCGCGGCACCATGCGTCCTGCGAAGAGCTGCGCTTTGCAGTACCGGCGCCGATTGCGCCGACGCGAAGTCGCATCCGATGACCGCGCCTAGCAGCACCGTCAGGAACCCGAAGGCCAGGAGTCTGCGCATGATGATCTCCTTGTCCAAGCGCCCATCGTGCTGGCAATCGGGCCGGGCAAGTGCGTCGGCCGATTCAGCGCCAGCACGTCGTGCGAAAAATGATCGTGCGCCTATCGCAGGCGGGATGCAATGCGAGTATTCGCGGGTCGACCGATTGGGGACCATTCACGAGTGGATTTGTAACGGGAGGAGTGCCAGAGCATTGCAGCGCGCCCTGGCGCGGCGCCCCAATCCGCAAACTCGTCCCCGCGCACGCGGGGATCCAGCGTCTTCGCGCGAAGCCTAAGGCGCCGGCAGCTTCTTCAGCAGGTTGCCGTTGACCAGGCCCTTGTCGGCGACGGTAAGCCTGCCGTCCACGTTCACGTCCAGATAAAAATTGGCGGTGTCCACAGCCTGCAGCAGCGCTGCATTGAGAATGCCCACGTCGGCGACCGTCACCTGCCGGCTGCTGTTCACGTCGCCGAACAGGAAGCCGGTTCGCGCGGAACCGGAGCCGCCGGTCCCGGTGTCGCTTGCGACCACGCCACTGACGTCGACCGTGACGTATTGCGCGTCTATCACGCCGGAAAGCGGCACGATCATCTCGTTGCCGTTGAACGTCGGGGTGCCCGCGGTGGCCGTGCCCTCGGCAATCGAGGCCGATCCGGCCGTCACCGGCTTGTCGAACGTGAACACGATGGAATGCGTCGATCCTTTGCGCGACTCGGTCGTCGGGTTGAGCGGGGTGGGGGCAAGCATGAGATCGAACGTGCCCGCCGCGCCGTGTGTCTTGCGTAACGACGCACCGAGGAGACGCGGCGGCGAGGCGAAGACGACAATCGACGCTCCGGAGTTCTCGTACACGTAGCGCCTGATCGTCGCCGGGAAGCCGGCGGCAGCCGTGGTCTGCAACTCGACGAACCCGTAGTAGGTGGCGCCCGGCGGTGTTTCATCGGTGAACCGTAGGCCAACATACGACACGGTCGTCGTCTGGAAGGCGGTGCCGATGGTGTCGATGGCGCCGAAGACGAAGCCGCTGGCGGGGCCGACGACCATGCCGGGTGAGAGGGCGGTTGCGATGTTCGGGCTCGCGGTGCCGACGATCGCGCTGTTGTTCGCGGCGAGGATCGATGCGAAGAAATGCAAACTGCCGGTGTCCGAGTACGGGTTGAAGTCCCACCCGGGGGGAAGTGGAGGGGCGGTCGCGTGGGTCCCCGTGACCAGGTTCAGGAAAATGCCGTCAGTGGTCTCCGGCACCGGCAGGTTCACGGGGCCGCTGTCGATGATTGCGGCACCCGGCGCCGACGAGGCGAGGCACGTCGCCAGGACAATGGTCAGCGCCAGTGTGCGGCTGTACGCGCGGATTGCCTGATTCATTCCGTTGAATTTTGCAAAGAAACGCCCACTTGGCGCATTTGGACTCATGGAGAGTAGTCCATCGCACACCCGGTTGGCAATTTTCCTGCCACTTTTGGCGCAACCAGAGGCGGATTGACCGCCGAAAACCAACAAACTCAAAGATTCCGCGCTTTGACGCGATTTGTGGAGATGGCGCCACGTTCCCGCGCAACCTACGGCAACGGCAACTTCTGAAGCAGATTGGCGTTGGTGAGTCCCTTGTCGGCCACGGTGAGCTTGCCGTCCACGTTCACGTCGCGCAGGAACGTGGTGGCGGTCACCGCTTGCAGCAGCACCGAATTGACGATTCCCACGTCGGCCACCGTCACCTGCCGGCTCTGATTGACGTCGCCGAACAGGAAGCCGACGCGCACGGAACCGGTGCCGCCGGTGCCGCCGTCGGCCGCGGTCACGTTGGCGAGGTTGAAGGTGACGTACTGCGGGTTGGTGACGCCTGTGAAGTTCATGATCACGTCGTTGCCGGCGATCGACATCGAGCTGAACGCGGCGGCGCCTTCGCTGACGGTTGGCGCGTTGGCACTGGCGATGGGCTTGTCGAAGGTCATCACGATGGTCTGCGCGGGACCGGCGCGGGATTCGATGGTCGGACTTGTGCTCACCAGCGACAACGCCAGGTCGAAGGTGCCGGCGCTGCCGTGGACCTTGCGCGACTTGGCGCCGGAAAACAGCGGAGGCAGGCCGGCCGCAAGCCGATGCCAGAAGCCCGACGCCAGCGTGAAGTTGGCGGAGGCGGTCGTTCCGGCGTTGTAGCCCTGGCCAAGCGACGACGATGTCCGGTAGTTTGCGCTGGCCATGTCGCCGACCCCGGCGTCAAGCGTGAACTGCACCATCCGATAATTCGCGCTGGATTGCGCCGAGGCGGATGCCGCGCCGGCCATCGAGAGTGCCGCGACGACGAGGAGTGCGATACGCCGGTTCATTGCAGCCTCGCGTCGAAAATGGACTTGCCGACCGCGGCCATGGGCGACGGCAGTTGCGTCGATTCCGTCCGCGCGGCAATCTCAAGCACCTGTGACTTCAGTGCCGCGATTTCCGCCGCCTGTTTCTCCAGTGCGTCGATCCGTGCGACCTGCGTGAGGCGCTCCCGTTCCAGTTCGGCGACGTGCGATTGGAGTTCGCCGATCCTGGCATCCTTTTCCTGCACCACCTGATACAGGCCCTGGATAGCCGCCAGTGCGACGCCTCCCGTGTCCAGCGCGCTGATGTGCTTGTCGTCCTCTCCCAGCCCGAATGCCGCGTAGAAGTCCTGCGCCACCGCGCCCATGTGCCGGATGCTCTCGGGTTCCTGGATGTAGCTCCACGTCGAGATGGGCAAGTCGGCCACGTGCCGTAGTACATCGATTGGCCGGACCGGCTCGAAGTCGCGTTTCTTGGCACGATCGGAACTGTCCGTCCAGGCGCCACCAACGGTCAGCCGCGCACCCGAGGAAGTGTTGATCATGTTCAGGATGTCGACGGTGTCGCCGAAAGCGATCCAGGACTGCCCGCCGCCATCCAGCCGTTGCGTGCCGAAGTCGAACGAAAAACCGTGATTGGCGCCGAACCGCATGACGTTTTGCCAGCCAAAGCAGCCCATCGGATTGTTGGTGCTCCACGAGGCAAACACGAAGCATCCATTCTGATCGGCATTGGCCAGGCGACCGGCGGCAACGCTGTACATCCCGCTGGCCGTGTTGTCGAAACCCGCAATGACCGTCGAATAGAGGCCGCTTGCGACGTTGCTGATTCCGCCGATGACGGTCGAGCCCACTCCGATTGCCTGGTTGCTTCCCCCGCCACCCACCGTTGCCTGGGAGGCACTTGCAAAGTTAAGCGCCCCACCTGCGATCGTTGAATCAAGACCCGAGGCAACGTTGCCGGTTCCGCCGCCCGCGGTGGCGTTGAGCCCCGTGGCCTGGTTGCCCTCGCCGCCCGCGACGGTTGAATAGTTGCCCGTCGCCGAGTTGCCGTTGCCGCCGCCAATGGTTGCGCCAACGCTGGAAGCCCGATTGGCCTCCCCGCCGCCCACTGTCGAGCGGGTCGCAGCGGCCACGTTGTTGAAACCGCCGCTGACGGTCGAACTGTCGCCGCTGGCGGCGTTGCTGCTGCCGCCACCGACCGTTGCGGAGTCCCCTCCGGCGGTGCTCGCGATACCGCCGCCCACCGTCGCGAAATTATTGTTCGCCACGTTCGCGCAAAGGCGCGTAAAGTCGAACGTGATCGGATTCCAGCAGGTGCTTCCGTTCCGGCCGCCGCCACTCACGGTCTGCCCGCTGAACGTCGCCGCGGTGGCGTTGTTTGCATGGCCGCCAATTATGTTCGGGCTGGTCCCGCCGCCCTGCTGAAA
>DAOMGB010000052.1:0-25882 GCA_035430095.1 Casimicrobiaceae bacterium | reverse complement strand
TCGTCGGCGAACTTCCCGTGCGTTCTGCTCACGCTGTTCTGGAAGAAGTGCAACACCGGCGGGATCGTGCTCGGAATGATCGTCGGCACGCTGACCGCGATCGGCCTCGTGCTGGTCTCGCCGAACATGACCTACCCGTTGGCGATCAAGGCCGCGGCGCAGAAGGTCGTCGACGGCGCCGCGATCTCGAAGCCCAAGCTGGAGGCCGACCTGGCTGCCGCGGCGGATGACGCCGCAAAGGCAAAGGTCGCGAAGGCGATTGGCGCGCTCGACAAGGGCGTGGCCGCGGCGCAGGCCAACCTGACCAAGTTCAAGGACGACAGGACGAGTCTGGTCGGACTCGAGACGCCATGGTTCTCGTTGCGCAATCCGGGCCTGTATTCGATTCCGTTGGGCTTCCTCGCCGTGATCATCGGCTCGCTGCTCTATCGCGACAAGCGGGCGGAGGACATGTGGGATGAGTTGTACGTTCGCCAGAATACCGGCATCCTGATTGCCAAGGCGGCCGCGCATTGAAATTCGGCCGCTGACGTGTCGCAACGACCCCCGCCACCGCGCGGGGGTTTTTGCCTGTGCCGCGCACTTTCCATGCCCCGCCGGGTTCGATGACGATGACGACTAGCGCCCTGGGGCCGAATGCCGGTCCGCTCGACGTCGATACCGCCTGCGATTTCCTGCGGCGCTACGCGCCCTTCAATCGTATGCCCGAGGAGACGCTGCGCGCGCTTCCTCCGAAGCTCGCGCTGCTGCATTTCGCCAAGGACAGCACGATCCTGACCACGCAGAGCGGTCCCGTCGCGCACCTGTACATCGTGCAGCGGGGACTGGTTGGCAGCCGCCCCAACAACGTGCAGGCCGACCCCGACCGCACGCTCGGTCCGGGTGACCTGTTCCCGGTCGGAGCGCTGTCGGCCGGCGGCGCGACGACACGGATCTTCCACGCGCTGCAGGAAACGGACTGCTACGTCCTCGGTCGGGAGGACTTCCTCGAATTGCGCCGCGCGTCGCCCGAATTCGAGCGCTATTGCACGCAGGCCATTACCGAAAAGCTGAAGCAGTCGCTTGAAAGCCTTTACAGCCAGTACAGCCAGCGCGCGGCAGAGCAACAGACGCTCACCCGCACGCTGCGGGAGCTCGTCCGCGGCCAGCCCATCGCGTGCGCTGCATCCGTTCCGCTTTCGGACGCGCTGCAGCAGATGGCGGATGCCAAGATCCGGACGATCATCGCGCTCGACGGCGGCGGCACGCCCGTCGGGATGTTCACGCTAGTCGATCTGCTGCGCCGCGTTGTACTGCCACGACGCCCCCTCGACACGCCGCTTTCCGCGGTGATGTCGACGCCGATCGTGACCCTGCCGGCGTCGGTCACGGCCTACGAGGCGTTGCATGTGATGGCCGATCACGGCATTCGCCAGATCGTGGTGGTCGAGGCCGGCCGGCTGCTGGGCGTCATCAACGAGCGCGACCTGTTCGCGCTACAGCGCGTTTCGATGCGCCAGGTGATCGAGGGCCTGCACTCGTCCGACACCGTCGAGAAACTGGCGCGCGCGGGCAGCGACATCCGGCAACTCACGCAGAACCTGCTCGCGCAGGGGGTGGGGGCGGAGCCCCTGACCCGGACGATCGCATCGCTCAACGATGCCCTGTCGCGGCGAGCGATCGAATTGTCGCTCGTCCATCACGGCCTCGACGACATCAACTGGTGCTGGCTGGCGTTGGGCAGCGAGGGCCGAGGGGAGCAGACGTTCGCAACGGACCAGGACAATGCGCTCCTCTTCACTGCCGAGGATGCCGACGATGCGCAGCGCCGGCGGACACGGCTCCTTGCCTTCGCGCGCGAAGTCAACGCGAATCTCGACGCCCTCGGGTTCCCGCTTTGCACCGGGAACGTGATGGCAAGCAATCCGGAGCTCTGCCTGTCGGTGGAGGAGTGGAAGGCCAAGTTCCTCGCGTGGATCCGCGCGCCCACGCCGAAGGCGCTGCTCAACGCCAACATCGTCTTCGACTTTCGCACGCTGTACGGCGACTCGACGCTCTGCGAGGCGCTGCGCGAGTGGCTTTTCTCCTACACCCAGGCCAATCCGATGTTCCTTCGGTTGATGGTGCAGAACGCGCTCGAGGCCGAACCGCCGCTGGGACTGATCCGTACGTTCACCGTCGACGACGACGGACCGGTGAAAGGCACCGTCGACCTCAAATCCCGCGGTACGCGCATCTTCGTCGATTGCGCGCGCGTCTTCGCGCTGGCACACGGCATTCCCGAGACCGGGACGGCGGCGCGCATCCGGCTGGCCGGCGCCCAGCTGCACGTCGAACAGAAACACGTGGATGCGACGGTCGAGGCGTTTCATTTCCTCCAGTTCCTTAGACTGCGGCAGCAGGACCTTCCGGCAGGGGGCAACCCGAACCGGATCGACCCCTACGCGCTGCACGAGATCGACCAGCGGATGCTGAAGGAGGCGTTCCGTCAGGCGAAGCAGCTTCAGGAGCGGTTGCGCCTGACCTACCGGCTGTAGCGGCTGCCCAGGCATGTGGATCGCAGCAGAGATCGAGCGGTACCGGACCTCCGGGCGCCCGGCGCCGGTTGGGGCGCGCGGCTCCGATATTGCTAGTATTGAACGGAACTGGCCGCCGACAGGCCGGAGGAGGGCGAGATGATGCGATCGTCAATGAAGAGTGCGCGCCTGGTGGCGATCTTCCTGCTGGGCGTCCTGCTGTTCAACTATCCGCTGCTAGCGCTCTTCAATCGGGCCGTTGCGGTGTTCGGCATCCCGCTGCTCTACGCATACATTTTCGTCGCATGGGCGCTGCTCATCGGCCTGCTTGCGCTCGTCATCGAGCGCTCGCGCCCGGGTGTCTAGCGGGGAAACGCGATGTTGCATGGCTGGGTGATCGTTCCGGTCTCGTTCGCGTACCTCGGGACGCTGTTCGCCATCGCGTACTACGGCGACCACCGGGCCGATCGCGGCCGCTCGATCATCGCGAATCCGTACATCTACGCGCTTTCTCTCGGCGTCTATGCAACCGCATGGACGTTCTACGGCAGCGTGGGTCGAGCCGCCAGCGACGGCGTCGGCTTCCTTCCCATCTACATCGGACCGACGCTGATGATGGCGCTATGGTGGGTGGTCATGCGCAAGATCATCCGGATCAGCAAGGCCAACCGCATCACGTCGCTGGCCGACTTCGTCTCGTCGCGCTATGGCAAGAGCGCGGCGCTGGCCGGGCTGGTCACGGTGATCGCGGTGGTCGGCGTGGTGCCCTACATCGCTCTGCAGCTGAAGGCCGTGTCGCACAGCTTTTCGATGCTCGTGCGGTTTCCGGATGTCGCGATGTCCGTGCAGCGCGAGTCGACGCCCATCCTCGCCGACACCGCGTTCTGGATGGCGCTGGTGCTGGCGGCTTTCACCATCCTGTTCGGCACGCGCCACCTCGACGCGTCCGAACGCCACGAGGGCCTGGTGGCCGCGATCGCGTTCGAATCGATCGTCAAGCTCGTCGCGTTCCTCGCGGTCGGCAGTTTCATCACCTGGGGTATCTACGACGGATTCGCCGACATCTTCGCGCGGGCCTCTTCGCACGCGAAGCTCTCGTCGCTGTTCGCGCCGCTCAACGGCGCGGCCGGAAGCTACGCGGGCTGGGCATCCCTTACAGTGCTGTCGATGTTCGCCATCATGTTCCTGCCGCGCCAGTTCCAGATCGCGGTGGTCGAGAACGTGAACGAGAACCACCTGAGGAAGGCGATCTGGCTGTTCCCGCTGTACATGCTGGCAATGAACGTGTTCGTGATACCGGTGGCGTTCGGCGGTGTCATGCATTTCGCAGGCTCGGGGGTGGATCCCGACACGTTCGTGCTCACGCTGCCGATGAGCGAGAAGCAGGAGGCGCTGGCGCTGCTCGTGTTCATCGGGGGACTCTCCGCCGCCACCGGCATGGTCATCGTCGAGACCATCGCGCTGTCGACGATGATGTGCAACGACCTGGTGATGCCGGTGCTCCTGCGGATGACGTCGATGCGCCTCGCGGAGCGGACCAACCTCACCGGGCTGCTGCTCGGGATAAGGCGGGGCGCGATCGTCGCCATCGTGCTGCTCGGCTATTTCTACTTCCGTCTGGCCGGCGAGGCCTATGCGCTGGTGGCGATCGGCCTCATCTCGTTCGCCGCGGTCGCGCAGTTCGCGCCCGCGGTCATCGGCGGCATCTATTGGAAGGGTGCGACCCGCTCGGGCGCGCTCGCGGGACTTGCCGCCGGATTCGCCGTCTGGCTCTACACGCTGCTGCTGCCGTCGTTCGCCAAGTCGGGATGGCTTCCGATAGGATTCCTCGAGAATGGCCCCTTCGGCGTCGCGCTGCTCAAGCCCTATGCGCTGTTCGGGCTCGAAGGGCTCAACGACATCACGCATGCGATGCTTTGGAGCGCGCTGGCCAACGTCGGCGCCTACGTTTCCGTCTCGGTGCTCACGCGGCAGGGCGCCGCCGAGCAGGCGCAGGCCGCGCGGTTCGTCGACGTGTACCTGCACGGCGGCGACCGTCCCGACGTCCACGTCTGGAAGGGCACCGCGTCGTTGCCAGACGTGAAGGCGCTGCTGGCGCGCTTCCTGGGGCCGGCTCGTGCGGACGCCGCGATCCGTGATTACGCCCGGCGCCGAGGCGTCGCGACGCCTGAGCAACTGACCGCGGACGCCGGCCTCGTCCAGTTCGCGGAGACCACCCTTGCCGGCGCCATCGGAGGCGCCTCCGCGCGGATCATGGTGGCGTCCACAGTGAACGAGGACGCACTGTCGATCGAGGAAGTCCGGACGATGCTGGACGATGCGTCGCAGGTCATCGCCTACAGCCACGAGCTCGAGCACAAGTCGCGCGAACTCATGGCGGCGACGGCCGAACTTCGCGCCGCCAACGAACGGCTGAAGGAGCTCGACCGCCTCAAGGACGATTTCGTGTCCACGGTCACCCATGAGCTGCGCACGCCGCTGACGTCGATCCGCGCGTTTTCCGAAATCCTCCACGACAATCCCGCCCTGGACGCGGAGGAGCGGCAAAAGTTTCTCAACATCATCATCCAGGAAAGCGAACGCCTGACGCGACTCATCAACCAGGTGCTGGACCTGGCCAAGCTCGAGTCCGGCCGCGCCGAGTGGCAGATCGGCGAGACCGACATGAACGCGATCGTCCGGGACTCGATTGACTCGACCAGCCAGCTCTTTCGCGCGAAAAACGTCGGCCTCGAGACGCGCCTGCCGCCTGACGCGCCGTTCGTGCGGGCGGACCGGGACCGGCTGGTGCAGGTGCTGATCAATCTCCTGTCGAACGCCGTGAAATTCGTGCCCGCCGACTCCGGACGCGTCGTCGTCGAGGTGAGGGTCGCGGCGGGAATGCTCGCAGTTCGCGTCGTGGACAACGGCCCCGGCATTGCCGCCGAAAACCAGCAAGTTATCTTCGAGAAATTCCGTCAGGCAGGCGACACGATGACGGAAAAACCCCAGGGGACCGGTCTCGGACTGCCGATCAGCCGGCAGATCATCGAGCATCTGGGCGGGCGGCTGTGGGTGGAAAGCGCGCCGGGCCAGGGCGCGACCTTCATCTTCGAACTGCCGGTGGTCGCCGCCGCGGCCACGCCGGGCGCATTGGCCGGACAATCCCCGGAAAAGGGCACGCACGCATCCGTGCGGCAGGAGTGAAATATGGGCAAGAAGATTCTCATCGCCGACGACGAGCCGAACATCGTGGTCTCGCTCGAGTTCCTGATGAAGCAAAAGGGCTACGTGGTCAAGGTCGTGACCAACGGCGAGGACGCGCTCGCGGCCGTCGGCGACTTTGCTCCCGACCTGATCCTGCTCGACGTGATGATGCCGCGCATGAGCGGCTACGACGTCTGCCAGAAAGTGCGGGAGAACGCTTCATGGGCGGGCATCCGGATCATCATGCTTTCCGCCAAGGGGCGCGACGTGGAAGTGAACAAGGGCATCGCAGTGGGAGCAGATGCCTACGTGACCAAGCCGTTTTCCACGAAGGACCTGATGGCGCAGGTGGCGCAGATGCTCGGCGAGTAGGCGATGTCCACCAGGGCCAGGTTCTTCCTGTCGCTCACGGCCGCATGGGGCTTCGTGCTGTTCGCGCTCGCCGTCACGGCATTGCTGGTGGGTGCCGATCTTGCGGAACCGGAGCGCGAGCAGGCGGTGGCCATCCTTCGCGACCGGGCCGCCCACATCGTCGCCGCCGCGCTGCTGCTGCTGATTCCGCTTTGGTTCGTGCTGCGCGAGCTCTTCCGGCGCTACGTTCGGGCGCCGAGGCGCCTGGCCGAGGATGCGCGCGTGATGCTGACCGCCAATCCCGCGCACCGAGCGACGCCACAAGGTTCCGCGGAAACGAGGCGACTGGCCGCGGGCTTCAACAGCTTCGCCGAGGCGCACGAGGCGCTGAGGCGGGACGTCGAGGAGCGCGTGCGCGACGCCAATGCGCGCATCGAGCAGGAGCGCAATCGATTCGCGGCACTGATGTCCGAGCTTGCGCAGAGCGTCATCGTCTGCAATGTCGAGGGGCGGATCCTGCTCTACAACGCGCGCGCGATGCAGCTCCTGCGCAAGCCGCTCGAAGGCGGCGCGGCGGCCGGAAAGGCGCTCTCGCTGGTCGGCCTGGGACGCTCGGTGTTCGCGATCTTCGACCGGAACCTTATCATCCACGCGCTGGAGAGCATCCGCGACCGGATGCGCCGGGACGAGCGCGGCCCTGTTGCGAGCTTCGTCACGACCGCTCCGGCCGGGCAGCTCGTGCGCGTGCAGATGGCGCCAATCCTGGGCGCGGAAACGGGAGGGGCGAGCGACGGCGGGCCGGACGGTATCACGGGGTTCGTGATGCTGCTCGACAACATCACGCGGCGGATCGAGACGGGCAGCCGGCGCGACACGCTGCTGCAGACGCTGACGCAGGGCACGCGTGCGTCGCTTGCCAGCGTGCGCGCGGCCGTCGAGACCATCGCGTCGTTTCCCGAGATGGACAGCGATGCGCGCAGCCGGTTCATCGCCATCATCAGCGAGGAGGCCCAGCGCATGAGCGCCGGGCTCGACCAGGCCGCCACCCAGTTCGCCGATTCGCTGCGCACCGAATGGCCGCTCGAGGACATGCGCGGCGCCGACCTCATCGCGGCGGCGCGGCGCCGCATCGAGTCCAGGCTTGGGCTGCCGACGAAACTCGAGGACGTCGACGAGTCGATATGGATGAAGGTGGACAGTTATTCCCTCATGCAGGCGATCACGTACATCGCGAGCCGGCTGCAAGGGGAGTTCGGCATCCGCGAGATCCGCTTCGCGCTGGGCGGCGCGGACGCGCTGGCGCATCTCGACCTGATCTGGACGGGTGCTCCGCTCGGTTCCGAGACCACGATGGCATGGCAGACGGATGCGATGGAGCTGGGTGGCGAGGCCTGCCCGCTCACGCTGAAGCAGATCGTCGAGCGGCACAATGCGGAGATCTGGTACCAGATCAACAAGGCGTCGCAGCGCGAATACTTCCGCATCGCGATGCCGGTGACGCGACCGGAGGAGACGCCCTGGAGCGCGGCGCCGGCCGTGGAAAGCCGCCCGGAATTCTACGACTTCGACCTGTTCAACCAGCCTGGGCAGACGCCCGAGCTGGACGGTCGAACGCTGGCGGGGCTGAGCTACACCGTGTTCGACACGGAGACGACGGGACTCAATCCGTCCGCGGGCGACGAGATCGTCTCGGTCGGCGCCGTGCGCATCGTCAACGGCCGCCTGCTGGAGCACGAGGTTTTCGAGCAGCTGGTGGACCCGAAGCGCGAGATGTCGCCGGAAGCCAGCCGGATCACCGGCATCGACGCGTCAATGCTGGAGAACCAGCCGACGATCGACCGCGTGCTGCCCGCGTTCGGTCAATTCTGCGAGGATACGGTGCTCGTCGCCCACAATGCCGCGTTCGACATGCGCTTCCTGCGGCTGAAGGAGGAGGCGACCGGTGTGCGGTTTGCGCAACCCGTGCTCGACACGCTGCTGCTGTCCGCGGTGATTCACCCGGACCTGGAATCCCACCGGCTGGAGGCCATTGCCGAACGGATGGGCGTCAGCCCGGTGGGCCGCCACACGTCGCTGGGTGACGCGATCATGACCGGCGAAGTATTCCTGCGCATGATCCCGCTGCTCGCCGAGCAGGGAATCCGGACGCTCGGCGAGGCTCGCGAAGCATCGCAGAAGACCTATTTCGCGCGCATCGACTACTAGCAAGTCCCGGTGCAGGCAGCGTGATTGTTCTGCGGAGGAGGCCATCTGCATACCCGGTCTGCCGTTGCCGCGAGCATTCGTTGCGCAAAGCGGTCCCCAAACGCATAATCGCCGGCTACCGGAGGAGATGCGGCGCCGATCGCGTGCGTTCGCTGCGCCGATGGCCCGCGAACCGAAAATGGCCGACGACACGATTCTCGAAACGAGGGGCTTGACCAAGGAGTTCAAGGGATTCGTCGCGGTCAAGGACGTGAGCCTGTCCATTCGTCGCTGCAGCAACCATGCGCTGTCCGGGCCGATTGGCGCGGGCGAGACCATGTGCTTCAACCTGCCGACGCACTTCCTGACGCCGACGCGGGGGACGCATCCTGTTCAATAGAAGCGACGTCATTGGTTCGCGCCCGGCGGCCATCTCGCGATTGCGCCCGGTGCGGTCTTTCCAGATTTCGGCAGTGTTCCCTCACCTCACGGTCCATGAGAACGTGCGCATTGCGTTGCAGAGGAAACGTGGACATTCGATGGACTTCTGGTGTTCCAGGGTTTCGCCGGCGGCGCTGGACGATCGCGCGTCGGAACTCATCGAGGCAGTGCGCCTGACCGAGTTCACGCACACCCCGGCCGTCGAATTGCCCCACGGCCGGATCGCCGCGCTGATCGAGAAGGTGTCCGCGAATCGCACGGTGCTGATGGTCGAACACAGGCTATCGGTCCTATCGACGCTGTCGGACCACATCACGGTGCTGGCGCGGGGCGAAATCCTTGCGCAGGGCAGCGACACCACCGTGTTCGCGCATCCCGGGGTCGTTCAGGCCTGCCTGGGCGCAGGGCATGGCTGAAGCTGCCGCGGCCCGGCACGCAGCGACGCAGGCGTCTGGCGCCCCGCTGCTCGCCGTGCGCGGCTTGAATTCGTGGTACGGCGAGTCGCACATCCTCCACGGCGTGGATTTCGACGTCGGCACCGGCGAAGTCGTGACGCTGCTAGGACGCAATGGCGCGGGCAAGACCACGACGCTCAAGTCCATCATGGGCGTGGTGCCCAGGCGAGAGGGCTCGATCTGCTTCGAGGGCGCGGAGACCATCGATTTGTCGTCCAATCGCATCGCGCAGCGCGGCATCGCTTGGTGCCCGGAAGAGCGCGGCATCTTCGCCAGCCTCGACGTCGAGGAAAACCTGCTGCTCCCGCCGATCGTGCGGGAAGGCGGCCTCCCGCTGGCGGAGATCTACCAATTGTTCCCCAATCTCAAGGAGCGGCTGCGCAGCCAGGGCACGAAACTCTCGGGAGGGGAGCAGCAGATGCTCGCGATCGGCCGCATCCTGCGGACCGGAGCACGGCTGCTGCTGCTCGACGAGCCGACCGAAGGCCTGGCGCCGGTGATCGTGCAGCAAATCGGAAGGACGATCGCGCAACTCAAGGATCGGGGATTCACGATCCTGCTCGTCGAACAGAATTTCCGGTTCGCGGCCACGGTCGCCGACCGGCATTACGTCATGGACCATGGTCGCGTCGTGGACATGATTCGCGATGCCGAACTCGAATCCAAAATGGACAAGCTTCACGAGTACCTGGGCGTATGAAGGCCGGCACCGTCGACAATGGGCGTGGTCGTCGGTCTGGTCGCGATCCGCCGTCAGGGAATATATTTCGCAATGATCACGTTTGCGCCTGCGAAGATGGTGTTCTTGTTCTGTCTGCAAGACCCCGTTTACCCATGGCGATGACGGCATCCAGTCCGTGCGGCGCGGCAAACTGTACGGCGTGCTCGACCTTTCCAATACGCTGGTCATTCATTGCGTCGTGCTGGCCTTCCTCCTCCCGGCTACCCTTGCCGGGCTCGCTGGCACGGCCAGGGCCCTCGTGTTCCATCCGGCCTCGCTTACCGATGATCACTGGACGATGTCGGGTGGCGTGGTGCCGATGACGCTCCTTGGCGGGATGGGCACGATCTTCGCGCCCGGTCGCGGGGACGTTCGCGATCGTCGGCGTCGAAAGCTACCTGTCAGCCGGCGTCGCGTTCGGCGCGCAGTGGGTGACGGTGATCACCGGGGTCATCTTTGTGGTCTGCGTGCTTGCATTTCGCCGGGGAATCGTCGGCGAATTGGCGGCCTGGTGGGAGCGACGCAAGGGCTGATGCGGCTCGCGCTGGCACTCGTCGCAGGTCTTGCGCTGAACGCGACCACCGCTCCTGCCGCGACAGCAACCTACGTGGTCACCGGCCAGTGCCGCGACGGGCGGCCGCACGGCGCGTACGAGCTGCGCATGCCGGACGGGCAGATGCGTGTCGCCGGCGCGTTCAATCGAGGCAAGCGCGTCGGCACGTTCCTGTTCTGGTCGACGGCAGGCGTGCGCATCGCCCTGCTTCCATTCACGGATGACGTTCTGGACGGGACGGTCGCGCTTTGGTATTCAACCGGGAACGCGAGGTCGCTGCCCAGACCCAAGCTCGAGGCGACCTATGCGGCCGGCCGACCTGCGGGGAGCGTGAGATCCTGGCATCCGGATGGACGTCCGCGGGCGCAGTACCGGTATGCGCAGGGCGTGCTGGCCGAGGCTTTGGCCTGGAACGCCGAAGGCGCGCCGTTGCCTGAGCCGGAGGCGCGTGCCCTGGCGGCGCGCGATGCGGACGAAGATCAGCAGTTCTACATTGCATTGGAGGCGATGGTCCGCGACAATCCGCCGCCGTGCGAGGCCGGAAAGGGGAAGACATGAAGTCGAACAAGCGGCGGCATTTGCTGCAAACCGCGGTGTTGATGACCGCGGGCATGGGCGCGCACCGGTCAGCGACGGCGCAGGCGTCGCGAATGCCGTTCGCCGTCGCGCCGACGACGATTCCGATTGCCGGAAGCGACGACCGGTTTCCGGTCCGGCGCATCTATTGCATCGGTCGCAACTACGCGGCCCACGCCAGGGAGATGGGCTCGGATCCGACGCGCGAGCCGCCGTTCTTTTTCCAGAAGCCGACGGATGCCGTGCAGATCGTGCCGCCCGGCGTGACGGTGGATCATCCTTACCCGACGCTGACCAGGAACTATCACTACGAGATCGAACTGGTCGCGGCGCTGGACAAGGGTGGTCGCGACATTCCCGTGGAACGCGCGCTGGACTTTGTCTTTGGGTACACCGTGGGACTCGACATGACGCGACGCGACCTGCAGCGCGCGATGGGAGACGAAAAGAAGCCCTGGGAGATCGGCAAGAGCTTCGACCATTCCGCGCCTCTGGGCCCGCTGCAACCGGCGGCGAAAACCGGACCGTTCACCGAAGGGGCGATCTGGCTCAAGGTCAACGGGCAGGTCAGGCAGCAGGCCGATCTCAACCAGATGATCTGGTCGGTGGCCGAACAGATCAGCAAGCTGTCGCAGGCCTTCGAATTGATGCCCGGGGACATCATCTATTCCGGCACGCCCGAAAACGTGGGTCCGGTCGTCAGGGGCGACGTGATGACCGGCCATATCGACCGCATACCCGACATCAGCGTAAAGGTCGTCTGACGGGTCCTTCCCGCCATCTCCACGCGGCGCGGCGCACCAGGACGGTGCGCGCGCTTTGACGCTGGCCGCGCTTTCGCGCTAGATTGCCGGCGAGCGGGCCGGTTTCATTGCCGCGCGACCCAACTCCCTTTTCTTCAAGGTGATTTTCATGCGCATTTCCTCGCCACGCCGCGGTCTCGGCATCATTGCCGTCGGCGGGATGCTCGTCGCGGCCCCCATCGTGGCCACCGACGTTTCCGCCGCGGACCTGAAGATCGCCGTCGCGGCCGACGTCACATCGATCGACCCGCACTTCTTCAACCTGTTTCCCAACAACAACATCGCCGAGCACATCTTCGACAAGCTCGTGCAGATGGACCCGGACTCGAAGATGATTCCCGGCATCGCCACGACGTGGAAGACCATCGACGCCACGACGTGGGAGTTCAAGCTGCGCAAGGGCGTCAAGTTTCACGACGGCAGCGAGCTCACGGCCGAGGACGTGGTGTTCTCGATCGACCGCGTGCCGCTGGTGGCCAACAGCCCGGGCAGGTTCACGGCGTACACCAAGGCCATCGTTTCCAAGCAGATCGTCGATCCGTACACGCTGCGGCTAAAGTATGCGGCACCCTATCCGCTGGCGCCCAACGACCTGTCCACGATCTACATCGTGTCGAAGAAGGCGGCGGCGACCGCGACGACCGACGACTTCAACAGCGGCAAGGCGACCATCGGCAGCGGCCGCTTCAAGTTCGTCAGGTATGTGAACGGCGACCGCGTGGAACTCGCGCGCAACGACAGCTATTGGGGCGACAAGCCGGTCTGGGACAAGGTCACATTCAAGATCATCAAGAGCGAACCGTCGCGCGTCGCCGCGCTGCTTTCCGGCGACGTCGATGCCATCGAGGGCGTGCCGACGGCCGACCTGACGCGGATCAAGGCGGATCCCAAGTTCAACGTCACCTCCAAGATCTCGCATCGCGTGATCTACTTCAACTTCGACCACCTCGACCGCGCCAGCCCGTTCATCACGGCCAAGGACGGCAAGCCGCTCCCGAAGAATCCGCTGCTCGACATCCGGGTGCGGCGGGCGATCTCGAAGGCAATCAATCGCCCCGCCATCGCCGAGCGCGTGATGGAAGGCCAGGCCATCCCGTCCGGACAGCTGGTCTCGGAAAAGCTGTTCGGCAACGTGCCGACGCTAAAGGCGGAGACGTTCGATCCCGAAGGCGCGAAAAAACTGCTCGCCGAGGCAGGCTATCCCGACGGCTTCGCCATGACCATTCACGGCCCGTCCGGGCGCTACGTCAACGACGAGAAGATCGTCCAGGCGGTGGCGCAGATGCTGGCGCGCGTGGGCATCGTATCGAAGGTCGAGACCGCGCCGATGGGACCTTACTCGGCGCGAGCTTCGAAGCAGGAGTTCAGTTTTCACATGGTCGGATGGGGTGCGTCCACCGGCGAGGCCAGCTCGCCGCTGCGGTCGCTGCTCGCCACGTACAACACCGAAAAGGGCCTGGGCGCCGTGAACTGGGGTCGGTACAGCAATCCCAAGGTCGATTACCTGATCGAGCAGGCACTGCAACAGGTGGACGACGAGAATCGCCGCATCATGCTGCAGCGGGCGACCGAACTCTCGATGCAGGACCTGGGGATCATGCCGGTGCACTTCCAGTACACGATCTGGGCGACGGCCAGGGCCGTGACCTATGTGCCCCGCACCGACGAGTACACGCTGGCTTTCCAGTTCAAGCCGGTCAAGGGTTGAGCGAAATTTGACCAATGCTGGTCTTCGTCATCCGCCGCAGCATGCAGAGTGTGGTCGTGCTGCTGGCCATGTCGCTTCTGGTTTTCGTCGGCGTCTACGCAGTCGGCAATCCGATCGACATCCTTATCAATCCGCAGGCGGACCAGGCGGAGCGGGAGCAGGCCATCGCCACGCTGGGCCTCGACAAGCCGCTGTACGCGCAGTACTTCGCCTTCCTGGGCGGCGCACTGCACGGTGACCTGGGCAAGTCGTTCGTTCATGCCACCTCGGCACTCGGGCTGATCCTCGAGCGCATGCCAGCGACGATGGAGCTGGCGCTGTCCGCAATGCTGATCGCGGTGGTCCTGGGCATTCCGCTCGGCCTGCTGGCGGGCTTGAAGCCCAACGGCGTCGGCGGCCGCGCCATCATGGCTGGTTCGATCCTGGGCTTTTCGCTTCCGACGTTCTGGGTCGGCCTGATGCTGATCATGGTGTTCGCGGTCGAGTTGCATTGGCTGCCGTCGAACGGCCGCGGGCCGACCACGCTTCTGTTCGGGCTCATTCCCGTGTCGTTCATGTCGTGGGAAGGCATCAAGCACCTGATCCTTCCCGCCACCAATCTTGCGCTGTTCAATCTCGCGCTGCTGATTCGCCTGACCCGGGCGGGCACGCACGAGGCGCTGCTGCAGGACTACGTGAAGTTCGCGCGGGCCAAGGGTCTGTCCAATTCACGCGTGATCGGCGTGCACGTGCTGCGCAACATCCTGATTCCGATCGTGACGGTGATCGGCCTCCAGTTCGGCGCGCTGATCGGGTTCGCCATCGTCACCGAGAGTGTTTTCGCCTGGCCCGGCATGGGCAAGCTGCTCATCGACTCCATCAATTTCCTCGACCGGCCGGTGATCGTCGCGTACCTGCTGGTCATCGTGTTCCTGTTCATCGTCATCAACCTGCTGGTCGACATCCTCTATTCCGCACTCGATCCGCGCGTGCGCATCGCGGACAGCAAGGGCTGACCCGGTGACCTCCGCCAGTGCCGCCTCGAGAGGCGTCCAGACTCCGTTCCAGCGCGTGGTCGGCGATTTTCTCGTCAATCCGGTCGCCGTTTTCGGCCTGGGCCTGCTGATTCTGGTGGTGCTGGCGGCGGTCCTCGCGCCGGTGATTTCACCGCAGAATCCCTACGATCTGGCCCAGCTCGACGTCATGGACAGCAGGCTGCCGCCGGGGTCGCCCGCGCCCCACGGCGGCAGGTTCTGGCTCGGCACCGACGACCAGGGCCGCGACATGCTGTCGGCCATCTTCTACGGCCTGCGCATCTCGCTGGCGGTGGGCGTCATCAGTACCGTCTGCGCGCTGGTGATCGGCCTGACCATGGGACTCACCGCCGCCTATTTCGGGGGACGCTTCGAGACGATGGTCATGCGCATCGTCGATATCCAGCTTTCGTTCCCGGCCATCCTGATCGCGCTGATCCTGATCGCGGTGCTCGGTCAGGGCACCGGCAAGGTGATCACTGCGCTGGTGGCGGTGCAGTGGGCCTACTACGCGCGTACGGTGCGAAGCGCGGCGCTCGTCGAAAAGCGCAGGGAATACATGGAAGCCGCGCGATGCCTGGCATTGTCGCCGGCGCGGATTGTCTTCCGGCACCTGCTGCCCAACTGCCTGCCACCCATGATCGTCGTCGCCACCGTGCAGGTGGCGGGCGCCATCGCGCTGGAAGCAACGCTGTCGTTCCTGGGCCTGGGGCTGCCGATCACCGAGCCCTCGCTCGGGCTGCTCATCGCGAACGGCTACCAGTACCTGCTGTCCGGCAAGTACTGGATCAGTTTCTTTCCCGGCATCGCGCTGCTGCTGACGATCGTCAGCATCAATCTCGTGGCGGACCAGCTGCGCGACGTGCTGAATCCACGCCTGCAGCGATGATCGACTCCGCTGAAGCCATCACCGAACCGGTCCTCGAGGTGGACGGGCTGCGAACGCACTTTTTCACCAAGGCGGGGGTGGTCAAGGCGGTCGACGACGTCTCGTTCACCGTAGGTCGCGGCGAGGTCCTCGGGCTGGTCGGCGAGTCGGGTTCCGGCAAGTCGATGACCGGCTACTCGCTGATGGGCCTCATCGACCCGCCCGGACGGATCGTCGACGGCAGCATCATCCTGGACGGCATCGACATGCGGGCGCTCGGCCCCGAGGAGCAGCGCCACATGCGCGGCAACCGCATCGCGATGATCTTCCAGGACCCGATGATGACGCTCAATCCGGTCCTGCGCATCGACGTCCAGATGATGGAGGCCGTGCTGGCGCACAAGAAGGTCGGCCGCGATGTCGCCAGGAGCCGCGCGCGCGAAGCGCTGGTCAAGGTCGGCATCCCGTCCCCCGACGAGCGACTGCTTTCCTACCCGCATCAGTTTTCCGGCGGAATGCGACAGCGCGTGGCCATCGCGATCGCACTGCTCAATCGTCCCGACCTGATCGTCGCCGACGAGCCGACTACTGCGCTCGACGTCACGATCCAGGGCCAGATACTCTATGAAATCCAGAAGCTGACCCGGGAAACCGGCGCGGCGCTGATCTGGATCACGCACGATCTTTCGGTGGTTGCCGGGCTGGCCGACCGCGTCTGCGTGATGTACGCCGGCCGCATCGTCGAGCAAGGCTCGTGCGAGGAAGTGCTTTCCCATCCTGCCCATCCCTACACGCAGGGATTGCTGGACTCGGTGCCGGCAAACCACGAGCGTGGCGAACGGCTGAGGCAGATTCCCGGCATGACGCCATCGCTGCTCGACCTGCCGCCCGGATGCCCGTTTCGCGAGCGCTGCGGGCGCGCCACGGCGGAATGCGACGTGTCGCCGGAAATGCGGCCCGCGGGCGGGCCCGGGCAGAGCGTGCGATGCTTCCATCCGCTCGTTCCGGCGCACGCGTCATGACCGCGCCCGCCGCGCGGGGAGACTTAGCCGCCCTGGTCGAACTTAAGGGCGTCTCGAAACGATTCGTGAAATCGCTCGACCTTGCCGCGAAGATCGGCAACCGCTTCGGCGCGGGAGTGAAGGAGGAGGTCGTGCACGCCGTTGACAACGTCGATCTCGCCGTCGCTCCGGGCGAAGTCGTCGGCCTGGTAGGCGAGTCCGGATGCGGCAAGTCGACGCTCGGGCGCCTCACCGTCGGACTGCTGCCCCTGTCGCAGGGGGAACGCTTCTGGCAGGGAGAATCGCTCGGCAAACAGGACGCCGCGACGGCGCGCCGGCAGCAGCTCAAGATGCAGATGATCTTCCAGGATCCCTATGCGTCCCTCAATCCGCGGATGCGCGTGCTGGACATCGTCGGGGAAGCGCCGGTGGCGCACGCGCTCATCCGCGCGACGCAGCAGGTGGAATACGTCGGACTGATGCTGAATCGCGTAGGCCTCGATCCGACGCTGATGCGCCGCTTTCCCCATCAGTTCTCCGGCGGCCAGCGTGCGCGGATCGGCATTGCGCGCGCACTTGCGGTCAAGCCGCAGTTCCTGGTCTGCGACGAGTCGGTTGCGGCGCTGGACGTTTCCATCCAGGCGCAGGTGCTGAACCTGTTCATGGAGTTGAAGGGTGCGCTCAATCTCACCTACCTCTTCATCAGTCATGACCTTGGCGTGGTCAGGTACATTTCCGACCGGGTCGTCGTGATGTATCTGGGACGCGTGGTCGAGAGCGCGCAGGCCGCGGACCTCTTCGCGCATCCCAGTCATCCCTATACGCAGGCGCTGCTGGCCGAAGCGGGCAAAGTGACGCCGGCCAAGCGCACCTTCGTGCCGATCAAGGGAGAGATTCCGTCACCGCTCGACCCGCCGTCCGGTTGCCACTTCCACCCCCGGTGTCCACACGCGATGTCGCGGTGCAGGGAGGCGCCGCCGCCGCTTGTCGAGATCGCTCCAGGACGCAGGTCGGCCTGCTATTTGAATACGCCATGAGCGAAGCGTTCATCCGCCACGACCCCGCCGGCGATGCGATCCCACTGGTGCTGGACTCGCCGCATTCCGGTGACCGCTACCCGAAGGACTTCGACCACGCGCCGCCGCGTGCGATCGTTCGGCAGGCCGAGGACACGCATGTGGCGACGCTGTGGCGCGCGGCGCCTGCGTACGGCGCGACGCTGCTGGAGGCGCGCTTTCCGCGATCCTACATCGATCCCAATCGCAGCCTGTCCGACATCGACCCGGAGCTGCTCGCCGACGGCTGGCCCATTCCCCTGGAGCCCACGCGCAAGACCCGGCAGGGTATCGGACTGGTCTGGCGCGTCGCGCGCGACGGCATGCCCCTGTATGCGCGCAAGCTCCGCCGCGAGGAAATCGAGATGCGGATCGATCGTTTCTGGCGGCCGTATCACGATGAATTGTCGGCGCTGCTGGATGCGCGATTGGGCCGGTTCGGGGCCGTCTGGCACCTCGATTGTCACTCGATGCCCGCGGTCGGCGATGCACTGGCCGACGATCCCGGCCGCGAGCGGGCGGACTTCGTTCTGGGCGACCGCGACGGCACGACGTGCGACGGCGAGTTCACGGCGCTCGTGGCCGATACCCTGCGTCGCATGGGTTACTCCGTTGCGATCAACGACCCTTACAAGGGCGTGGAACTGGTCCGGCGACACGGACGGCCCGCCGAGAATCGGCACAGCCTGCAAGTGGAGGTCAAGCGCACGCTCTACATGGATGAACAGACGCTCGAGCCCAACGCACGCTTCCTTCGCCTCGAGGCCGACCTGTCGCGGCTGACGGCGACGATTGCCCGCCACATTCGGGAGCGGCTGGGACTTGCCGCGGCGCCGAGTGTCGACGATGGTCGCGACCCGACTGGTCAGACCACTTGACCGGTTGGGTGGCCGCTGCTAACGTCCCGGCCACGTCGTCGGATGTGCGCACATCAGATCCAAGCACGATGCCGCACCGTCGCACGTAGCATCCGTTCGTCGCGATCGACACCTCAGGGAGGAATCATGAAATTGACATGCCGCACGTTTGTTGCGCTGGCCGCTGCGTGGTTCGCGTCCGCGGTAATGGCCGCCTATCCGGAACGACCGATCACGCTCATCGTGCCGTGGGGCGCCGGTGGCGGCACGGATGCCACGGCCCGGATCATCGGCACGCTGCTGGAAAAGGAACTGGGACAGCCAGTCAACGTCGTGAATCGCGTCGGTGGTAGTGGCGTCGTGGGCCACAGCGCCATCGCGCAATCGCCGCCGGATGGGTACACGCTCGGCCTGATCACCGTCGAGATCGGCATGATGCATTGGCAGGGACTCACGGAGCTGTCGGGAACGTCGTACACGCCGATCGGTCTGGTCAATGCGGACCCCGCCGGCCTCCAGGTGGCCGCGGATTCGCCGTACAAGAACGTCAATGAACTGGTTGCCGCCGTCAAGGCGAGTCCCGGCAAGTTCAAGGCATCCGGCACAGGACAGGGCGGCATCTGGCACCTGGCCATCGCGGGCATGCTACAGGACCTGAAGGTCGATCCGGCCAGCGTGCCCTGGGTGCCGTCAAATGGTGCCGGACCCGGATTGCAGGACCTGGTTGCCGGAGGTGTGCAGATCGCGCCGGTGTCGCTGCCGGAAGCGCGTTCGCTGATCGAAGCAGGAAAGGTCAAGAGCCTGGCGGTGATGGCCGACGCGCCGTCCGCGTTGTATCCCAACGTGCCGACGTTGAAGGCCGCGACCGGCAGCAACTGGACGATGGCCGCGTGGCGCGGCATGGCGGCCCCCAAAGGCCTGGCGCCCGAGGCGCGCGACAAGCTGGTGGCCGCGATCAAAAAGATTGTCGCGAGCAAGGAATACACGGACTTCATGGCGCAGCGCGGATTCGGCGTGATCTATGCCGGACCCGAGGATTTCGCCAAGTTCATGGCCAAGTCCGACGCGGACCTGGGAGCGACGATGAAGGCGGTCGGGATCGTCAAGTGACGACGGACCTCGTCGCGAGCGGCGCCGGCGCGTCCTCGCGACGTCGTGCGGTCTTCGTCCCCGCGCAGACGGGAGACCCGTCGCGATGAGACTCAACGACGCCGTATGGGGCGTCCTGCTGCTGTTCTTCAGCGCAGTGATCGTCGTTCACGTTCAGGGCTTTCCCAAGATCCCGGGGCAGCAGGTAGGCCCCGCGCTTTTTCCCGGCTTTCTTGCGGTGGCGCTGGGCGTGTGCGGAGTTCTACTGGTGTTGAAGGGACTGGCTGCGAAAAGGGAGTGGGGTGCGCAGGAAAAATGGGTCGCGTTCGCCGAATGGATGCGATCCGGGCATCACCTGCTCGCGTTCCTGTTGACCGTCGGCGTCAACATCTTCTACATCGTTGCGGTCAATCCGCTCGGTTTCATCGTCACCGGTGTCATCTATCTCGCGGTGCTTTTCCGGGTGTTCGGCGTGCGGGGGCGATGGATTGTGCCGTTGGCCGTCGTCGTGACGCTGGTCATCCATTACGCCTTCTACAAATTGTTGAAGGTGCCGTTGCCGTGGGGTCTGCTGCAAAGCGTCGCATGGTGACCTCAGGCATGGGGAAAACACTTGGCGCCGCGGGACCGTCCCAAGGCGCGATTGGCGCCCCCCTGGGGGCAGCGAACGTAGTGAACGCGGGGGTCAATTGAATCCGGCGTGGACCCAGGCATTCGCGCTGGTTTTCGATCCCTACAATATCTGGGTCATGCTGGCGGCATCGCTGTTCGGGCTGTTCGTGGGCGCGGTGCCGGGCTTGACCGCAACGATGGCCACCGCGCTGCTCGTGCCGGTGACTTTTTTCATGGCGCCCATTCCGGCCATTGCGGCCATCGTCACCGCAACGGCCATGGCGATTTTCTCCGGGGACATCCCGGGCTGCCTCATGCGCATGCCCGGCACGCCCGCATCGGCAGCCTATACCGACGAAGCGTATTCGATGACCAAGAAGGGTCAGGCGGAAACGGCACTGGGCGCGGGGCTTGTCTTTTCCGCGATCGGCGGCCTGTTCGGAACCGCCGTGCTGATCCTGGCGGCACCCACCCTGGCCGAATTTGCGCTCAAGTTCAGTTCGTTCGAATACTTCTGGCTCGTGCTGCTGGGGCTGACGTGCGCCGTGTTCATGACATCGGACCGGCCGCTCAAGGGCTTCGTGTCGCTGCTGCTCGGCCTGCTCGTTGCCTGTGTCGGGCTAGGCAATCCCGCCGGGTTTCCGCGCTTCACCTTCGGCAACATGGAAATGCTGGGCGGCATCGGCATGATTCCCATGATGATCGGCATGTTCGCCATCTCCGAGATCATCCGCTTCGCCGTGGACATGAATCCGCCGATGAAGATCGTGGACAAGCCGCTCGGGAACGTCTTCAAGGGCATGTGGGGGCTGGCCAGGAAGTATCCCGTCCAGATCCTGCGCGGCAGCATGCTGGGCACGCTGGTGGGCGCCTTGCCCGGAGCGGGCGCGGACATCGCGGCGTGGATGTCCTACGCGATCAGCAAGAAATTTTCGAAGGAACCGGAAAAATTCGGCACCGGCCACGTCGAGGGCATCGTCGAATCGGGTTCGGCCAACAACAGCGCATTGGCGGGAGCCTGGATTCCTGCACTCGTTTTCGGCATTCCGGGGGACTCGATCACCGCCATCGTGATCGGCGTCCTGTACATGAAGAACATGAATCCCGGTCCCTCGCTGTTCACCAACAACCCGCAGAACATCTATGCGGTCTACCTCCTGTTCATCATCGCCAACATCATCATGATTCCGCTGGGCTGGTGGTGCATCAAGGTGTCGAAGCAGATATTGAAGGTGCCGCGCAACGTGCTGATGCCGGTCATCATGCTGTTTTGCGTGGTCGGGTCCTTTGCGATCAACAACACCGCGTTCGACGTGACCGTGATGCTGGTGGCCGGCGTGATCGCTTTCGTGCTGGAGGAAAACGGCTTTCCGATCGCGCCGGCGATCCTGGGCGTCGTTCTGGGCGGCATGCTCGAGGAAAATTTCATCACGTCGATGATCAAGTCCGACGGAAGCCTGGCGGCGTTCTTCGCGCGCCCGGTGGCGGCCACGCTGGCGGCAGGCACGCTGGCCGTGTGGTTTCTGCCGTTGCTCGTCCGGCGGCTGCGCAGCCTGGCCGGCGTGTAGGTCCGCCACCTCACGGGGCGATACGCGGCCGGGAGGATTCCCTGCAAGGCGGAATTCGCTGCCCGTTCGGACGGCCCTCTTGCTCGGCGTGAGGCAACGCAGCCGATTTCTCGTTTCTCCCCGGAATTGGGCGTGTTTGGGGTGTCTTCTCCCCTCGCGTTGACCCGCCTTGGTGCGCTGCGGTAAAATTAACAGGTTTTGGTGTTTCATTCGTTCCGATTCGACGCATTTTGGCTCTGCACGGAAAGTCGTCATGCGCGGGAAACTTGTTGTCGGCAATTGGAAGATGAATGGCAGCCTGACGGCAAATTCGGCACTTCTGGTCGCGTTGCTGGCGGATTGGAAGCCTGGGGTGGGCCGGCGGATCGGCGTATGCGTGCCTTTTCCCTATCTGGGGCAAGTGCGGGACGCGTTGGCGCAGTCGGAAATTCTGTGGGGCGCGCAGGATGTCAGCGCGCACGCAAGCGGTGCCTTTACGGGTGAAGTTTCGGCGGGAATGCTTTCCGAGTTCGGTTGCCGGATGGTCCTGGTCGGGCATTCCGAGAGGCGTCAGCTGCACGCTGAAACGGATGATGAAGTCGCGAAGAAGACGGCAGCTGCATTGGACCGCGGCCTGACGCCGATCGTTTGTCTCGGTGAAACCCTTGCCGAGCGCGAAGCCGGGCAAACGCAGAACGTGGTCGGCCGGCAGTTCGACGCCGTGGCGGCGAAAATCGGTCCACGGATGTCTTTGGTCGTGGTTGCCTACGAGCCGGTCTGGGCAATCGGAACGGGAAAGACGGCGACACCCGGGGAGGCGCAGGAGGTGCATGGATTCCTGCGACATCGTTTGGCGTCGGCGGGCGCCGAAGGCGTGCAGGTTTTGTACGGTGGAAGCGTCAAGGCCGCCAATGCGGCGGAACTGTTTGCGATGCCCGACATTGACGGCGGACTGGTCGGTGGTGCATCGTTGAACGCGGACGAATTTTTGGCGATAGCCGCTGCCTGAACAGGCTTGGCGGCGGAGCCGGAGCAACGACAATGGCATTGTTCGAAACGATTTTATTCGTGGTGCAGATCCTGGTCGCGATCGCCCTGTGCGGTCTCATCCTTCTGCAGCATGGCAAGGGCGCGGACATGGGCGCGGCGTTCGGGAGCGGGTCGTCGGGCAGCCTTTTCGGCGCGGCCGGATCGGCCAATTTCCTTTCGCGGACCACGGCGATACTGGCCGCGGTGTTCTTCCTGTCGAGCCTTGGACTGACTTACCTGGGCACGACGCACGCGCGGAAGGGCGTCACGCAACAAGGCGTCATGCAGGATGTGCCGGCGACCAAGCCAGCGGATGGCAATGCGTCCGGCAGCGCGCCGGCGACGCCGGCCGTGCCGGCGCCGGCAACGACGCCTTCGGCGCCGCCCTCCAAGGCGGCGGATATTCCGAAATAGAATGTTGAACAGGATTCGTCGAAGAGGAATCAGCCGACGTGGTGAAATTGGTAGACACGCTGTCTTGAGGGGGCAGTGGCGAAAGCTGTGCGAGTTCGAGTCTCGCCGTCGGCACCATGTTAGGTAGGAAGCAATCGCTGCGCCGTTGAGAGGTGAAAGCCGGGCCGGCGAGGAAGCACCAAAGGCGTGCCTTGCTGTCGTGAATCACGCCGCGCGGTAGAATGCATGCAGGCGCGCTTGGCGCCTGAAGGGTCTGCGATGCTGGAACAGTATTTTCCTATCCTCCTTTTCATCATCGTCGGCCTGGGGCTCGGACTTGTCCTCCTCTCCCTCGGCGCGATCCTGTCGCCCAACCGCCCGGATCCGGCCAAGCTCTCCCCCTACGAATGCGGATTCGAGGCATTCGAGGACGCGCGGATGAAGTTCGACGTCCGCTACTACCTGATCGCCATCCTCTTTATCCTGTTCGACCTGGAAATCGCGTTCCTGTTTCCGTGGGCCGTCGTGCTGCAGGACATCGGCTTCGAGGGATTCGTCGCGATGATGGTGTTCCTGCTGATCCTGGTCGTGGGCTTCGCCTACGAATGGAAGAAGGGAGCGCTCGAGTGGGAATGATCGGCGCCCTGCCGGCAATGGGGATGTGCCATGGCCATTGAAGGCGTGCTGGAGAAGGGGTTCGTCACGACGTCCCTGGACAGCGTCATCAACTGGGCGCGCAACGGCTCGATGTGGCCGATGTCATTCGGGCTGGCCTGTTGCGCCGTGGAAATGATGCACGCGGGCGCCGCGCGCTACGACCTCGACCGCTTCGGCGTCGTGTTCCGGCCGAGTCCGCGCCAATCGGATGTGATGATCGTCGCCGGCACGCTTTGCAACAAGATGGCGCCGGCGCTGCGCAAGGTCTACGACCAGATGGCCGAGCCGCGCTGGGTGATCTCGATGGGCTCGTGCGCCAACGGCGGCGGCTATTACCATTACTCGTATTCCGTGGTCCGCGGCTGCGACCGCATCGTCCCGGTCGACATCTATGTCCCGGGATGTCCGCCGACGTCCGAGGCTCTGCTGTACGGCATCCTGCAGCTCCAGAACAAGATCTGGCGCACCAACACGATCGCGCGCTGATGGCCAACAAGACCGAGACCCTGGCCGCGGCGTTGACGGCTGCGTTTGGAACGGGAACCGGATCCGCGTTGACGAGTGTCGAGGTCGCGCTCGGCGAGGTCACGGTCGTGGTCGCCCCGGACCGCCTGGCGGAAGTGATGCACGCGTTGCGCGACCGTCCGGAATTGCGCTTCGAAACGCTGATCGACGCCTGCGGCGTGGATTACTCGACCTACGGCGACGGCGCGTGGACGGGATCGCGGTTTGCCGCGGTCTATCACCTGCTGTCGCTGTCAAACAATTGCAGGCTCCGCGTGCGCGCATTCGCGACGAACGACGATTTTCCGATGCTTCCGAGCGTGGTCGACGTGTGGCCCGTCGCCAACTGGTTCGAGCGCGAGGCCTTCGACCTCTACGGCATCGTGTTCGACGGACATCCGGACTTGCGCCGGCTGCTTACCGACTATGGCTTCGTCGGACATCCTTTCCGCAAGGATTTCCCGCTGTCCGGGCATGTCGAAATGCGCTACGACCCGGAGCAGAAGCGCGTGAT
The DNA here is from genome assembly GCA_035430095.1 of Casimicrobiaceae bacterium. Taxonomy (GTDB): domain Bacteria; phylum Pseudomonadota; class Gammaproteobacteria; order Burkholderiales; family Casimicrobiaceae; genus VBCG01. The sequence continues at coordinate 1,270 of DAOMGB010000052.1, read as the reverse complement.
CTACCAGCCGGTTTCCATCGAGCCGCGGGAAATCACGCCGAGGGTCATCCGCGAAGACCACTACGCCGGGTCGAAGTGACGGGCAGCCCTTGGCTGAGATACGCAACTACACGATGAACTTTGGGCCGCAGCATCCGGCGGCCCATGGCGTGCTGCGCCTCGTGCTCGAGCTCGACGGCGAGGTGATCGAACGCGCCGACCCGCACATCGGGCTCCTGCATCGCGCCACGGAGAAGCTGGCCGAGCACAAGACCTATATCCAGTCGCTGCCGTACATGGACCGGCTCGACTACGTCTCGATGATGTGCAACGAGCACGCCTACTGCATGGCGATCGAACGCCTGCTTGGCCTGGAAGTGCCGGTGCGCGCGCAGTACATCCGCGTGATGTTCGACGAAATCACGCGCATCCTGAATCACCTGCTGTGGCTGGGATGCCACGCGCTCGACATCGGCGCAATGACGCCGTTCCTCTACGCGTTCCGCGAGCGCGAGGACCTGTTCGATGCCTACGAAGCGGTGTCCGGCGCGCGCATGCACGCGGCGTATTACCGGCCGGGAGGCGTCTATCGCGACCTGCCGGAGCGTATGCCGCAGTACCAGCCGTCCAGGCTCAAGAATGCGAAGGCCATCGGCCGCCTCAACGAAAACCGCCAGGGCTCGCTGCTCGACTTCATCGGCGACTTCGTGAGCCGCTTCCCGAAGTGCGTCGACGAGTACGAGGAGCTGCTGACCGAGAACCGGATATGGAAGCAGCGCACTGTCGGGATCGGCGTCGTCACCGCCGAGCGGGCGATGGCGCTCGGTTTCACCGGCGCGATGCTGCGGGGTTCCGGCGTGCCGTGGGACCTCCGCCGCAAGCAGCCGTACGAAGTCTACGATCGCCTGCAGTTCGACATCCCGGTAGGCGTGAGCGGAGACTGCTACGACCGCTACTTGGTGCGGGTCGAGGAAATGCGGCAGTCGAACCGGATCATCGGGCAATGCGTCGACTGGCTGCGCGCGAATCCGGGTCCGGTCATCGTCGAGAATCACAAGGTCGCCCCGCCGGACCGTGAGTCAATGAAGTCGAACATGGAAGAGCTGATCCACCACTTCAAGCTGTTCACCGAGGGCATGCATGTGCCTCCCGGTGAGGCCTATGCGGCCATCGAGCATCCCAAGGGCGAATTCGGCGTCTACATCGTCTCCGATGGTGCGAACAAGCCGTACCGGGTCAAGCTGCGTCCGCCGGACTACGTGCACCTCGCGGCGCTCGACGAAATGTCGCG
>DAOMGB010000051.1:21652-26056 GCA_035430095.1 Casimicrobiaceae bacterium | reverse complement strand
CCCGTAGAGCGACAGCGAGCCGGGAGGCAGCGCCGCGGGCGCCACCACCGCGCCTCTGCGGCCGGTGGAAGCACCGCGCGCCGCGCCAATCAGCAGCGACCCGTCCGGCGGATTCGCGGTGCAGCTGGGAGCCTTCCAGAATTTCAACAATGCGCAAACGTTCCTGGCCCACGTGCAGGCGCAGCTTTCGTCGGCCCAGGTGGAGCCCAAGGTGCGCGAGCAGAACGGGCTGTATCGCGTCTATGTCGGCCCGTATCCGGATCGCGACGAGGCCCGCCGCGTGGCGGATCGGCTCACCACCGCGTTCGGCTTTGCCACAGCCGTCGCGGCCCACTAGGATCCACGCGGAAGGACGCACGCGATTCGCGCCGCGTCGCGGAACTCTCGCCCGGGGTCCGCGGTCAACCCGTTCGCGCCGACCCCTTCGTTATAATCGACACTTCCAAATGGAATGGCTGCGCTTGACGGCGAACGGTCCACGAAACGCATGTCCCTGAACCGCTCGCTCCGACTCGTACTCGCCTTTGCGGCGTTCTGCCTTGTTTCCATGGCGCCCGCCCGCGCGCAGCTCACCATCGATATCATCGGCGGCGCGGGCACGGCGGTGCCCATCGCGGTGGTCCCATTCGATGGAGAGCCCGCCGGACCCACGAGCATCTCGTTCATCGTCGGCGCCGACCTCGCCCGCTCGGGGCTCTTCAAGCTGGTCGACCCGTCCGGCATCTCGCCGCGTCCCACGCGCATCGAGGACGTGCAGTCGGCGGCGTGGCGCGCCAAGGGCGCCGACGCGGTGGTCGTCGGGTCGGCCAAGCCGCTGGCCGACGGCCGCGTCGAAGTCCGCTTCGTGCTGGTGGACGTGGTCAAGAACGGGCCGCTGGTGGCGATGGTGTACACGGTCACGCCGGCGCAGTTTCGCGCCACGGCGCACAAGATCGCCGACGTGATCTACGAAAAAATGACCGGCGACCCGGGTGTGTTCTCCACGCGCATCGCCTACATCACCAAGCAGGGCACCCGATACCAGCTGCTGGTGGCCGATGCCGACGGCTTTGACCCGCAGACCATCGTCACTTCCAACGAGCCGTTGCTGTCGCCGCGCTGGGCGCCGGATGGCTCCCGCATCGCCTACGTGTCGTTCGAAAGCAAGAAGCCGGTGGTCTATGTGCAGAACCTGGCCACCGGTTCGCGTGCCGCGGTCGCCAATTTCCGTGGCAGCAACAGTTCGCCGGCGTGGTCGCCGGATGGTCGCACGCTGGCCGTGACGTTGACCAAGGACGGCGGGTCGCAGCTCTACCTGATGAACGCCGACGGCAGCAATCCGCAGCGTGTGATGAGCTCGCCGGGCATCGACACGGAAGCGATGTTCATGCCGGACGGCAAGTCCATCCTGTTCACGTCGGATCGCGGCGGCAGTCCGCAGATCTACCGCATGACCTTGGCGGGTGGCGCGGTCGAGCGGCTCACCTTCGACGGCAGCTACAACGTGTCGCCGCGACCGTTCCCCGACGGCAAGGGCTTCGCGTTCGTTCGCCGCGACGGTGGACGATTCCAGGTCGCGGTGCAGGATTTCGCGTCGCGGCAGGTGCAGGTCCTTACGTCCGGACCGCTCGACGAATCGCCCAGCGTCGCGCCCAACGGCCGCCTCATCCTCTACGCAAACGAGGTGGGAGGGCGTGGTATATTGGCCGCGGTCTCCAGCGACGGACGCGTGAAGCAACGGCTCGTCGCGCCCGCGACCAGCGTGCGCGAACCCGCGTGGGGGCCGTTCCCGCGGCCTTGATCGCGATGTCCCTTCTTCCTTTGCGCTCCCGTCACTTGTATTTCCATTCTCGCGCCGCGCTCCCACGGCGCACGTGCATCCCAACGCAGGAGGCCCAATGAAAAAATTCCTGATCGCTGCCGTCATGGCGGCCATCCTCGCCGGTTGTTCGACGCAGCCTTCGGCGCCGGTCGACGACCAGTCGACGGATGCAGCTGCCGCTGCTGCCGCCGCGTCCAAGTCGGGCGCGACGACCAGTGGCGTCACCACCGCCGGCGTGTCGGGCGCCTCCAGCGGGTCCGGCACCTCCAATGCGCTGAGGGATCCCAACAACATCCTGTCCAAGCGCAGCGTCTATTTCGATTTCGACAGCTTCGTGGTCGAGGATAAGTACAAGGCGCTGATCGAGGCGCACGCCAAGTACCTCGCCAATAACAAGACGGCCAAGGTCACGCTGCAGGGTCACACCGATGAGCGCGGCTCGCGCGAGTACAACATCGCGCTGGGGCAGAAGCGCGCCGAGGCGGTCAAGCGGGTGATGATCCTGATGGGCGCGCAGGAAGTGGTGATCGAGACGGTCAGCTACGGCAAGGAAAAGCCCAAGCGCGAAGGCCACGACGAAGCGGCGTGGGCGGAAAACCGCCGCGTTGACATCGTCTACTTCGGCGAGTGATGGCCGGCAGCGCATCGCGCCGTGTGGCGGCGCTCGCGTCGTTTGCGCTGCTCGCCGTCGCGCAGGTTGTGCACGGCGGCGTGTTCGACGACGACGAGGCGCGCAAGCGCATTGCCGCCACCAACACCCGCATCGACCAGCTGCAGAAGGATCTGGACGACCGCATTTCGCAACTCGAGCGGCAGCTGAAGAGCGGCGCGCTGGTTGACCTCGCCAACAACGTCGAGGGCCTGAAGAGCGACGTCGCCAAGATGCGCGGACAGATCGAAGTGCTGACCTACGAGCTCGAGCAGGCGCAAAAGCGCCAGCGCGACCTCTACGTGGACCTGGACGCGCGCATGCGCAAGCTGGAAGGCGCTCCGACCGACGGCGCGTCCGCCGATGCCGCGGGCGCGGCGGCGGCGACAGGGGCGGCCCCGTCGGCGCCGCCGTCGACCGCGACCGAGCAAAAGTCGTACGACGCTGCGCTCGACCAGTTCAAGCGCGGCGATTTCCAGGGCGCTATCACCGGCTTCACCGCGTTCGTCAAGACCTACCCGAAGAGCGCGCTCGCGCCGTCCGCGCAATACTGGATCGGCAACGCGCACTTCGCGCGCAAGGACTACAAGGCGGCCATCGCCTCGCAGCGGCAGCTGCTGCTCGCCTATCCGGACAGTCCGAAGGTTCCCGACGCGCTGCTCAACGTCGCGTCCGCGCAATCCGAGCTGGGCGACAATGCCGCGGCGCGACGCACGCTCGAGGAACTGATCGGCAAGTTCCCGCAGTCCGACGCCGCCACCAAGGCCAAGCAGCGGCTCGGCCAGCGCTGATCACGCGCCCTGTCTGGCCGATGTGGTCGTGACAACTGCGCGTCGGCGCATCTGAATGCCGCGGCGACCTCTGCCCAGGTTCGCGGAGCGCCTCGTCCGTTGGCAACGCGAGCACGGCCGCCACGGCCTGCCATGGCAGGGCACGCGCGACCCCTACCGCATCTGGCTGTCCGAAGTCATGCTTCAGCAGACGCAGGTGACGACGGTCATTCCGTACTACGAGCGTTTTCTGGCGGAGTTTCCCGACGTGCGCGCGCTTGCGTCCGCGCCGGTCGATCGCGTGCTGGAGCACTGGAGCGGCCTGGGCTACTACCGGCGCGCGCATCACCTGCACGCGGCCGCGCGGGCCGTGGTCGCGGGATTCGGCGGAAAATTTCCGGTGGACGCTGCGGCGCTCGCGACGCTGCCAGGGGTCGGCCGCTCCACCGCGGCGGCGATAGCGGTGTTCTCCTCGGGCGCACGCGCGGCCATACTCGACGGCAACGTCAAGCGCGTGCTGGCACGCCATCGCGGGGTCGAGGGCTTTCCCGGCGGCGCGGCGGTCGAGACGACGTTGTGGCAGGCGGCGGAAGCGCTGCTTCCCGCGCGAGACATCGAGACCTATACACAGGCGCTGATGGACCTCGGCGCCACGATCTGCGTGCGTGCGAAGCCCGCCTGCGGCTCGTGTCCGGTAAGTCAGGACTGCGTGGCGCTGCGCGAAGGCCGCGTCGCCGAGTTGCCGACTCCGCGGCCCAGGAAGGCGCTACCGCATCGCGAACTGCGTGTGCTGCTGATCGAGCGCGGCGGCGAGATCCTGTTCGAGCGGCGGCCGCCGCTGGGCATCTGGAGTGGGCTGTGGAGCCTGCCGGAACTGCCTCTCGACACGGACGTGCGGGATGCCGTGAGGACGCGCTTTGCGGTGGAAATCGTCGTGCGCGAGGACCTGCCGACGATCGCGCATGCCTTCACGCACTTTGCGCTGACGCTGCACCCGCAGCGCGTGAGCGCGAAGTGGTGGCCCTCGCGCGCAGAGGCGCCGGGGACGATGTGGCTCACGCCGGCCGATGCACGCGGCGCGGCGCTGCCCGCGCCGATCAAGAAGCTAATTCGTTCATTGGAACGCCGAGTCTAAGGTTCCGCTGTCCCGACGAACGCCCGGAGTAGGGTGCCGTCGTCCCCGC
>DAOMGB010000051.1:0-21552 GCA_035430095.1 Casimicrobiaceae bacterium | reverse complement strand
CCGTCGTCCCCGCGAACGCGGGGACCCAGTGTCGTTGTAGTTTGCTGCAAGAACGAAGTCACTGGATTCCCGCGTTCGCGGGAATGACGCCCAAGAGTGTCGCGGGAATGACGCCAGAGAGTGTCGCGGGAATGACGCCTGAGAGTGTCGCGGGAATGACGGCGAGGGTGTCCGTGGGATTGGCGCCGAGCATTCAAGCCGTCCGCGCCGCGGCCAAAAGTCTTTCGACCTCGCGCTCCCACGCAAGCATCGCGTCGTCGTAAATCACGTAGATGCAGTGCACGCAGCCTGAGCCGCAGCAATCCTCAGGTCGCGGCGGCGTGGGACGCGGCGGCAGGGTCACCTCGTGCGCGCGGTCCTTGCCGCCACTCATTGCTTGACCGTCGCCGCCCACGCGCGCAACTCGGGAGGGAGGCGCTGGTCCGCATCGGCCGTGACTGCGCGCAGCGCGATCAACTCCTTCGCGGCGTCCGCCAGCTTGCCTCCGTCGTGCAATCTGCGAATGCGGAGGATCGACGCGTCGATGTCGGCCGCACTTGTGGCACCGGCATCCTGGCGGGCCGGCGATTTCCCAAGCGCCACGGTTCCGGAGGCCGCCGGCATGGACGGGGCCGGCGAATTCTGCCGACGCATCGCGTCGCGCTCGGCCATGTCGGGTGCCCGGGATGTCCGGGCGAGTTCCGCGACACGCGGCGCAGCCTTCGATTCCGACTTCGTGTCCGCAGCAAACGGCGGTGGTGCGGTGTCGGTCGATGCATCCGATTCCTTCTTCCTTTCCGCCGGGAACGGCTGCGGTGACGGGTTGGGCGCCGCGGCGGAGGGTGCCGCGCCGTCCATCGCCGAAGCAACGGCTTTTTCCGCCGAGCGGGCGGGCGCCGATGCAGGCGGGGACTGCGGCGTCGCGACGGACGGCGCGGGTGCGGCGGGTGGCGTTGCGACCCGTGCCGCGGCTCGCTCCGCCTCGCTTTCGACCGTCTTGGGTGGCGAAGCGACCCGTGCCACCGATTGCTGCGCCTCGTTTTCGGACGCCTTGGACGGCGGCGCAGCCTGGCTTTGCGCCGCGGGTGACGGTGCGAACTTGCTTTCCACTTCAGGCCGTGACGCCGCCTGCTCGCGTGCGGCCATGGGCTGCGCCGGCATGTCGCTCACCGGCGGCGCGACGTCGGACGGAGTCTGCGGGACATTCTGCAGGATGCCGACCGCGATGGCGCCGATGGTCGCGGCCGCGGCCAGCGGCATCCACCAGCGCTGGGGACTGGTCGCCTCGCGGGGCTGCCGTGCCGCGTCCTGCGGCCCGCTGCCGACCGCGCGATGCGCGGCGGCGAGAATTGCGGCGTCCAGGTGCGCCGAAGGCTGCTCGTTCGAGTGTTCGCGCCACGCCGCCACAAGGCGCGGGTCGTGTTCGGGAGTTTCGGGCACGTTGCTCATCGTCATTCCTCGCGCCGCGCAGCACTCAGCTTGGCTAACTGGCCGCGCAGCCTGGTGACCGCGTAGCGCAGCCGGCTCTTCACCGTTTCCATGCCCACGCCCGTAAGCTGCGCGATTTCTTCCAGCGACAGGCCACCCTCGTGCTGCAGCAGGAACGCGTCGCGCTGCACGGCGGGAAGGCTGGCCAGCGCCGAACGCAACTGTTCGCCCAGCTGGCGCGCGTCGAGGCGCGTTTCCGGTTCGTCGCGGCGCGACGCGGGCAACGCCTCCACCAAGGCACGCGCGCCGTCGTCGCCATCCGTTTCGTCGTCCGCGTCGATCGACGCGAACCTGACCTTTCCGCTGGCGCGCCAGTGGTCGACGAGCCGGTTGTGGGCGAGCGTGTAGAGCCATGTCGTGAATTTCGCAGTCGGCGCGTAGCGGTCGCGGGCACGGATCGCGTTCATCCACACGTCCTGGAACAGTTCGTCGGCGGTCCCGGCATTGCCGCAGTGGCGCAGCAGATAGCGGTACACGCCGCCTTTGTGCCGCGCATACAGCGTGTCGAACGCCGCGGCGCGGCCCGCGGCATAGGAGAGCATCAGCGCTTCGTCGGAATCTGTGGCGAAGCTGGACGCGGCTGCGGTCGGCGCAAGCATGGCCGGCCCAGTATGCGAGAGCGTCCGGCGCTTTTCAACGCCGGGCGCATCCGGGGTTGCAGCGCGCGGGATCACGGTCCCGCGCCTTGCCTATGTCGCACGACCCGTCATCGCGTGGGGTCCGGCGCGAAGCGCATCGCGGCGGGAAATGGATCGGGTTGTTGCCGCTGCGCGTAGTAGGGCCGCGGCAGCACGCCCATCGCGATCAGGTTTTCGCGGCGGTCGTATTGCAGGGCGACTGTTTCTGCCGGCGATTCGGTGGCGCGCTCGAATGCGGTGGTGGTCACGATCGAGGTCTCGCTTCGTCCGTGGCCGGTGCCGAGCTTTCCCAGCGACTTCCTTTCGGCTTCCAGTGAGTCGTTGGCGGGCGATTGAGCTTGCGCGACATCCGCACGCTCTCTCGATAGGCCGGCGGATGCCGGGGCCCGGCTTTCGGGCGCCGCTTCCCTTCTCGCCGGCGCCGGCAGGGGGTCATTGCGTCCGTCCGCCGCCGCGGACTCGGGCGATTGCGCGGCGCTGAGGCGATCGCTGCGACCACGCCAGACGACGGGCGGGACCCTTTCCTGGAACACCGCGACGCCGATCACGCCGACATTCATCGGGCGCCCGGTGCGCGCGGCGTAGGAGTCTCCCAGGTCGGTGAAATAGAACGCGGCGGTGCGGTCCATGCTCTTGCGCCAGCCGCTGATTTCCACCGATCCCCACGGATCGAGCACATAGCCTGTCTGTGATGGCGACGCGGTCTCGCCCGAGATCACGTTCACTCCATCGACGCTGGTGGCGACGAGGACGCGCCCGCCGGTGCAGTTGCGGATGCGCACCGCGTATTCGTGGCCCGGCGTGCCGACGATGTAGTTGCGGCCGTCCCGTGCGTAGACCGGAAGCGCGCTGCCGTTGGCACGGTCGTAGACGTCGACCTGCACCAGCCGGCCCTTGACGTAGGGCGTTTCGTACGGGTTGGCGTGGACGCCGCACGCCACGAGTCCCAAAGTCATCAGCAGCGCCGCGGCGCGAAGTTGCCACTTCCATTGCAGCCTCGGTGCCCGAGCTTGTCCCCGGTTTGGATCGTTGTCGTTCATCGCATTGCCCTCCGTGGTCGCCGGCCACGTTGGCCGGTTGCTGTCCCTGTAAACGTAAGGACCGGGTCGACGGGGTTTGCCCCGGGGGACGTCTGGTCCGCGTGAGACAATCCACGGCTATGGACTCGGCAAACGTCCCGCACCTGGTCGCCGCCTTGACCTTCGCGCTCGCCTTTGTGTTTGGCGCGGTCGCCAATCGTGCCAATTTCTGCACCATGGGCGCGGTCGTCGACATCGCCACCTACGGCGACTGGAGGCGCATGCGAATGTGGGCACTTGCTATCGCGGTAACCATTGCTGGAACTGGCATGCTGGTGTCGACTGGTCTGATCGACACGGCCAAGTCGATCTACACCGCGAAGGAGGTACGGTGGGTTTCCTGTCTGGTCGGCGGCTTCCTGTTCGGGTTCGGGATGACGCTGGCGTCCGGCTGCGGCAGCAAGACGCTGATCCGCGTCGGCGCCGGCAACCTCAAGTCGCTGGTGGTCGTGCTGGTGCTCGCGGTCTCTGCCTACATGACCTTGAAGGGGCTCTTCGCGGTGTGGCGCGTCAACGTGCTGGACCCCTGGCGCTTCGACGTTTCCGGTCTTGGCGCCGCCAGCTCCGACCTGCCCGCGATGGCGGCCGCGCTGGGCATGCCTATCGTTGCCAAGCTCGTGCTCCCGTTCCTGCTTGCCGCCGCGTTGGCGGTGTTCGTGCTGAAGGACCGGGACTTCCGCGCCACGCCGGAGATGGTCGTCGGCGGCATCGTGATCGGCCTGGTCGTGGTCGGTGGCTGGTACGTTTCCGGGCACGTCGGCTATGTGGCCGAAGATCCGGCGACGCTGGAGGAGAAATTCTTCGCGACCAATTCCGGTCGCATGGAATCGTTCTCGTTCGTTTCACCGGTCGCCTACACGCTCGAATTGCTGATGTTCTGGAGCGACACCTCGCGCATCGTCACCGTCGGCATCGCGGCGGTGCTGGGAATGCTGGCGGGCTCGGCCGCCTACGCGTTGGCTTCCAGGACCTTTCGCTGGGAGGGTTTCGGCTCGGTGGAGGATGTCGCCAACCACATCGTCGGCGGTTTGCTGATGGGTTTTGGCGGCGTGACCGCGCTGGGCTGCACGATCGGGCAGGGCATCACCGGCGTGTCCACATTGGCTGTCGGCTCGTTCCTGGCGCTTGGCGCGATCATCGCCGGATGCGTGGCCGCCATTCGCTACCAGGTCTGGCGCCTGGAACGGATGGCGTAGACCGGTCCATGGCCTGACGCGTTATTACCTGATGATCGTCTTCGACCTTCTCTGCGCCGGTGGGCACGCCTTCGAGGGCTGGTTCGCCTCGGGGGCGGAATTCGACCGCCAGAAGGCGGCAAATCTCGTCTCCTGCCCTGTCTGCGACGGCAACGACATCGAGCGCCGTCCGTCGGCCAAGGTGCGCGTGACTAGGGCGTCGGCGGCCGCGTCGGTGCCTGTGCCGCTCCCGGTTTCGCAGGACGCCATCGCTGGCATCCCGCCCGACCTGCTGGCCAAGTTGCGCGAGGCGGTGCGCAACACCGAAGACGTCGGAGAGCGCTTCCCTGAGGAGGCGCGCAAGATCCACTACGATGAAGCGCCCGCGCGCTCCATACGCGGCAAGGCGTCGCCCGAGGAAGCCGAAGCGCTCACCGAGGAAGGCATCGACTTCTCGCGGCTGCCGCCGATTCTCACCCGCGATACCCACTGACGCCGTCAAGCCCGATCGGCGCGACCTCCGGTTTTCCGGGACAACGACTTCGGCTATAATTCTGCCTCTTTTGCTGCGGGGCGTTAGCTCAGTTGGTAGAGCAGCGGACTTTTAATCCGTTGGTCGTGGGTTCAAGTCCCGCACGCCCTACCAATCTCCAAAGGCCGTCCGGCGGAGCACGCAGCATGAGAAGCCGCGCGTCGAGACTTGCAGGAATGGGTCGTTAGCTCAGTTGGTAGAGCAGCGGACTCTTAATCCGTTGGTCGAAGGTTCAAGTCCTTCACGGCCCACCATTCCCTCGACGCTGCGCCCGTCCAAAGTTGCCCATGACCATCGAGTTCCAAGGCATGACCTGGCGAGCGCATGTCCATCGGCCGACGCCCGGTGCCGGGTCGCAACCATCGCCTTCGCGTCGGCCCCAACCATGACGATCGGAAAGCCGCGATGAGCGAAATCCTGCGGGATGTGTCGGCACCTGCGCTGGTGGCTGCGATCGAAGCGAACCAGTTCGAATTGTTCTCCTGGTTTGGCCGCTGGCCGAGGGCCGAGTTGCACGACGAGCCGGAGATGCTGTGGTCGATCACCGATCTCGCGGCCCCTATCTTCAACAGCCTGCTTCGCGCGCGGATTGCCCCCGGCCGGGTCGATGCGGTCGTCGAGGAAGCGATCGCCCGCGGCCGCGCCAGGAAGGTTCCGCTGCTCTGGTGGGTTGGACCCGCCACGCAGCCCGCCGACCTCGGCGCCCGATTGCTTGAGCACGGCTTCGCGCTCAACGGTGACCTTCCCGGCATGGCCATCGACCTGGCGACGCACGACGCGGAACCGCCGCCGGCCGGCCTGGTCATCGCGGACGTGGCGGACTCCGCAACGCTGCGCACGTGGTGTGACGTTCTAGCCGGCGGCTTTGGCATGCCGGGGTTCGCCGGGGACGCGTTCTTCGAATTCTTTTCCAGCCTGGGCTTTGAAACGCCCGCGCTGCGCAACTACATCGGTTGGCTCGATGGAAAGGCTGTTGCCACGTCGACGCTGTTCCTGGCGGCAGGGGTTGCGGGCATTTACGATGTCGCAACGATCGGGGATGTGCGGCGAAGAGGCATCGGCGCCGCCATGACCTCGAGAGGACTGGACGATGCCAGGGCGATGGGCTACCGATCCGGGATCCTGCAAGCCTCGACGCTCGGGGCCGGTGTCTACGGCAAGCTGGGCTTCCGCGAGTACTGCAGGATAAGGAATTACACCTGGGCGAGCGAAGCCGCGGGCCGCGCGAACCACGCGCCTTGATAACGAGGTCAGCCATGAAGCGGCAGTGCGGCTTCGTCACCCGCCCGGATTGCCGGCTTTACTTCGAGGCCGTGGGCGAAGGGCCGGCCCTCGTGTTCGCGCACGGCCTCGGCGGCTCGCACCTGTCATGGTGGCAGCAGATGCCCCATTTCGCCGCACGCAATCGCTGCGTAACGTTCGCGCATCGCGGCTTCGGGCCGTCCACGGCACCTGCGGAGGGTGCCGATCCGCAGCAGTTCGCCGAAGACCTTGCGGCGCTGGCCGATCATCTGGCATTGGGTCCGCTGACGATCGTCGCGCAATCGATGGGCGGCTGGACCGCGATCGAGTTCGCGCTGCGCTTCCCCGGCCGTGTGCGGGGCATCGTGCTGTCGTCCACTTCCGGGACGATCGACTACACAAGACTTTCGCCGGCGCTGGCCGAACCTCTCGCGCGCTGGAACCGCGAGGCAGCCGCGGAACTCGAACGCTGCACGAGGCTTGGCCTGCACGTCGCGGCCGGCACCCGGATGGCCGAGGAACAGCCGGCGCACCATCTTCTCTACCAGGAAGTCGACGAGACGAGCGCCGGCCTCGACAAGATGCTTGTGCGCGAGCGCCTGTTGGCCATGCGCGAGCGCCTTCCCGGTACGATGCGCGCAATCGTCGCGCCCGTGCTCGTGGTGGTCGGGGAGGAGGACATCGTCTTTCCCGCCTGCGTTGCCGACGCGCTGGCGGGGAGTTTTCCGCGCGGTCGCGCTGTCGCCTTCCGGCAGTGCGGCCACTCGCCTTATTTCGAGCGGCCGCAGGCTTTCAACACGACAGTGGAGAGCTTCGTCGCGACGCTGTGACGCGCCGCGACGCGGACCCGATCGAAGGCGTTGCTCAGCGGTAGCGGCGATGCACGGCGAACCCGCCGGCGAGGAGCAGCAACGCCGCCATCAACAAAAGCGACGTGTGCGAGGTTGCGGGCACCGCGGTCACCGGCGCCGCACAGGTGACGTTGATGTTGACCGTGCCTCCGGTAGCGGTGTCGATGAAAAAGCCGACGCCGACGCCGCCGGGGGGCACCGCACCGGTTCCGACGTAGGTGAGGGTGCCCGGGATCGGCGACGGACCCGCCAGGGTGACGGCGCCTGCCGGGTCGCCGACGATCCGGAACGTGCCTGCGGTGGCGGTGTTGCGGGACGCCGCCATCGTGACGACTTTGCCGAGACCGATATAGCCGAACTGGCCATTGGTCGACCCGGTAACCAGCCCGGTCGCGCTGAGCGATGCCATCTGATCGCAGACATCGACGGCTTGCGCGAACGCGGCACGCGGCGCCAGCGCGATCAGGAAAAATGCGGCCGCGCCCAATGCCCTGGCGGTCGTCGCAAAGTTGAATTTCATCGTTTCCCCCCTGGACTTCGACGATCGATGTTGCGCTGCCTGGAAGCAGGCAACCCCTTGGAACTCTATCAAAGAGGCAAGCCCGGTCCAACATCGGCGAACCGATTGCGCGTCCGCCGCCGCGGATTCGTGCCAATTGCGCAACAGCAGGCCCGAAACGGCGCGAGAACGGGCCCCGCCTACGCCGGCGGGCGTTGCGCCCGTCGCCAGGCCGCGGGCGGCTTGCCGACCATCCGCTTGAAGGCGCGCGCGAAGGCGGCCTCGGAATCGTAGCCAACCTCCAGCGCAACCGTCGCCACCGTCGCGTCACCGTTGCGCAGCAGCGCAGCGCCACGCTGCATGCGCCAGTTCGTCAGGTACTGCATCGGCGGCTGGCCGACCATTTCGACAAAACGCTCGTGCAGCGCCGAGCGCGAGAGCCCGACCTGGCGACCCAGTTCGTCGATCGTCCACGGTTCCGCGGGTCTTTCGTGCATCAGGCCGATCGCCCTGCCCACGTGGCGGTCGCGCAGCGCGGCCAGCCAGCCCGAGGCATCCGTGGGCAGCGCTTCGAGGTAGCGCCTCGCCGCATCGACGAACACCATTTCGCTGACGTGCGCGAGCACCGCGGCGCTGCCAGGCCGACTCTGCCGCGATTCGGAGACCGCCTGGTGCAGCATCGGCGCCACCCACGCGCCCACGCCGCCGGCGGGCAAATGCAGCATTCGCGGCAGCGCCTCGATCAGGGGGTTGTACGGGCGCAGGTCGCAGCCGATGAAGCCGCACACGATGACGGCGTTCGCCTCCTCCATCGGTGTCGTGGTGCCTTCGAGCAGCGCGCCGCGGTGGTAGGTCACGGCGATCGGCTTGGGGGCGTTGCGCGTCGCGAGTATCCACTCGGTTTGATCCTGTGGTGCGCGCAATCCGGGTGCGCTGGACAGGATATGGGCGTCGCCATGCGGGAAGACGACGATGTCGCCGCTCGAAATGCGCAGCGGAGGCACGCCGTCCGTTGCCGCCCAGCCGTTGCCCTTGACCATCATGTGGTATTCGATCACGTGTTCGGAGCCGGGCAATACGGCATCCGCAATCGTGCGCGACGCCGGCGCCTCCGCGACCCATTCGCCGAGAAGGTTCACGTAATAGAAGATCGCGCCGCGCAAACGCACGGTTCGCAACACGTCGGAGAGGGTGTCCTGACTCATCGCTCCATTGCCATGGACGCTCGATCAAGGCGCGCGGACATTCGATCAAATTGAGCGGACTCGACGATGCAATTCCGGACGCGCGAGCAAATATCCGCGACGCAGGGTGATGTGTCAAGCGGCGCACTCTCCGACAATGCACCACGTCGATCTCGTATCGATCGTGAACTTCCGGAATCCACTTTGCGGAGACGCCAATGACCATCGAAACTTCGGTAGCCTCGCCACCTGCAGAGGCATCCAGGCAAGTACAACCCGACTTCGCGGCCATCAAGGCAAGGCAGCAGGCCACCTGGGCCAGCGGTGACTTCGCGGTCATCGGCACGACGCTGCAAATCGTCGGCGAATCGCTCGCCGAAGCAGTCGATGTCCGCGCCGGAGAACGCGTGCTCGACGTAGCGGCCGGCAACGGCAATGCGACGCTGGCCGCCGCTCGCCGCTTTGCCGACGTCACGTCGACCGACTATGTGCCGGCGCTGCTCGAAAAGGGCCGTGTCCGCGCCCGGGCCGAGGGCTTGCCCGTGCGGTTCCAGGTCGCCGACGCGGAGGAATTGCCATTCGACGATGGCAGTTTCGACGTCGTCATGTCCACCTTCGGCGCGATGTTTACTCCCGACCATGCGCGCCCGGCGCGCGAGATGCTGCGGGTCGTGCGCAGTGGCGGTCGCATCGGCCTTGCGAACTGGACTCCCGAAGGCTTCATCGGCCGGCTGTTCAAGGTGGTCGGCGCGTACCTGCCGCCGCCAGCGGGGCTCAAGTCGCCCGCGCTCTGGGGGACCGAATCGCACATCGTGGAACTGTTCGGCGCGCGCGCCGCCGATATCCATTGCCACCGGCGGCATTTCAAGTTCCGATATCGCTCGCCCGCGCATTGGGTCCAGATCTTCCGCGACTTCTACGGACCGACGCACAAGGCGTTCGCCGCGCTCGACGAGGCCGGCCGGCCGGCATTGGAACGCGACATCGTTGCGCTGCTGGAGGAGATGAACATAGCGGGCGCCGGATCGCTGGTCGTGCCGGGCGAGTACCTCGAAGTCGTCGTCACCAAGCAATGACGCGACGCGAGCCAACGCAACGGTAAAGCGAGTCCCGCAATGAAT
Organism: Casimicrobiaceae bacterium; assembly: GCA_035430095.1. Lineage (GTDB taxonomy): Bacteria > Pseudomonadota > Gammaproteobacteria > Burkholderiales > Casimicrobiaceae > VBCG01. The sequence goes on along the minus strand of DAOMGB010000051.1, from coordinate 11,764 downwards.
TACACCGACCACCGCGGTTGCGCCATTTCCGGCGCGACTCCCGCCGCCCTCGAAGCATACGAACGCGCGCTCGACGCGTGCCTGAGCTGGCGCACCGGGGCAATGGATCACCTCGGCACGGCGCAGCAGCTCGCGCCGGCGTTTACGATGGCGCGCGTGCTGCAAGCCTGGCTGGCCGTGTGCAGCCGCGATCCGCGGCGCGTCCGTTCGGCGCGCGTGCTTCTGGACGGCGCTGCGGGACTGCCGGCCAACGAACGCGAGCGGCTGCACCTGTCGGCGATCGGCGCCGCGCTGGCCGACGACTATGAGCGTGCGCTGACGTTGCTTGGAGAAGTCCTGCGCCGGTACCCGCGTGACGTTGTCGCGCTGAATGTCGCGCATGCTTTCGACTATCTGGTCGGCGACGCTTCCGGCATGCGGGACCGCGTGGCGGCGGTGCTCCCGGCGTGGTCGCGAGACCTGCCCGGCTACCACGCCGTGCTCGCCATGCACGCCTTCAGTCTCGAGGAATGCGGCGATTATGATCGCGCCGAAGACGTCGCGGAGGCCGTGCTGACCCTCAACCCTGCCGACGCGCGGGCGCATCACGTCATGGCGCATGTATTCGAGATGACGAAGCGCGCCGAAGCGGGCGTGCGCTGGATGGAAGCGCACATTGCCGGCTGGAGCGAGGGTACCGTCGTCGCCACGCATTGCTGGTGGCACCTTGCGCTGTTCCACCTCGCGCTGGGCCGGTTCGATCGCGGGCTGGCATTGTACGACCAGCGCATCCGTGCGGAACGCTCGGGCGAGATCGCCGACCTCATCGATGCGGCAGCGCTGTTGTGGCGCGTCGAGTTGGCGGGTCGCGACACCGGCTCGCGCTGGATCGAGTTGGCCGACGCCTGGGCGCCTCATATCGACGACAAGTACTGCAGCTTCAGCGACATGCATGCGATGCTCGCATTCGTCGGTGCGCGCGACTGGAATCGCGCGCAGAGACTCGAAAGCGTGCTATCCGGCAGCCGGGCGCAGCCGACCCGCCACGGCAAGACCACGCGACTGCTCGGCCTCCCTGCATGCCGTGCGCTGATTGCCTTTGGGCTGAGCCGCTACGCCCGCGCGACGCTGCTCCTGGGCGGTCTCAAGGCATTGGCGTACCGTCTCGGAGGCAGCCATGCGCAGCGCGACGTGCTGCGCCTGACGTTTCGACACGCGATCGAGCGCTTCCGCCGTGGTCGCGTGCAGCACGCGTCCCCGCTTGAAGGCGCACAGCGTGTTGCCTCCACCGGTTGAATCCGCAATCGGCAGGTTCCGGCCTTACGTGTGCAGCGTCGTCCCCGCGAACGCGGGGACCCAGCGACTTCCGTCAGATGGCGCGAGGCCGAATCACGACGACGCTGGGTTCCCGCGTTCGCGGGAACGACGGATGATCGCGGGAACGACGGATCGGAAAATTACATGCAAGGCGGAAACAACGTCTTGAAACTTCACAGCTAGTGCGTCAGCGCATAGTTGACCGCCTCGAGGGCCATCACGATTCCGTAACCCGAGTCGCGGTCGATACCGGGAGCCCGGATGTCGAGCGCCGTCTGCTTCATCGCATTCAGGATCTGCGCGTTGGTATAGGTCGGTTTCGCCGACTTGACCAGCGCGGCCACGGCGGCTGCATGCGGCGCGGCCGCCGAAGTCCCGAAGAATGGCAGGAAGCCCGGTGTCTTGGTCGAGACGCCATCCGCGGCGACAACGTCCGGCTTGACGAGCGTCGTGCCGCCATTGGTCGCGAACCGGAAATTGCCGGGCGTGATCGCGCTGCCGTCCGGATGAAAGAAGATCTTCCTCGGACCATCCGAACTGAACGTCTCCGTGGGATTCGCGGCGCCGCCCACGAACGGCCGCGTTCCTGTCCTGGCGCTGTTCCAGTAGGTCGCCGCCGTGCTGACGGTGTTGAGCCCGGCGTTGTGTCCCCGTGTGTTGCCCGGGGTGGCGATGGTCAGCGGCGTGCCCAGGAACGTATCGAGATGCAGCGCCCGGATGGCGGCGCCGGGCTTCGCAGCAATCAGGAGTCGACTGTTGGCCGGGTATCCGGCGTTTCGGAAGCACTCTTCGAAGGGGGCCTGCACGCCGCTCTGTACTGTCGTCGACGCACAGAGCACTGTCGTGCCCGCGGGATTGAGAATGAACAGGTCGTAATCATTCGTGGAGCCGACCCAGGGATCGGCCCACTGCAGGTCGGCGACGGCTCCGGCTGCGGCATAGAGATTGAATGCCAGGATGCCGGCAAACAGATGCAGCGTATAGCCCGCGGGCAGCGGCGCGCCGCTCGGTGGGCCCGGATTGAAATCGCCTTCCCATGCGCTCGAATTGCCGCTGGTCAAGTTGCCGCTGTTGCCCGCGGACGAGAAGTAAAGCGCGCCGTCCGCCACGACATCGTTCACCGCGTCGGCGATGACCGTGTCCTGGAACGCGCCCTCGTCGGAATAGGAGACGTCGTCGACGATGATGTCGCAGTGATAGGTGAAGCGAAGCATCCTGATGTTGTCGGCGAAGCTGTCCGGACTCTTGAATGCCGTCGCAAAGAACAGTTTTGCGCCTGGCGCCAGGTCATGGATGATCTCCATCATCGCCGCACCTTCGTCAAAACCGACATCCGGGGGGAACGGACCTTCCTCGCCTGGAACCACCAGCGTGTCGGCTGGAAGGTCGCCGCTGGCAATGAGCGCGGCTACCCTGGCCGCGCCAGCCGAGTCCGACAGGACGCCGACTTTCACGCCGGTCCCGTCGATGTGAAGGTTGTTGACGACGAGGTTGGCCTTGTGGCTGACATAGCCTTGCGATGTCAGCGCGCCGACATTCGTGATGGCCCGCGGAGCGGGCGCAATGGTCACTACGGCCGGATGGGCCGCCAGCGCCTCCAGCGCCTCAAGCGGCATGGTGGCGGAGATCGACTGGCCCTGGGCGGAAAAATGGGTCACCTTCCCGGACAGCGCGGTGATCTGACGCATGAGGTCGCGCGACAGGATGGCCTTGATCCGCACCCTGACCGCGCCGGAAGCATCCGGGTTGGCGCGATCCATGGCGCTCCCATAGACGTGCGAAGCGCCCCGCATCGCCTTCCCGCGCGACGCCTGGATCGCGTACCAAAGCTGGGAGTCCAGTTTTTGCTGGGTGACGGTGCGCGCCTCCTTCTCCTGAAGCAACGCAGCGATCTGGTCGGCGACGGCCTGGCTCATCACGTCCTGCGCGTACACCGACTGGCCGACGAGCGAAGCCAGCAGAACTGCCAGGAAAATGCGCAGGAAACGCCGACCGTTCACGTGAAATGGGGTTGCGACCATCGGGTCCTCCCGGGGAAGGCTGGAGATGCGAACGAAGCATCTCGGATGAAGGGTGGCCCGGTTGTCAGACCGGGATCCGTTCGGATGTGACCATGGAGACTACGTCCGAATCGCACCTCGCTTTGCATCGAAGCACGCCGACCGCCGGCTCGGCCGCTGGTCACGGGCCGCTTCGAATTCAGATCCCGATCGCCGTCAGGCGGCTCGACATGCCACCCGCCAAAACCGGCGCGACGCCAGCAATGCCACGCTGCACGCCACGAGTTGCCATGGGGCCGGTTCGGGCACGTTGGAACGTGGCACGAGGTCGGTGTACTCCGTGTCGGAAAACGCCTCGACCAGCACGTCGCCGAACTGGTTCAGACCAGCGCCGTTGGTCGTGGTCTCGTTGAGCACGAGCAGCAGGTGGTGGCCGCTTCCGGCAAGCACTTGAAAGAACAGGGGATTGCCGAAGTTGTTGCCGCTCAACCCGGGGTCGCCCAGCCAGTTGGCTGCCAGGTTGGTCGAATCATAGGAGTCCAGGTAAGCGGATAGAAATGTGTTTGTGGACGTGCTGTCGAAGTTGATTTGCAGGAAGCCACCGAATGACATGTAGGCCGCCATCAACGCATCCAGGTTCAGGTCGATCGTCGTGTAATGGTAGGCGGTGGCAGCGTTGATCACGCCCGGAAACGGCTCTCCCCCTGTCCAGTCCTGCGGAGTGCCGTTGCGGGAAAGCCTGCCGAGTTGAGTCGGGTCGCCGGCTGTGACCGCCATCGAACCGGCATAGATCGGTGTCGCGTTTGCGAAGCCGCACATCAGGAAGAGCGCGGCGCAGACTAATGAGCGAACCCAGGAATTTTGCATCGAGCGCAGGGTGTCGAGGTCTTTCAATTGGGTCTCCCGTCGCGCCAATCCCCCATTGCCCAGGGCGTCGCCCCGAGGCGTCCACGCTGCCCTCGCGACTAAAACGGCAACGCAGTTGGAAGGCGGACCCGCCGCAGATACCGGTACTCAAGCAGCGAGAAATGCAGTGGAACCGGGGATTTACAGGACGCATATTTCGTGCCGCTGCTGCAAGTCGTTGATCTTCCGCCGTGAGAGATTCCACGCCTCCTGCAATTGTAAGAATCAGCGACAGGCAGGAGCGTCATGCGGCCACGAAGACTCGAGACCACCCTGCTTGGAATTGGCAGCGAAGGCTCCGGACGCCTGCGCTTCCCTCCGCAGCGGGTCGTTACCGACCCAGCCAAGCCTTGATGCGCGCGCCGTAGACGTTCACGGCGAGGCCGGCAAACACCAGCAGCACGCCGGCGACCTGCATCCCCGCCAACGCCTCGCCGAGGAACAACGCGCCGCTCGCCAAACCCGACACCGGAATGAGCAGCGCAAAGGGCGAGATCAATCCGGTCGGATAGCGGTGCAGAAGTCCCGCCCACGAAGCGAAGCCGAAGAGGGTCGCGCCCCAGGCCAGGAACAGCACGCTGCCCCACGCCAGCCAGCCCGCCTGGGAGACCGCGGCCCACGATGCGCTGCCGCCCTCGAACAGGTAGGACAGCACGGCCAGCGGCAAGGGAGGCACCAGGCTGGACCACACGACCAGGGCGAACATGTCGGGTTCGTGATCCCCGGCCGCGCGCTTGGCGACGACGTTGCCGACGGCCCACGAAAGTGCCGCGACCAGCACCAGCACGAAGCCCACGAACGTTGCCGTCGCCCCGCCCGAGAGCTTGTGCGCCGCCAGCAGCACAATGCCCGCCGTCGCAATGGCGGCTCCGGCCAGGTTCTGCGGGGCGATGTGATCGCCGAGGAATAGGATGCCCAGCCCGATCGTGAAGAAGACCTGCACCTGGATGACCAGCGACGACAATCCCGCCGGCATGCCGAGCTTCATGCCTAGGAACAGCAGGCCGAACTGGCACACGCCGATGGCGAAGCCGTACGCGACGACGAAGCGCCACGGAATCTGCGGGCGTCGGATGAAGAACACCAGCGGCACGGCGGCGAAGAAGAACCGCAGCGCCGCCAGCGCGAACGGCGGGATCTCGCGCAGTCCGAACTTGATCGGGACGAACGAGAATCCCCAGAGCGCGACGATGGCGATCGTAAGCGCAAAGTCCCGCGGCGATAGATGCGCCTTCAGCGGGCGACTCTAGAAGCGGACCGTGGCCGGCAGGAACTTCGCCATCAGGTCTTCGTAATAGGGCTTGAGGTCGGCGAGGCGCGGGCGGTCTGCGCTTTTCGTGTACAGGTCGTAGGGATTGAACTTCTGCACCCACGGCAGCATTGCGCGGTCCGTGTCATCCAGTAGGTAACCGTACGCTCCCTCGCGATGCCACGCGTAGAACGAATGGAAGCGGATCATGTATTGGGCGGGCTCGGGCAGGTAGTCGCGGGTGAGGTGGTACAGGTACTCGTCGTGGCCCCACGACATCTGCACGCTGGACAGGCCGCAGCCTTCGCGGTAGATGCCGGTGCCCGCCTGGAACTCCGCGCGCTTCATGTCGGGATTGGCGGCGAAGAATTCGCTGTAGACGACCTTCGGCGAGAAGGGGCAGCCGGTAGGAAACGTGTCGCCGACGACGGCCCATTGCGGCTCGCCGAAAAGGCACAGCACCTTGCCGAGGTCGTGGATGAAGCCGGTGAGCACCATCCAGTCCGGCTGCCCGTCCGCGCGCATCGCCTCCGCCGTCTGCAACAGGTGGTCGACCTGAGGCAGCGCGATGTCGGGATCGGAATCGTCGACCAGCGTGTTGAGGTAGTCGAGCGCCTGCCACCATGTCATTTCGCGGCGGTCGAAGCGCAGGTACTCGGCCTTTTTCGCGAGCACGAATTCGTGCGTCTGCCGCGCGTGGTTTTGCCGGTAGAACTCGCGCACTGTGTCGCGCGCGGGGTCATCGTAATTGCGGAAGGCGTCCTGCGCCTTGGGTGCGGCGGTTTCCATGGAGCGCTCGGGCAAGGGGCCGAAGGTGGAAATGATACCCCGGCCGGGCGCTACTTTTTCTTCGAAAACTCTCCCGCCACGGCGTAGCCGAATTCGTCCGGCTTGATGTACTTGCGAAGCACGGCATTGACGTCGGCAGTAGTCAGCTTCTCGATAGCCGCGTCGATCTGGCCGGACGTGGACCACGTGCGGCCCAGGTACGACTGGTTCGCCATCGCGCCGGCGATCTGGCCGTCCTCGTTGCGGCGGAGGCGACGCTGCTGCATCAGCGCTTCCCTGGCGGTCTTGACCTCGCTGTCGGTGAAGCCGTCCTTCAGCGCAAGTGCGATTTCCTCCGCAAACCCGCGTCGTACGCGGTCCAGGTTTTCCGGCGCGAAAATCGCGTACACGCCGAACCGGCTGTTGGCTTCGAAGGAATTCGGCTGGAAGAAGCTGCCCACGCCGTACGAGAGCCCGTCCTTCTGGCGCAGGCGTTCGAACAGCCGGGACTGCGGCGCATCGCCCAGGATGTGATTGACGACCAGCATTGCCGGGTAGTCCGGACTCAAGTCGTTCAGCGGCATCGCCAGGCGGCCGATCAGGAACGCGTTGGCCTTGTCGGAAAGCTCGAACGTAAGCGAGTAGGGCTTCCTGGCCACCAGCGGATCCGGCACGCGCGCGTACGCGGCGGGACTCTTCCAGTTGCTGAAGAGTTCGGTGACCAGCGCGCGCATCGCTTCCGGGTCGAAGTCCCCGACGATGGCCAGTTCCGCGTTGCCCGCGCCGTAGAACTGGCGGTGGAAACTGCGCAACGTTTCCGGAGTCACCGCCTTGGCCCAGCCGAGCTCCTCGTCCAGCGTGGGCGCGTAGCGTGGATCACCGGCGGGATAGGGGTTGCCTTCCCGGCGGCTCGCGCGAACCGCGACCTGCTGCGGGTCCAAGCGGGACTCCTCGAGGCCGGTCGCTCGGTCGCGCTTGTAGGTGTCCAATTCCTGCGCCGGAAACGACGGCTCGCGCAGCACCTCCGCCACCAGGCGCAACGTGTCCGGAAGTTCCTTGCGGAACGTCTTGCCCGACGCGGACGCGCCGGTCTCGTTGCCGGTGACGCTGACTTCCGCGCGCAACCGGTCGAAGGCATCGTCGATCTGCTGCCTGTTCTTCTTCGCGGTGCCGCGCATGAGCATGGCGCCGGTGAACTGCCCCGCGGCCTGCTTGCCGAACACCGATTTTTCATCGCCGAAGTGCAGCGCCAGCGAAAAGTGCACGCCTTCCCCGCGCGTCTTCTTCGGCAGCAGCGAGACTTTCATTCCGTTGGGCAACGTGAAGCGCTGCGTGCGGGCGTCGAGGTTGGCGATGCTGGTGTCGAAGGCCTCGCCCAGCGCGGCGGCGGCATCGCCCTTGTAGTCCTTGACCAGAGCGGCGACGTCGACCGGCGGCGGCACGGGCGCGCGGTCGGGCGCCGCGTCCGGAATGAATTCGCCGACGGTCACGTTGGAGCGCTTCAGGTACTGGAGTGCCACCCGCTGCACGTCGGCCGCGGTCACGTTGCGGTAGGCGTCGCGCTGCAGGAAGAAGAGGCGCCAGTCGCCCAGCGCAACGGCATTCGAAATGGCAACGCCGAAGCGCTGCGGGTTGGACAGGATCTCGTCGAAATAATTGGCCGCGCGGACACGTATGCGCGCCACCTCGGCCTCGGTGACCGGATTCTTCTTCAGGTCCTCGATCGTCGCGAACATCGCCGCCCGGGCGGGCGCGATGTCGGTCTTCTCCGGGATCTGCGCGAAAAGCGTCAGCGACCCGGGGTCGCGCTGCGCCTCCCCCGTCGCTTCGACGGCGGACGCCTTCTTGGTCAGCACCAGCGATTTGTACAGCCTGCCCGACGGCTCGTCGGTCAGGATGTCGCCGAGCACGTCGGTCGCGACGTAGTCCGGGTGGGCGCCTCGCACCGTGTGGAACAGCATGCCGAGGAATTTGGAATTTCCGGCGCGGCGCAACGTGACGCTGCGCTCGCCGTCCTGCACCGGATCCTGCGTGTAGATCGCCGGCAGCGTGCGGTCGGGCTTCGGGATCGGGCCGAAGTACTTCGCGATTGCCGCGAGCGTCGCGTCCGGGTCGAATTTGCCGGCGACGATCAGCACGGCGTTGTCCGGCTGGTAGTACGCGCGGTAGAACGCCTGCAGGCGCTCGATGTTCACGTTCTCGATGTCCGAGCGCGCGCCGATGGGCAGGTGTCCGTAGTTGTGCCACTGGAACGCGGTGGCGAGCATCTTTCCGTAGAGCACGGAGTGCGGATTGTTCTCGCCGCTCTCGAATTCGTTGCGGACCACCGTCATCTCCGAGTCGAGGTCGCTCTTGCGGATGAACGAATTGACCATCCGGTCGGCTTCCATCGCCAGCGCCCAATCCAGGTTCTCGGGGTTTGCGGTAAACGATTCGAAGTAGTTCGTGCGGTCCCAGCCGGTGGTGCCGTTGAACTGCATGCCGCGCTTGCCGAGCTCGGCGAACACGTTGCCCCGCGTCGGGGTGCCCTTGAATACGAGATGTTCCAGCAGGTGCGCCATGCCCGTCTCGCCGTAGTTCTCGTTCGCGGCGCCGACGCGGTAGGTGACGTTGACCGTGGTGGTGGGCTTGGATGCATCCGGGAACAGCAGCACCGTCAGGCCGTTGGCCAGCCGGTATTCGGTGACCCCTTCGATGGCCGGTCCCTGCGTTATTCCGGCGGGCAGGGCCGAAACGGCGGAATGGGCCGATGCGGCGACGAACAGCGGAACGAGGAAGGCCGCCAGGCGGCGCAGTAACGTTGCCGGGAGAGTCATGAAAGTAGCCCAAGCCCTTGAGTGAGGTTGCGGAGTATAAGGCCGACCTGTCGGCACCGAACGGCCGCCGAGTGGACACCGGCCGCCATCTTGCCCCGACGCAGATTAAGGGGACCTGAACGCGGCAGGATGCCGTGTGCCGCAGGTTCCGGTAAAGTAGCCTTCCACCCGAGGTCTGCGATGAACGATCAGAGCACCCGCCATCCGCTGGTCTACAAGCCGGCTCACAAGGTCCGCTTCGTCACCGCCGCCAGCCTCTTCGACGGCCACGATGCGTCGATCAACATCATGCGGCGCATCCTGCAGGCGTCCGGCTGCGAGGTGATCCACCTGGGTCACAACCGGTCGGTGGAGGAGATCGTCAACTGCGCGATCCAGGAAGACGCGCACGGCATCGCGATCTCGTCGTACCAGGGCGGGCACGTCGAGTTCTTCAAGTACATGCTGGACCTGCTGCGCGAGCGAGGCGCCGGCCACATCCGGGTATTTGGCGGCGGTGGCGGCGTGATCGTCCCCGCCGAAATCAGGGAACTGCACGATTATGGCGTGACCCGGATCTTCTCCCCGGAAGACGGCCAGAAGCTCGGCCTGCAGGGCATGATCAACGAAATCGTCGCGGCGGCCGACGCGGATCTTGCGCACGAACTGCCCGTTTCCCTCAAAGCGCTCACCGACGGCGACCGCTTTGCCCGTACGCGTTCGCTGGCGCGGCTCATCACCGGACTCGAAGCGGGCGCGGTGCCGGCCCGGCTTCGGGCCGAATTGCTCGCGGCGGCAGGGAAGGCGAAAGTGCCCACGCTGGGAATCACCGGCACGGGCGGGGCGGGCAAGAGTTCGCTCACCGATGAGCTGGTGCGCCGATTCCGCCTGGACCAGCGCGATGCGCTGCGGATAGCCATCGTTTCCATCGATCCGTCGCGCCGCAAGTCCGGCGGCGCGTTGTTGGGCGATCGCATCCGGATGAACGCGATCGAGCACCCGAACATCTACATGCGTTCGCTGGCCACGCGGGACGCCGGAAGCGAAGTTTCCAGGGCGCTGCCCGACGTCATTGCGGCCTGCAAGGTCGCGGGCTTCGATCTCGTCGTCGTCGAGACTTCGGGGATCGGACAGGGCGATGCCGCCATCGTGCCGCTGGTCGACACATCCCTCTACGTGATGACGCCGGAGTTCGGCGCCGCCAGCCAGCTCGAGAAGATCGACATGCTGGACTTCGCCGACTTCGTCGCGATCAACAAGTTCGACCGCAAGGGCGCGCAGGATGCGCTGCGCGACGTGCGCAAGCAGTACCAGCGCAATCGCGAACGGTTCAAGGAAGCGCCGGATGCGATGCCGGTGTTCGGCACGATGGCGTCGCGCTTCAACGACGACGGCGTGACGGGCCTGTACCAGGCGCTGGCCGCGAGGCTGCGGGACCAGGGACTGAAGCTTGGCCCCGGTGCATTGGCGCGCGTGGCCACCTCGCAGTCGACGGCGCGCAACGCCGTCCTGCCCGCTTCGCGCGTGCGCTACCTGGCGGAGATCGCGGAGACCGTGCGCGGCTACCACGCGTGGGCGGGCGCGCAGGCGCGCATCGCGCGCGAGCAGCAGCAGCTGCGGGCCGCAAGGCGCATGCTCGCGGAGACGACGTCCTTCGAGGCCGGGCTCGAGGCCTCCGGCCAGGTCTCGGCGACCGAGGCAGCGCATGTGCTCGACGACGCGATCACGCACGCCGAGCACGCACTCGACGCGCTGATCGAGGAGCGTGCCGCGAACCTCGATCCGCGAGCGAAGAAGCTGCTCGACATGTGGCCGCAGACCAAGGCGGCCTACTCGGGCGACGAGTACGTGGTGAAGATCCGCGGCAAGCAGATTCGCACGGCGCTCACCACGACCTCGCTGTCCGGCACCCACGTGCCCAAGGTCGCGCTGCCCAAGTTCGAGGACGACGCGGAAATCCTGCGCTGGCAGCTGAAGGAAAACGTGCCCGGCAGCTTCCCGTTCACCGGCGGCGTGTTCGCGTTCAAGCGGGAGAACGAGGATCCGACGCGCATGTTCGCGGGCGAAGGGGACGCCTTCCGCACCAACAGGCGTTTCCACCTGCTCGCCGACGGCATGCCTGCCAAGCGGCTGTCGACGGCGTTCGACTCGGTGACGCTGTATGGCAACGACCCGGCGATCCGCCCGGACATCTATGGCAAGGTCGGCAATTCCGGCGTTTCCATCGCCACGCTCGACGACCTGAAGGTGCTGTACGGCGGCTTCGACCTCACCGATCCGGCGACGTCGATCTCGATGACCATCAACGGCCCGGCGCCGACGATCCTCGCCATGTACATGAACGCGGCGATCGACCAGCAGCTCGAGAAGTTCCGCGCCGACAATGGCCGCGAGCCGACTGACGACGAGGCGGCCAAGATCGAGGCGTGGACGCTCTCCACGGTGCGCGGCACCGTGCAGGCCGACATCCTGAAGGAGGACCAGGGCCAGAACACCTGCATTTTCTCGACCGAGTTCAGCCTGAAGGTGATGGGCGACATCCAGGAGTATTTCGTCCAGCACGACGTCAGGAATTTCTACTCGGTGTCGATCTCGGGCTATCACATCGCCGAGGCCGGCGCGAACCCGATCAGCCAGCTCGCCTTCACGCTGTCCAACGGCTTCACGTTCGTCGAGGCGTACCTTGCGCGCGGCATGCACATCGACGACTTCGCGCCCAACCTGTCGTTCTTCTTCAGCTACGGCATGGA
>DAOMGB010000050.1:0-26311 GCA_035430095.1 Casimicrobiaceae bacterium | reverse complement strand
TTCTACAAGGACAACAACCGCATGCTCTTCGGCGACGCCAAGAAGATGCTGGACGAAGTGATGGTCGCGCTGAAGGCCGGCTGAACTAAGGTCGATCCGGGGACTTGTTGCAGTTCCGCCGCAGTGGGCCGCGGATCGCTGTGCATTGCATAGGGGCAGCACTACGCGGACGCTAGCTGTTCCATTCGTGCGCGAGGAACAGGATGCTCGACCTGCCGAGTGGCGTCGTCACCTTTCTCTTCACCGATATCGAGGGCAGCACCAGGTTGTGGGAGACCGAGGCGACGCGCATGGCGGATGCGCTCGCGCGCCACGACGAGCTCTGTCGCGCAACCGTCGAGACGCACGGCGGTCGCCTGATCAAGATGATCGGAGATGGGCTGCACGCGGTGTTCCGCGATCCGGCGGCGGCAATACGGACGGTGCTCGACCTGCAGCGAGGAATGGCCACGATCGGCAGTGACTGCGGCATCGCATTCAAGATGCGCTGCGGCCTGCACACCGGCGAGGCGCAGGAGCGCGACGGCGATTACTTCGGCAGCGCGGTCAATCGCGCTGCCCGCATCATGAGCGCGGCACATGGAGGGCAGGTCCTTCTTTCGCAGCGCGTGATCGACCTCGTCAATGCGCGCGATGAAGGCGTTGAATTCACCCATCTTGGACGCGTGCGCCTGCGTGACCTCGCGGGCGCGGAAGACGTTTGGCAACTCTCGCACGGCGACCTGCCGCGGATGTTTCCCGCATTGCGTTCGCTTGACTCGACACCCAACAACCTGCCGCTGCAACTGACCAGCTTCATCGGGCGCGAAAGGGAGATCGCGGCGATTCGAGCCCACCTCGACAAGACACGCCTGCTTACGCTCACCGGCTCCGGGGGTTGCGGCAAGACGCGCCTTGCGCTGCACATGGCGGCCGAGGTGCTGGATACCTATCCGGACGGCGTCTGGCTCGTGGAGCTGGCGGCCTTGGCGGATCAGGAACTCCTGCCACAGACGGTAGCCGTGGTGCTGGGTTTGCGCGAGGAGCCGGGCCGGCCGTTTACCCAGACATTGACCGATTTCCTCAAATCCCGGCGCCTGCTGCTGGTGCTGGACAATGCGGAACATTTGCTCGCCGCCTGCGCGAAGCTGGCCGGCGCGGTGTTGTCCCAATGTCCCCAGGTAGTGCTGCTGGTGAGCAGCCGCGAAGGATTGGGGATTGCGGGCGAAGTCACGTTTCGCGTGCCGTCGCTGTCGCTGCCCGATCCCGCGCGTGATATTTCACCCGAGAGCCTTCTGCCTTTCGAATCCGTGCGCCTGTTCATCGAGCGGGCACAGTCCCACTCCCCGCAGTTCGCGATTTCCCTTCGGAACGCGCCGGCCTTGGCGTCGGTATGCTGCCGGCTGGACGGCATACCGCTGGCACTGGAATTGGCGGCAGCCCGCATACGATCGATGTCGTTGGAAGAGATAAACAAACGTCTCGACCAGCGCTTCCGACTGTTGACCGGGGGATCGCGCACGGCGCTTCCCAGACAACAAACGCTGCGCTCGCTGATCGACTGGAGCTACGATCTCCTGCAGCCAGCCGAGCAGGCTCTGCTTTGTCGGTTGGCCATATTCGCGGGAGGCTGGACGCTGGAAGCCGCCGAGCAGGTCTGCATGGGCGATGGCGTCGATAGCGTTGATATGCTGGACCTCCATGCGTCGCTGGCCGACAAGAGTCTGGTGATGGCCGAAGAGCGCGGTGGCACGATGCGCTACCGCCTGCTCGAAACGGTTCGCCAATATGCGCGGGACAGATTGTTCGAAAGTGGACAGGGAGATTCGTGGCGCGATCGGCACTTGAACCACTTCCTCTCGTTGGCCGAGGAAGCCGAGCCGAAATTGACAGGTGCCGACCAGCAGGCATGGCTGGACAGGCTGGACGTGGAGCATGACAATCTGCGCGCGGCCATGACCTGGTCATCCTCGTCCGATGACAGCGTGGATCGCCAACTCCGACTGGCCGGGGCTTTCTGGCGGTTCTGGTCAGTGCGCGGATACATGGTCGAGGGGCGCGCCCGGCTCGCCGAACTCATGGCGTCATCGTCCTCAGATCGGGCGGCGCACGCAAAGGCATTGAACGGTGCCGGCGTGCTGGCATGGCAGCAGGGCGACTATCCGGCCGCCAAAACGCACTACGAAGAATGCCTGGCGCTGCGGCGGGTACTAGGCGACCGGCGCGGCGTTTCTGCGTCGCTGAACAACCTTGGAGCTGTGGCGCAATCGCGGGGCGAGTCGCTGGCCGCGAAGTCGCTGTACGAGGAGAGTCTCGTGCTCAAGCGCGAGCTCGGCGATCGACGCGGGATTGCAAGCTCGCTATCGAATCTCGCAAGTGTGACTTTCGACCTCGGCGACTATGCGACAGGCCGGACGTTGAGCGAGGAGAGCCTTGAGATATTCCGTGCACTGGGGGATCGACAGAGCATCTCGGCCTCGCTGACCAACATGGGACTCATGGCGACTCATTTGCGAGATTTTTCATCTGCGAAGGCGTTGTTCGAGGAGAGCTTCGCAATCCGGCGTGAGCTGGGAGACCAGTGGGGCATTGCCGCGTCGCTCAATGACCTGGGACACGTAGCGTGCGAGCAGGGGGATCTCGCGGGCGCCTGCGACCTGCACGAAAGGAGCATGACAATGTATCGTGAGCTGGGAGACCCGCGTGGCATCGTCGAGTCGCTGGAGGCATTTGCCTACGTCGCGCTTGCCCGAAGCGGGTGGCGCCGCGCGGTGCGCATCGCGTCGTACGCGGAAGGGTTGCGGAAGGAAATCGGCTGCCCGCAACCGCCCCGAGGCCGTCCGGACTACAACGCCAAATTTGCTGTTGCCCGCGAGGCGATGGGCGGTGATATGTTCGACCGCGCGTGGCGGGAAGGTCAAGGGATGTCGTTGGAGCAAACCATCGAACTGGCATTGGCCAAAGCCGATGATTGATCGTTGGTGGCGCCCGGCTCAAGCTGGCTTACAATAGACACCTTCGCTGATCCCCTTGCTCGGCGTATTCGGCGAGAGCGCTGCTGTCGATGGCAGTGGTCACGTAAGTAAGCCTGTTTTCCATGGAGAATGCTATGGCAACAAAAATGCAACGGCGTGCGGCCATGATGGTCGCCTGCATGTCCCTGGCGGCCGCCTGGGGCAGTGTCCGCGCGCAGGAAATCCCCGTGGTCACGGGGGAACACTGGACGCAATCGTCGGAACAGGTGAAGAAGGCCTACCTCGTCGGCATTGCCAACGCAGTGCAGGTCGAGGCCGCCTATCAAGGCACCACCCCGCCTTCCGACGCGCAAAGCGCCGTGCCGCGGCTGGTCAAGGGCATGAAGGGCCAGACGCTCGACGGCGTGCGGACCGGCCTCGACAGCTACTATGCCAAGAATCCGGACAAGCTCCAGCGTCCGGTGATCGAAACGATCTGGTTCGAGATGGTCGTGCCCGGCCTCGCCAAGAACAAGTAACGGAGACCCACCATGAAGCTCTTCAAGATGGTTGCAGCAGTGGCCGTTGTCGCGGGCGTGGTTGCCTGCACCAACATGACCCCGCAACAGCAGGGGACGGTGAGTGGCGCGGCGATCGGTGCCGGCGTGGGCGCCGGAATCGCGGCCATTGCCGGCGGCAGTGGCTGGACTGGCGCCGCCATCGGCGCGGTTGGCGGCGCCGTCGCCGGCAACATCAAGGGTAGCAAGCAGTAACGCGGCTACCGAGCTGAACGAACGGCGCGAGGCTTAGTCCTTGCGCCGGTATCCGTTGCGGCGCGCTCGCCCGATTGCCCGCCGGCGTTCCCGATGCGGCAGCGGGAGGGAGTTGTGTTGCGGGAATCCAGTGGCGTGAACTCAGTTCCGTAGACTCTGTTCCGCACACACGGTTTCCTGAACTCGCCATGCCCGGCCCGCTCTCCCACCTGACCGTCCTCGACCTGTCCCGCGTGCTCGCGGGCCCGTGGTGTACGCAACTGCTTGCCGACCTTGGCGCGACGGTGATCAAGGTCGAGCGGCCCGGGAGCGGCGACGACACGCGCGCGTGGGGCCCGCCATTCCTCAAGGACGCGCACGGCCGCGACACCACGGAGGCGGCCTATTACCTCGCCTGCAACCGCGGCAAGCTGTCCGTGGCGGTCGACTTCACGCGGCCGGAAGGCCAGCGCATCGTGCGCGACCTCGCGTCGCAGGCCGACGTGCTGGTCGAGAACTTCAAGGTCGGCGGCCTCGCCAGGCACGGACTCGACTACGCGAGCATTGCCGCGTTGAATGCGCGCCTGGTCTATGCGTCGATCACGGGCTTCGGCCAGGACGGCCCCTACGCGGATCGCGCCGGTTACGACTTCATCATCCAGGGCATGAGCGGATTCATGAGCGTCACCGGCGAACGCGACGACCAGCCCGGCGGCGGACCGCAAAAGGCGGGCGTGGCGATCACCGATCTGATGACCGGGATGTATGCGGCTGTCGCGATCCTCGCCGCACTCCGGCACCGCGATCGCACCGGCAAGGGCCAGCGCGTGGACCTGGCTCTTTTCGACTCCGCGGTGGCGATGATGGCGGTGATGGGCATGAACCATCTCGTGGCAGGAACGCCGCCGGGCCGGGCCGGCAACGCGCACCAGAACATCGTGCCCTACCAGGTCTTTGCGTGCGCCGACGGCCACCTGATCGTCGCGGTGGGCAACGACAGCCAGTTCGTGAAATTCTGCGCCGTGGCCGGCCGCGCGGAGTGGGCGCGCGACGCTCGTTTCGCCCGCAACGAAAACCGCGTCAGGCACCGCGACGTGCTCGTGCCGGAAATCGCCAGGGTCATGGCGACGCGCACGCAGCGCGATTGGCTGGACGCGCTGGAGGCGGTGGGCGTGCCCTGTGGACCAATCAACAAGCTCGACCAGGTGTTCGCCGATCCGCAACTGCTCGCTCGCGGCATGAAGTTCGACCTTCCGCATCCGCTGGCGGGAAGCGTTCCGCAGGTGAATTCGCCGGTGAAATTGTCCGCGACGCCTACCACGCCGGGGCAGCCGCCGCCGCTGCTGGCCGAGCACACGCGGCAGGTACTGCGCGAGCGGTTGCACATGGACGACGCAACGCTCGACAGGCTGGCTACCGACGGGGTCATCGCGGTGCGAACGCCGTGACCGGCCTTACGCGCAGGCCGGTCTTCTGGGTCGGTTACGCGCTGCTCGCGCTGCTCTGCGCCGCGGTCGCGCGGCATCTCTTTCCGCTGGCGATTCCGCTGGTCAATCTCGACATCAAGCTCGCGCGGCACGAGGCGATCGCCAAGGCGGAGACGATCGCACGGGAGCGCGGCCTGGTGCCGGATGGAGCCCGTGCCGCCGCGCAATTTCGCAACGACCAGTCGGCGCAGAACTACATCGAGCTCGAAGGCGGCGGCAAGCCAGCGTTCACGCAGCTGGTGGAGGGAACGATCTTTGCACCTTTCTGGTGGGAGGTTCGTTTGTTCAAGCCCGGGGAGGTGACCGAGGCCACCGTGCGCTTTCGTCCGGATGGCGGCGTGGACGGCTTCTCTCGCCGACTGCCGGAGAGCTTCGTGCGCGATCCCGCCACCAAGGCGCTGGACCGGGATTCGGCGCTGTCGCTGGCGCAAACGCGCGCACGCATGGACTGGAATGTCGACTTCACGCCGTACCAGCTGCGCGAGCATTCGCAGAAGACCCGTCCCAGCGGCCGCGTGGACCATGAATTCGTGTTCGAGCGGGACGAACATCTGGGCGATGCGCGCATTCGCCTCCAGCTCGACGTCACCGGCGACGAGTTGACGCGCGTCGCGCCCTACATCTACGTGCCGGAAAAATTCGAGCGGCGCTTCCAGGAATTGCGCAGCGCGAACAACACGATCGCGAATTTCGCCAGCCTGGCGGCGGGCGTGCTGTACGGACTCGGCGGCTGTGTCCTCGGAGTCTTGTGGCTGCTGCGCACACGCTGGCTGTTGTGGCGCCCGGCGCTGGCTGCCGGCGCGGTGGTCGGCGGGCTGATGGCATTGTCGTCCTTTGCCGCTGCGCCCGCGGGTTGGTTCGCCTTCGACACCGCGCAAACCACAGGATCGTTCTGGGTCGCGCAGATCGGCGTCGCGATCGCCACGCTGATCGGCGGCACGCTGGGCTACGGCCTCGCCTTCATGGCTGCCGAGAGCCTGTCGCGCCGCGCGTTTCCGCACCAGCCGCAGCTGTGGCGCCTCTGGTCGCGCGAGGGGGGCGCGAGCGTTCAGACGCTCGGCCGCAGCGTCGGTGGTTACCTGTTTGTCCCGCTCGAACTGGCGTTCATCTCCGCGTTCTATTACGTGACGAACCACTGGCTCGGCTGGTGGCAGCCTTCCGAATCGCTCACCGACCCCAACATCCTTTCTTCCGCCGTGCCTGCGCTGGCGCCGATCGCCATTTCGCTGCAGGCAGGATTCATGGAGGAATGCGTGTTCCGCGCCATCCCGCTTGCGGGGGCGGCACTGCTCGGCGCGCATTTCGGCCAGCGCGCACATTGGATCGGCTTCGCGGTCGTGTTGCAGGCGGTGGTATTCGCCGGCGCGCATGCGAACTATCCAGGCTTTCCATCGTATTCGCGGTTGGTCGAACTGCTGGTTCCCGCCATCCTCTGGGCGCTCATCTTCCTGCGCTTCGGCCTGCTTCCGACGATCCTGTTGCATGCGCTTTTCGATCTGGCGCTGTTTTCCATTCCGCTTTTTCTCGTCGACGCACCGGGCGCCTGGATCCAGCGAGTGCTGGTGATCGCCGCGGCGGCGTTTCCGCTCGCGGTGATCGGCGTGCGAAGATGGCGCAGGGGTGCGTGGCGCCGATTGCCTGCGCAACTCTGGAATGGCGGGTGGCGGCCGCCGCCTGCCACGGTCCTCGCGTCGGCGATCCGTATCGGTCCCGCTCCGGCGAGCGCGCCCGTCGCGTGGGTGTGGCGCGCGCTGCCCTGGCTTGGCGTGGCCGGCGCGCTCGCCTGGCTGGCCTGCACCCCGTTCGCGGCGGATGTTCCGGCGCTGACCATCGGCAGGGCGGCCGCCGAGGCCGCGGCCGTTTCAGCGGTGGAACGACGCGGAGTCCTGCTGGGCCCGGAATGGCGGCGCCATTCCAGCATACGATCCAGTGTCGGCGAACTCCGGCAGACCCAGGCGCACACCTTTGTCTGGCGCGAGGCGGGTCCCGACACCTATCGCGCACTGGCCGGCAACGTGCTGGCGCCTCCGTTGTGGGAAGTTCGCTTCGCCAGGTTCGAAGGCGATGTCGCCGACCGCGCCGAGGAATGGCGAGTCTATGTGGTGGGCAACGGCGAGATCCGCCAAGTCCGCCATCGCTTGCCGGAGGGCGCCGCGGGAGCCAATCTCGCTCACGACGAAGCGCTGGCCATCGCCCACAGGGCGGTGCGCGAGCGCTTCGGGCACGACCCCGCCGCTTTGCAGCTGCGAACCGCGGACCAGACGCGGCGCGATGCGCGCAGCGATTGGACCTTCGTCTTCGCCGACCCGGCAATCGACGTCGGCAAGGATGGCGAGGCGCGCATCCAGGTCGTCGTCGCGGGCGACGAGGTGGTCGCCGCCGGGCGCACCGTGTTCGTGCCGGAGACGTGGCTGCGCGCGGAAACCGAACGCGACGAACGCCTGCAGGTCCTGAAGCTCACGGGCATCCTCGCCGTTGCGCTGGGCGCGCTGGCGGCGCTGGTGTTTGCCGTGATCAGCTGGAATCAGGGCCATTGCGACAAGCGCGCGATGGCGTTGGTGGGGGCACTGGCCATGGCGGCGGCAATCATCGATCTCGGCAACGACTGGCCCGACATGCTGATGGGGCTGCAAACCACAGAGCCCGTGGCATTGCAGCTGGCCGCATCGGTCTCCGGGAAGTTGTTCGCCGCGATCCTGGTGGCGGGGCTGATGGCATTGCTTTCGGGCGTCGGATCCTGGTTTGCGCGCTCTCGAAACCAGGCGGGGCTCGCCTCGCGAATGCCGGCGTGGGCTGCCGGCGCGGCCGTGGCGCTGGCGGTCGCGGGGCTGGCCGCCGCATCGTCCACGATGGCCGAGCGCACGATGCCGCTCTGGCCTGCGCTGGGCGCTGCGTCGCTGGCGTGGCCGCTCCTTGGCGCGGTGGTCGATCCGATCGGATTGGTGTGGTCGAGCGGTGCCGCGCTGTTCGTGCTTTACCTGATCGAGCTCGGCACCCATGGCTGGACACGACGCGTCTGGGTGGCGGCGCTGCTTCTGGTGGCGATTTCCTGCGCAGGCGGATTAGCCGCGGGGGGCGAACCGGCGATCGCGCTGGTCAGCGGCGTCGTCAAGGGACTCGTGAGCTTTGTCCTGTTGTGGCGGGTCCTTCGCCACGACCTGCGCACCATCCCCGCTTTCCTGGCGACCGGAATGGTGCTCGATGGAGCGCGCAATGCCGCGCTCTCGGCAAATGCCGCCGCCTGGCCGCAGTTTGCGATCGGCGTGATCGTGACGGTGGCGGTGGCGTGGGCGGTGACCCGCTACCTGGCGCGACCGCTCAGGTACGCGCCGGTTGCCTGACGGCAACGGCGCGAACCCCACTCAGCATGCCCTACTGGATCGTGACCCAGAACGGCATGACCTGGTTGTCGGCGCGGTGAACCGCCGTCACGTTGGCGCGCGACGCCCACGGAATCACCTGCCGGTGAAGCGGAATGTGATTGGTCTCCGCGTTGTGCGCGAGCAGCGCCGCATGGATTTCATCCAGCCGCTGGTCGGGCGTCATGTTGACCTTGATCTTCGCCAGCAGCTCATCCAGCTTGGCATTGGTGTACCGGCCATAGTTGTAGTCGCCGTCGCCCTTGCCGTTCTTGGTTGCCAGCACCGGCTGCAGGATGAAAATGGCATCGGTTGTGCCTCCGCCCCAGCCCAGCATGTAGAGGCTCGTGTCGTTCTTCTCGAGCTTGGGAAAGTAGACCGCGCGAGGCATCGTGTTGACCTTGGTGTTGACGCCCACCTGTGACCACATCGCCGCCAGCGCCTGGCAGATCTTCTCGTCGTTGATGTAACGATTGTTCGGGCAATCGAGCGTCACCTCGAAACCGTTCGGATAGCCGGCGTCGGCGAGCAGCTTCTTCGCCCGTTCGCGATCGAAGGGCAGGCGCTTTTCCAGCTCCGGCGTGGTCTGAACCGTCGAAGGCAGCATGGCGCCCGAGGGTGCCGACAGGCCGCGCATCGTGTTCTTCTTGATCGCCTCGATGTCGATCGCGTAGTACAGCGCTTCGCGGACCCGCTTGTCCTTGAACGGGTTCTTGCCCTTGACGTTCGAATACAACAGTTCGTCGCGGAACTGGTCCATGCCGATGAAGACGATCCGGTTCTCCATGCCCTCGAGGATCTTGATTCCCGGCGTCTGCGTGAGCCGCGGCACGTCCTGCGGCGGCGGGTCGTTGACGAGGTCGACCTCGCCCGAGATGAGCGCCGCGACGCGCGTCGCGTCGGACACGATCGGCGAATAGATCACCTCGTCGGCATTGCCTTCCCATACGCCGGCCTTGATTCCCCACCAGTTGGGATTCTTGGTCAGGACCGTCTTGACGTCGGGCTCGCGCGACTTGAGGATGTACGGCCCCGTGCCGTTGGCCTGGCGGGCCGTGATCATCTCCTCCTTCTGCGTGAAATTCTGCGGCTTGGTGGCGCGGTTCTTCTCGGACCACGCCTTGCTCATGATGTTGATCGTGGCGATGTGCTCGAGCTCGATCGGGTTGGGCCCGGCGGTCGTGAATTCGACGGTGAGGTCGTCGATCTTCTTCGGGATGCCCGAGGCATTGGCATAGACGCGCAGCTGCGACGTGTCGGCGCGCGCCCGCTCGAAGCTGAAAACGACATCGTCCGCCGTGAACGGCGTTCCGTCGTGGAACTTGACACCCGGCCGAAGCTTGAACCGCCAGGTGGTCGGATTGACCTGCGTCCACGATTCCGCCAGCGCCGGCCTGAGTCCCAGCTTCTTGTCGCGCATGATCAGGAATTCGTAGACAAGGCTGTTGATGTTGTTGGTCAGGTTCTCGTTTTGCGAGTGCGGATCGGTGGTCTGCATGTCGCCGCGGCCCGCCCAGCGCAGCGTCGCCGCGTCGGCCGGTGTTGCGACGCCGAGCGTGCCCGACGCGGCGATGGCAAGGGCGGCGGCAGAGAGGGCGTGTCGGGCGTTCTTGCGAATGAGTCCGCCAATGAGAGCGCGGAACGGGGTACGAATCGTCAACGGCATCGGATGACCTCCGGAACGGATCGCGCTTGGCCAGGCTGGCGCGCGCAACAGGCGACGATCATAGCAATTTCGGCATGGTGCAGGATGCGGCGCGGTAGAATTCGCGCGGCGCGCCGCGCTTGCGGCTCGAACCGACGCAC
The DNA here is from genome assembly GCA_035430095.1 of Casimicrobiaceae bacterium. Taxonomy (GTDB): domain Bacteria; phylum Pseudomonadota; class Gammaproteobacteria; order Burkholderiales; family Casimicrobiaceae; genus VBCG01. The sequence goes on along the minus strand of DAOMGB010000050.1, from coordinate 15,974 downwards.
CGCTCCCACAGTCGCTGGCTCGCGTCCCGTGGCGCGCCCAAACTGCCTCCGCCGCACATGCGAAACCAAGTCCGCAGGGCCCCTGGGCCCGCTTCCGCCACGGCCTCCGTCGCCGCCGCGATCGAAGCGCGCCTGCACCTTGCCATGGCCCGGGATGCCTCGCGTCTCGGCCGCCGGATAGAGCGCGCGCGGTCGCAGCGGGCGGACGAGCCCGAATGGACGCGCCTTGCCGCGGAACTCGAACGGTCCATCGCCAGGTGCCAGGCGCGGGCGGCCGTAAAACCGGCGTTTACCTATCCGGCGGACCTTCCAGTTGCGCAGCGGGCCGACGAACTCGTCCGCGCGATCCGGGAGCATCCGGTGGTGATCGTCTGCGGCGAGACGGGTTCGGGCAAGACAACTCAGCTTCCGAAAATCTGCCTGGCGGCGGGCCGCGGGGAGCGCGGATTGATCGGCCACACGCAGCCGCGCAGGATCGCGGCGCGCGCGGTCGCCGCGCGGATTGCTCAGGAGCTGGGGCAGGCGGTGGGGGAGGCGGTTGGCTACAAGGTTCGCTTCACCGACCAAACCCGACCGGACGCATACATCAAGCTGATGACGGACGGCATCCTGCTGGCCGAGACGCAGGGCGACCGCCTGCTGGAAGCCTACGACACCATCATCGTCGACGAGGCGCACGAGCGCAGCCTCAACATCGACTTCCTGCTGGGCTACCTTTCGCAGCTTCTGCGCAAGCGGCCCGACCTGAAGGTGGTCATCACGTCGGCCACGCTGGATGCGGAGCGCTTTGCCCGGCACTTTGCGGCCGGGGGCAAGCCGGCGCCGGTGATCGAGGTGTCGGGCCGCGTGTTCCCGGTGGACGTGAGGTTCCGTCCGTTGCGCAAGGCCTCCGGGCCAGGCAAGGCGGCGCTGCCCGACGAGGCCGACGACGAGGAGGATCTCGAAGAGGCCATCGTTGCCACCGCCGAGGAACTTTGGCGCGAGGCGCCAGGCGACATCCTCGTGTTCCTTCCAGGCGAACGCGAGATTCGCGAGACCGGCGACCTGCTGCGGCGCGGTCTCGCCAGGCGCCCATACGCCGCGCAGATCGAAATTCTGCCATTGTTCGCGCGCCTGTCCGTCGCCGAGCAGCAGCGGATCTTCGCACCCGGCAATGGCCGGCGCATCGTGCTCGCCACCAACGTTGCGGAAACCTCGATCACGGTCCCGGGGATCCGCTATGTGATCGACACGGGGCTTGCGCGGGTCAAGCGCTATTCGGTGCGCAACAAGACCACGCTGCTGCAGATCGAGAAGGTGTCGCAGTCTTCCGCCAACCAGCGCGCCGGACGCTGCGGCCGCGTGGCCGATGGCATCTGCGTGCGCCTGTACGGCGAGGAAGACTTCGCGGCGCGCCCGAAATTCACCGATCCGGAGATCCTGCGCAGCTCGCTCGCCGCGGTGATCCTGCGCATGGCCTCGCTCGACCTGGGCGCGGTCGATGCGTTCCCCTTCGTCGAGGCGCCCGGCGCGCGCGCGATCGCCGATGGCTACCAGCTGTTGCAGGAACTCGGCGCCGTGGACGATGGACGCCTGCTCACGCCGTTGGGCCGCGAGCTTGCCCGGTTGCCGCTCGACCCGCGCATCGGACGTATCGTGCTCGCGGCGCGCGACCTGGGCTGCCTGCCCGAGGCACTGGTGATCGCCAGCGCGCTTGCGGTTCCCGATCCGCGCGAGCGGCCGCTGGAGCGGCAGCAGGCGGCGGACCAGGCGCACCTCAGGTTCCGCGACGACCGCTCGGACTTCCTGTCGCTGGTGGCGCTGTGGGAGTTCTTCGGCGACGCGATGGGGCAAAAGCTGTCGCACCGCCGCCTGGTCGATGCCTGTCGCGCGCAATTCGTGTCCTGGCTGCGCCTGCGCGAATGGCGCGACGTGCACCAGCAACTGGTTGCGGCGCTGCAGGAAGCGGGATGGAAGTGGGCCCCCGGCAAGGCTTCCGCGCACGCCGCGACGAATGGCTCGGCGGCACCAGGCACGCCGGACGCGGCGCGTTACGCCACCCTGCACAAGGCAGTGCTGGCCGGATTGCTCGGCAACATCGGCGTGAAGGCCGACACTGAAGAGTATTACCTTGGCGCCCGCGGACTCAGGTTCCACCTGCACCCGGGTTCCGGCCTGGCGAAGAAGGGCGGCGCAGGCGCTGCGCGGGGTGGCACCGCCAAGTGGCTGCTTGCCGCCGAGCTCACGGAGACTTCGAGGCTCTTTGCGCGATGTGCGGCGAAGGTCGAACCCGAATGGATCGAGGAGGTCGCCGGCGACCGGGTGACGCGCGACCACTTCGAGCCGCACTGGGAGGAAAAGCGGGGCGAGGTGATCGCGAGCGAGCGGGTTTCGCTGTACGGCCTGACTCTGGTCGCGCGGCGGCCGGTTTCGTTTGGTTCGATAGACCCGAAGTCGGCGCGCGAAGTCTTCATTCGCGAGGCGCTGGTGCCGGGTGCGCTCGCAACCAGGGGCAGCTTTCTCGTTCACAACAAGCGGCTGGTGGCCGAGGTCGCCGAACTCGAGCACAAGGCACGGCGCCAGGATGTACTGGTCGACGACGAGACCATCGCGGCCTTCTACGCGGAACGGTTGCCGCCGCACATACATTCGCTGGTCGCGTTCGAGCGCTGGCGCGCGGATGCGGAGGCATCCGATCCGCGCGTGCTGTACCTGACCCGCGACTACCTGATGCGGCATGCCGCATCGCAGGTTACCGCGGAGCTTTTCCCGGGCGCGCTGGACCTCGCCGGAACGAAGCTTTCGCTCAAGTACCGCTTCTCTCCGGGACATCCCCTCGACGGACTCACGCTCACCGCGCCGCTGTCGCTGCTCAACCAGCTGGACGACGGCCGGCTCAGCTGGCTGGTGCCGGGCATGGTTCGCGAAAAGGTCACTCATTACCTCAAGTCGCTGCCCAAGGCATGGCGAAACCGACTGATCCCGCTGCCGGAAGTGGTCACGGCGTTCCTGGAATCTTCGTTCGGATCCAACGCGGCATCGTCGCCCGCGCACCCCGTCACGCCCTTGCCGCAGGCGCTGCGTGGCTACCTGCGCGAGCGTCTGGGTGAATCGCCGCCGGTGGACGTCTGGGACGGCGTCGACATGCCCGCGCACCTGATCGTCAACGTGCGCGTCGTCGATGCGGCCGGCGGGGAATTGGCCATGGGCCGGGACCTTGCTCAATTGCGGGGGCAACTGGGCGAGGCGGCGCAGATGTCGTTTGCGGCCGGCGGTCCGGCGTTCGAAAAAAAGGGATTGCGGCGCTGGGACTTCGGGGACTTGCCGGAGACGCTGGCGATCGGGCGCGGCACGCAGAGACTGACGGGCTTCCCCGCGCTGGTGGATGAAGGCGATAGCGTGGCGATGGCAATGCTCGACACGCGCGACGCGGCGGAGGCGTCGACGCGCGCCGGGGTGCTGCGCCTGCTGCGCATCGCGCTCAAGGACGCCGTCGCGCGCTTTGAAAAGGGCGGACCCGAGTTTGCCCAGTCGGCGCTGCTGCTGAAGACCACGATCGCGACGGACCGACTGCTCGCCGACGTGCTGGCGGCGGTCACCGATCGCGCGTTCCTGGGCGAAGACCCGATTCCCCGCAGCGAACGCGCCTTTGCCGACCAAGTCAAGCGGGCGCGAACGCGCCTGGCTGCGGTGGCGGAAGGCGCGTTCAGGTTGTTGGCGGAGATCGCCGACGAGCACGCCGCGCTCGCACAGCGCCTCGGGAGGCTTCCGGCCGCACAGTCCCGCCTCGCGGCCGAGGTCAGGGCGCAGCGCGACGCGCTCGTCCACCCCGGGTTTTTCGCGGGCACGCCCTGGACTCGGCTCTCCCACATACCGCGGTACCTGAGAGCTCTGGATCGTCGCCTGGCCAAATACGGCGAACGTCCGGAAAGGGACAAGAAACACGCGGAACAGGTCGCCGTGCTATGGGACCGGTACCGCGCTCGGAGGGACAGCAATGCCCAGGCAGGGCGCGCCGAGCCCGCACTCGACGATTTCCGATGGCTGCTGGAGGAGCTTCGCGTCTCCCTTTTCGCGCAGGAGCTGAAGACGCCGGTCCCGGTGTCGTTCAAGCGGGTGGAGCGGGCCTGGACCGATCTGACCCGGTAGCGCGGACCGCGGTTTGGCAGGTCCTGAGGCCCGTGCTACAGTAAGTTCGCCGTATTGTCGCCTAAGCGCTTGTCTGCCAATAATTCGTGTCACCCGGAGTCGTGGCGTCCGCGCGACCGGCATCGACGCGAATATTGGCCGGGAGCGCGAAGCGTCCGGTGTCTTGGGAATGCCGGGGTAAGTTCAACGGGGTGACGGGCGACACGAATCAGCCGGATCCATGCCGAACGCAACAACCCATACCGAACCGGGAGGGCACCGAGCCCTGCCGCGGGAGACCAGCAAGATTCTGGGCGAGTGCCGGGATCTCGCGGTGTCGCGCCTCACGATCTCGTTCGCCCAGATGATGGACCGGGTGGGCGAACTGCTCATGGATCGCGCCAACAGGTCGGACGTGCGCGAGGAACAGCAGCTTTATCTCGATGCCAGGCACGCGCTGAAAGGCGAACGACCGGCGCTCATGGCGGAGTTCGAAAAGCAGCTGCGCCGGTCGATCAACGAACGCATCGCCGGCAAGGTTGCCGAGAAGGCCGACTTTTCCAAGGCGGACACGGCGAACCTGACGCTGGTCGAGACGTCGTCGATGGACGAGTCGGTGCTGACCGGCAACATCACCCGTATCGTCGAGAATCTCTCGCACGACGAACTGCTCACGCTGAACCGCGGCCTTGGTTACCTGCTGGGCCGTCCCGATCTCGGCACGGATGCCAATCCATTGTCGCCGGCGGCGATCGTCGACGCCTTTGCCGAGGCGCTGAAGACGGTCAAGACCGACCGCCGCATCAAGTTCCAGATTCTGAAGGAGCTGAACCAGGCGCCGATGGGCGACATCTCGGTGGTGTACGCCGAATTGAATCAGCACCTGAAGAAACTCAACGTCATTCCGGCGGCTTCGCGTCCGACGATCATCAATCGCGGCAGTCCGGCGGATCGCGAAATGGCGCGCGCCGAAGCGGCGAGGGCGAAGGCCCATGCGCCGCCGCCCGAGATGGACGTGATGGCGATGTTCAAGCGCATGTACGGCAGCGCGACGCCGATGAATGCGCCGCAGATGTCGCCGCATCTGACGTCGCACATGGCGTCGCACATGCCGTCACAAGCGCCGTCCCAAGTGCCGCCGTTCATGTCGCCCCAGGGAATGGTCGAGGCCATGAACGCAGCGGGGGGAGGCGACTTTCCGCAGATCCAGGTGCCCGGGCAGGGGTCGGGGCAAGGACAGGGCGGGTATTCCTTTTCGCCGATGCCTCCCACGCCGTCCGGCTACGTTCCGGGCGCTCCGATCATTTCGTCCCAGGACCTGCACGAGGGCCTGACGAGGTTGCAGGCCGGCCAGACCGGCTTCGACGTTGGCGGCGCGGCGGTTGCCTTCTCCGGCATCCCGCAAGGCATGCACAACGTCCTGCGCGACCTGCAGGAGTCTCCGCTCGGCCAGAAGGCCAACCAGCTCGAGTCGATGACCATCGAGATGGTCGCGATGCTCTTCGACTTCATATTCGACACCAAGGACCTGCCGGACGGCATCAAGGCGCTGCTCGCGCGCGTGCAGATTCCGGTGCTGAAGGCCGCCATGCTGGACGGCGCGTTCTTCGCCAAGAAGTCGCACCCGTCGCGCCTCCTCGTCAACGCCCTGGCGCAGGCGGGCCTGGGCTGGTCGCCGGTCATGGGCCAGGAAGATCCGCTCTACAGGAAGATCAGCGAAATCGTCCACAACATCCTGGACAATTTCAGCGACGACCTCGCGATTTTCGACGAGCAGCGCGAAGTTCTGGAGGCGTTTCTTGCCGAGGAAGAGAAGGCGGCCGAAGCGAACATCCAGACCACCGCCGAGGAGATCAACGAGCGCGATCGCCAGCAGATCTCGACCGTGGTCGCCAAGGCGGAAATCGAGCGCCGCATCGACGAGTACCCGGTGCCGAATTTCCTTGCATCGTTCCTGCGCCAGAACTGGGAGCGCACGCTTTCGCACGTTCACATGCACGACGGCGAGGAAAGCGAGGCGTGGGGATCCGCGGTGACGACGCTCGAGGACCTGGTCTGGAGCATCCAGCCGAAAAAATCTCCCGAGGATCGCCGTCACCTGGTTGCGTTGCTTCCATCGTTGCTGAAGCGGCTCTCCGCAGGGATGCACAGCCAGGGATGGCAGCCGGCCGACCGGGAAACGTTCATGGCGAACCTGGTCGAGGCGCACGCGGCCGCGGTCAAGCCATCGGTGGGCGTGGCGAAGTCGCCGACGGCGGTGGTCGCGGAAGCCGCCAAGGTGCAGGCCGAAATGGCCAAGGCGGCGGGGGACGAGACGCTCGCGGCCAAGGCGGAGGCTTTGGCCGAAGCGATGACCGATGCCGTGCCGGAGCCGGTCGAGCCTCAACGCGAGGTAATCGACGACGACTACCTCGAAATCGCGCGCAGCCTCGAACGCGGCATGTGGATCGAGTTCGAGGCCGACGACGGACAGCTTGCGTTCGCCAAGCTCGCCTGGGTCAGCCCGCTGCGCGGCACCTACCTGTTCACGAATCGCCAGGGGCAGAAGGCGTTGTCGATGACCGCCGAAGAACTTGCGGAGCGCTTCCGCAACGACCGCGCCCGCCTGGTCGAGGCCGAGCCGCTGATTGATCGGGCGTTCACCAGCATGATGTCGCAGATGGAAGAGAAGCTTCAAGTTGCGACGGCTGAATAGCGTGGCGCCGTCACCGGGGCGGTTCGCGCCATGGGCATAGGCGCCCTGATCATCGGCGACGAAATCCTGTCCGGAAAGCGACAGGACAAGCACCTTCCGCACGTCATCGAAACGCTTGGCGCGCGCGGCCTCGCGCCCGATTTCGTCCACTACCTCGGCGACGACCGTGCTCGCCTGACTGCGCTGTTGCGCGAATCCTTTGCGCGTGGCGACCTGCTGTTCAGCTTCGGAGGTATCGGGGCGACGCCGGACGACCATACGCGGCAGGCAGCGGCCGCGGCGCTCGACGTTCCGCTATTGCGCCATCCCGAGGCTGTTGCGGAAATCGAGGCGCGCTTCGGCGCGGAAGCCTATCCGCATCGCGTGCTGATGGCCGAGTTTCCGGAAGGCGCGCGCGTCATTCCCAATCCGGTGAACCGGGTCGCGGGCTTCGCGGTTCGCGATCATCACTTCTTTCCCGGATTTCCGCAGATGGCATGGCCGATGCTCGATTGGGTGCTGGCCACGTGGTATCCCGGCCTGCGGCACGTACCGCCGCAGGAGCGCGCGATCGTCGTGCACGGCGCGGGGGAAAGCCAGCTGCTCCCCCTGATGGAGGAAAACGTGGCCCGGTTCCCGATGCTCAAGCTGTTCAGCCTGCCGTCGTTCATGCCGGACGGCGGACGCCGCATCGAGCTGGGCGTCAAAGGTGACCCGGCGTTCGTAGATGCCGGCATCGGACACCTGCAGCATGGGGTCGAGGCGGCCGGGTTCAGGTGGGAGCCCGCCGAGGCGTCTTCGTAGCGGCCGCCCGTCACATGGCGTGCGAAGGCGCTAGCTGGTTGTGACGCTTCAAGAAGTTGTTTCCGCAATGCATGAATTGTTCTCATCCGTCGTTCCCGCGAAAGCAGGAACCTCATCGGTCGTTCCCGCGAACGCGGGAACCCAGTGTCGCCGTGTTACTGCCTCGCGCCATCCGATGGAAGTCGCTGGGTCCCCGCGTTCGCGGGGACGACGGTGGCTTGGATGTCATTCGCGGGGACGACGTTGGCTTGGATGCATCTGCGGCATTCGATCCGGCAACAACGTCTTGATGATTGACAGCTAGTCCGCGAGTTGCAGGCTCCGTTCGTCATTGGGCAGGAACGTGACCGTGGCCAGCGTGCAAAGCGCAATGACCGCCAGCGCGACCAGCAGCGCCGGGAAGCCGGCCGCCTTGACCACCGGTCCCAGCAACGCCACCGCCACCGAACTCACGCCGAGCGATATGGCGAGCCGGACGCCGGCGACGCGCGAGCGAAGGGAATCGTCCACATAGCGGGCGATCAGCACGTCGGTGAACGGAATCGCGCCGAACACCGCGATCATGAACAGCACCTGGAGCGCGTAGAGATGCCAGCCATGGGCGATCGCCGCCAGCAGGAACAACGGCGGTTGCAGCGCCACGATGACGAGGTAGAGGCGCTTCAGCGGAAAGCGGTCGAGCAACCATCCAACCACGAGTTGCGCCAGCGATGCCAAGGCGTAGATGGCCGCCAGCAGCAGTCCCAGTGTCGCGGGATCGCTGACAACGCCGTCGAGCCGTTCCTTGAGCAGTTCCGGATTGCCGTTGGTGGTGAAGTTGAAAAGCAGGCCGCCGGTTGCCGACGCCGCGGTCATCACGAGGAATACCCTCGCGACCACCGCCGCGGGCATGCCCTTGCGGCGCGACGTTCGCCGCGATGGCGAGTGCGTCTCGGCCGGGGTGATACGTGCGAAAACGATGCCGCACAGGATTGAAATCAGCCCAGGGACTGCAAACGCGGCGCGCCAGCCAAGGTACTTCACGGCGAGTCCGGTCGACAGCGCAGCCAGCGCGATTCCCAGGTTTCCGCAAAGGCCGTTGACGCCGATCGTCCAGCCGGGACGCCGCGTCGACTGCAGCAGCATCGGTATGCCGACCGGGTGGTATATGGAGGCGAACGTGCCGACCAGGGTCAGCGCGACGGCGAGCTGCCACGCGTTCCGGGTGGCGGCGGCCAGCAGCGCGGAGACGCCCATGCCGAAGTAGAACACCAGCATCATCGGGCGCCGTCCCCAGAGGTCGCCCAGGCGCCCTGCGGGAATCGAACCCAGGCCGAACATCAGGAACGCGGCGGCGCCGAAAGGCATCAATTGCTCCCAGGCGGCGAAGCCGAAGTCGGCTGCGATCACCGACACCGCGGTGGCAAAGATCAGCAGGAACATGTGGTCGATCGCATGCGCGACGTTGAGCAGCAGCGTCGTACCCCGCGAATGCGCGGCGAGCGAATGCGCGGAAGGCGAACTGGAATCGGGTGCCTGCGGCGTCATGGCCCGTCCAACGCCCGAACGCACTCCGCGACCAGTTCCGGTCCGCGATAAATGAGTCCGGTGTAGATCTGCACGAGCGACGCGCCCGCCGCAATCTTTTCCCGCGCGTCCGCGCCCGAGAGGATGCCGCCCACGCCGATGATCGGCAATGCTCCGTCGAGCGCGCGGGCGAGCGAACGGATCACCGCCGTCGATCGCTCGCGCAACGGGCCGCCGGACAGTCCACCGGCCTCCTCCGCATGCGGCATGCCAGCCACCGCGTCGCGTGCGATCGTCGTGTTGGTGGCGATGACGCCATCGCACCGGTGACGGGTCAGGGCGCGCGCGATGTCGCCGACAGCAGCGTCGGCGAGGTCGGGCGCGATCTTCACGACGAGCGGGACATAGCGTCCGTGCTTTTGCGCCAACGCCGCCTGTTCGCGCTTCAGCGACTGCAGGAGCGCCGCGAGCGCGTCCTCTTCCTGCAGGTCACGCAGCCCGGTCGTGTTGGGCGACGAAATGTTGACGGTGACGTAACTCGCCTTTGCGTAGACGGCACGCAGGCAGGCGAGGTAGTCGTCTGCGGCGCGCTCGTTCGGCGTGTCGAAGTTGCGGCCGATGTTGATGCCAAGGATTCCCCTGTACGACGAGGCGCCGAGGTTCGCGAGGAAACGCGCGACGCCGTCGTTGTTGAAGCCCAGCCGGTTGATCAGCGCGTTGGCCTGCGGCAGTCGCCACATCCTGGGCTTGGGGTTGCCCGGCTGCGCCCGCGGCGTCACCGTCCCGGCCTCCAGAAAGCCGAAGCCGAAAGTCGCGAGGCCCGCCAGATGCTCCGCGTTCTTGTCGAGGCCGGCAGCCAGGCCCACGCGATTGGGAAACGTGATTCCCATCACTGATACCGGCGTCGCACGCAGGCGCGGCGCGAACAGGCCGGCAATGCCGAATCTCGCGGCGCGGTCAAGTCCGGCGAATGCGATGTCGTGCGCGGTTTCCGGGTCGAGCGCGAAGAGGAACGGGCGGGCGAACGGATAGAACGTATGCATTGGGTTTGGCCCGATCGGGTCGGATCCCGTGCTGCCCTGCGGCCACCCGGTTTGCAACACCGTTGTCGCATTCGAGCGAATCCGTGCGGCAGGGACGCCGTGACGAAGCTCGGGGCGATGATACCATCGGCGGCATCGGGTTCATCCGGACGTTCCGCTTGTCGTTTCGCGCTTTCATACTGCTCGCGCTGCTCGTCGCATTGACCAAAATGGAGACGGCGGAGGCGGCACAGCCGCAGGTTGCCGGACTCGACGGAAGGAGCAGGGTGCCCTACGCGGAACGGGCCGACGTGCGGGCATTCGCGGCGGAAGTAGCCGACGATTCGGGGCTTTCGCCCAGGCAGGTCGAGCGCTGGCTCGCGGCAGCAAAGTTCCAGCCCAGGATCGTCGCGGCCATGGATCGACCGCTGCTCCTGCCGCCCAAGTGGTACGAATACGCGCCAAGGCTTCTCGCGGCGGACCGGGTGAACGGCGGGGTCGCCTTCTGGCGCGCGAATGCCGAGGCGCTGACGCGCGCCGAAGAGGAATTCGGCGTCCCGCCCGAATACATCGTCGCCATCCTGGGCATCGAGACGATCTACGGCAGCAACGCAGGTTCCTACCGCGTGATCGACGCGCTGGTCACGCTCGCGTTCGACTATCCGCGCCGCGCCACGTTCTTTCGGGGGGAATTGCGGGAGTACCTGCTGCTGGCGCACGCCCAAGGCTGGTCTCCGCTCAAGCCGACCGGTTCATTCGCCGGCGCGATGGGGACGCCGCAATTCATGCCCGGCAGCTATCGCCGCTACGCGGTGGACTTCGACGGCGACGGCAAGGTCGACCTTTGGCGCAGCAATGCCGACGTGATCGGGAGCGTCGGGAATTATCTCGCGCGGCATGACTGGACGGCCGGCCAGCCGGTGCTGTTGCCCGCGCGCATTGCCGCGGACACGCGCGACGCCGCGTTGCGCCGGCTCGACGGCGGCATCAGCGAGCGCCGGCCCCTGGCTGCGTGGCAGGCCGACGGTGTCGATGCCGTGGGCGCGCCAGTCGATCTTGCCGCCGAACCGGTCGGCCTGCTGCTGCTCGAAGAGCCGCCGGAGAACGGCGAATCGCGCGCAAGTTACTGGATCGCCTGCCCGAACTTCTACGTGGTCACCCGCTACAACAAGAGCCGTCTCTACGCGGCGGCCGTGTTCGCCCTTGCCCAATCGGTGAAGCGCGCGCACGACGCTCCTTGAACGCGCCGCATTGCCCTTCGCCGCGTCATCCATTCCTTCCCCGAGCCATGGCCGACGAGCTCCCCGCAAATTCCAGTTCTTCCGCGTCCGGAACGTCGCCCGCCAAGGATCTTCCGCTGCGCGAGGATACCCGCCTGCTCGGCCGCCTGCTGGGCGACGTGCTGCGTGCGCAGTCGGGTGAAGAAGGCTTTGCGCGGATCGAGGCCGTGCGTCAAACGGCGATCCGGTTCCGGCGCGCCGAGCCGGAGGAAGCCGCCATCGTTCGTGCCGAGCTTTCGGCGCTGCTAAACGACCTGACGATCCCCGTGACGCTCGACGTGGTCCGCGCGTTTTCGTATTTCTCCCATCTGTCCAACATCGCCGAGGACGTTCACCAGAACCGGCGGCGACGCTCGCATGCGCACGCGGGATCGCCGCCCCAGGCTGGCAGCGTCGCCGCCGCGCTCGCCAACGTTGCCGCAAACGGCGTGACTGCGGCGGCGCTCGATGCGTGGATGGCCGAGGCGCTGATCTCGCCGGTCCTCACGGCGCATCCGACTGAAGTCCAGCGAAAGAGCATCCTCGACTGCGAGCGCGAAATCGCGCGGCTGCTGCTGTGGCGCGACCGCGTGCTGCTGACGCCGGACGAGTCGTCGGAATTCACGACGGGCCTCTACCGCCAGGTGCTGGCGCTCTGGCAAACGGCGATGCTGCGCCTGTCGAAGCTGCGGGTCCACGACGAAATCGACAATGGGCTCGCCTATTACCGGTATACGTTCCTGGCCGAGCTTCCGCGGCTCTATGAGGATTTCTCTGCGGGAATCGCGCGCACCTTCGGGACGGCCGGCGTGCTGCCGGTATTCCTGCGCATGGGCTCGTGGATCGGCGGCGACAGGGACGGCAATCCCTTCGTCGTGGCCGAGACGCTCGACTACGCGCTGCGCACGCAGGCTGGCGTCGCGTTCGATCACTACCTCGACGAGGTGCATCGGCTGGGTGGCGAGCTTTCGCTGTCGGCGCGGCTGGTGGTTCCCACGCCGGCGCTGATGGCGCTGGCTGACGCGGCGCACGACGGCAATCCGCACCGGCAGGATGAACCGTACCGGCAGGCGCTGGTCGGCATCTATGCGCGGCTGGCGGCGACGATGGGCGTCCTTGCGGGCAGGTCGCCTGCGCGCGCGCCGCACGCGGACCGGCCACCCTACGCCGCGCCGCAGGAGTTCATCGACGACCTGGACGTGATCGCCGCGTCGCTGGCCACGCACGGCGCGGCATTGCTCGCGCAGCGGCGGCTCCTGCCGCTGCGGCGGGCGGTGCAGGTGTTCGGCTTTCACCTGGCGTCCGTGGACATGCGCCAGAACGCCGACGTGCACGAACAGGTCGTCGCCGACCTGCTCGCGCGGGCCGGCGTCGAGTCCGACTATTTGGCGCTGCCGGAGGAGGCGCGTGTGGCGATTCTCGCGCGCGAACTGGCCACGCCGCGCCCGCTCCATTCACCGCACCTCGATTACGCGGAACGGACCGCGGGCGAGCTTGCGATCCTGGCGATGGCAGCGAACATCCACAGCAAATTCGGCGCCGTCGCGGTTCCCAACTACGTCATCTCCAAGTGCCAGTCGGTGTCCGACCTGCTTGAAGCGGGCGTGTTGCTGAAGGAGGTCGGGCTCGTCCGCGGCAGCGCGCTGGCCGTCAACATCGTGCCGCTGTTCGAGACGATCGAGGACCTTGCGGGCTGCGGCACGAACATGCGTGATGCATTCCGCGTGCCGCTCTATCGAACGTGGCTCGGCGGGAAGAACGACTGGCAGGAAGTGATGCTCGGGTACTCGGACAGCAACAAGGACGGCGGCTATCTCGCCGCCAACTGGGCGCTGTACCGCGCGGAAATGCAGCTGGTGGACGTGTGCCGTGACCATGGCGTGAAGCTGCGACTGTTCCATGGCCGAGGCGGCGCCGTCGGCCGCGGCGGAGGGCCGTCGTACGAAGCCATCCTCGCGCAACCCGCGGGCAGCGTCACGGGCGGCCTGCGCATCACCGAGCAGGGCGAGATCATTGCAAGCAAGTACGCGGACCCGGAACTCGGGCGACGACATCTCGAGGCGCTCGTGGCCGCGACGATGGAAGCGAGCCTGGTCGATGCGGAACAGATCGGCGCGCGTGGGCCGGCATTCCACGAGGCGCTGGATTCGCTCGCCGCCCGCGCGTACGCCGCGTACCGGGCGCTGGTCTACGACACGCCCGAGTTCCTGCCTTACTTTCGGGCGGCCACCCCCATCGCCGAAATCGCAGAGCTCAACATCGGCAGCCGACCGGCGTCGCGCACCGGTTCGGCGCGCATCGAGGACTTGCGCGCGATTCCCTGGGTGTTCAGTTGGGGACAATGCCGGCTGATGCTGCCCGGCTGGTACGGCTTCGGATCGGCCGTCGCGGGTTGGCTCGAGGACCGGCCCGACGGGATGGCGCTGCTGCATGAGATGAACGCCAGGTGGCCGTTCTTCCGCAGCGTGCTGTCCAACATGGCCATGGTCCTGGCCAAGACCGACCTCAACGTGGCTTCTCGCTACGCCGAACTGGTTCCCGACGCCGCCATTGGCGAACCGGTGTTCGCGCGCATTTCGGCGGAGCACGAACTCACGGTTTCGCTGCTGCTCGCCATCACCGGCGAGGCTGCGCTGCTCGACACGCAACCCGGACTTGCGCGAAGCATCCGCAACCGCTTTCCCTACCTCGATCCGCTGAATCACCTGCAGGTCGAGTTGCTGCGACGGTATCGTGCCGGCCAGACCGACGATCGGACCAAGCGCGCGATCCACCTGACCATCAATGGGTTGGCGGCGGGCTTGCGCAACAGCGGATAGTGCGGCCAACGGCGCGGGAAGGCATGGTCCGGCAGGTATAATCGAGGTGCCCCGGAATATGGGCGAACGGGACAACCCGCAGCGAGGGATCGCCCTGCCACGTTGCCCTTCCCCGTCCCTGCAAGAGAGCCCCATTGCGCATCCTGATCTCCAACGACGACGGCTACTTCGCACCGGGCATCGAGCATCTGGCTGCGGCGTTGGCGGGCCGCGCCGAATTGACCGTCGTGGCGCCCGAGCGCGACCGCAGCGGAGCGTCCAACTCCCTCACGCTCGACCGTCCGCTGACCGTGCGACGCGCCGCCAACGGTTTCCTGTTCGTCAACGGCACGCCGACCGACTGCGTGCATCTGGCCGTCACCGGCCTGCTCGATGAATTGCCGGACATGGTGATCTCGGGCATCAACCTCGGCGCCAACATGGGCGACGACACGATCTATTCGGGCACGGTGGCCGCGGCCACCGAAGGTTTCCTGCTGGGCATCCCGTCGATCGCCATCTCGCTCGCCTCCAAGGCGGCCCGCCATTTCGAGACCGCCGCGGCGATCGCGGTGCAACTGGTCGATCGTCACGCGCGGATGCCCGCGGGCGCGTGGCTGCTGAACGTGAACGTGCCCGACGTCCCGCTTGCCGATTGCAAGGGCTTCGCGGTCACGCGACTCGGCCGGCGGCACAAGGCGGAGAATGTCGTCAAGGCGCAGAACCCGCGCGGCGAGACGGTGTACTGGGTCGGCGCAGCCGGTCCGGCCGCGGACGCGGGCGCGGGAACCGATTTTCAGGCCGTGGAATCCGGGCGCGTGTCCGTGACTCCGCTGCAGATCGATCTCACCAACCGCGAGTTGATGGGTGGCGTCGCGGCCTGGGTCGGCGCCTGACGTGGCCAACAACCGCATTGCGGACAAACTGACGCGCGCAACATGAGCCAGACCGGCATCGGCATGACTTCTGCGCGAACGCGCGCCCGGATGATCGAACGCCTCCGCGAGCAGGGCATCGTCGACGAAGTCGTGCTGGCGGCCCTCAATGCGGTGCCGCGCCACATCTTCGTCGACGAGGCGTTGGCCATTCGCGCCTACGACGACGTGCCGTTGCCGATCGGGCAGGGCCAGACGATTTCGCAGCCGTGGATCGTGGCGCGCATGACCGAGCTTGCGCGCAATGGCCGTGACCTGGACGCAGTGCTCGAGATCGGCACCGGCTGCGGCTACCAGACCGCCGTGCTTGCACATGTCGCGAAGCACGTGTACAGCGTGGAGCGCATCGGCGCGCTGGTGAACAAGGCCCGCCGGCATCTGCAGTCGCTCAAGCTTTCGAACGTGTCTCTGAAGCATGGGGACGGCAGCCACGACCTGGGCGAGGAGCTTGCGGTGGACGCAATCGTCGTCACCGCCGGCGCGACCCACGTGCCCACGGCGCTGTTGCCCTACCTCAAGATGGGCGGACGGATGGTGCTGCCTTTGGCGCAGGCCGGCGACGAACGCGGCGTGCAGCGCCTCACCGTCATCGACGTGACGCCGGCGGGCCTCAAGGAGCAGACACTTGATGCGGTAAGATTTGTTCCCCTGCTTCCCGGTATCGGCTGAGAACGCGTGACCGCGCACGACGAAGCGAGACTTTCGACGGGCATTCCGGTGCAACGGCCGGCCGCTGGCCAAAGCCCGGGCTTTCGTCGCCTCGGCGTGGTAGCGCTGGTGGCCGTGCTGATGGTCGGGTGTGCATCGCGCACCCGCGCGCCGGTCGACGATCGCACCGCGCCGGCTGCGCCCGTGCCCTCGCCGGCGAA
>DAOMGB010000049.1:0-26342 GCA_035430095.1 Casimicrobiaceae bacterium | reverse complement strand
GGGTCGATTGCGCCTGTTCATCACCTTCAGGAGCTGACGCTGGCGCCGCTCCCCACGTCTGTCATCGCCTCCGCTTTCCGCCAACGACTGCTCAGGGGAGTGGGGTCCGGTGCGCCCCAGGATAAGCACTGTCTGCTCCACCTTGCATCCGGTCGTAGGCAGCGTCAGCTTCAGAGGGCGCGGAAGTCAAGTAATGGCCGGGTGCGGTAGGCCGCCGTTCGCCATCTTACGTCCGCTACCAGCTTCGTTGCCGATCTTCGGGCGGACGTGACGGCTCTCTACTGAGCCCACTCCGGCCGGTTCACGGAGGAAAATTCAAAGCCATCGAACGATGTCTCTTTGATCAGATTTCAGTTAGGACAGTTGATGCACTTCGCCGGACACGAACATCGCAATTGACCGCGTGATTGCATTACGCACTTTGCTTCCGCAACGCGTACTCGACGGCCTGTTCCAGGGGCATCGCGCGGCCCTCCTGCCATTCGCGGTCGAAGGCGATGTCATTGCCCAACGTGGCACGTGCGATGGCGACCTGACCATCGTGGTGGCGACGGTCGCTGGGTGGCATCGGGGCACCGATTTCCTCGCGCTGGGACTCCGCGACTCCCCAAAGGCGGGCGGCACGTCGGGGTTCGGCCAAGTCTGAGGCGACGTCCGCGAGCCCTTCCAGCGAGTAAACCATTCCCCATCGGTCCCCCAGTTCCTGAAAGATCGCCATGCTCTCCTCGTAGCATGACCGCGCGGCAGCATTCTCGCCCTGATCGCGGGCAACGCTGGCCAAGTTGCCGAGCGAAGCGGCGATGCCTCGCCGGTCGCCCAGCTCTCGTCGAATCGTCAGCGTCTCCGTGTGCAGGCTCCGCGCTGCCGGAAAGTCGCCCTGTCCGTTGGCCGCAACGCCCAGGTTTCCCAGCGCGCCGGCAATGGCCCAACGATCGCCCAGCTTCCGGAAGATGGCCAGGCACTCCTCATACAATGCCCGAGCGGCTGGATAGTCGCATTGCTGCAGTGTCACGCTCCCCAAGTTGCCCAGCGAGGCGGCGATGCCCCGCTGATCACCCTGCCGCCGCCGGATCGCGAGGCACTCCTGGTACAACGCTTGGGCGGCCGAATAGTCGCCTTGCTGCCAAGCCAATCCACCTGCCGCATTGAGCGCCCTTGCGCGCACTCCCTCGGCCTGATCGCTTGGCGCCGCTGCAAGCAGTTCAGACAACCAGCTGCGGCCCTCGTTCAAATAGCCGCGCACATGCCAGAATCGCCAGATCGCGCCTGCAAGCGCCAGTCCGCCCAAGGCATTCCCGCCCGCGCCAGACGACCATGCGAGAGCCGAGCGCAAGTTGTCGTGTTCGGACTCCAGCAGTCCGAGCCATGACTGTTGTTCATCGCCGGTCAACTGCGACGCCGCGACGTCCGCTACGGAGAGGAAATACTCCAGGTGGCGCCCCTGCCAGAACACGCTCCCTCCGGCTTCCCGCAGCCGGTCCGACGCGTATTCGCGCACAGTCTCCAGCATCCGGTATCGGGTGGCCAGGCCGCGCTCCTCGGTCAGCATCAGACTTTTGTCGACGAGCGAAGTAAAGAGGTCAAGTACTTCTGCCTCGTCGACACCGTCGCCTGTGCAAACATGTTCCGCAGCACTCAGCGTCCAGCCGCCGGCGAATACGGACAAACGGCACAACAGCCGCTGCTCAGCGGTGGTAAGGAGGTCGTAGCTCCAGTCGATCAGTGCGCGCAATGTCTGTTGGCGGGGTAGGGCCGTGCGCGCTCCGCCGGTCAGCAGGCGGAATCGATGACTTAGCCGCTCATTCACCTCTTCCACGGACAACGAACGAACTCTTGCCGATGCCAATTCGATGGCGAGCGGAATCCCATCCAGGTGGAAGCAGATGCTGGCCACAGCGGGCGCGTTGACGTCGTTCACTTGAAACGATGGTTGCACCGCGCGCGCGCGTTCAATGAACAATTTCACGGCGGCGTACTGTGACAACACTGCGAGACTGGCGGGCACCTTCAAGTCAGGGATCGCGAGCGATGGCACGCGGTAGGTCGCCTCACCGTCGATGCGCAGGATCTCGCGACTAGTGACGACGATGCGGACTTTGGCGCAAGCGGTGAGGATTGCCTGGCAAAGCTGGGCAGAGGCTTCGACCAGGTGTTCGCAGTTGTCCAGGAGCAGCAGCAGCACCTTGTCCCTTGCTTCCCTGGTCAATGTGATCATGGGAGAAATCCCGGGTTGCTCCTTGATCCCGAGCGTGGTCGACACTGCCTGCGCCACGAGACGTGCATCGGTGAGCGGCGCCAGTTCTACGAACCAGACGCCATCAGCGAAGTCGTCGATGCAGTCCGCGCCGACCTGCAACGCGAGCCGTGTCTTGCCCGCGCCACCCGAACCGGTGAGCGTGACCAACCGCGAGGACTTGAGCAGGGCACCGACCTCATGCATCTCGCGCTCGCGACCCACAAAGCTCGTCGACTGGATCGGCAGGTTGTTTGCGCGCGCATCGAGCGTCTTGAGCGGCGGAAACTCGGCATGCAGACCGGGGGCAAGGACCTGGAATACCCGTTCGGGACGGACGAGGTCTTTCAGCCGCCCCTCGCCCATGTCGCGCAAACTCATTCCCGCCGGAAGGCCGTCTCGCACCAGCTCCTGTGTCGCGTGCGAGATCAGGACCTGACCAGCGTGGGTTGCCGCGAGCAAGCGAGCGACCCGGTTGAGTGGGGGGCCGAAGTAGTCGTTGTCGCGCAACTCAGCGATACCTGTGTGTACCGCCATCCGAACTCTTATGGGCGCCGTTTCCGGCCACGGTTCGTTGCCAAGTGCAATTTGTGCGGCATAGGCCGCCGCAAGTGCCCTGGTTGGCGTGCGAAACGCCGCACAGAACGCATCGCCCCCGGTGGAGAATATGTAGCCTTCGTTCCCTTCGATCGCCGCGCGCACCAGCGCGTCGTGGCGAGACAGCGCCACGCGCATTTCCGCGGGGCTTCGCTCCCAAAGCCGGGTGCTGCCCTCGATGTCGGTGAACAGAAAGGTGACGGTCCCGCTCGGCAGGTCAGGCATCGTGTCCCTCCGGCGCGCGCGCTAGCTCGCACTCCACCTTCATGGCCGGGTGTTCCGGCTGGCATGGTCAGGAACTACCTGCTCGCGCAGGAATTCACATCGACTGGCATTCGCGCGGGCCGCCACGCAATGACAACGAACTGTAGCGCGAAATCAGACTATCCTGCGTCGAGGTCGACCGCCATTTCGCTGGCCAGCGCGTCGAGTCCGCGCTGCAGTTCTTCGTTGGTCAGCGTCGCGGGAACGGCCAGCAGCGCCTTCACCTTGAACGTGTGTTCGTTGTTGGCTGCGGCGACGAGTTCGGTATGCAGTTCCTCGATGCTCACTCCGCGATCGGCGAGGCTGCGCGAAAGGTCCCGCACGATGCCGGGGCGATCCGGTCCTTCGAGTTCGAGCGTTACCATTCGCCGTCCTTCCGGCGCCTGCGCCGGCGCGGACTTCGCAATGACGATTCGCAGCCCGGCGGACTCCAGTCCCTGAAGCGCCGATGCCAGCGCATCGGCGTTCGCGGCGGGGACCTCGAAGTGCACCATGCCCGCAAACTGGCCGGCGATATTCGCCATGCGGCTGCCCGCCCAATTGGCGCCGAAACCCTGCGCGCGTTCGGACAGTTTGTGGACGATGCCGGGACGGTCGGCACCTATCGCGGTAACGACGAGCGACGCGACTTCGGGCGGACGCTCGTCGCTCAAAGTCACGCTCCTGCGGACGAGCGGAGCCTTGGTCGCAAACCGCGGATCCTGCGCATAGGCGGGGAGCGCCCCGTGTTCTGTCGCGTGCCGGACGACACGGGTCAGCAGCGCGAGGCCCATCGGAGACAACGCTCGTTCCCACAGCTCCCGCGCCGTCTCGCCCTTGGCGACGAAGCACCAATCCTGCGCCGCAATGGCCCCTGCGTCCCAACCATCCGCCAGGTGATAGACCGATCCCCCGGCGATCGGATCGCCCTCCATGATCGTCCACTCGACGGCCGCGATGCCGCGGTGCCGTGGGAGCAGCGAAGGATGGTAGCCGATGCCGCCCAGCCGGGAGCGCGCGAGCGCCTCGTTGCTGACGCGCGCATGCGTGTGCGCCGCGACGATGAGATCGGTTCCGTCGGCTATAGCCTCGCCCGGCACGATCTTGGGATTCTCCAGCACGTGCACCGGCACGCCGGCGGCCTTGGCGGCCAGGGCAAGCCGGTCGTCCGCCGCGGGCGCGACGACCCGAACGACGTCGGCGCCGTCCTTGCGCAGCGCATCGAACGCCATTGCCCCGAAATACCGGGAACCAACCAACGTGAGCTTCATCGAACCTCGCAGGAATCGTTGCGGATTGCGAACGGGGCATCCCGGACCTGCACCCGGGTCAGACCGATTCGCTTTCCATTGGGAAAATGGGCGGCATCAGCCGCATTCAGTGCAGCGGACCGCTCGTGACCGGCATGGCGGCGGTCGCGATCGGAGACGCGTGGTGGCACACCATTCGCCATCCGGACGGCGTGCGCAGGAAGACATTGGTGGCCGCCGCGGCACCGCGGGCAGTCCCGTCGGCCGTGGCGACGTGCTCGATCGCGCTCTGCATCGCCAGCCCCACGGTTTCCAGCACGACGATTTCGTCCAGCCGGAACGACAGCTTGGTGTCGCCGGTGAATAGCTGTTCCCAGGCGCTACGCACGGCGTCGTAGCCCACCATGCGCGATCCGCCCGGATGCACGCATACGATGTCCTCGTCGTCGGCCCATGCCGACATCATGGCGTCGAGATCGCGGGCCTCGAATGCCTGGTAGAACGCAACGGCTGCGTCCTGCGGCGACGTGTAAATCGGTGGAATGCGAGCCTTGGCCATGGTCGGTGGGTACGTTTATATCGGAATTAGGCGAGAGCCGTATTTGTCCGTCGTCAAGAAATGGGTGGATTCGGCGGAATGTACGCGGGCAGCGCGCTGCGTGCCAGGTTGTAGACGATGTCGGGCTTGAGTTCGCGCATGCACTTGAAGTGGCCGAGCGGGCATTCGCGCTTGAAGCAGGGGCTGCAAGCAATGTCGACCTTTGCGATGCGCGCATTGGGCGAAAGCGGCGGTGTATACACCGGCGACGATGACCCGAACAGCGCGACCAGGGGCACGCCGACTGCCGCCGCCGCGTGCATCAGCCCGGAATCGTTGCTGACGACGAGCGACGCCGAGGACAGGATGTCGATGGTGGTGCCCAGATCCGTGCGGCCCGTGAGGTCGCGCACCTTCAAGGCGTTGTCGCCCATCGCCATCAGCACGGCCTCGGATGAAATCTTGTCATTGGGCGAACCGACGATCCATACCTGGAGGCCGTCGCGGAGGAACAGCCCGGCCAGGTCGGCGAACTGGTTCGGCGGCCAGCGTTTGGCGGCGCCGAATTCCGCGCCTGGACAGAGGATGACGACGGGCCGGTCGGTCTTGAGGTTGAGCGCACGCATCGCCCCCGCGCGATTCACCGAGTTTGGAACCAGTACGGGCGCAGGGGACAGTGGCACCAGTGCGCCGGGCGCCGCGGCGAGCGCGGCAAAGCGGTCGACCAGCCGGGGCATGGCCTTCTTGTCCAGACGGCGCGCATCCGTCAGCAGCCCGTAACGCGCTTCGCCGCGATAACCGATGCGCCTGGGAATGCGGGCCAGATAGGGAATCAGTGCGGATTTCCATGACATGGGCAGGATGAATGCGCGCGTATAGCCTTCCGCCATGAACTCCCGCGCCAGCTTGCGACGGCCGGCCAGGTCGAACTTCCCGTGCCCGAACGGTGATTCGATGATCCGCCGGATTCCGCGCATGCGCGCATAGACCGGCGCACACCATGAAAGCGCGAGGATGTCGACGATCGGGTCCTCATACGGATCGCGCAGAAGCCCGACCAGCGGTTCGGAAAGGATCGCATCGCCCACCCATGATGGCGCAATGATCAGGATGCGTTCAGCGCCCATCTCGACCCATGTTGAGGCAAGGAGATGCGCTGCGGCACCGCGTCGCGCCGGCGCTGGTGTTGACCGCCCGCACGGCGGGCTCGAGCGGCCCGCAGGTCACCGGTTCAATGGCCGCCTTTGCGCGGCCCCCCCTCGAGCTGGTAGCGGGTTCCGCAATAGGGACACATGGCTTCACCGGAGTCGGCGATGTCCAGAAACACGCGCGGATGCGACGACCACAGCGGCATCGATGGGTTCGGGCAGAACACCGGCAGGTCGGCGGGCTTGACCGCCACAGGAATCGCCGCGGTGGATTTCTCCATCGTCATGCCCTGGTCAGCCACGATTTCTTCGACGGCATGCGGCCGTTGACTGCGTCGAAGTACATCGCCTGCAGCTTGGTGGTGATCGGGCCGCGGGTACCCGAACCAATCGTGCGGTTGTCGAGTTCGCGGATCGGCGTCACTTCGGCCGCGGTGCCGGTGAAGAACGATTCGTCGGCGCAGTAGACCTCGTCGCGCGTGATCCGGCGCTCGTGCACGGGAATGCCCAATTCCTTCGCAAACGTGAAAATCGTGTTGCGTGTGATGCCGTTCAACGCACCGGAAGACAAGTCCGGCGTGTGCAGCTCGCCGTTGATGATCAGGAAGATGTTCTCGCCGGAACCCTCGGACACATAGCCCTGCGGATCGAGCAGCAGCGCCTCCTCGTAGCCGTCGTGCGTCGCCTCCTGGTTGGCAAGGATCGAATTGGCATAGTTCGCCACGGCCTTGGCTCCGGTCATCGTGATGTTCACGTGATGGCGGGTGTACGAAGACGTCTTGACCTTGATGCCTTTTTCCATCCCTTCGGCGCCGAGATAGCTGCCCCACGGCCACGCCGCGATGCAAACGCGAACCGGGTTGGACTTGGCAGCAACGCCCATCGCCTGCGATCCGTAGAACACCAGCGGGCGCAGGTAGCACGACTCGAGCTTGTTGTCGCGCACGCAGGCCAGTTGCGCCTCGTCCAGCACTTCCCTGGTGAACGGGATCTTCATGCCGAAGATGTGCGCCGAGCGGAACAGTCGGTCGGTGTGGTCGCGCAAGCGGAATATCGCCGGCCCGTCGACCGTCTTGTAGCAGCGGACGCCCTCGAACACGCCCATGCCGTAATGCAGCGTATGGGTCAGGACGTGCGTCGTCGCGTCGCGCCACGGCACCATCTTGCCGTCATACCAGATCCATCCATCGCGGTCGGCCATCGACATGGCGCATTCTCCCGAGCAGAAGTCCAAGACAAGGCGCAATTTTAGCCGATTTCCCCGCTTGGACCGGCGTGGGGCTGGACAGGCGGCTCCCAGGCGCTCCCGAACACGTGACGCCACAGCGCAGCCACCGCGATCTGCCGCGGTGCCTGCGACGCCGGTTCGACGCGCGCGTGCGGCGCGCCCGTCAGCCTGATCTGGTGCTGCAGTCGGCGGTAGTCGCGGTAGGCATCGGCAGCGCGATGGGCAAGGTCCGGCGGCAGGAGCCCCAATTGCGCGCAGATGCCGAGCAATGCGATGTTGCCGGCGTTGCGCGTCAATTCGGGATGGCGATTTGCGTGCGCGAGCACCAGGTATTGCACGGTGAACTCGATGTCGACCATGCCTCCGGGGTCGTGCTTCAGGTCGAACAGCGCGGTGCGGTTGGGGTGTCCTGCCGCCATCCTGCGGCGCATCTCCGCGACATCGTCGGCGAGCTTTCGCGGATCCCGGTCTAGGCGGAGTATTGCTTCGCGTTCGGCTTCGAAGGCCGCCCCCAGATGCGCGTCGCCCGCCACGAACCGCGCGCGGGTCAGTGCCTGGTGTTCCCAGGTCCAGGCGTTTTCCCGCTGGTACTTTCGAAACGCGGTGAAGCTCGACACCATGAGGCCGGCGGCGCCATCGGGCCGCAGCCGCAGGTCCGTGTCGTAGAGCTGCCCCGCCGCGGTGTTGGTCGTGATCCACGTGATGAGACGCTGCGCGAGGCGGGCATAGCGCTCCGGAAGCGCGTCCGCCTGGACGTCGTCGGGGGCGACGTCGTACAGGAACACGATGTCGAGGTCCGACGCATAACCCAATTCCTTGCCGCCCAGCTTGCCGTAGGCGACGATCGCGAAGCACGGCGGTGCAGCACCCGGCCCAACCAGATTCGCCCAGCATGCCTCGAGCGTGGCGGCGAGCAGCACGTCTGCCAGCGCGGACAGGTGATCCGCCAGCCGCTCCACGGTGAGCCGGCCGCCCAGGTCCTGCGCCAGCAGGCGAAACGTCTGCGCATCGTGGAAATGGCGCAACGTGTCCATCTGCCGGTCGACGTCGCCCGCGTGACCGGCCATCTGCCGCGCGAGCTCGTCGCGCCACACAGCCCAGTCCGGCTCCGCAAGCAATATGCGGGCATCGAGCAGCTCGTCGAGGAGGATGGGGTGCTGCGTCAGGTAATCCGCAGCCCAGGCCGACGCCCCCATGAGATGTGCGATCCTGGGCAGCAGCGGCGGATGCTCGATCACCAGAGCGAGGTACGCGCTTCGCCGGCTCACGGTCTCCAGCAGGTTCAGCAGCCGATTGAAGACCGCTTGCGCCCCGGTCGTGCCCGGATTGGCGGCCGCGACTGCGAGCAGCTGCGGCACCAGCGTGTCGAATCGCTCACGAGACTGCACCGGCAACTGCAGATAACGGCTGCTCGCGCGGACCCGGCCCAAGGTGGCGATCAACTGGTCGGAATCGTCGAACCCATGGGCTGTCAGGTGCTCGCGCGCGGCCGCCGTGGCAACGGGTTCCTCCCACAGTTCCGCGTACCGGTCGCGTTGGCCTGCCGCCGGCTTGTCCGCGCCGAACACCTGCGCAAACTGCTCGCTCACCTGCGCGCGATGTCGGCGCAGCTCGGCGTCGAATTCGCGCGCACCGCCCAATCCCATGGCTTCGGCGAGCAGCGCGCGCTCGTCGGCACTCGCGGGGATCTGGTGGGTCTGCTGGTCGTCGCGATATTGCAGGCGGTGTTCCGTGCGGCGAAGGAAATCGTATGCGCCGCGCAAAGCTGCCGCGGCGGATGCCGGCAGCAGGCCACGCGCCTCGAGTGCCGCCAGTGCCGGCAGCGTGCCTTTCACCCGCAGGCCCGGCTCGCGCCCGCCGCGGACGATCTGCAGCGCCTGAACGATGAACTCGATTTCGCGGATGCCGCCTTCGCCCAGCTTGACGTTGGCGAGGGAGTCGCTGCGCAGCGCCTGCTCCCTGATCTGGCGATGGACGTCGCGCAATCCGTCGTAGGCGTCGTAGTCCAGGTACTTGCGGAATACGAAGGGGATCACCAGGGAGTCGAGCTCGCGATGGTGGCTGCCGGTCAGCGCACGGGCCTTGAGCCAGGCGTAACGTTCCCAGGCGCGCCCCTGTGTCACCAGGTAGGTTTCAAGCCCGGTGAACGTGGTGGTGAGCGGCCCGCTCTCGCCGTAGGGACGCAAGCGCGTGTCGACGCGAAACACGTAGCCCTCCGACGTGACATCGTGCAGCGAGGCGATGAGGCGCTGGCCCAGGCGATCGAAGAATTCCCGGTTCGAGAGGCTGCGCGGGCCGTTGGTGTCGCCATCGTCGGGATAGATGAAGATGAGGTCGATGTCGGAAGAGACATTGAGTTCGCCTCCGCCCAGCTTGCCCATGCCGATGACGATCAGGCGCTGCGGCGTGCCGTCTTCGGCGCTCATCGGCTCGCCGAACTTGAGCGACAGCAAACGCGCATGTCGTTCGGCCGTGGCGCCTACGGTGAGCTCGGCGAGCCGCGTCATGGTGCCGCAAACCTCGGTAAGCGGTGCCGATAGCGCGAGGTCGCGCATCATTGTGTGCAGGAATACCCGGCGGCGGAGCCGGCGCAACGCATCTCCGAAGCCTGCGGGATCGACTTCGGCATCGCCCTCAAGGCCGGCGGCGATGAGTGCCGCCTCCGCGGACTTCCATTCGAAGGGAGCCGCGCACGAGTCCGAAAGCCAGTTGGCAAGCGCCGGCTCCGCGACCAGCGCGCGGGTGGCATACCGACTGAATTCGAGGGCCCGTGTGATGTCCATGATTGCCGACAATGGCGACACGCCTAGTGGCGCGGGGCAGGGGAGCAAACCATGCCTTCAGCTACAATTCAGCTCCCCGGCAGATCATTATGCCCGTTGCCGTGATCCGACCCTCAACGCCCTCGTGCAATTACCGCGCGTCCCAAGGATAGCCCGTTTTCTGAGCGCCACCGCGGTCGCGGCGTTCGCGTTGTTCTGCATCGTGCTGCTGGTGATTCGCTACATCATCTACCCGCGAATCGACGACTATCGCGAGCGGATCGTGGACAGGCTCTCGACAGAGCTGGGCCAGCCCGTTGCGATGGCGGCCATCGAGACCGGCTGGCAAGGATGGAACCCGCGGCTGACCATTCGTGGGGTGCAGGTCCGCGATGGCAGCCAACCGGCCGCGCCGGCGCTGGTTGACCTTCCGCGCGTCGACCTGGTCGTGTCCTGGACGTCGTTGCCGCTCCTGGACCTGCGCTTCAAGCAGATCAGGATCGACCACCCTCAGCTATCCGTGCGGCGCGATGCGCAGGGGCGCCTGCACGTGGCAGGCATCGAGATCGATCCGGAACACCAGGGGGACGACACGCGCGTCACCGAGTGGCTGCTGCGGCAGGAGAGCATCGTCGTCAGCGATGCGCTGCTGACCTGGTCGGATGAACTGCGGCGCGCGCCGCAGCTCGTTCTCGACCACGTGCAATTCAGGCTCGAGCACAGCGCGGGCCACCATCGCTTCGGACTGATCGGCGCGCCTCCGGCCGACCTCGCGTCGCCGCTGGACTTCCGCGGCGATGTCACCGACGTTTCGCTCAAGGATTGGCGCGGCGCCCGAGGGCGATTCTATGTGCGTCTCGATTTCGCGGACATTGCGTTGTGGCGCGAGTGGATTCCGATTCCCATCGCGGTCGACAGCGGCAAGGGCGCGCTCCGGGCATGGTTCGACTTTGCCGGAGGCGCGCCGACGGGCATGGTCGCCGACTTCGAGCTGGTCGAAGTCAGCACGCGGCTGGGGCGCAATTTGCCGAAGCTCGACCTCGAGAAGGTTTCGGGCCATCTCGACTGGAAGCGGCAGGAGGGAACGCGCGTGCTGGCCGCCACCGGCCTGACGTTCACCACGCACACGGGACTGTCGCTTGACCCGGCGGACTTCAATCTCACGCTTCAGGAAGGCGCCGACGGCGCCATCACGGGCGGCAAGCTGGCCATCGCCCGGCTCGACCTGGAACCGTTGAGTGCGCTTGCCGCCAATTTGCCGCTCCCCGAAGGCTGGCGTCCTCTGCTCGCCGGCTTTGCGCCGAAAGGAAGCGTCAGTGACGGCAAATTCAGTTGGTCCGGCACGGACGACCTGCCGGACCGGTACGCCGTGAGCGGAAAGCTCAGGCAATTTGGCTTCAGCCCATCGAAGGGAGTGCCTGGCGTGACCGGCGTGACCGGCACCATCGATCTGGATCAGTCGCACGGTACCGCCACGCTGGACAGCCGTGCGCTGGCAATCGAGGTGCCACGCCTGTGGAACGAGGCCCTGAAGTTCACGAGTTTTGCCGGCCGCGTGACGTGGGACAAGCGCACCGCTCCGCTCCGGGTCGAGTTGAGCGATGCTCGTTTCGCCGGCACGCCGCTGACCGGCAGCGCCAGCGGCTCCTGGACGGCGTCGGAAAAAGGGCCCGGGACGCTGGACCTGCGCGCGTCGCTGGGCGGTGGCAGCGTGCCGGAGATCGTCCGCTACGTGCCGCTCGTGCTCGATGCCACGGTCCGTGACTGGCTGCGCGCGAGCCTCAGGGGTGGCACGGCGAGCGACGTGCGCGTCAATGTGGCAGGCGACCTCGCGGAATTCCCGTTCCGGAACAATCGCAATGGAAAGTTCCTGGTCGCGTTGAAAGTGAATGACACGACGCTGGGCTTCCTGCCGCAATGGCCGGCGATCGACGGCCTCGACGCGGACCTCAGGTTCGAAGGGGCGGGCATGACCATCGAGGCCGTGCGGGGTCATTCGCTGGGCGCCGCACTGGGGCCGACGCGGGCCGAGATTCCCGACCTGGGCGCGCCGACGCCGATGCTCACGGTGACCGGCGATGCCGCCGGACCGACATCGGATTTCCTGCGTTACGTCGACGAAAGCCCCGTTGCCGGGTGGATCGGCCACGTGACCGATGGTGCGAAGGCGACCGGCTCGGGCAAGCTCCAGCTCAAGTTGGCGGTGCCGTTGGGAAAGGGTGGCACCCGCGTCGCCGGCAGTTACCAGTTCATCGCCAATGAACTGCGCTTTCCCGGGATTCCCGAATTGGAAAGGGTCAACGGAAAGATCTCGTTTACCGATCGGGAAATCGGGACCCAGGATGTCGCATTCGAGGCGCTTGGCGGGCCCGCGAAACTGACGATCGCCAACGTCGATGGCGCCGTGCGCGTGGCGGCCTCCGGCATGGCGGATCTGGCCAGACTGCGCGACGAGCTGGACTGGCCCCTGATGGGTCGCGTGTCGGGCACTACCGATTGGGAGGGCAGTCTGACGGCACGCGGCGAGTCGATTTCGTGGTCGGTGGGCAGTTCGCTCAAGGGCGCGGTGATCGACCTTCCGGCACCGGCCGGCAAGACCGCCGCCGACATTGCACCATTGAATATCGCGCGGCGTGAAGTCGCGGGACGCCCGAGGGAGGACGTCGTCACCGCGGACTATCGAGGGCAGGTTCGCGCCGTTGCCCTCCGAGGATCGGCGGCCGGGAACGTGCCCGACAGGGTTCTGGTGCAGCTGGGCAAGGCCGGTGCCGCGCCCGCCGCGCCGACGCTGGCGGGCATCGCAGTTCGTGGCCAGCTGCCGGCGCTCGATCTGGATGCCTGGCTCAAGGTGTATGCCGGGGAAAGGCCGCAAGGCGCGGCGGCCGCGGCAGCAAAGCCGGCGCCCGAATTGAGCCAGGTGGATCTCGATGTGGGCACGCTCGAGGTCTTCGGCCGGGTGCTGCACGATTTGAAGGTCACCGCGCAGCCCGGCGGCGAGGACTGGCGATTGACCATGCACGGCCGGGAAGTCGACGGCGAGGCCACTTGGCACGGTCCATCCGCGACGCTGCCCAATGGCCGCGTGATGGCGCGTCTGACGCGCTTCGTGCCACCCGGCCCCGGCGAATTGCATCCCGTGCGCGGCGCGAACGATGCGTCCGGCAGCGCGGCCAATCCTTGGCCCGAGCTCGACATCGTTGCGGACTCGTTCCTGAGCAAGGGTCGCGACCTGGGCAAGCTGGAACTGGTGGCGCAGCCGGTGGGCGCCGACTGGCGCATCCAGAAGTTGTCCATGGTCAACCCGGATGGAAGCATCAATGCCAACGGCTGGTGGCGCGTGCGTGGCGACCATCAGCAGACCTCGCTCGACGCGACAGTCGACGTCAGCGACGCCGGCCGCTACCTTTCGCGCTTTGGCTATGGCGACCTGGTGCGCGACGCGCCGACCAACATCACCGGAAAGCTGCAGTGGACCGGTGCGCCCAACGACTTCGACTTTCCGACGCTTACCGGCAATTTCACGCTGCGCTCCGGTGCAGGGCGTTTCACGCGGATCGACCCCGGCATCGGCAAGCTCCTCGGCGTGCTTTCGCTGCAAGCGTTGCCGCGGCGCATCACGCTCGACTTCCAGGACATTTTCAGCGAAGGCTTCGCGTTCGACGACATCAACGGCGACATGCGCATCGACGACGGCCTGATGCAGACGGAAAATTTGAAGCTCGTCGGGCCCGCGGCTTCAGTCGCGATCAAGGGGGACATCGACCTGGCCAAGGAAACACAGCGCCTGGCGGTACGCGTGCAGCCGGCGTTGAGTTCCAGCGTCTCCGCCGGCGCGGCGGTGCTGTTTATCGCCAATCCGCTGGTTGGCGCGGCAGTGGGCGCCGGTGCGCTGCTCGCGCAGAAGCTGCTCAACAATCCGCTGGACCAGATGTTCAGCTACGAATACCGGGTGACCGGACCTTGGGCGGATCCGGCAGTCGAACGCATGAATGGCAAGTTCGCAGCAGTGCCCGGGACCGCCGAATACGGAGGCGATGCCAGAAAATGAGCGCACGGTCGAGCGTGACGGAATGAAGCCATCCCTGCGGGTGGCGGCGGTGCAGACGCTGGCCGGCGGCGATGTCGCGGCGAACCTGGCGCAGGCGGAGGCGCTTGTGGCGCAGGCGGCAGCGCAGGGTGCCCGGCTCATCCTGTTGCCGGAGTATTTCGGCATCCTGGGTGAGCGCGCGACGGACAAACTTGCCGCGAAGGAGATGGATGGCGCCGGGCCGCAGCAGGACTTCCTCGCGCGCATGGCCCGCGAACACGAGGCGTTCGTGGTGGGCGGCAGCGTGCCGATCGCGACCGCCGATCCGCAGCGCGTTCGCAGCGCGTGCCTCGTTTTCGGCCCCGACGGCCGGCGCCTTGCGCGCTACGACAAGGTGCACCTGTTCCGGTTCACAAGCGGTGCGGAGGACTACGACGAGACGCGAACGATCGAGCCGGGCGACGCGCCGGTGGCGTTCGACGCGCCTTGCGGCCGCGTCGGCCTCTCGATCTGCTACGACGTGCGCTTTCCCGAGTTGTATCGCGCCTACCGCGATTGCGCGCTGATCCTGGTGCCCGCCGCGTTCACGGCGACAACCGGCGCGGCGCACTGGGAACTGCTGCTTCGCACCCGCGCGGTCGAAAATCAATGCTTCGTTCTGGCGGCTGCCCAGGGCGGGCTGCATCCCAACGGCCGCCGGACCTGGGGGCACTCCATGCTCGTCGACCCGTGGGGAACGATCGTGGCAATGAGGGAGGAGGGAACGGGAGTCGTGGTCGGCGATGTCGACCCGGCGCGGATTGCGGAGGTGCGCCGGCAGTTGCCCGCGCTGACGCACCGCGTGCTCTAGCCGCCGGAGTCAACGCGCGAAGAAGCGCAGTCGTCCGGCCTGGTCGGCGAATTGAAGTCCACGCGGTCGTCCCCGCGCACGCGGGAACCCAGCGTCGTCGTCTTTTCTTTGTTCGACCTATGCAAGACACTGGGTTCCCGCGTGCGCGGGAACGACAGTCAGCTCGGCTTGCACCGTGCCGGCATGGTTTCTTGGCGAGTCGCCTCGCCGCAAGGCTACCTGCCCTTGAGCAGCACCAGCACCGCGCCGCCGCCGCCCGCGTGCTGCGGCGCTTCCGCGTAGGCGAGGACTTCGTCCCAGGTCGCCAGCCAGCGCCTGACCTTGCCCTTCAACACCGGCTCCTTGTTTGGCGACGTGAGCCCCTTGCCGTGAATCACCCGCACGCAGCGCTGGCCACGGTCCCGTGCGCCGTTGATGAAATCCGCGAGGACGTCGTGCGCTTCCTCGGTATTCATGCCATGCAAATCCAGTTCCGACTGGACCGACCAATGACCGCGCCGGAGCTTGGCCGCAACGTCCGGGCCGATGCCCTTTCGGACAAAGGTCTGCTCGTGTTCGTATTCCTGTCCCGCATCCCAGGACTGCGGCGCGGGCTGCTCGCCGTATTTCGCGGCGGCAAGCACATCGCGCTCGTCGGCCAGCGTATTGCGCGCGATGGGCGCGGGGCGCGGAGGCTCGATCCTCGCCCGATTGGCAGGCGGCATCTTCTGCACGTCGGCAAAGACCTGTGCCAGGTCGATGTCGCCGTCGGCGTGCTTGCCCGCCGACACCAGGCGCTTCACCGAAACCGCCGCAGGCGCGTTCGCGCGTGCCGTTGCGGCGCCCTTGGGTTGCGGCGCGGGTTTCGGCTCCTGGCGCGGCGCGCGCCCTGCGGCGTTCAGCAGAGACTTGAGGTCGGAAAGCTTGGCCATCGTTCCGGCTCTCGTCGGGTTCCGCCTAACTGCCTTCGAGATAGGCCTCGGCATCGAGTGCAGCCATGCATCCGGTGCCTGCCGATGTCACGGCCTGACGATAGATGTGGTCGGCCACGTCGCCCGCCGCGAATACGCCAGGAACCGATGTCGCGGTGGCGTTGCCCTCGCTCCCGCCCTTGACCTTGACGTAGCCGCCCGCCATGGCCACCTGTCCTTCGAAGATCTGCGTATTGGGCGTGTGGCCGATGGCGATGAATACGCCGTGCACCGCCACGTCCTGCGTCGCCTGGCTTTTCACGTCGCGCAGTCGCACGCCGGTCACGCCCGACGCGTCGCCCAGGACTTCGTCGAGCGTGTGGTTCCACACCACGCGCATGTTGCCGCCATTCCGGGTCTTGGCCATCAGCCGGTCGATGAGGATGGCCTCCGCACGGAACTTGTCGCGGCGGTGGACGATGGTGACCTTCCTAGCGATATTGGACAGATAGAGAGCTTCCTCGACAGCCGTGTTGCCGCCGCCGACCACGACCACTTCCTGCCCCTTGTAGAAGAAGCCGTCGCAGGTCGCGCACGCCGACACGCCCTTGCCCATGAACGCCTCCTCCGACGGAAGGCCCAGGTAGCGCGCTGACGCGCCGGTCGCGATGATGAGCGCGTCGCATGTGTACTCGCCGGCATCGCCCAGCAGGTGAAACGGCCTGGCTTCCAGCTTGGCGGTGTGGATGTGATCGAAGATGAGCTCCGTCGCGAATCGCTCGGCATGCTTCTGGAACCGCGCCATGAGATCGGGACCCATGACCCCGTCCGGGTCCGCGGGCCAGTTGTCGACGTCGGTCGTCGTCATCAGCTGTCCGCCCTGGGCGAGACCGGTGACGAGCACGGGCTTGAGGTTGGCACGCGCGGCGTATACTGCGGCGCTGTAACCGGCGGGGCCGGAGCCCAGGATCAACAGGCGGGCATGCTTGACGGTCATGGCTTGATCTCGCGATGCAAAAACGATGCAGTTTATCGTAAGTGGGGGAGCCGACCTTGACGTGCAAGGCGACGCCACGCCGCCCACGTGTTCCTCCGCAGAAGTACGCCGCCCCCGATCGCCTCAGGGTATAATGCGGCCTATGAAGTATTGCCTGCAACTCCATGGTTTTTAAGCGGAACGATACCGTCAACCGGCGTCTCCCTGCGGCCGAGCCCACGCTTTCGCCGCGATTCGCCCGGCTGGTCCGCGAGTCGTGGTGGCTGCTGGTCGTGGCCGCAATTCTGTACCTTGGGCTGATCCTCGCGACCTATTCGAAGTCCGATCCCGGCTGGTCGTTTTCGGGAACCGGCGCGGCGCCGGCCAATCGTGGCGGCGTGGTCGGGGCATGGCTCGCGGACCTGCTCCTCTATCTCTTCGGTGTGTCCGCGTGGTGGTGGGCCATCGGCGGCGTCGTGCTGGTGGTCGCGGGCTATCGTCGCGTGGTGCGCCCCGATGACGAAACCGATCATCCGCTGGCGCTGGGCGCGCTGGGCTTCGCGCTGGTGCTTTTTTCCAGCGCGGCGCTCGAAGCCATCCGGCTCTGGAAGCTGCCCGTGGCGCTGCCATTGGCGCCCGGTGGCGCGTTGGGCGACGCCCTGGGCCAGGCGTTGGCCCATGCCATCGGCTTCAACGGCGCGACGCTGCTGCTGCTGGCGCTGTTCGCCGTGGGGTCGTCGCTCCTGTTCGGCATTTCCTGGCTCAAGGTGATGGAGCGCATCGGCGCCGGGATCGAGGCGCTGGTAGGCTGGATTCGACGCAGGCGTGAGGCGGCCATCGACCGCAGGATGGGCGACGAGGCGACGATCGAGCGCGAACAGGTCGTGCTGCAACTGCGCGAGGAGGAGGAGGAGCGCGTGCCGGTGCTGGTGGTTCCCGCCGCCGCGCCGGTTCCCAAATCCGAACGGGTGGTGAAGGAAAAGCAGCGGCCGCTCTTCACCGACATGCCCGACTCGCCGCTGCCGCCGCTGGCGTTGCTCGAGGATGCACCGTCGACGCAGGAGTCGGTCAGCAACGAGACCCTCGAATACACGTCGCGGCTCATCGAGCGCAAGCTCGCGGACTTCGGCGTCAGTGCCAAGGTGCTGGCCGCCTATCCGGGCCCCGTGATCACGCGCTACGAGATCGAGCCCGCCGTCGGCGTGAAGGGCGCGCAGATCGTCAACCTGATCAAGGACATCGCGCGCGCGCTGTCGGTGGTGTCGATTCGTGTGGTGGAGACCATTCCAGGCAAGTCGTGCATGGGACTCGAACTGCCCAATCCGCGGCGGCAGGTGGTGAAGCTGGTCGAGATCCTTTCATCGACCACCTACAACGACAATCCCGGTGCACTGACGCTGGCGCTGGGCAAGGACATCGCCGGCAAGCCGGTGGTGGCCGACCTCGCGAGGATGCCCCACCTGCTGGTCGCGGGCACGACCGGTTCCGGCAAGTCGGTGGCGGTCAACGCGATGATCCTGTCGCTGCTGTACAAGGCCGAGCCGAAGCAGGTGCGACTGATCCTGATCGATCCCAAGATGCTCGAACTGTCGATGTATGAAGGCATTCCGCATCTGCTCGCGCCCGTCGTCACGAACATGAAGCTGGCGCCAAATGCGCTCAACTGGTGCGTGGGAGAAATGGAGCGACGCTACAAGCTGATGTCGCTGCTCGGGGTGCGCAACCTCTCCGGCTACAACGCCAAGATCGTCGAGGGCCGCAAATCGGGGAAAAAGGAGTTGAATCCGTTGTCGCTGACGCCGGATTCGCCGGAGCCGCTGGAAGAGATGCCGCTGATCGTGGTGGTCGTCGACGAACTCGCCGACCTGATGATGGTGACCGGCAAGAAGATCGAGGAACTGATCGCGCGCATCGCGCAAAAGGCGCGGGCCGCGGGCATTCACCTCATCCTCGCCACCCAGCGTCCGTCGGTGGACGTGATCACCGGCCTCATCAAGGCCAACATCCCGTCACGGATCGCGTTCCAGGTCGCGAGCAAGATCGATTCGCGCACGATCCTGGACCAGATGGGCGCCGAGGCGCTGCTGGGGCAGGGCGACATGCTGTACATGCCGCCGGGCACCGGGTATCCGCTGCGCGTCCATGGCGCCTTCGTGTCCGACGGCGAAGTGCACCGGGTGGTTGAGCACCTCAAGCAGTCGGGCGAGCCGCAGTACATCGAAGGCCTGCTCGAGGGCGGCGCGGTGGGCGCCAACGGCGACGATGGCGTGTCGGTCGATGGTGCGGATGCCGAGTCGGACCCGATGTACGACCAGGCGGTCGCGGTCGTGCTCAAGACGCGGCGCCCGTCGATTTCGCTGGTGCAGCGCCATCTGCGGATCGGCTACAACCGCGCGGCGCGTCTCATCGAGCAGATGGAGAACGCGGGCCTGGTCTCGCCGATGCAGACCAATGGCAACCGGGAAGTGCTGGTGCCGGCAGGCAAGGGCGACGGCTGAGCATGCGGGGTGGGGCGGTGGGGGCGTTTGCGGTCGCGTGGCTGGCGGCCGGGCTGTGCGTCGCAGGTCCGGTCGAGGTCTATCGCGAAGGGCCGCAACTCTGCCCGCGCGACGTGCCCAAGTCCGCGCCCGTGCTTACCGAGGCGCAGGCGGTCGCGCGGTCGCGCACGATGCTTCCGGCCGATTTCTGCGGTCCCGGGACCTTCGTCACGGGCTGCGACGCGGAACCCGAGTTCGCGCTCGGCGCGTGGCGGATCTACTTTCACCAGTATCGCGAGCGCTCGGCGGACAGCGCCCGGTCCCGCGACCGGGGCGGACTCTCGCACACGTATATCATCCTGGATCCTGTCGGCAACTGCATCGCCAACATTCCCGGAACGGACTTCGGCGCCCCTCATTGATGAACTCCATTTATTCGCTTGCACGTCGCGGCATTCCTGTCTGGGCAGCGCTGGCGCTCCTGGCCGCGGCGTTGTCGGCCGATGCGGCCACGCTGGACCGCCTGCGAGCCTTCGTGCGGGAAACGCAGACCGCGCGCACGCAGTTCACGCAGACAGTGGTCGACAGGAACGGCCGAGCGATGCAAAGCGCCAACGGCATGTTCGAATTGTCCCGTCCGGGCAAATTTCGCTGGATCGTCGAAACGCCCTACCGGCAACTGCTGGTGGGTGATGGTCAGCGGGTGTGGATCTACGACGAAGACCTGAACCAGGTCGTGGTGCGCAAGGTGGGCGACGCGCTGGGAGGGACACCGGCCGCATTGCTGTCCGGCAATCAGGACGTGGAACACGCGTTCGAGTGGAAGGACTTGCCCGCGGCGGATGGACTCGAGTGGCTGGGCGCGACGCCGTTGTCGAAGGAGGCGGCGTTCACCGAAATCCGCCTCGGATTCGACGCCAGGGGGCTGGCGGCGCTGGAGATCGTCGATGCCTTCGGCCAGAAGAGCCTGGTCCGTTTCACCAACATCGAGCGCAACCCGAAGTTCGCGCCGGACACCTTCCGGTTCGCGCCGCCCAAGGGTGCCGACGTCATCGGCGACGTCAAATGACTACCTGAGCCACGCCTGCACGCGCGGATGCGACAGCACCTCGGCGTTGACCACGAACTCCGGCCGGCGTCCGTTGGCCATGTCGACGATGCTGGCGAGACCCGTGGCCGCCATGTTGTGAAAGCACTCGTCGGTCCAGCACAGTGCGTGCGGGGTCACGATCACGTTGTCCATCGCGAGGAGCGGATTGGCCGGATCCACCGGCTCCTGCTCGAACACGTCCAGCGCCGCGCCGGCGATCCTTCCAGCCTGCAACGCGGCGATGAGCGCAGGCTCGTCGACGACGGGGCCGCGCGAAACGTTGATGAAGAACGCGGTGCGCTTCATCAGCGCGAACTGCGGCGCGCCGACCAAGTGCCGCGTCTCCTCGTTGAGCAACGGAATGGTGACCACAAAGTCGGATTCGCGCATGACGGTGTCGAGATCGACCTTGCGGGTGCCCAGGTAGCCCAGTTCGACCGCATTCACGTACGGATCGGCGGCGAGCAGCTTCAGGTCGAATGCGCGCGACATGCGCAGAAGTTCCTTGCCGATGCGGCCCGCGCCGACGACCCCGAGCGTGCGCCCGGTGAGCCCCATCCCCATGTTGTCCATTCTCTCGTCCCACCGGCCGGTTCGGGTCAGGCGATCTTTCAGCATCAGCTTGCCGGCGAGTGCCAGGATGAACGTCAGCGCAATGGTCGCCACCGGCCGTGGCATCGCCATCGGCGTGTTGGTGACGACGATGCCGGCACGGGTCATGGCGGGGACATCCACCGAGTCGTATCCGACGCCATGTCGGGCGACTACGCGCAGGCGGCAGTCGGCGCGGGCGACCGCGGTGGCCGGTGTGCGCGCCATGTTGACGTAGACCGCGTCGTAACGCGCAGCGTGATCGGGCGTCAACTCGCGCACGATCGACGGCAGGTATTCCCATTCGATGTTCGGCGCGCCGGAGAGAATTTCCAGCGCTTTCGGCCCGAAGGCCGGTTCGCCGCGCGAGTCGAGGATGTCGCGCGTGATGCCCACCCGAATCCTGTCGGCCATCGTGCGCTCCTTCAATTGGCCGCGTTGCGCATGACGTCCAGTCCGCTGCGCAGCGCGTTTTGCAGCATCAGTTGATCGAGGCCATAGGACATCAGGCGAAAGCC
This sequence comes from Casimicrobiaceae bacterium, assembly GCA_035430095.1. Lineage (GTDB taxonomy): Bacteria > Pseudomonadota > Gammaproteobacteria > Burkholderiales > Casimicrobiaceae > VBCG01. The sequence goes on along the minus strand of DAOMGB010000049.1, from coordinate 4,924 downwards.
CTTGGCCGCGTAGTCGCGCGCCCAGTCGTCGTCCATGCCGATGAACGCGGCGGCCTTGCCGTGGGACTCGCACGCGGCGACGATGCGGGCCACCGCGGCCAGAAAATCCGGATGCTTGAACTGGCCCGGAATGCCCATGAAATTGCTGAGGTCCATGTGGCCGAGCCACAGCGCGTCGACGCCTGGTACGGCGGCGATGTCTTCGACATTGGCCAGCCCTTCGGCAGTCTCGATCTGCGGTATCACCATCGTCCGCTCGTGCAGCGCCGCCATCTTGGCCACGACATCGCCGCCCTGGTAGTCGTCGTGCGCGAAGCCGAACGCGGCGCCGCGCCTGCCGATCGGCGGATACCGCGTGCAGGCGACGATCTGCCGCGCCTCGTCCGCCGTGCCGACCATCGGCACCATGATGCCCATGGCACCCACGTCGAGAGCGCGCGCGATGAAGTGATACTCGCCCCGCGGCACGCGCACCATCGGCACGAGGTCTAGCCCGCGGCACAGCGCGAATTGCGTCTTGAGCGTCTCGAATCCCAGGCCCGTGTGCTCCATGTCGAAAAGCACGAATTCGGCGCCGGCATTCCTGCAGATTTGCGGAAGTCCTGGGGAAAAGAACTCGAACACCATTGCGCCGAAGGCGCGGCCGCCGGCTGCGAGCCTGGCTTTTACCGGATTTTCACGCACTTTCGATGGCCTCGGGTAGCGGCGCGCGACGCAGACCGCCGCGTGCAAAGCGCGACTGTACCCCGCATAATCCGCACCATCAACGAAACTTCGTTGGGCATGCGGGTTTTCACCGCGGGGTCGTCGATTCGTCGCGCCTCCGCCCGCCTCGTCATGACCCTCGGTACCTCCTCGAGATGAACGACCTCTTTGCCTCCGCAGGCGTGACCGGCGCCGCGCAGCCGCTGGCCGAACGCCTGCGGCCGAAGACGTTCGCGGACGTGGCGGGGCAGCGGCACCTGTTGGCGCCCGGCAAGCCGCTGGCGGTGGCGTTTGCCTCCGGCAAGCTGCACTCGATGATTCTGTGGGGGCCGCCCGGGGTGGGCAAGACCACGCTTGCCCGCCTGATGGCCGACGCATTCAATGCCGAGTTCATCGCCATTTCGGCCGTGCTGGCGGGCGTGAAGGACATTCGCGATGCCGTTGCCCGTGCCGAAGCGACGCGCGCGCAATCCGGTCGCTCGACCATACTCTTCGTCGACGAGGTGCACCGTTTCAACAAGGCGCAGCAGGATGCCTTCCTGCCGTTTGTCGAGCAGGGCACGCTGACGTTCATCGGCGCCACCACGGAGAATCCCTCGTTCGAGGTCAATGGCGCGCTGCTTTCGCGAGCCACGGTGTACGTGCTGGAGCCGCTGTCGGCGCAGGACCTTGCCATCCTGTTCGAGCGTGCCACGGCGGTGGCGATGCCCGACGTGACCTTCGACGCGGCGTCGCGCGACGCCTTGATCGCGTATGCCGACGGCGACGGACGGCGACTCATCAATCTGGTCGAGCAGCTCGCTGTCGCCACCGCGGAAGCGTCTCGTGCAACGGTCGATACGCCATTCCTGGAAGAGACCATTTCGCGCAGCCTGCGCCGCTTCGACAAGGGCGGCGAAGCGTTCTACGACCAGATTTCCGCGCTTCACAAGTCGGTACGCGGTTCGGACCCCGACGCGTCGCTGTACTGGATGTGCCGGATGCTCGACGGCGGCGCCGATCCGCTGTACGTCGCGCGGAGGCTCATTCGCATGGCCAGCGAAGACATCGGACTTGCGGACCCGCGCGCGTTGCGCCTGGCGCTCGATGCGGCCGAGACCTACGAGCGGCTTGGCAGTCCGGAAGGGGAACTCGCGCTGGCGCAATGCGTGCTTTACCTCGCTGCCGCGCCCAAGTCCAACGCGGCGTACGTGGCGTTCAACGCGGCGAAGGCGTTCATCGCCGACGACGGATCAAGACAGGTTCCGCTGCGCCTGCGCAACGCGCCGACCAAGCTGATGAAGGGATTGGGATACGGCAAGGGCTATCGCTACGCGCACGACGAGGAGGGCGCGTACGCGGCGGGCGAGCATTACCTGCCGGACGACATGCGGCCCCAGCAGTTCTATTCGCCGACCGAGCGCGGACTCGAAGGAAAGATTCGCGAAAAGCTGGAACGGCTTCGCGCGCGGGATCGGCAGGCAAATGCGAAAGAGCAAGTCGGCGACCCGGACAGCGACTCTCCGGCGTGATGCGGCGCAAGTATCTGATATAATTCAACAATGCTAGATATCAATCTCTTCCGTACCGACCTGGCGGCGGTGACCGCCGGACTCGCGTCGCGTGGTGTCGTGCTCGATGCCGCGCGTTTTCAAGCGCTGGAGGCGCGGCGCAAGGACATCCAGACCCGCGCGCAGGACCTGCAGGCGAAGCGCAATGCGCTGTCGAAGCAGATCGGCATCGCCAAAGGAAAGGGTGCGGATTCCGCGCCGCTGATGGCCGAGGTTGCCGGCCTGGGTGACGAACTGAAGCGTCAGGAGGTCGAGCTCGAAACGGTGCAGGCGCAGCTGCGCGACTTCCTGCTCGACCTGCCCAACCTGACGCACCCGTCCACGCCGGTGGGCAAGTCCGCCGACGATAATGTCGAAATCCGTCGCTGGGGAACGCCGCGGGAATTGAAGTTCGCGGCGAAGGACCACACGGACCTGGGCGAGGGGCTGGGACTGCTCGATTTCGCCACCGCCGCCAAGATGTCCGGCGCGCGGTTTTCGTTTCTCCGCGGCGACCTCGCGCGGATGCACCGCGCGCTCGCCCAGTTCATGCTCGACACACATACGCGCGAGCACGGCTACACGGAGTGCTATACGCCCTACATCGTCAATGCCGAGGCGCTGGTGGGGACGACGCAGTTGCCGAAGTTCAAGGCCGACATGTTCGCGGTCAGCAAGGGCGGCGTCGACGGCAGCGGCGAGGCCGAGGCGCAATACCTGATCTCGACTTCCGAAATCACGCTGGCCAACACCGTCCGCGACGAGATCCTGCCGCTCGCGGCGCTGCCGATCAAGCTCACTGCGCACACGCCGTGTTTCCGCTCGGAAGCGGGCAGCTACGGCAAGGACACCCGCGGCATGATTCGCCAGCACCAGTTCGACAAGGTCGAGATGGTGCAGATCGTCCATCCCGACCGCTCGTACGATGCGCTTGAGGAGATCACGGGACACGCCGAGGTCATCCTGCAGCGGCTGGGACTGCCGTATCGCGTGGTCGTGCTGTGCACGGGCGACATCGGTTTCGCGTCGACCAAGACCTACGACATCGAGGTCTGGCTTCCGGCCCAGCGCACGTACCGCGAAATCTCGTCGTGCTCGAATACGGAAGCATTCCAGGCGCGGCGACTGCAGGCCCGCTTTCGCAACGCGCAGGGCAAAACCGAACTCGTGCACACGCTCAACGGCTCAGGGCTGGCCGTCGGTCGCACGCTGGTGGCGGTGATCGAGAACTACCAGCGCGAGGACGGCTCCATCGAGGTGCCGGAAGCGCTGCGGCCCTACATGGGCGGCAAGACGCACATCACCCGCCAGCCCTGATACGTTCCTGCGCCCGCGGCCGGGCGCGTAATTCTTCGTCGCATCGGTTGGAGTCGCGCCGGGGCGCGGAGGTCGCAACAGCCGGCCAGCGACCAAGCACGCAGTTGTTCGTCGCATCGGATGGAGCCGCGCTTGCGCACGGAGGTCGCAACCACCTGCCTGCGGGTGCCCGGCGCGTCGGCGCTCGTCAAAACAGGACTTCGCTTGACGCGCCACCGGCGACGGCCGGCGCGACCTGCGCGCTCAAGCGCAGCCCCGACCAATGCGACTCCGTTCGGCGAGGCGCCTGTCCCGCAACCGCAATGTCCCGCAACCGCAATGTCCCGCAACCGCAAGCCGATCAGCGCAGGTTTCCCGTGTGACCGAGCGAATAGCGGCCGGGCTGCGGCCACACGGTCAGCCCGTGCGGTTCCTTGCCCACCGGAATGATCTTCACGTCGCCGTTGGTGGTATCGAAGGCATAGACCATGTTGTCGTAGCGTCCTGACAGCCACAGCCACTTGCCGTCGGCGCTGACGTTGCCCATGTCGGGACTGCCGCCGCCGGGAATCGGCCAGTTGGCCACCACCTTCCGCGTCGCGAAATCGATGACGGAGACGCTGCCCTTGCCCTTCGGCCCTCCGTGGATCTTGTTGGAACCGCGATTGGCGACATAGAGCGACCTGCCGTCGCGGCTGGGGTAGAGCCCGTGCGTGCCCTTGCCGGTTTCGATGAAGCCGACCTGCCTGAACGTTTCGCCGTCGACCACGTGCACGCCGTCGGCCATCATGTCCGCGACGAAGTACAGCTTGCCGTCGGGCGATGCGCGGATGTCCTGCGGCATGCCCTTCCACGTGGTGCAGATGATTTCGTCCTTGCCGTCCGGCCCCTTGACCACCTTGGTCGGTCGGCCGGGCTGGATGACCTGCGTGTAGCCCAGCACCTTGCGCGCGACCAGGTCGATCTTGGCTACCGTGCCCGAGAACTCGCAGGTGAAGATCACGTACTTGCCGTCGATCGCGAAGTCGGCGTGATTGATCCCCGCGCAGGCTGGCACATCGATCGAATACTGGAGCTGCATGGTCTTCGGATCGCGGAAGTCCAGGCGGTGCATCGCCTCCGCGACCACGATGGCGGACTTGCCGTCCGGCGAGAAATACATGTTGTAGGGATCGTCCACCGCGATGGCCTTGCCGGGTTTGCCCGTCTTGGGATCGACCGGAGTGAGGCTGCCGTGCTTGGTGTTTTCCGCGTTGTTCGCGACCCACAGCGTGCGCAGGTCGTAAGACGGAACCACGTGCTGCGGGTTGAGGCCGACCTTGAACTTGTCGACGACCTGGAACGTGGCGGGATCGATCACGTAGACGTCGTTGGACTGGATGTGCGGGACGTAC
>DAOMGB010000048.1:0-26351 GCA_035430095.1 Casimicrobiaceae bacterium | reverse complement strand
GCTCGTTCCTGGGCGGCATGCGCGCGGTGACCTGGACGCAGGTGGCGCAGTACATAATCCTAATCGTTGCGTACATGATTCCGGTGGTCTGGCTGTCGGTGAAACAGACCGGCGTCCCGATCCCGCAAATCATCTACGGCAAGCAACTCGAAAAGGTCACGGCGCTCGAAGAGAAATTCATCAAGGACCCCAAGGAACTCCAGGTCCGTGCGATCTTCAAGGAACGGTCCGACGAAGCAAACGCCAAGCTGAAGGCCTTGCCGGGATCGTTTGAAGCCGGCAAGCAGGCGCTTGCCAGCAACGTCGAAAAGCTGAAGGCGGAGAACGCACCCGCCGACCAGGTGGCCGCGGCGACCAAGGCGCTCGACGCGTACCCGAAGGACGCGGCTGCGGCCAAGGCGGCGTGGACCAGGGAGGCGGGCCTCGCGGCGCGCGCGGGGCCGCCGCTTCGGCATGCGGAGGCGTTCCCGGGCAAGGACGATGCGGCGCGCGACGTGGCGCGACGCAATTTCCTCGCGCTGGTGTTCTGCCTCATGGTCGGCACGGCCGCATTGCCGCACATCCTGATGCGCTACTACACGACGCCATCGGTCCGGCAGGCGCGCGAGTCGGTGTTCTGGTCGCTGTTCTTCATCTTCCTGCTGTACTTCACCGCTCCAGCGCTCGGGGTGCTCGCGAAATTCGACGTGTATTCGTTGCTGGTCGGCTCCGAGTTCGCCAAGCTGCCGCAGTGGGCGGCGGCGTGGGCAGCGGTCGATCCGGCCCTGCTGTCCATCGTCGACTACAACAAGGACGGCATCGTGCAGCTCGCGGAGATCGCGATCGGCGGCGACATCATCGTGCTGGCAACTCCGGAGATCGCCGGCCTGCCCTATGTGGTGTCGGGGTTGGTCGCGGCGGGCGGATTGGCCGCCGCGCTGTCCACGGCGGACGGCCTGCTGCTGACCATCGCCAACGCGCTGTCGCACGATTTCTACTACAAGATGCTCGATCCGAATGCATCGACGGCACGGCGCGTGACGATTTCCAAGCTGCTGCTGCTGGTGGTGGCGGTCATTGCGGCGACGGTGGCGGCGCAGAAACCTGCGGACATCCTGTTCCTGGTGTCGGCGGCCTTCTCGCTCGCGGCAGCGGCGTTCTTCCCGGCTTTGACGCTCGGCATCTTCTGGAAGCGAGCCAACAAGTGGGGCGCGACGCTGGGCATGATCGCCGGTTTGGCCATCACGTTCTACTACATGGCCACGACTCAGCCGTGGCTGCGCGGCCTGTTTGGCGTGACCACGTCGATTGCCGACAACACGTGGTGGGGCATCAGCGCGATTTCCGCCGGGCTTTGGGGCGTGCCAGTGGGATTCATCGTCATCATCATCGTCAGCCTGCTGACACCCGCTCCGGACCGGGAGGTTCAGGAACTGGTCGAGCACGTCCGGTATCCGAACCTCACCGGCGACAAGATGGTGACAGTCGGCACTTGATGCATTTTGGGGTTTCGTAGGATGAAAAGCCCGCAGCGATGCGGGCTTTTTATTTGCGCCTGCCATGGCGTGCCGGTACAAAGTATCATTAAAACAATAGGATAGAGCTATTATCGTAGAAGCTGATCGACGGAATTCGAAAGAACGATTGGCATTGGCACCCCCCCGCAACTATCTTGCATTGGTGCGGCGCAGCATCCGTCGATCGCAGCGCCGCCAATGATCCACCTGATGACGGAGGCAGTGATGAACGAAGACTTCTATATCGATCATGAAGAGTTCGCCCGCCATGTGCGCGACGCCGAGCGCATGCGCGCCGCGGCGCTCAGCGCCCTGATTTTCGGCGCCCGCGTCAAGGCGAAGGCCTTCTGCGTTTCCCTGGCGACACTCGCGCGTTCCACCCTGCGTCGCCGCCGGTGGAACCTGTCGGTCCCGGCGCCGCACCATTGACCATGGGACAACGCCTCGTCCGCGCATCGCTTCATTCGAGCGGCCAGGCGGCGGACGCCCCGGACGGCAGGTTGTCGCTGCCCCGCCACGCTTCCTTTCGCAACGTCGGGGTGGACGGGCCGCGCCGGCTGCACTACTGCGACTGGGGCAACCCGGAAAATCGCCGCGTCGTCGTCTGTGCGCACGGCAAGCGCGGGAGCGCCCGCGATTTCGACACGCTCGCGCGCGCGCTTTCGACCGAATATCGGGTGCTTTGCCCCGATCTGCCCGGCCGGAGCGATGGCGAATGGCTGGGACAATCGTCGGAGTACGACCTTCCGCAGGTGCAGGCAGACTTGGACGCGCTGCTGTCCGAGCTCGACGCAGGGAGCGTGGATTGGATCGGAGCTTCGCTCGGCGGACAGCTCGGCATCCGCATGGCGGCAATGCCGTCCGCGCGTATCCGGCGCCTGTACGTGACCGATGCGGCCACGTTCCCGCACGCCGTTTCGACCCAGCAGATATCTTTCATCAGGGAATTCCTGGGCGAGGGTGAATCCGCGCGCTGCGCTATTCAGCGGTCCATGCGAGCGGAGGCGTGCTCCAGCGCCTCGACCAGCCGTTCGACGCGGATGGGCTTGGTCAGGTAGTCGTCCATGCCTGCGGCCAGGCACTCCTCGCGATCTCCCTGCATCGCATTAGCGGTCATGGCGACGATGCGCGGCCGATCCGAGGGCTTCCAGCGCGCGTTTATCTGGCGCGAGGCCTCGAGGCCGTCCATTTCCGGCATCTGCACGTCCATCAGCACCACGTCGTAGGTCTGGCGCTGCACGCATTCGATCGCCTCGATGCCGTTGTTGGCGAGATCGGCGCGGTAGCCCATCTGCTGCAGCAGGCGCATCGCCAGCTTCTGGTTCACCACATTGTCCTCCGCCAGCAGGATGCGCAACGGATGCCGCCGCGCCATGCCCGAATCGATCGCCGGCTTCGACGGCGCGGCACGAGGCTTTGCAGCTTCGTCATGCTCGAACAGGTTGACCAGCGTGTCGAACAATTGCGATTGGCGCAAAGGCTTGGCCAGGTACGCGTTGAAGAGGCCTCCCGTGTCGCCGGTCTCGCGCCGGCCGAGCGAACTGAACAGCACCAGCGGCAGCGTCGGGCGCTGGGCGTGCATCTGGCGCGCCAGCGCGAGGCCGTCCATCTCCGGCATGTGCATATCGAGAATGGCGAGGTCGAAGGCGTCACCCTGCGCAATCCATGCCAGCGCTTCTGTCGGTGACGCCGAATCGCGCGGCACCATGCCCCACTTGGCGGCCTGCATGGCCAGCACCTTCCGGTTGGTGGCATTGTCGTCGACAACGAGCATGCGCTTGCCTGCGAGCGCAGGCTGCGTCCCGATGAAGTCGCGCCGCGACGGCTGCGGTGATTCGGCCAGCGGTGCCCGCATCGTGAACTTGAAAGTCGACCCGTTGCCGGTCCCGGCGCTTTCCACCCACATGGTGCCGCCCATCAGTTCGGCGAGACGCTTGCTGATCGCCAGGCCGAGTCCGGTGCCGCCGTACTTGCGCGTGGTGGAGCTGTCGGCCTGCGAGAATGATTGGAACAACCTGCCCATTCCTTCCTTGGTGAGGCCGATGCCCGTGTCGCGCACGGCGAAGGTCAGCTCGACGACGCCTGCCTTCAACGGCCCCGCCGCCACGCTCAGCACGACTTCGCCGGTCTCGGTGAACTTCACGGCATTGGCCATGAGGTTGAGCAGGATCTGGCGCAGCCGGGTCACGTCGCCGTTCAGCGTCTCCGGGACCTCGCCTTCGAACAGGTAGGCCAGGTCGAGGTGTTTCTCCGCCGCGCGCGCGCTCATGAGGTCCAGCGCCGACTCCACGCATTCGCGCAGGTCGAAAGGATGCGCCTCGATGTCCATCCGCCCGGCTTCGATCTTGGAAAAGTCCAGGATGTCGTTGATGATCGTCAGCAGCGCGTCGCCCGAATCGCGGATGGTGGCGGCGTAATCGCGCTGCTCGTCGTCGAGCGGCGTGTCCAGCAGCAGGCCGCTCATGCCGATCACCGCGTTCATCGGCGTGCGGATTTCGTGGCTCATCGTCGCCAGGAACGAGCTCTTGGCCTCGTTGGCGCCTTCCGCCGCGGCGCGGGCTTCCTGCGCCTCGCGGAACAGCCGCGAGTTCTGGATCGCGATCACCGCCTGGTCGCCAAACGTGCTGAGCAAGGAGACTTCCCGATCGGTAAACGGCTTCGGCGGTTGACGCAATGCGCAAATGGACCCGACACCGCGTCCCTCCCACATCATCGGCGCCCAGATGATCGAGCAATGCCCGATGTGCTCGACGACGCCGTGAACGGCGGGCGGGGCGGCGGCCATTGTCGACGTGTCGGCGATCTGGGTCACGCGCCGCTCCCGAATCACGCGGCCGGTCATGGTTTCTTCGAGAGGCTTCGGGAACGTGCGCGCGACGGCCGAGAACGCCGAGCCGCGCCACGCGCCCGCGTGGACCTGGCCGTCGTCGCGGGCGAGGAAAATGCCGAGCTGCTCGGTGGCGAACAGGTTCTGGCAGCTGTCGAGGATCTTGTCGAAAACCGGGGCGGTATCCGCCACGGAACTGGAGATCACCTGCAGCACCTCGGCGGTTGCAGTCTGGTGTTCGAGCGCCTCCTTGGTTTCATTGAACAAGCGAGCGTTCTGGATCGCGATCACGGCCTGATCGGCGAAGGTCTCCAGCAGCGCGATCTCCCGCGGCGTAAACGCCGTCCATTGGCGGTCCACGAGCGTGCGGACGACGAAGAACGCGCCAACGCCACGGTCGTGCCACATCATCGGCGCAACCAGGCATGAAAAATTGCCGATCTTGGCTGCCATGCGATGAATCGCCTCGGGAACCCCATCCCCCGCCAGGGCATCGGGGTAATGCATCACGCGGCGCTCCAGCACCGCCTCGGCGATGATTGTCTGGGCGATGGGGGTCGGCTTGAACTTCTGTGCGGCTCTCTGGCCCCCTGGTCCGCGCGTCAAACCCAGGTGCACCATCTCGTCCTGGTCCACGGTCAACACTGCCAGGTCACTGCATGCGATCAGGCGCTGGCAGCTGTCGAGGATCTTCTCGAACACCGGCCGGGCGTCGGCTACCGAGCTGCTGATGACCTGCAGCACCTCAGCGGCGGCGGTCTGGTGTTCGAGCGCCTCCTTCGTTTCGCTGAACAAACGCGCGTTCTGGATCGCGATCACGGCCTGGTCGCGGAAGGACCCGGCGACGCCGATCTCCTTGTCGTTGAATCCACCCGGCCGGTTGCGGAAGAGCATCAGCACGCCAATGCAATCCCCGTCGCGCAGAAGCGGCACGGCCAGCGACGCGCGCACGCCCGTGGTCGCCCGGATCATCTTCTGCCGCTCGGGAAGTTCGACCGCGTCCCAGTCGGGAACGTGAACCAACTGCCCGGAGACGATGGCCTGGGATGGGAAATTCGCCGCCGCATCGATGCGCACCGGCTCGGTCCAGCGGTCGTTCTCGAAGCCTTGCGGGGTGGCGCTGGCGCAGGGCACGTAGAAGTCGCCTTCCACCCGCGAGAACGTGGCGCGGTTGCAGGCCAGCAGCTTCACCGCCGTCTCGACAATGGCGTTGAATACCGGCTGCGTGTCGGTCGGAGAGGCGCTGATCACGCGCAGGATTTCCGCGGTCGCCGTCTGATGCCTCAGCGCCTCCTGGGTTTCGTTGAACAGTCGCACGTTCTCGATGGCGATCAGCGCCTGGTCGGCGAAGGACTTCGCCAGCGCGATTTCCGCGTCGGTGAAGGCGCCGGGCCTGCCGCGCCCCAATGCCAGGACGCCGATGCACTCGTCGCCGCGCAACAGCGGCATGTGCAGCGACGACCTGACGCCGAGCGCCTCGTAGACGCGCTGCTGTCTTTCGGGGAGGTCGACGACCGACCAATCCGGTATGTGAAGGATGGTCTTGGACACGATCGCCTGCGAAGGGAAATCGGCGCCGGGGTCGACGGGCGTGTCGGTCTCCACCATTTTCATCGGAGTGCCATCCCGGTACACCCCCACAACCGCCGCATAGGTCTTTCCGTCGCAGCGGAGAAATCCCGCAGAATCGCAGTCGAGGAGGCGCACCGCCGTACGCACGATGGCGTTGAACACCGGTCGGGCGTCGGTCGGCGACTCGCTGATCACCTTGAGTATCTCCGCCGTTGCCGTCTGCTGCTCCAGCGCCATGGATAACTGCGCGTTGCTCTTCTGCACTTCGTCGAACAGGCGCGCATTCTCCAGCGCGGTTCCCAGCGATCCGGCAATCGTGGTCAGCGCCCGCAATTCGGATTCGCCGTATGCGTTTTCGCGCCGGTGATCGGCGCTGCCGATGACGCCGACCACGCGTTCACTGGCGATGATCGGGACATAGGCAGAGGACTTGCTGGCATGCGCACCGGCCAGCGTCGGCGCGTTGAGCATCTTTCGGTCGCCGGGCCGGTTGAAGACCACCGGTTGTGCCGTTCTGGTCATCAACTCGAAGATGCCCCCCGATGTCGGAGGCTGCGCGGGAACGCTAATACGATTCCCCTGGTCGAGCTCATAGAGATAGTGAACCAGGTTGGTCTTCGCGTCGTGCCAGCGGATCATCAGGTCCCGGCGGGGAAAGACATCGCGCAGCATGTCGCCCACCCGGTCGACGATGGCTTGGAAACTCATCCGCGATGCCATGCCCTGTTGGATTGCGTTGATGATCTGCAGTTCATCGACGGCCTTCCGCAGGGGTGCGGCACGCCCGGGCCTGGTCGCGGCCCGGGCTTTCTTCTTCGATGACTTGGGCAGGCCCGCGCCGCGCTTCGCGGCCGCGGCGCCTGGACGCGGGGTTGGCGCCTTTCGCTTCACCGTGCGCTTGGTGGATGCGGATTCGCGCGGCTTCGTCGCTTTGGCAACCATCGGCGCAGTATAAAGGCCTCAGGCCTTGCGCAGCAGCAGGCCCTTGAGATAATCGCCTTCCGGGAAATTGAGAGCCACCGGGTGGTCCGCGCAGGCGTGGAGGTGCGCGATGATCTGCGCGTCGGCCACGGCGTCCAGCGCCGCTCCCGCGACGATCTTCTGAAACAGTTCCGCCGTGATGCCCCCCGAACAGGAGAACGTGGCCAGCAATCCTCCCGCCGTGAGCATCTTGAATGCGAGCAGGTTGATGTCCTTGTACGCTCGCGAAGCGCGTTCCGCGTGCGCGGCGGTGGGCGCGAATTTCGGCGGGTCGAGGACGATCATGTCGAAGGTGGCGCCCGAGTCGCGCAGCCGGCGCAATTCCGTGAATACGTCGGCCTCCGTCCAGACCGCGCGGGCGGCATCGAGCGAGCCGTTGCGCGCGAGATTGGCCCGCGCCGTCTGCAGGGCGTCGGCCGAGCTGTCGATGGAGTGGACGGAACGCGCGCCGCCGGCCAATGCAGCGAGCGAAAAGCCGCCGGTGTAGCAGAACGCATTGAGCACGCGGCGCCCCATCGCGAAGCGGCCGACGATCGCCCGGTTGTCTCGCTGGTCGAGGTAGAAGCCGGTCTTCTGCCCGTGCACCACGTCGACGCCATACACCAGGCCACCTTCCACGATGGCGACGTCGTCGGGCAGGCTGCCTTCGATGGCGCCGATGCGCGCGGGCAGCCCCTCCAGCGCGCGCACTTCGGCATCGGATCGCTCGAACACGCATCGTGCGCCGGTGGTCGCGGCCAACGCCCCGGCAAGGACATCTCGCCAGGACTCGGCGCCGGCGGACGAGCACTGCAGCACGACGACGTCGCCATACCGGTCGGCGATGACGCCGGGCAGTCCGTCGGATTCGCCGTGCACCAGCCGGCCGGCCGAATGCGCCGCATCGAACAGCGGCGCACGGGCCGCCACGGCGCGCGCCACGCGCCGGGTGATGAATGCCTCATCCACGATTTCCGTCTGATCGAAGGACCAAACGCGGGCGCGGATCTGCGACGACGGCGAAAAGGCGGCTCGCGCAAGGAACGCGCCGTCGGCCGCGACCACCGTCACCGCGCCGCCCGGCGCCGGCTCGCCTTCGATGCGGTCGATGGCGCCGGAAAAGATCCACGGATGGCGCTGGCGCAACGACTTTTCCCGCCCGGGTGCCAGCACCAGGGCGGGTCCGATGCCGAGACCCGCTCCATGGACGCGTTCGACGGTCCGCGATTCGCGTGGCCTGCGGCGGGAGATGCGGCGATCCACCGGCGCCCCGGCGCGCACCATTAGCCCAGGTTCACGCCGACGAGACGACCGATGGCGAACGTCACGCCGCCGGCAAACGCGCCGAGCGCAAGCGTCCGCAAGCCCGACGTCCATGCGCTGCGGCCGGTGAAGAGCGAGAGCACCGCGCCCACGGCGAATAGCGAGATGGCCGTCACGCCGATCGCGATGCCGAGGGCAGTGGTCCCCTTGGCGAACACGAAGGGCAGCAGCGGCACGGCCGCGCCGGCCGCGAACGCGCCGAATGAGCTTAGCGCGGCGCCGAGGGGCGAGCCCAGTTCGCCGGGATTGAGCCCAAGCTCCTCGCGCGCGAGCGTATCCAGCGCGTGTTCCGGATCGCTCACCAGTCTTTGCGCGAGCTTGTCGGCCTCGCGTTGCGGCAGGCCCTTGGCAACGTAGATCAGCGCGAGTTCCTGCGCTTCCGCCTCGGGATACTCCTTCAGTTCGTCGCGCTCGAGGGAGATCTGGTATTCGTACAGCTCGCGCTGCGACTGCACGGACACGTATTCTCCGGCCGCCATCGCGAAGGCACCCGCGGCGAGTCCGGCCACGCCCGACAGCAGCACCAGGTGCGGGTCCGGATTGGCGCCGGAGACGCCAAGGATCAGGCTGGCATTCGAGACCAGTCCATCGCTGACGCCGAACACGGCGGCGCGAAGGTTGCCGCCGCCGCCCAGGTTGCGGTGGCGATGCTCGATTCCGCTGCCTGCCGTTGGTGTGGCGTGGCCGCCGTCGTCACCGGACGAGCCGCCGTAGATCGCCATGCCGCGCACTTTCATTGCGGCCAGAACGGCGCGCAGGCGCCGCGGACCCAGCCAGCCCACGAGTGTCGCGACGAGCCGGGCGCGGCCATCGGGAACGTAGGGTCCGGGAGCGGGGCGGCCACGCGCGGTAAGCTGCGCGCGCCAAATCGCCGCCTGCGCTTCGGCCTCGACCGCCAGCCGCGCGAAGAGTGCGGCGCGCGGCGTGCCGGATTCCGCCTGCGCGCAGGCGCGATAAAGGTAGGCGGAGCGTTGCTCCTCGCTCCAGCTTTCGAGTGGATTCATCGCGTCACCGCCTGAATCATAGGCGAATCCGGGAGGCGCAGTTCGTCCACGCCCGGCATCAGGCCGTCGGGCGGCCGGCGGCCAGCACCGCGTCGATGCGCGCCATGACGTCCGGCGTGAGCCTGGCGACCACGTCCAATGCCTTCATGTTTTCCTCGACCTGCCCGGGCCGGCTGGCGCCCGTGATGACGGTCGAGACGCGCGGATTCTTGAGGCACCAGGCCAGCGCCATTTGAGCCAGCGTGCAGCCCAGTTCCTTCGCGATTCCGCCGAGACGCTTGACCACCGCGATTTTTGCCGGGTCGACGATGCTCTCGGCCAGCCATTCGTAACCCTTGAGGCTGGCCCTGGAATCCTTCGGGATGCCGTCGTTGTACTTGCCCGTCAGCAGACCCGAGGCCAGCGGGCTCCAGATCGTCGTTCCCATTCCCAGGTCGTCGTAGAGCCGCGAATATTCCCGCTCGACACGTTCGCGATGGAACAGATTGTATTGCGGCTGCTCGGTCACCGGCTTGTGCCAGCCATGGCGGTCGGCAATGTGCCACGCCGCAGCGATCTCCGGCGCGCTCCATTCCGACGTGCCCCAGTAGATGGACTTTCCCGAGGCCACGATGTCGGACATCGCGCGCACCGTTTCCTCGAGCGGCGTCTCCGGATCCGGGCGATGGCAGTAGACGAGGTCGACGTAGTCGAGCTGCAGCCGCTCGAGCGAACCGTCGATTGCCTGCATCAGGTATTTGCGGTTGAGCGTGTTGCGCTCGTTGGGGCCGTCGTGAAGGCCCCAGAAGAACTTGGTCGAGACGATGTAGGACGAGCGCCGCCAGCCGGTCTGCCTGAACACCTCGCCCATGATGGTTTCGGACTTGCCCTTGGCGTAGACCTCGGCGTTGTCGAAGAAGTTGACCCCGGCATCATAGGCCGCGGCCATGCACTCGCGGGCCGCGTCGCTGCCCATCTGGTTGCCGTACGTGACCCAGGAACCGAAAGAGAGTTCGCTGACCTTGAGCCCGGAGCGTCCGAGCCTGCGGTAATTCATTTGAGTCATGGGAACGGTTTCCGAAATTGCGAGGCGGGCCGGGAATCGGCACGCGCGCTAGAATCCGCGCTCCGCCATTCTAACTTAAGGTCATCCCCATGCCCTCCCGAAGCGTCGGCCGTTCCCGCGCCTTGCCGCCCCTGGACGTCGAAGCGCTATGGCAAATCAAGCGCATGGGCAATCCAACGCTGTCTCCGGACGGCCGGTACGCGTGCGTGCCCGTGACGTCGTTCGTCATGGACACCGACCAGAGCAAGACCGAACTGTGGCTGTTTCCGACGGGACTCGGCGATTCGACCGCGGGCAAGACGAACGCCCGCGACGCTGAGGCCGTCAAGGCCGGCCGCGCGCGACGACTGACCGTCGGCGACAAGGACAGCGATCCGCGCTGGTCGCCCGACGGAAAGTGGATCGCGTTCATCGCCAAGCGCAAGGACGACAGCGAGCCGCAGGTCTACCGGATTGCACCGGATGGTGGGGAAGCGGAACGCGTCACCAAGGTGGCGACGGGCGCCGCGTCACCGAAGTGGTTTCCGGACAGCCGGCGGATTGCGTTCGTGTCCTGGGTCTGGCCGGACCTGTCGACAGATGCCGCCCAGGGCAAGCGCCTCAAGGAGCGTCGCGATTCCAGGGTCAAGGCGCACACCACCGAGCGTGCGGCGACGCGCTACTGGGATCACTGGATTGCCGACGGCAAGGAGCCCCACGTTCTCGCGTGCGACGTGCGCACGGGGCACAGCGAAGACCTGCTGGCCGGACTCGGACTGGCGCTTCCGCCGTGGGACCCGTCGGCGGACGATTACGACATCTCGCCGGACGGAACGCAACTCGCCATCACCGCCGACCTTGGGACCGAGCCGGACTTCATGAACCAGCGCGACATTGTCACGGTCGACCTCGTCACGCGCCGCAAGCACGTGCCGACCGCGACCTCGGGCACCGACGACGTGGCGCCGAGCTATTCGCCTGACGGCAGATGGCTGGTGTTCACGTCGCACGACACCGATCGCGCATTCAATGACCAGGGCCACCTGACGCTGCTCCGGCGCCGGGGCGGCGCCACGCGCACGCTGGCGCCGAAATTCGACCGTGCTCCGATGCACGCGCAATGGACGCCCGATTCCGGCGGATTGCTGTTCCTCGCGGAGGATCGCGGCCGCGTGGGCCTCTACCGCCTCGAGCTGGAGGCCGCCGCGCCCGACCTGCTCGTGCGGGGGGGAGCCATCTCGGGTTTCGCACGATCGCGCTCCGGCGGCGTCCTGGCATTTACCCGCGCAGCGGCCACCCATCCGCCGCAAGTGTTCGCGTCGCGCGGGGATGGCTCCGCCGAGCGGGGAATCGAATCGATGAACCGCGCGCTGCTGGCGCGTCACGCGCTGGGCGAAGTGCGTGAATTCACGGTCAAGGGCTGGCATGGCGAGCCGGTCCAGGTGTGGGTCGTCTATCCGCCCGGCTTTGACGGAAGCGCGGGATCGGGGAAGAAGTGGCCACTGCTGCATTCGATTCACGGCGGCCCGCACGCTGCGCACCAGGACACCTGGCATTTCCGCTGGAATACGCAGGTCTTCGCTGGGCGCGGGTACGTGGTGGCGTGCGTCAACTACCATGGCTCATCCGGCTTCGGCCAGAAATTCCTGGAAACGATCACGTCGCGCTACGGAGAAAAGGAATACGCGGACACCGAGGCCGCGACGGACTTCATGCTGAAGCAGGGATATATCGACCGGACGCGGCTGGTGGCGACGGGCGGCAGCTACGGCGGATTCATGGCGGCCTTCATGAACGGCCACACCGACCGGTACAAGGCCTACGTGTGCCATGCTGGGTGCTACGACTGGGTCAGCATGATGGCCACCGACGCGTACAAGTTCTTCTCGAAGGAACTTGGCGCGTTTCACTGGGACAATCCGGCGCAGGTGATGCGGCAGTCGCCGCATCACTACGTGAAGTCGGCCAAGACCCCGACGCTGGTGATCCACGGCGAGCAGGACTTTCGCGTTCCCGCCACCCAGGGGCTCCAGTACTACAACTCCCTCAAGGCGAAGGACGTGCCGGCGCGCCTGGTCTGGTTCCCGGACGAAAATCACTGGATCCTGAAGCCGCAGAATTCGCGGCACTGGTACGGCGAGTTCTTCGCCTGGGTGGAAAAATACGCGAAAGGCGGGGCCGCGCGCGCGGCGTCGAAGTAACGCGCTAGATCGTCCCGGCGCCGGCATGACGCATGGCGGCTTCGAGCTTCTCCTGACACGCGATGCAGCGAGCGGCCATTGGTTTGGCCTCGAGGCGCGCCAGCGGTATCGCGTTGCCACACGCGATGCAGCTGCCGTACGCATCGGTGTCGATGCGCTCGATGGCCGCTTCGACGTCCTGAAGCTCCGCCGCATCGCGCGACACTTCTGCGACGTCCAGCGCCGTCTCCAGGTCGGCGACCGCCCAGTCGTCCCTCTCCTCGATGCGGTTTTGCAGGCCCAGCAGGGCCGGGTCGTCCTGGGCGTTGAGCTTGGCCGCGATCTCTGTCCGCAGCGCGGCCCGGCGGGCGACCAGCCTTGCCTTCAAGGCGCCGCGCTGCGCGGCGGTCATTTGGTGCGGGGATGTGGACATGCAAGTTCTCCGATCGAAAGTGACTGGCGTCGCCATGGGCCGCCATCATCGCGGGAGGCGCGCAGCCGGACACTTCCCGAGGCTATCGTCGCGCCGTGGCATCCCGGACGCAAGTGCGGCCCTTGAAACCGTTGCCACCGGCCTCAGATTGTCATTGCGAGCGGTGCAGTGTCTTGCGTTAGGTCAAACCCGGGGCACGCCGCGCACCACGACCGATCACCGACAACAGGAGTCATACCATGCAAACCGTCCAATTGTACGACCCGTTCGCGGGCGCCGGCATCGATGAGTTGTTCCGCGGCTTTTTCACGCCGGTCCGTCCGGCGAGAGAATCCGCCGCTACCATCAAGGTCGACGTCACCGAGGCGAACGGCAACTACGTCGTCCACGCGGAAATCCCGGGAGTGAACCGGGACGACATCCAAGTGACGATCGAAGGCAACCAGGTCACGATCGCCGCCGAAGTGAAGAAGGTTTCGGACGTCAAGGAGACGGACGCCGGAAGCGGCGCGCGCGTGCTGCGCAGCGAACGCCATTACGGTGCGGTCTACCGGAGCTTCGTCCTGCCTGTCGAACTCGACGAGGCCGCGAGCCAGGCGAAATACGAAAACGGCGTGCTGGAACTCAAGCTCGCGAAAAAGCCGGCGTTGACGGGTCGCAAGCTGACAATCCAGTAAGTCTCGCGCAGTAGCCCAAGTCACCGGAGCGACAAGCGCACGATGCGCGCGGCGGGCGGTCCCGTCGCGCGCGTCGGCTCGCCTGTCGGCGCGTCAACGCACTCGCTTGGCCGGGAATTCTTCCTCGATATTGTCGCGGAAGTAGCTCCACGGCGACGATGCACCCGAAAAGCGGCGCCACATTTCCGGTGTCACGCCGCGATACTCAAACGTACCGGCGGTCAGTTCGACGACGAGCGTTTGCGCCCGCTGGTCATAACCTGCGGCGCGAAGACTGCCGCCGCTGAGTCGCTTCATTTCCATCGTCAAGTCGTCCCGTGGTTGACGTCCCGGTCGGTGGGCGCGGCCGGCCTCGAGCGAGGCGGCTCCTGCGAATGCTACGATTATAGCCATCTCGTGCCGATGTCCCGGAGATTGCATTGTCCATGGCCTCGTCGATCCGCGTCACGCGCTCATCCGGGTTTGCCGTTGCATTGGCCCTGCTGATCGCGGCGTCGACCTGGTCGCCGGCTCGAGCGGCGGATAGCGTAAGGACGCTGCACGTGGTGCTGCCGATCGCGGAGACGAGCTTCGACCCCGCATTCGCCTCCGACGCGGCCTCCGACGACATCATTGCGCTCATCAACGAGGCGATGCTCGACTACGACTACCTGGCGCGGCCGGTGAAGCTGGTGCCGCGCACGCTCGAGTCGATGCCGGTGGTGGAGGAGGGCGGCAAGGTCTACACGATGAAGGTGAAGAAGGGCATCCTCTTCACGCCCGATCCCGCGTTTCGCGGCAAGCCGCGCGAATTGACCGCCGCCGATCATGCCTACGCTCTGAAGCGCATCCTGGACCCGGCGGTTCAGTCGCCGTGGCTTTGGATGCTCGAACGCAAGATCGTCGGTCTGGACGACCTGCGCGCCAAGGCGCTCAAGTCCGGCAAGTTCGACTACGATGCGCCGGTCGCCGGGCTGACGGTGGTCGATCGCCATACGCTGAAGATTCGCCTGAACGAGGCCGACCTGCGCTTCCTGTACGTTCTCGCCGTTCCCAACACCGCGGCCATGGCGCGCGAGGTCGTCGAGGCCTATGGCAACGACATCGGCGCGCATCCCGTGGGGACCGGTCCGTTCATGCTCGGGCAATACAAGCGCAGTTCGCGAATCGAGCTGCTGGCGAATCCCGGCTATCGCGAAGTCAAATACACGCCGGCCGGTCCGCTCCCCGCGGCATCGGAGCCCGTGGCCGCGGCCCTGAAAGGCAAGCGCCTGCCGCTGGTGTCCCGCATCGAGGTGAACATCATCGAGGAAGGGCAGGGACGCTGGCTCGCGTTCCTCAACCGGGAAATCGACTATTTGCCGTTGCTTCCGGCCAACCTCATCGACCAGGCGCTTGCCAACGGCAGGCTCAAGCCGGCCCTCGAGTCCAAGGGCATCCTGCACCAGGTGCTGGTCCGGCCGAGCGTCTCGTTTACCTATTTCAACATGGAGGACCCGGTGGTCGGCGGCTACGAACCTGCGCGCATCGCGCTGCGCCGCGCCATCGGCATGGCCTACAACAACGACGAGGCCATTCGCGTGCTGTATGCGGGCCGCGCGCTTCCCGCCAGCGGGCCCATTCCACCCGACATCGCCGGCTACAATCCGAAGCTCAAGACCGGCGCGCAGATCTTCGATCCCGCGGCCGCGCGCGCATTGCTGGACAAGTTCGGCTACAAGGACCGCGACGGCGACGGCTACCGTGAAAATCCGGAAGGAAAGCCGCTCGTGATCGAACGCTGGTCGCCGCCCACGTCCGTGGCGCGTGAGCGCGACGAACTGTGGAAGAAGAACCTGGACGCGATCGGCATCCGCGTCACGTTCAAGTACGACAAGCTGCCGGAACTGCGCAAGATGGGCCGCATGGGTCGCCTGCCGGTTCGGGACGACGGCTGGAACGCCGATTACCCCGATGCCGAGAATTTCATGCAGCTTCTGTACGGTCCCAGCATCGGGCAGGCCAACTATTCGCGCTTCAACCTGCCCGAATTCAACAAGCTGTTCGACGACGCCCGGAAACTTCCGGATTCTCCGGAGCGAACCCGCCTGTTCGACCGGATGACGGAGCTGGTCGTTGCCTATGCGCCGTGGCGGGTGCGGATCAACGACACCGAGGACACGCTGGCGCATCCCTGGGTCCGCAACTACGTGCCGCACCCCATGCGCAACGAGGGATGGATGTACATGGATGTCGACGAGGGCATGCGCGCCGGGACCAGATGACTCGCCGGGCGGCGGTCACCGGTTGCTCATTTCCCGCATGAACTTGACCATCGCGGCGTCGTCCTCGTCACCGTAACCCGCATCGACCATGCGCTGGAACGCGTCGCTCGCCGCATTGGCGAAGGTCGCATCCACCCCGAGCCGCGCGGCGAATTCCACGGCGATGCCGACGTCCTTGGCCAATATCCGGCCGGCGGCCCTCGGAGCAAAGTCGCCCGCCAGCGCGCGCGGCATGCGGTCCGCAAAAATCCAGCTGCCGCCGGAACTGGCGTTGACGACGTCCACCAGGCGCTTGAGGTCGAGGCCCGCCTTGCTCGCCAGCGCCAGCGCTTCCGCGCCCGCCGCGAGGTTCGCGGCCGCGAGCATGTTGTTGACGATCTTGAATTTCGAGGCGTCGCCGGGAACGTCGCCCAGGTTGAACACGCGTCCTGCCACCGCTGCGAAAACCGGCTCGCACCGCGTGCGCGCGGCGGCGTCGCCGGCGACCATGATGGTCATGCTGCCGTCGGCGGCCCGCCCGGGCCCCCCTGAAACCGGGGCATCGACCAATGCGACGCCATGCGCGGCAAGCCGTACGGCCATCGCCGAGGCGTCGTCGGGGGCGACGGTCGACGAAAGGACGACCACGGGGGCGTGAGGCGCGGCGCGGGTCACGCCGCCGGCGCCGAAGAGCACGTCGTCCGCTTGCGCTGCGTCCACCACGAGCACGACGACGATGTCGCAGGCCAACGCCAGCGCGGCGGCGCTCGCGTGGCATGTGGCACCAAGACGTGTGGCCCTGCGCATCGCATCGTCCCGGATGTCGCGCGCGTGGGTGGGAAAGCCGTGGCGCAGCAGACTTTCCACGACACCCATGCCCATGGCGCCGGTGCCGATGACGCCGGTGGCCGGTTTAGTTTCGAGCGATGACGACGCCAAGGGCGCTGCGGGAGCCAGGATTACTTGGCCGGCATGATGGCGTAGGGTTCGCAGTCCTTGAGCGGGGTCACGACGCCGTCGCGGATCAGCTGCAGCTCCGAGCCCTTGCCGCGCAATTCCATCGTGCCGTTGCTGTAGCGCACGCCCGAGGAAGTTGGCAGCTGGTACAGCGTAACGGGCTGCATCTCGGGCAGCAAAACGCGGGCCTCGCCCTGGTTGAAGCGCACCACGTAGCGCTCGCCATTGTACGAGCAGGCAAAGGTGCTCTTCGCGATCTCCTCTTCCTTCTTCTTGATCGGATTTTCGCAGGCGACGAGCGTCAGGGCGGCGGTGGCCAGCAACAGCGCGCGGCAGCGGGAGGGCGGAAGCGTCATGCGCGAACTCCGTCGGGTCGATGGTCGCGAGAATAGCACCGTGCGCCAAACCCGCAACAGGCGGCCCGTCGCCCCGGCGCGACTCCGCTAGCCCGTTCCCCTGTGGGCGGGCGGCGTGAAGCGCTGGCTGGCCGAGTACGACAGGACTTCGGCCTGCTCTCCGCGGGCAATGTCGCCCTGCACCTTCTGCCACCAGGCCGCATCGAGCAGGTCGCCGTGGAACGCGAGGAACGCTTCGCGCACGCGCACGTCGGTCAGCAGGAACGTCGCGAATTCCTCCGGGAACACGTCCAGCGGCCCGACGGGATACCAGACATCGCTCGACATCTCGTCGTAGTCCGGCGGCGGCGTCGGGATCTTCCTGAACTTGCAGTCGGCGAGGTATTCGATCTCGTCATAGTCGTAGAAGACCACGCGGCCGTAGCGGGTCACGCCGAAATTCTTGAACAGCAGGTCGCCGGCGAAGATGTTGACGGTTGCCAGCTCGCGGATCGCGTCGCCGTAGCCGCGCACGGCATGGATCCGCTGCGCGTCGTCGGCACCTTCGAGGTAGAGGTTGAGCGGTGTCATCCGGCGCTCGATGTAGACGTGCCGGACCACGATGCGGTCGTCCTCCTCCTCCACTTGCGACGGCGCCACGTCCTTCAGCTCGGCCAGCAGTTCCGGAGAGAACCGGTTTCGCGGAAACGCAACGTCAGAATACTCGAGGATGTCGGTCATCCGTCCCGCGCGGTCGTGGTGCTTGACCAGCGCATACTTGCGCATCACCTTGGCGCGGTCGGTGTCCTTCGAGGCGGCGATCCGGTCCTTGATCACCTTGAACACATAGGGGTAGGACGGCAGCGTGAACACGCTCATCACCAGGCCCCTGATGCCGGGAGCGATGATGAAGCGGTCCCGCGAGTGCGCGAGGTGGTGCAGGAAGTCGCGATAGAACAGGTTCTTGCCCGCCTTTTGCAACCCGACCATCGTGTACAGCTCGGCGGCGGTCTTGTCCGGCACGACGCTGCGCAGGAAGGCGATGTAGGCCGAGGGCACTTCCATGTCGACCAGGAAGTACGACCGATTGGCCGAGAACAGCAGCGCCAGCTCGACGTCGTCCAGCAGCAGCGCGTCGATGTAGAGCAGGCCGTCAGGCGCGTGCTTCAGCGCCACCGCGAACGGATAGGAATTGATGCCGTTGACGATGCGCCCGACCATGTAGGCGGTCTGGTCGCGGAAGAACAGCGTCGACAGCACCTGGATCTGCTGGTTGGCTTCCGGGCGGAACGGCCGCGGCGCGCGCTTGCGGAACGCGGCGAGCACGTTGCGCAAGTCGTTTCCGAAATCGGCGAAGCGCCGCGTGAGATTGAAGTCGAGGACGATGTCCATCAGCGCGTGGCGCAGGCCCTTTTCCAGCGGGTAGTAGCTGCGATAGGTCGGCGGGTCGGCCTCGATGTGCTCGGTGGAAATTGCCGGCCGCACGAACAGGAACCGGTTGTGGAAATACGCCCGGTGCAGGATCTTGCATGAGACCGAGTTGAAAAACGTTTCCGCCAGTTCGGGCTGCTTGTGGTCGATCAGCATCCCGATGAAGTGCAGCTTGATGCGCGCCCACAGGGCGTCGGCGCCACCGCCCTCGAGGCCCGCCGAACGAAATTCGTTGCGGATGCGGGCGACGGTTTCCAGGACGCGCTTGTCGTAGAAATCGATGCGGTCGCGCGCCACGTGGCGAATGGCGCGCCAGTTGGCGGATTCGAAATGGCGCTTGGCCGTGCGCGCGCAATCGCGGAACAGCGCGTAGTGGCGGTCGAATCCCTCGCGCAGAACGAGTGCGACTGCGCGCGCCGTGTCGTCGGCCGCCGTCGTGGGCACGGCTGCGAGGTGGGCCGTAGCGCGCGCGAAGGTCACCCGGATGTCCCTTTCGGCACCCCGGCCGTCACCGGGTCCATGCCATGCCCCGACTACTTGGGTTTGGTATTGGCGGTCGACCCGCCGGACTCTGCGTCGGCCTGATCCGCCTGAAGTTCCTTGAGGGCCGCGTTGTAGTCCTCGATCGTGCTGTTGGCGAGCTTGATCCTGGCGTCGATCTGCGCCCGCAGATCGGCCACGTAGGCCTTGATGCACTCGCCCCAGGCCTTCACGTCGTTGTGCCATGCGGCTTTCCGGGTGTCGCTGGCCTTGGCGCCGGGATAGCGTGCCGGCTTGGCGCACGTTGCGGCGGGCAGAGTCACCGCGGCAGGGGTCGCCGCGGCGGAGGTCGCGGGCGCGGGACTCGGGGCGCTCGTCTGGGCGACGGCGCTGGCGGAGCCAACGATCAGGGAGAGGGCGAGCAGGGAGCGAAAGATGATCATGATGTTCGTTGCACAGAGGGGGAAAGTGACAATTCTAATCCTTTGGCCGCGCCGGGGCCAACATCGACCGGAGCGGCCCGGCCGTCATCGCGACAACAGCATGGCGGCCAGGGCGGAGAACCCGACCTGGATCAGGTCCAGGGCGAATCCGTCCTTTCGCTGTGCCTTTTCGCGCGCCAGCGCCCGTTCGAACTCCGCGGCCGCCAGGATACCGGCCGCGGCGCGCGCCGCGTCGTCGATGGCGGGCTGGGCGTTCGCCTGGGCGGCCGAGAGTTCGCTCACCGCCCGCCGGGCCGCATCGGGGTCGAGGATGGCGATCGGGGCACGGCAGAATTCGCAGGCGGTGGACTTCTCGAGGTCGACGGGCGCGCCGCAACTCGAGCAGCGAACGATCTTCACCAGCGACTTGAGCCGTTCGAGATCTTCCGGAGGCACCGGACGGATGAAATTCTTTTCGCGCAGGAACTGGAAGAATGGCGTCAGCCGGCCGTGGCCGCGCTGACAACGGAAATAGGAGAATCGGGTGCTGTGCTGCAGGTCCTGCGTCAGGGCGAGCGGCGTGTCGCATCGCGGGCACGACATGGACCGCGGCAGCGTTGTCCGCGTCTCGGGTTTCGCATCGCGAATCGCGCGAAACAGTTCGAGCGTCGCCGCGGGCGACAGCAGCGGACTCTCCATCGGGTCGAACCACAGCGTTTCGCACGTCACGCACATGTCGACGACGACGGTGCCCGATGCGCGACGCTCGAGGTCCAGCGCCTGCATCGGGTTGCGGCACCCCGGACAGGTCAGGTTGGACTGCATCGGCCGGTCATTGGGTTCGTGTTGATGTCGGGTCCCGTCCTGCGTGGCGCGCCGGCGGTCCGGCCGAGCGTCGATCGGGCTAGGCACCCTTTGCCGCAAAGGTGTTGCACGCGCGCGGGTCGCCCGACTGCAGCCCGGTCTGGAACCACTTCATCCGCTGTTCCGCCGATCCGTGCGTGAAGCCTTCGGGCACGACGTAGCCCCGCGACATCTTCTGGATCGAGTCGTCGCCGACGGCCGACGCGGCGCGCAGTCCTTCCTGCGCGTCGCCCGGCTCCAGCAGGTTGCGTTTGGCGGCATAGAAGCCCCATACGCCCGCGTAGCAGTCCGCCTGCAACTCGAGGCGCACCGACAACGCATTGCGGCGACGCTCGTCGAGCTTCCCTGCGGCCTGGTCGTATTGCCCCATGGTGCCCATCAGGTTCTGCACGTGATGCCCGACCTCGTGCGCGATCACGTAGGCCTGCGCGAAGTCGCCTGGCGCCCCGAACCTGCCCTGCAATTCCCTGAAGAACTCCGTGTCGAGGTAGAGCTTGCGGTCGGCGGGACAATAGAACGGGCCGGAGGCCGAGCTTGCGCGACCGCACGCGGATGTCGTTGTCCGGCTGAAGAGGACGAGCCTGGGCGGCTCGTAGCGGGATCCCATGGCCTGGAACAGCGCGGTCCACACGTCCTCGGTATCGCCGAGAACGCGCGCCGACAGCGCCTTGTCCGGGTTGTCGGAACCCTTGGCGGCCTGCGGCCCATATCCCGGTGGCGCGACCTTGGGCGAGGGTGCGGGAATTGGAGCCGGCGGCGCGCCGCCGTCCATCATGCCCAGGAACTGCAACGGATTGACGCCGAACAGGAGGCTCACGATCACGACCAGGATCATCGCGCCGCCGCCCAGCTTCATTCCACCGCCGCCGAATCCACCGCCGCCGCCGGACTGTCCTCCGGTGACGTCCTCGACGTTCTCGCTTTGACGCATGTCACCCCAGCGCATGTCGATTCCTTTCGTCAGTTTGATGCCGGTGCCGCGGCCATCGTGGCGATGGGCGGTTCATTTGGCGACGGCAATGGCCTTCTGCAGCGCCACGTATTCATCGCACTGCCTGCCGCAAATGCGGCCGAGGGTCGCGAGATGCTCTCGCGCCTTGGACTTGTTCCCTTTGAGCAGGTAGGTCTCGCCGGCATACTCGTTGGCGAGGCGGTGTGCCGGATCGAGATCGAGCGCCGCGCGAAAGTGCTCGAGCGCCTCGTCGTACTTGCCCGTGTTGCGATAGGCATAGCCCAGCCAATTCTGCAGATCGGCATTGGTTGGAAGCGCCACCAGCGCGATGTTGAGACTGGCAATTGCCCGGTCCCAGTCGCTGACCTGGATGGATTCCATGCCAGCCTGGAAATCGAGGTTCTGCGCCGCCGCCGAGTTGGCCTCCGCGTTGCCGGCCGCCCGCGTCGGCAACGCGATCGTCAGCGTCGCGGTAACGAATACGCACATGAGCACGGAACCGACCAGCACGCGAAGGCCGGGCATGGCGGAAGCGGTCGATTCGCGGGGACCGGGCACGGTCAAGGCTTCAGTGCCCGATACAGGAAGGGGAGGCTTTCATCCATCCGGTAATCCACTGCCGAGTGCGAATCGTCGAACTCCTCGTAGGTATGGCGTATGCCGTGCCGGGTCAGTTCGCGGGACAGTATCCTGGCCCCGAAATGAAGGTGGTACTGGTCGCGCCAGCCGCAATCGACGTAGATGCCGTGCAATGACTTGAGGTTGGCCTCGTATCGGCCTACCAGGTGAATGGGGTCGTGCTTGCGCCACTGCTTCCAGCGCTCGGGCAACAGTTCCCCGGTTTCCAGGTCGACCGGCAGCCGGAATCCCAGTGGCGCCGCGGGATCGGGGTCGTAGGAGGCCGCCATCGCGATCTGCATCAGCGCGTGGCCGTCGGCCTCGCTCAGTTTTTCCCTGGACCACATGGCATCAAGAAAGCGCTTGACGCGGCCGTCGTCGTATCCGGCGCCGGTGTCCGCCGCGTCCTTCACGATGTCGATCTCGCCCGGGCGCCGGCGCGGCCGCCGATGGCGGTCAAGTTCGTTCAACGTTCGCGGCCAGTCGGTGAGGTAGCAGAAGTCGAAGTAGGCGTCGCCGGAGTGGTCCGCGATGGCGCCCCAATGCTTCGCGTATTTCATGCCGTGGATGATGGCGCCGTACCCGCCGGACGATTTGCCGAAGCAGCCGCGGTGGTCGCGTGAGGCCAGCGTGCGGAACTCACGGTCGACAAACGGAATCAGTTCGCGCGTAAGGTAGTCCGCATACGCGCCGATGGCCGATGAATTGATGTACTGGTTGCCGCCCAGGCACGTGAAGCAATCGGGAAACACGATGATGCACGGTCCCATCCTGCGCTCGTGGATGAGCCGGGCCGCGCGTTCGGGCACGTTTTCGTCGAACGGCCGCCATCCGACGTGCGCCATGCCCGATCCGGTGAATCCGACCATGTCCCACAGCACGGGGTAGCGCTTGCCCTTTCCGGCGCTGCGACCGCGCGTAGTCCCGTCGTCGTAGCCGGGGGGAAGCCAGACGGCCAGCTTGCGCGACGACGGGTCGCCCAGCGGATTTCCCGCCAGGATTTTGGAATCATGATCGAGCACGACCAGCTTGCCGGCCGACTTCAGGTGTCTCTTGCGGGCCATTGTTCTATCCGTGGGGCAATGAAGGCTGACGAGACGACGATTGTAACCGGCGGAGCCTTTGCTTCGCGCAAGCGTATGCCTGCCGTTCAGGCGGCCTTCGCGGCAATCGCCCTCAGCGCTGCCTGCATTCGCGTGTGCTTGCGGAGGAGGTCGAAGTAGCGAAACTCGTTTCCACCCTTGGCCCGCGCCACGGCGACGACCCCGGCCTTGTCCCGGGCCGGCCAACGTTCCAGGTCGGGCACCATGGCCAGCAGCAGGCAAAAGGACTCGAACGCGGCGCGTTCGCCGGACGGCCAGCCGGAGGAACCCCGAACGCCAAGCGCGCGGGACGCCTGGCGCAGCGCACTGCTTGCCGCGGCGTCGCGATCGCCGCGGAAGCGCGTTGCAATCCATGTGGAGACCGCCGTCGACAGGTCCGCGGGGTCGCAGGACGGGAGTGCCTCGCCCCCGCCGCTCGGGCGCGTCCCGGGGAGTCGCAGCGCGATGTCCGACCGCGTGAAGCGACGCAGGACCTCGATCGGTGCCCGGTATCCCGGTTCGCGCCGCATGCGCTCGAACTCACGGTCCGCGAGTTCAGCCAACCTTGGCGTCACCGGTCGGAAACCCAGTCGATAGTAGAACCAGAAGGCGCCGGATTCGAGGCCCTCGCGATTGCCGCCGCCGAACTGCGAAGGCTCGGCGATAAAGTGGTCGACGCCGAAGCGCTGTGCGTAGACGCGAAGCACCTGGCAGAACAGGTAGGCCGATTCGCCGCCACGGTAGGGCGCGAAGATATTGACGCCGATCTTCGCGGTTCCCAGGAATGGCCAGGCGCCGCCATAGCCCACCGGAACGGAATTCCTGAACAGCATGAAGCCCACGTGCGAATCGAGCGGCAGGCGGCGGCCGGGCGCCATCGTGTACAACGCAATCGCGACGCCTCGATCCAGCATGTGATATTCGATGCCCTCGGGGTTGGCGGCGGCGATTGCGTCGGTTTCGCGGCCGAGACTTGCCAGCATCGCCCGGCCCGCATCGAGCAGGTGAACGCGCTCGGCTCGGGAGAGCGCGGGCGCCCTGGCCAGTGGCTCGGCGAGCGTCGCCCGTGGATCGGCAACGCGTCGCAGGCCATCGCGGACATGGAATGTCTTCGCGGGAAGTCCGCGCACGAAGGTCCGCGACAAGGTGCTCGCACCCGGGCTGATCGTGATGTACGCGTGAAGGGAGTCGAACAGGTGCTCCCGCAACTCGTCGCTGCACGGCAGGCGGTCCAACTGTCGCACCAGCCACTCGAGGCGCGTGCCGCCATAACCTTCGCATGCCTGCGCCAGCAAGGCATCGGAATCGTCCTCACCGGTGGCGAGCAACTCGAACTCCAGCGGCGGCAATGCGTGCCGCAACAGGTTCGCCAGCGGCGCGCCCGCGGCGTCGAAGGAATCGATTTCGGCGTGAGGCGCGTGCCGCGTCGCGAGCCAGCGCGCGATCGTATGACCGAATGCAATCGTCATCGGCGCCCATGCCACGCCGGAGTTGGCAAGGCGCGCCCGCTCGCGCGCGCTGCCTTTCTCCACGAGGAGTCGCGCCGCGCCGGCCACCCGCAACAGCTCACGCCGGGCCAGCGCATGCAGCTGCGCCGTCTCGGGATACGCGAGCAGGAACAACAGGCAATCGTGGTAGGCCAGCAGCTCGCCGGATTCCAGTATCGCCGCCGCCGAACACGCGCGCAGGAGCGCGAGCTTTTGCGCCGCCATCTCCGTGCCGAAGCGGTTGGCGCAGTCGCGCAGCGCCGACACAACGGCCGGTCGCAGCGGTGTCGGTGCGGAGCCGGAATGAAGTCGGACGCGACTCACCTGGGCCGTGCTCCCGCGCGGGCGCGCAAGGCGGGCGCGAACCGCGACGGACTCAGCGGGCCTTGGAGAGCAGCGAGCCCCGGCACCGTTTCGTTCCGCAACGGCAGACGTACTGTGCACGCTCGCGCTTGCTGAGCTTGCCGTCGATCTGCAGCCGGTAGTCGTAGGAAAGCTCTTCGCCCGGCAGAATTTTGCGCCTCGCCTCGATGAACACGCGGCCGGCGTCGTCCTCGAAAGTCTTGCAATTCGGGTCGCAGGAGTGGTTGATCCAGCGAGCGGCGTTTCCGCGCACGCGCGCGTCGATCACGTTGCCGTCGTCCAGCTGGAACAGGAACGTGTGCGCCGAATCGTCGGGATCGCTGTCGGGACGCTCCATAGCCTCGTCCCACGTCGCGCGCTTGCCCTTGTATTCGATGATCACCGTGCCCTTGCGGATCTTTTCCGTGGCAAATACGCCGCGGCCGTGGATGTCCGACGTGCGGACCGTGTATGATTTTTTCTGCGGGGTTGCTGCCATGGGCTTCGCTTTGTCTGGAATGGTCCGATTTTCGCACGGCGGAGCCGGTCGTGGAACGCGCCGACATGCGGTTCCGGCCGGACGACTCGGTTGTTGCGGTCGGGGTGGCTATACTTGCCGGCCAGCCACCTCAACCCGGGAGTCGCGCATGCGCATCGCCCAGAACGTCACGGAACTCGTCGGCAACACGCCGCTGGTACGCATCAATCGCCTGACTGCGGGAATCGCCGCGCAGGTGGTCGCTAAGCTCGAGTTCCAGAATCCGGCGCACAGCGTCAAGGATCGCATCGGCCTGTCGATGATCGACGCGGCGCAGAAGGCCGGCAGGATCAAGCCGGACACCATCGTGCTCGAACCGACGTCGGGCAACACGGGGATCGGCGTGGCGATGGTCTGCGCGGCGCGCGGCATCAAGTGCGCGTTCGTCATGCCCGAGACGATGAGCCGGGAACGCCGCCTGCTGCTCAAGGCCTACGGTGCGGAACTTTTCCTGACCCCGGGCCCCGACGGAATGAACGGAGCGATCCGGAAGGCGCAGGAACTGGCCGCGACAGACCCTCGCTATTTCATCCTGCAGCAGTTTGAGAATCCGGCCAACCCGGAAATCCATCGCAAGACGACGGCGGAGGAAATCTGGCGTGATACCGACGGCGGGATCGACATCTTCGTGGCCGGGATCGGCACCGGTGGCACGATCACCGGCGTGGGAGAGGTGCTGAAGGCGCGCAAGCCGGGACTCCGGGTGGTCGCCGTGGAACCCGACGCCTCGCCGGTGCTTTCGGGCGGGAGCAAGGGGCCGCATCCCATCCAGGGCATCGGCGCCGGCTTTGTGCCGGCGATCCTCAACACCGGGATCTATGACGAGGTGATCCGGGTCAGGAACGACGACGCGCTGTCCATTGCGCGGCGCATGGCGGCCGAGGAGGGACTGCTTGTCGGCATTTCCTCCGGCGCAGCGGTATGGGCCGCACTGGAGGTTGCCAGGAGACCCGAAAATGCCGGCAAGATGATCGTGGTGATCATCCCGTCATTCGGCGAGCGATACCTGTCCACCGTGCTCTTTTCCCATCTGGAAGTCTGACCGCGTGCGACCGGTTTCCCCGGGTTGCTCAAGGCTTGCGCCCGCCAAACCGGCGCACACCCACCGGTTTGGCGGGCGCAGTT
>DAOMGB010000047.1:212-26547 GCA_035430095.1 Casimicrobiaceae bacterium | reverse complement strand
ATCGAGAAGTCGCTGTCGATGGACAACGTCTTCGTCATCGCGCTGATCTTCAGCTATTTCGCGATCCCCGCGCAGTACCAGTACCGCGTGCTGTTCTGGGGCATATTGGGCGTGATCGTCCTGCGCGCCATCATGATCGGCCTCGGCGCGACCCTGGTCAGCCAGTTCAGCTGGCTGCTGTATTTGTTCGGCGCGTTCCTGGTGCTCACGGGATTCAAGATGTGGGCGATGGCCGACCACGTGCCCGACATCGCGCGCAACCCGCTGCTAAGATTCCTGCGCCGGCGCCTCAACGTGACCGAGCGCCTCCATGGCAGCGCATTCTACGTGCGCCGCATCGACCCTTCCACACGCCGCATCGTTCACTGCGTCACGCCGCTGTTCCTGGCGCTGTGCCTGGTGGAGTTCGTCGACCTGATCTTCGCAGTCGACTCGGTGCCCGCGATCTTCGCGATCACCACCGATCCTTTCATCGTCTACACCAGCAACATCTTCGCCATCCTGGGCCTGCGCGCGCTTTACTTCGCGCTGGCTGCGCTGATCCACCGCTTCAAGTACCTGAAGTACGCGCTCGCGCTGGTGCTGGTGTTCATCGGCGCGAAGATCTTCCTGGTGGGAATCGTCGGCAAGTTCCCCGCGACGCTGAGCCTGGGCGTGACCGGGGCGCTGATCGCGGGCGGCATCGTCGTTTCGCTATGGAAGACCCGGCAAGCGCCGGCTGCCGGCCCGGCGCTCTAGACTTCGTCGATCCACGCCGCCTGAATCGCCTCGAGAATCTTCTCGCCGCTGCGCTCGGGGTCGTCGGCAAAGCCCGGCAACGCGCACACCCATCGGTGCAGGTCGGTGAATCGCACGTAGCGCGGATCGACGTCGGGATGCGCGTCGGCAAGCGCGATGGCGACCTCGTTGACGTCCGTCCACTTCATCGCCCCTCCTTCACCTGGTTGATCGTGTAACGAGGGATCTCGATCACGAGTTTCCTGTCGTCGACGATCGCCTGGCAGGACAGTCGCGACAGGGCGGTGAGTCCCCAGGCACGGTCGAGCAGGTCGTCTTCGTCGTCGGACGACGGCGGAAGCGAGTCGAAGCCCTCTCGCACGATCACGTGGCAGGTCGTGCAGGCGCAGGACTTCTCGCACGCATGCTCGACGTCGAGGCCCTGATCCAGCAGGTTGTCGAGAATCGACACGCCCGGCTGCGCCTCGAATGTCTTGCCCTCGGGACAAATGTCGGCATGCGGCAGGACGATGATTTCGGGCATCTTGGATCAGCCTTGCAGCGTTTCGACGCGCCTGCCGGTCAACGCGCGCGACACGCTGCGGTCCATCCGCCGCGCCGCGAATTCGCCGGTGGCGTGATTGAGCGCCTCGACGGCGGCACGCAGCGCTAGGTGGTCGGTGCCGTTGCGCAGCCGCCGCAGATCCGCCAGCGCCGCATCGATGGTGTCGCGCTCGTCACCGGCGACGAGTTCGCCGTCGATGGCCAGCGCGGACTCGGTGGCCGCGACGATCTGGTCGGCCTCCACCTGGATTTCGGCCAGCGCGCGCGCCTGCATGTCGTCGGCCGCATGCGTAAAGGAGTCCGCCAGCATCTTCGCGATTTCGCCATCCGACAGTCCGTAGGACGGCTTGACGGTGATCGTGGCCTCGACGCCCGTGCCCTGCTCGCGCGCCGCGACGTCGAGGAGTCCATCGGCGTCGACCTGGAATGTAACTTTGACGCGCGCGGCCCCCGCCACCATCGGCGGAATTCCGCGCAGTTCGAAGCGCGCGAGCGAACGGCAGTCCGCCACCCTTTCCCGCTCGCCTTGCACGACGTGAATGGCCATCGCGGTCTGGCCGTCCTTGTAGGTCGTGAACTCCTGCGCGCGTGCGATCGGGATGGTCGAGTTGCGCGGAATGATCTTTTCCGTGAGCCCACCCATCGTTTCGAGCCCGAGCGACAGCGGAATGACGTCGAGCAGCAGCCAGTCGTCGTCTCGCTCGCGGTTTCCCGCGAGCTTGTTGGCCTGGATCGCCGCGCCGAGGGCAACGACCTCGTCGGGGTTGAGATTGGTCAGCGGCGGCTGGCCGAAGAACTCGGCGACCGCGCGCCGCACCTGCGGCATGCGCGTGGCGCCGCCCACCATCACGACGCCCTTCACGTCCGCGGGCCGAAGCTGCGCGTCGCGCAGCGCACGCCTGACCGGCTGCAGAGTCTTGGCCACGAGGTTGGCGGTGATCTCGGTGAAGATCGCCTTGGTCAGCGTCAGGTTGACGGCCTGGCCACTGGCGAGCGTTGCCACCACGAGCGCCGTGTCGTGTTCCGACAGGTTTTCCTTGGCTTCCCGCGCCTTGACCAGCAGCAGCCGCGCGTCCGACGGCGACAACGGCGGCAGCTTGGCCGCTTCGATGATCCAGCAGAACACCCGATGGTCGAAGTCGTCGCCGCCCAATGCCGAGTCGCCATGCGTGGCGAGCACTTCGAACACGCCACGCGACAGGCGAAGGATGGAAATGTCGAACGTGCCGCCGCCCAGGTCGTAGACGGCATAGACGCCTTCCGCCGCGTTGTCGAGGCCATAGGCGATCGCCGCCGCGGTCGGCTCGTTGAGCAGGCGCAGGACAGGCAGGCCGGCGAGCTTGGCCGCATCCTTGGTGGCCTGCCGCTGCGCGTCGTCGAAGTAGGCGGGCACCGTGACCACCGCCCCGTCGACTTCGCCGCCCAGGGAGTCCGCCGCCCGCTGGCGCAGCGCGCGCAACAGGTCGCCCGAAATTTCGACCGGGCTCTTCACGCCGCATCGCGTGTCGAGCTTGACCATGCCCGGCGCGTCCACGAAACGATACGGGAAACGCCGCGCGTCCGTCAGGTCGGCCAAGCCCCGGCCCATCAGGCGCTTGACCGAGACGACCGTGTTCTGCGGATCGTCGGTCTGGTGCGCCATCGCGTCGTAGCCGGTTTCGACGCCGCGCTCGCCATAGCGAACGATCGACGGCACCAACGGTCGACCTTCGCCATCCGGCAGCACGACGGCCAGGCCATTGCGCACCGTGGCAACGAGGGAATTGGTTGTGCCGAGGTCGATGCCGACCGCCCGTTTGCGCTTGTGCGGCGCCGGCGATTCACCGGGTTCGGAAATCTGGAAGAGCGCCATCAGGAGTCGATCGCCGTCAGCATGGCGTCGATGTCGTCGGCGAGCTTGGAAAGAAACGTGAGCTCGCGAACCCGCATCCTGGCGGCCGCATAGTCGTGATCGCCGTCAAGGACCTTCCCAAGCACGCCTTCGAGCGCCAGGCTTTCGGCGCGGGCGTCGGCAAGCAGGTCCGCGAGACGCCCGACGTCACCTTCCGCCTGCGCTTCCGCTGCCTGTTCCCGTCGTTCCAGTTGCCGCTCCAGGAAGTCGAGCGGCAGCGCAGTGTCGGACGGGCTCACCGGGTCGATGCCATGGAGCCGCAGCAGGTACTGCGCGCGCTGCACCGGGCTCCGCAACGTGCGATAGGCCTCGTTCACCTGCGCGGACGATTGTTGCGCAAGGCGCTTTTGGGCGTCGCTCGCTCCGGCGTGCCGATCCGGATGCACGTCCGATTGCAACCGGCGGTACGCGCGGTCGAGCGCGGCGGGATCGCAGCAAAATGTCTGCGCCAGGCCGAACAGGTCGAAATGATTGCGGGAGAAGTCGATCATGTTCTGGTCGGGCGAGCGGTCTCGAAAACTGCGCAAGACGAGGCGCAAGCGCGTAGACAGTACACAGTTCGTGCGGCGAGCGCGGGCCACAGGGCATCGCGCAATTCACGGTGGCGCCTAGACGTTGAAGGATTCCCCGCAGCCGCACTCGTCCTTCACGTTCGGGTTGTTGAATTTGAAGCCCTCGTTCAGACCCTCGCGCGCGAAGTCGAGTTCGGTGCCATCGAGGTAGGGCAGGCTCTTCGGATCGACGACGACCGTGACGCCGTGGCTCTCGAACCTGAGGTCCTCTGGGTTGGCATCGTCCGCGTATTCGATCTTGTAGGCAAGTCCGGAGCAGCCTGTCGTGCGCACGCCCAG
Organism: Casimicrobiaceae bacterium; assembly: GCA_035430095.1. Lineage (GTDB taxonomy): Bacteria > Pseudomonadota > Gammaproteobacteria > Burkholderiales > Casimicrobiaceae > VBCG01. Next base: position 22,524 of record DAOMGB010000047.1, on the reverse strand, counting down.
CCGCAGGCCCAGGCCTTTGCCGCGCTTGGCCAAGTGCATGGAAACGTGCTGTGCAGCCGTCGGTGTGAGGGTTACCGCCATTCGTGATTCTCCGTCCAGTGCCGCCGTCGAGCTCGTCGTTTTCTCAGTCCGCCGCGAGATGGGTGTCGATTGCCTTCGGCTCCGCTGATTTCACGTCATCGACGCCATGCTTCTGTCTGTAGTCCGCAACGGCCGCCTTGATGGCGTCCTCGGCGAGGATGGAACAATGGATCTTGACCGGCGGCAGCGCGAGTTCCTCGGCGATCTGCGTATTGCGGATCGTCATCGCCTGGTCGAGCGTCTTGCCCTTCACCCATTCGGTGACCAGCGACGACGACGCGATGGCGGAGCCGCATCCGTAGGTCTTGAACTTGGCATCCTCGATGATGCCGTCCGGGCCGACCTTGATCTGAAGCTTCATCACGTCGCCGCAGGCCGGCGCGCCGACCATGCCCGTGCCGACGTCGCCCGCATCCTTCGCGAACGAGCCGACGTTGCGTGGGTTCTCGTAGTGGTCCAATACCTTTTCGCTGTACGCCATGGTGTTGCTCCCGGTGACTAGTGCGCGGCCCAGACGATCTTGCTCAAGTCCACGCCGTCCTGATGCATTTCCCAAAGTGGGGACAGTTCGCGCAATTTTCCAACCTTGCGCTTCAGCAATGCAATCGTGTAATCCACGTCCGCTTCGGTGGTGAAGCGGCCGATCGAAAACCGGATCGAGCTGTGCGCCAGCTCGTCGCTGCGGCCGAGGGCCCGCAGCACATAGGACGGCTCCAGCGACGCCGACGTGCACGCCGACCCAGACGACACGGCGATATCCTTGATCGCCATGATCAGCGACTCGCCCTCGACGAAGTTGAAGCTCGCGTTGAGGTTGTGCGGCACCCGCTGTTCCATGTTGCCGTTGACGTAAACCTCCTCGATTTCGGAGAGGCCCTTCCAAAGCCTGTCGCGCAGCATCCGGATCCGCTCGTTCTCGGTCGCCATTTCGAGCTTGGCGATCCGGAATGCCTCGCCCATGCCCACGATCTGATGGGTGGGCAAGGTGCCCGAGCGCATGCCGCGCTCGTGGCCGCCGCCATGCATCTGCGCCTCGATGCGCACCCGCGGCTTGCGCCGCACGAAGAGCGCGCCGACGCCCTTCGGGCCGTAGGTCTTGTGCGCCGAGAAGGACATCAGGTCGACCTTCAGGCTGCCGAGGTCGATCGGCACCTTGCCGGTGGCCTGTGCGGAATCGACGTGGAAGATGATGCCCTTGCCGCGGCAGATCTCGCCGATCGCCGCGATGTCCTGGATGACGCCGATCTCATTGTTGACGTACATCACCGAAACCACGATGGTGTCCGGCCGCAGCGCCGCCTTGAAGGCGTCCATGTCGATCAGGCCGTCGTCGCGGACATCGAGGTAGGTGACTTCGAATCCTTCCCGCTCCAGCTCGCGCATCGTGTCGAGCGTCGCCTTGTGCTCGGTGCGAACGGTGACGAGGTGCCTGCCCTTGTCCTTGTAGAAGTGCGCCGCGCCCTTCAGCGCCAGGTTGATCGACTCGGTGGCGCCGGACGTCCACACCAGTTCCTTCGGATCGCAGCCCACCAGCGCCGCGACGTGTCCGCGCGCCTCCTCCACGGCCGCCTCGGCGGTCCAGCCAAAGGAATGCGAACGCGACGCGGGATTGCCGAATTCTTCCGTCAGGTACGTGACCATTTTTTGCGCCACGCGCGGGTCCACCGGCGTCGTCGCCGAATAGTCGAGATAGATCGGGAGTTTCATCGTGGAAGGCATCGATTCGTGGACATGCGGCAAGGGGATTCGGCGGCTGCGGTCAGGCGGTCGCTATGCTGGGTGACTTGGAGGGCGGCGTGGCGCCGGCCGCCTGGCGGTGATCCTGCAGCACCGCCACATCGGCGGGCTTCTGCTGCATCACCATCTGCGCCAGCGTCACGCCATGCAGGTAGGCAAAGATATGGTCGTTCAGGCCGGACCAGAGGTCGTGCGTCATGCAGCGGCGGTCATCCTTGCAGTTTTCCCGGCCACCGCACTGCGTCGCATCGATCGGCTCGTCTACGGCAAGAATGATGTCGGCAACCGACACGGTGTCCGGCGCGCGAGCCAGGCTGTAACCGCCGCCGGGACCGCGAACGCTGTCGACGAGGCCGTTGCGCCGCAACTTGCCGAACAGCTGCTCCAGGTATGAGAGCGAGATTCGCTGCCGGTCGGATACGGCCGCCAGAGTCACCGGTCCCTTGGAGCCGTGCATCGCGACATCGATCATCGCCGTGACGGCGAATCGTCCTTTGGTGGTCAGGCGCATCGTAGGGTCCTCATGGTCTGGTGCTCAGGGTCCGTGACTAAGGCCGCGGGATCGGGCGGGCCGATTGTCCAGGACGGTGTTCATTTTCCTATACTTGAACGATTTAGTCAAGTAAAAGACCCGGAAGTTCACTCAAGCATTTTGTTGATCGGCGCGGGATCGAACCGTTCCGCGGTCGCCTTGGCGTCGCCGCAGTCCATTCCATCCTGCTGCAACAACGCCACCAGCTTGTCGAAACGCGCTTCGGTCGCTGCCGCATGGTCGAGCAGGCGGTGAATTGCCTGGACCACCGGATCGTTCATGTCCGCCGCAATCGCGTATTGCGAGAACCCGATCTTTGCCGCCTGCGCTTCGCGCCGGTCCTGGTCGTCGGCGGTGACCAGCCGTGCCGGGATGCCCACGGCCGTCGCCCCGGCCGGGATGTCTCTGACCACGACCGCATTGGAGCCGATCTTGGCGCCATCGCCGATCAGGATCGGTCCCAGGACCTTGGCGCCGGCTCCGATCACCACGTTTCGTCCCAGCGTGGGGTGCCTCTTGCCCTTGTTCCACGACGTCCCGCCGAGCGTCACCCCATGATAGAGCGTGCAGTCGTCGCCAACGTAGGCGGTTTGCCCGATCACGATGCCCATGCCGTGGTCTATGAACACTCGCCTTCCGATGGTTGCGCCCGGATGGATTTCAATGCCGGTGAACCACCGGCTCCAGTGGGCAAGCCAGCGCGCAAGCCAGCGCATCCCGACGTTCCAGAGCACATGGGTCACGTTGCGGTGCCAGACCAGCGCGTGCAGCCCCGGATAGCAGGTGAGTACCTCCCATCGGGTGCGGGCCGCCGGGTCGCGGTCGAAAACCACCGCCATGTCTTCGCGAAGTCGGTCGAACATAATTATATTATCTCATTTCCGATTATTTCACTCAAGTATTGTCCGAAGGCAGAAAAAATCGTTTGCTAGACTGTTTCCATCGAATGCCGCATTCGCATTTTCCGCCGGCAGGGATCCCGCCGCGACCGGCACAGGGAGACTTCCATGAAACGACCCATCCGCCAGCGACTTCTATTGCTGGTTTTTGCGGCAGCCGCTCCTGCGATGGCCCAGACGCCGCCTTCCACGACGGCGCCCGGCGGTGTCGAGCCCTCGAAGCAGTGCATGACTTCGCGCAAGAAGGAGGACAAGGAACAACGCTCCCTCACTTCGGCCATCGACTCCATTGCCAGGGATACCAAGGCGCGCGAAAGCTGTTCCAGCAAGAGCATGTGCGCGCGCTACGACGACGCCATCAGCGCCATGGAAAAGCGCAAGGCGCGCCACGAGACCCGGCTGGCTCGCTTCAAGGAGGAGGTAGTCAAGGAGTGCAAGTCGCCGTGATCAGCGGATCAGGATTGCGACCAGCAGCAGCCCGGCCATGGCCAGCGCGAACAGCACGAGGTAGAAAATGCTCACCAGAAAGGCGCGCGAGACGAGGCCGATCCAGCTGCCGCGATACACGACCTTCGTGGCCCAAAGCACGTAGAGCAGCCACCAGAATCCCAGCGCCGCGCGCACCGCGGTGACCGGGATCGCCAGCGCCAGCACGCCGATGAGAAACAGGAACGCGTGCGTGTGCGCGGCAAACACGAGGTGCTCGGCATAGCGCTGCGGGCGGTCGGGATAGCGCCGTCCCCGGCCGAGGTAGGCAACCAGCAGCAACAGCGCGTATGCCGGCATCAGCACGAACATCGCGTAGGGCCCGTAGCGCACCGCGCCAAGAAACACCTGTTCGGACTTCTCCTGGCGGGAGAGCCCGTTGAAATGCTTGAACCGCCTTTTCAATTCCTGTGCGAAAGGCGACGTGGCGTCGCCCACGTCGAGATTGAACTCCGGATCCACGTGGATGGTGAATCCCGGCATCTGGATTTCACCCGAATCGCTTTCGCTGGTCTTGGCCACGGATTTGGACGCCGACCTGGCGCCCTGCTTCGCCGGCGCGGCGCCGGCCGGCGCGTCGGTCGGTTCGAGGTCGATCAGGTCCGGCGCGCTGGCGAAAAAGCGGATCGCGGCAAAGAGTCCGAGCGAGAGCACCAGGAACAACCGGGCCGGACGGATATAGCGTCGCCGGCGGCCCCGATAGTATTCGCGGGTGAGAAATCCCGGCCGGAACAGCAGCGCGGCCAGCGTGCGCCACATGCGGCCGTCCAGGGCGACATAGCGTCCCGCGGCCTCGCGCAGGAAAACCCTCGCCGTTGGAAGCTTCAACCGGGTTTCCTGGCCGCAGGCCGGACAATATTCGCCGCTTGCCATCGCGCCGCAATTGCGACAGGTACTCGAAGGCTCGATTGCTTCAGCGAGGGCGGGGCGTGTGGACATGGTCGTGCCGCGGATTCAGAAGATCGCGAAGCGCGCCGAATGATAGCCGAGCGGCCAGCGGCCGCCGGCAAACAGGGCGTATTTCCGGACGAAGGGATGGTCGGCGCCCGCGCCGGCGAGTCTTGCAAGCGCGTGGTGATGCACCGCCAACAGCGCCATGTCCGAGGCCTCTCGCGCAACGTCCAGGTCGGTCACGCCGGCGGCTCTCGCCGACGCACGTGCGGCGGCGCGAATTTCCGCCCCCGTCGCGATTGCCGCCGCATTGACACATAGCAGGAGGTCCGCTTCCGATCGCTGTTCCGCCGCCGCATTCCACAACGCTTCGCGTTCCGCCTCCTCCTGGTCCCACCAATCCGGATCGTGCCCGGCCAGGCGCAGGTAACGCGCCGCGTCGGACCAGGATGGCAAGGCCTCGATCGCGATCCTTGCCTCCGGAATCGCGCCACGGACAAGGTCCCCGATCGCCGCGTGTTCCTCCGCCGTCAACGGCAGGCCGACCCGGGCGAACCACTCGCTCATGGCTCGCCCGCCCTGTCGACGAAATCGTCGACCCTCGCCAGAATGCCGCGCAGTATGTTGACCTCTTCGCGCTCGAGTTGCGCGCGTCCGAACAGCCGCCGCAAGCGCGGCAGCAGGCGGCGCGGATTGTCGGGCTTCAGGAAACGCAGCGCGGTCAGCGTCTTTCGCGCGTGCGCGTAAAGCGATTCGATTTCGTCGTGCGTCGCTGCGGGAAAGCGCGGCGCGGACCAGACATGGCCGGCGCCTGAGGTCACTCGCAGCTCGTAGGCGGCAACCTGAACGGCGGCCGCGACATTGAGCGACGCGAATCCTTCATTGGCGGGAATGGTCGCGGCGACTCCGCATCGCGCCAGCTCGTCGTTGGAGAGTCCCGACATTTCGGTGCCGAACACCAGCGCCACATCGCCGCCCGCGGTATGGGCAACCGCTTCGCGCGCAGCGTCGCGCAACGCCAGAACGCGGCCGGCAAATTCACGCGGCCGCGCCGAAAGACCGATGGCCAGCGCACACCCGGCAAGCGCCTCATCGAGCGTCGGCACGACGCGCGCGGCGTCGAGGACGATGTCCGCGCCGGCCGCGAGCGCAACCGCTTCCGCATCCGGAAAGCGTGCGGGCGCCACCAACACCAGCCGGTCAAGCCCCATCGTCAACATGGCTCGGGCGGTGGCGCCAATGTTGCCGGGATGGCGCGTGCGCACCAGGACAATGCGAATTCGGGTCAGTGCGTCGGGCATGACGGAACCAGTGCGGACAAGCGGGACGCTGTACGAGCAACCCGTCGAATGGCCGCGGCCGGCAACGGGGAATGGCAGCGGAAGCAGGTAAAATAGCGCCATTCCGCCCTTTTGACACGCGGCGCGTCGTTTGCCACTCATTTTCCATTCCAACGCCGCCAGGAACACGCCATGCATCCCATGCTCACGACGGCCGTCAAGGCCGCGCGCCGCGCCGGCAACATCATCAACCGCGGCGCGCGCGACCTGGACCAGCTCACGATCACCGCCAAAGGCCCCAAGGATTTTGTCAGCGAAATAGACAAGGGCGCCGAGGCGGCCATCGTCGACACGATCCTGAAGTCGTATCCGGATCACGCCATTCTCGCCGAGGAAGGGACGAACAAGGGCAGCAATCCGGATTCCGACTATGTCTGGATCATCGACCCGCTCGACGGCACCACCAATTTCCTGCATGGCTTTCCGCAGTACTGCGTGTCGATCGCGCTGGCGCACAAGGACGTCGTCCAGCAGGGCGTCATCTTCGACCCGGTGCGCAACGACCTCTTCACCGCCACCCGCGGCCGCGGCGCGTTCCTGAACGACCGGCGAATCCGCGTCGCGAAACGTCAGCATCTGCGCGACTGCCTGATCGGCACGGGCTTTCCGTTCCGCGACGGCAGCTACCTCGACACCTACCTGCAGATGATGAAGGCGATGATCACGCAGACGGCGGGATTGCGCCGGCCCGGCGCCGCAGCGCTGGACCTGGCCTATGTTGCGGCGGGTTTCTACGACGGATTCTGGGAAGTGGGCTTGAACCCGTGGGATGTGGCCGCAGGCAGCCTGCTTGTGCTCGAAGCCGGCGGCCTCATCGGCGATTTGTCTGGCGAAGGAAATTACCTGCATGGCGGACAATGCATTGCCGGCAGCCCGAAGATCTTCGCCCAGATGGTCACCACGCTTGCGCCATATCGCCAGGACATGGAACGCGACCGGGCCGCGGCCCTGGCCAACACCAAGGACTGACTCCGTCCCTGCGCGGCCGTCAAACCGCGCTGGCGTTGCGGCGTGCCCCGGGCGTATCCTGATGTCATGTGCAGCGGATCGTGGAATCCGACGTTGACGTCGACAATTCCGCAATCGCTGGCATCGGACTTGCTCGAATCATTCGATCCGGCAACCGCCGGAGGAATCACCCGGGAGCCTTGAGTATGCAATTTCGCGCCTCGAAACTGGCCATCGTCGCGAGCGCGCTCGCGATGACGATTTGCTTCGCGCTGCCAGCGACCGCTGCCACCACATCCACCATCCGGGTGCGGCTGCATCCCTATCTGGCCGCAGCCGGAACGCTGCCGCCGGCCGCGTTGGCCAAGCTCGAAGCGCTGGTGGGAACGGGACTCACGCTCAATGGCACCACCCGCACGGGCGCGCTGGACCTGCAATTGGCTGTCCCCCAGGACAGCGCGTCGATGACGGCCATCCTCAGGACATTGCGCAATGACCGCGGCGTGCTTTGGGCCGAAACGTCGCGCGCGGTCATGACCACCGCCGGCGCCAAGGCGTTGCAGTCGCTGCCTCCAGGGGCCGACAAGCCGGGACAGCGCCTGATGGTGCGGCTCAAGGATGGCGTGACTCCGGACTGGTCCGCCCTGCTGCCCCAATTGGGGAGCCGGATCGGGACGGATCTCGCGGTCGAGCGGCAAATCGGAAACGTCTGGGTGCTGAGCGTTCCGACGCCGCAACTTCCCGCACAGCTCGCGCAGATGGCCGACCTGCTGCAGGGCGACGGTTCAGTCCAGTACGCGGATCCGGTCAGGCAGGCGTTCGCATTTTCGGCCGCGAACGATCCGTATTACCCCCAGCAATGGGGATTGAACGACCCGCTTTCCGGAGTGAATGCCGAGACCGCCTGGGCGCTGCAGCCGGATTCGTCGTCGGTGGTGGTCGCCGTGGTCGACACCGGCATCCTGCCCCACCCCGACCTCGTGGGGCGCGTCTTGCCCGGATACGACTTCATCTCCGACCCAGCCCGTGCGCGGGACGGCAACGCGCGCGACCCGGATCCACGCGACGAAGGCGACTGGAGTACCGGCGAATGCGGCTTTCCGGAGGACAGTTTCTTTCACGGCCTGTTCGTCGCCGGGCTCATCGCCGCGAATACCAACAACAGCACCGGGATCGCGGGCCTGACGACCGGGACCAGGATCCTCCCCGTGCGCGTGCTCGGCGCGTGCGGCGGCACGTTCGAGGACGTGCTTGCGGGCATGCTGTGGGCGTCCGGCGTGCAGTTGGCCGGCATTCCGCCCAACACCAATCCGGCCAAGGTGATCAACCTGAGCCTTGGGGGATTCGGCGCCTGCGACCAGGCGATCCAGGAGGCCGTGGACGACGCGCTGGCGCAGGGAGCCGTGGTCGTGGCCGCCGCCGGCAACTCGGCGTCGAATGTGCAGGACTTCACTCCCGCCAGCTGCAGCGGCGTGATCGCGGTGGCGGCGCACTCTGTCGACGCGACCCTGGCCAGCTACTCGAATTACGGCCCGCGCATCGACGTGTCCGCGCCAGGCGGCGAGATGCCGGAGTCCGGTCTCATCATTTCCACGTCCAACGACGGAACGACGGTGCCGCAGAATCCGGACTACGAGTCCGCCCAGGGCACCAGTTTCGCCGCGCCGATGGTTGCCGGAACGGCGGCGATGATGTTTGCCCGCAATCCCCTGCTCACCGCAGGCCGCGTGCTGGACATCGTGCAGGGTTCCGCTCGCGACTTTCCGACGTCGTCGATCTGCGCGCAAGCCAGTCTTTGCGGCACGGGACTGCTGGATGCGGGCGCGGCCATCGCGAGCACGCTTCCCGGCGGCAGCACGCCGCCGCCCGGCGCGTCCGAGGTCGTCGAGTACTACAACGCGACCTTCGACCACTATTTCATCACCGCCCAGCCTTCCGAGATCCGGTACATGGACACGGTGCTGTCAGGCGTGTTCAAGCGGACGGGGCTCTATTTCTACGCGTACCTGACACCCCTCACCGCCCCCGCGGGCGCGCGCCCCGTGTGCAGGTTCTTCGCGGCGGGCCTCATCAACTCCCACTTCTTCAGCGCGAGCGCATTTGAGTGCCAGTTCGTGCTGACGCATTGGCCCGACATCTGGTATCTCGAGACACCGGCTTCGTTCTTCATCCAGGTCCCCGACAGCCTGGGCAATTGCCCTGACGGCACGCTTCCGGTCTATCGCTTCTTCAACAACCGGAACGATGCCAATCACCGCTACACCGTGGACCTTTCGGTGCGGCGCGCAATGCTGAACCGGGCCTGGGTGCCGGAGGGCACAGGCGACAGCGCCGTCGCATTCTGCACGCCGTACTAGTCCCGGGCATCGCCGGCGGCCCGCAGGCTTCCTGCCGGCCGCGTCATTTCGCGGAGGCGTCGGTATGCGCGTCGCCCGCCCATTCCTTGACCATCGCGAAGCCAAGCGCCAGCAGCACGGGCCCCAGGAACACGCCGATGAATCCGAAAGCGACGACGCCGCCGAAGACGCCCAGCAGCACCAGGATGAACGGCAGGTTGCTGCCGTGGCTGATGATCAGCGGCTTGATGAGATTGTCGACCGAGGACACGACGAGCAGGCCCCACAGGAACATGAATGCGCTCCAGCCGTAGTCGCCCTGATTGAAAATGATGATGCTGGCGGGGATCCAGACGAGCGGCGGCCCGACCGGAACCGGCGACAGGAAAAACGTCACCAGTCCAAGCAGCGGCGCCGCCTTGATTCCCGCGATCCACAGCCCGATCGACATGAGCACCCCTTGCGCGAGCGCCGTGCCGAGGATGCCGTAGACCACGGCTCGGGTGGTGGTCAGCGCCACATGGAGCATGTGCAGCCCCTTGTCGGGCGCAATGCGACTGACCGCGCCGCGCAGGCGCGCGACGATGGCGTCCCCGTCGCGAAAGAAGAAGAACGCGATCAGCACGGAAAGCGTCAGCTGAAGCAGTCCTTCCGCCACGCTCGCACCGCCCTTCAGCGCGTAGGCTTTGGCCGGCTCGACCCACTTCTTGAGTTCGACGAAGGTCGCCGCGCTGTCATGCGCGAGCGACGACCAGTACGTCACGATGCGCGCTCCGACCATGGGCAGGTCGTTGACCCATGCCGGCGGGTCGGGGGGCCCGCTTTCGATGACTCCGCGCAGGAACGACGTGACGCGATCCGAATTTTCCGCGAGCGTGGCACCGACTATCACGAACGGCGTGACGACGACCACCAGGATGAGCACGGTGACGGCCGTGGCCGCCACCCCTGAACGGCCCGCCAGCTTTCGCCGCATCCACGCGAATACCGGCCACGTCGTCGCGGCCAGCACCGCGGCCCAGACGATCGCCGATACGAACGGCTGCAGGACCATGAAAACACCGACCACCAGCACGGCGACCACGGCCAGCGTGATCGCCGAGTCGGTCGAGGATGGGCGCAGTTTCATGGTCCGGCGATCAGGTCACGGCTTGTCGAAGCTGCCTTGCGCGCTTGCATCGGAGGCCGCCATCCATGATCTCGGTCACAAACGAAACGAGCCTTCGAAAAGGCCCGTTTGGTCTTGGCGGAGAGATAGGGATTCGAACCCTAGATAGGCTTCCGCCTATACTTGATTTCGAGTCAAGCGCCTTCGACCACTCGGCCATCTCTCCGGCGAGCCGTGAATTATAGCGTGGTCGCGGGTCTCCGGCAAAACCCGCATGGATGCAGCGCAGGCGAGGCACCGCGCGTCTGGAGGCGGCAAAAAAAACAGGGGCACTCGGCCCCCGTTCAACTCCTTCGCAACAGGCTCCGCCTATTTCTTGGCGGGTGCCGCCGCTTTCGCTGGAGCAACCGGCGCCGCCGCTTTCGCTGGAGCAACCGGTGCCGCCGCGGGTGCCGGAGCCCATTGCGGCGCCGGAACGACTTTGCCCTTGGCCTTCATGTCCGCGAAATATTGTGCGGCTACGCGATCCTCCGCCTTGGCCTGTTGTTGTTTTGCCAAGTCGGCTGCGGCGTCTGCCTTGGCCTTGGCCTCGGCCTTCTGCGCGTCGGTCAATGGCGCGGCGGGCGGCAGCTTCGCCACCGCCACGCCAAACGACACGACAACGAACGCAGCCGCCAGGATTGCACGGATCGTCTTCATCGTTGCGTTTCCTCCTCCCCTGCCCATTGAAGTTGCGGATCGCAAGTCAAGCCGTCCGCGGCTCCGCTGCGGACGGCATCGCCTTCGACTGCATGGACCCGCTCCTGACTTCGTTGTACCAGTGTTCGTGATGTTCCTTCGCCCAGGTCTCGTCGACATAGCCGTAGCGCATCGCTTCCCACGCCCCCTGCATGCCGATCGTGCCGAGATAGATGTGGCCTGCCAGAAGCGTCACCGCCAGGATTCCCGCGATCATGTGGATCACGTTGACGACCTGCATCGTCTGCCGCGTCTGGTTGAAGTTCGGAAAGTCGAGGATCAGTCCGGTCACGACGAGCGTCAGTCCGAGCGCAACGACCATTGCCCAGAACAGGAATTTCTGCCCGGCATTGGCCTTGTTGGCCGGCACGTGTTCGCCGGAGATCATGCCGCCGCCCTTTTTCAACCATTCCAGATCCCGGGCATTGAACAGGTTTTCGCGCAGGAACAGCACGATCATGACCGGCAGCATCACCGAAAGGATGGGGCCCACGAAGTTGTGCAGGTTCTTGGACACAATCGCCAGCCAGGAGAACAGCGTGTAGCCGATCAACGGCAGCAGCGCGGCCTTGCCGAAGGTGAGGACCAGGCCGGTGACGGCGAGCGTCGTGAAGGTGATCGCCACCGTCCAGTGCACGAAGCGCTCGACCACCGTGAACCGTTCGATCATCCTGCCCGAAAGCTGCCCATGCACCTTGATCGGGCCACGCCAGAAGTAGAACGAAAGCAGCGCGAGCACCGCGAACACGAAAATGAAGCCACCTGCAGTGGCGATCGGCACCCGCGCCGCACGCCAGGTCTGGCCCTGCGGCTGAATCAGGACGTTGGTTTCACGCCCCGGAATGCTCGTGAACTGCGGCTCGCCGGAGCGGATTTCCTTCCACAGCGGCTGGTTGTTCAGCGGCTGCGAAATCTGCTGGCTGGCCTGCGACTTGGCTTGCGCGGCCTCCGTCGGGGAAACCGCCGGCGATTGCGCCGCAACGCCCACGACCCAGGCGAGCCCAAGGCCCAACGCCACTGCCCGCCACATCCCCTTCCTCGACGTCGCACTCATGGCCGTAATCAGGAACCCATGCGCTTGTATTCGTTCTGGTTCTGCGTGCGATTGCGGATATCGCGCTCCCATTGGTCCTTGTTGCCGTTGTACGGCGCGGCCATGTAGGGCGGTTCGTCGGGCTTGCCCTGGTATTTGCCCTGCTTGTAGTCGATCACCTGCGGACGCTCGCCGCATCCGGCGAGCATGACCGCCGCCATGGCGCCGGAGACCAGCGCCGTCAGTCGAAGCAGCGTCGGCATCACCTTGGGTCTCACGATTTTCCTCCCGGCGCGGCGGCTGGCTTGGCGGGTCCATCGGGTCGGCCATATGCGGTCGACCAGCCCCAGACTTCGCTGCCCTTGCCGCGGGTGGTTGCGCGCTGGCGATAGATGTCGGCAATTTCATCGCCGTTTCCGGCGAGCAGCGCCTTGGTCGCACACATTTCCGCACACGCGGGAAGCTTGCCCTCGGCCAGTCGGTTGCGGCCGTATTTCCTGAACTCGGCCTCCGAATTGTCCTTTTCCGGACCGCCCGCGCAGAACGTGCACTTGTCCATCTTGCCGCGCACGCCGAACGCGCCGGCCTGCGGGAACTGCGGCGCGCCGAACGGGCACGCGTAGAAGCAGTAGCCGCAGCCGATGCACAGGTCCTTGTCGTGCAGCACGACGCCTTCCTCGCTGCGGTAGAAGCAATCGACCGGACACACCGCCATGCACGGCGCATCGGAGCAGTGCATGCACGCGACGGACACCGAGCGCTCGCCCGGCACGCCGTCGTTGATGGTCACCACGCGACGGCGGTTGACGCCCCAGGGAACATCGTTCTCCTGCTTGCACGCGGTGACGCAGCCGTTGCACTCGATGCAGCGCTCGGCGTCACAGAGGAATTTCATTCGAGCCATTGCGTTGTCTCCCGTGAGCCCGTCAAGCGGCGTTCTTTTCGACCTGGCAGAGCGTCGTCTTGGTTTCCTGCATCATCGTCACCGAGTCATAACCGTAGGTCGTGGCCGTGTTGACGGCCTCGCCCCGGACGATGGGAGCCGCGCCCTCCGGATAGAACTCGAGGATGTCCTTGCCCTGCCACCAGCCGGCGAAGTGGAACGGGATGAAGGTGGTGCCCGGGCCGACGCGATCGGTGACCATCGCCTTGACCGAGATCTTGGCCCCGGTGGGCGACTTGACCCAGACGTATTCGCCGTCCTTGATGCCGCGGTCGTTGGCGTCCTTCGGGTTGATCTCGACGAAGTTGTCCTGCTGCAGTTCGGCAAGCCACGGATTGGATCGCGTCTCGTCACCGCCGCCTTCGAATTCCACCAGGCGGCCGCTGGTGAGCACCAACGGGAAGTTCTGCGCCACCTTGTCTGCGACGTTCTTCTCCTGAATGCTCTTGTACTGCGTCGGCAGCCGCCAGAAGCCCTTCTTGTCGTCGTGGGTTGGATACTTCGCCACGAGGTCGGGGCGCGGCGAGTACAGCGGCTCGCGGTGCTGCGGTATGCCGTCCGGGAAATTCCAGACGACCGCACGCGCCTTGGCGTTGCCGAACGGGTGGCAGCCATGGACCTTCATCGCGACCCGGATGATGCCTCCCGACGTGTCCGTCTTCCAGTTCTTGCCCTCTGCCTTCTTCTTCTCGTCCTCGCTGAGCTCGTCCCACCAGCCGAGCTTCTTCAGCAGGACGTGATCGAATTCCGGATAGCCTGTCGTGAGGTCGCTGCCCTTCGGACCGGAGCCGTCGGCGGCCAGCAGCGAGACTCCGTCGCGCTCGACGCCGAAGTTGGCGCGGAAACACCCGCCGCCGTCCATCATCGCCCTGGACGTGTCGTACAGGTTGGGCGATCCCGGATGCTTCAGTTCCGGCGTTCCGTAGCACGGCCACGGCAGGCCGAAATAGTCGCCGTCGCAAGGGCCGCCGCGCGCGCGCAGCGACTTGACGTCGAACGTCCCCATGTTCTTCATGTGCAGCTTCAGCCGCTCCGGCGACTGGCCGGTGTACCCGATCGTCCAGACCCCGCGGTTGATTTCCTTCAGGATCGATTCGGGCGTGGGCTCGTCCCAGCCGTCCTTGTCCTTGACCATCTCGTAGTTCTTGACCAGTTCCTTCTTGAAGCCGAACTTGTCCGCGAACGCGACCATCAGCGTATGGTCGGGCTTGGACTCGAACAGCGGTTCGATGACCCTTTCGCGCCATTGCAGCGAACGGTTCGATGCGGTGCACGACCCGGAAGTCTCGAACTGCGTCGCCGCGGGCAGGAGGTACACGCCGTCCTTGCGCACCATCGCGCACATGGCGGCCGTGGCCGACGGATACGGATCGATGACGACCATCAGGTCCAGCTTCTTCATCGCCTCGGCCATCTGCGTGCCGCGCGTCTGGCTGTTCGGCGCATGACCCCAGTACACCATCGCGCGCAGGTTGGGGCCCTGGTCGATCGTGTCGTTCGGATAGGTGACGCCGTCGATCCACCGGGATACCGTCATCCCGTTCTTTTCCATCATTCCATCGGCGTACTGCTTCTTCAGCCACTCGTAGTCCACACCCCACACGCCGGCCCAGTACTTCCAGGAACCGGTGGCGAGGCCGTAGTAGCCGGGCAGCGAATCGGGATTGGGACCGACGTCGGTGGCGCCCTGCACGTTGTCGTGGCCGCGGAAGATGTTGGCGCCCCCGCCGGAGACGCCGATGTTGCCCAGCGCCAGCTGCAGGATGCAGGACGCGCGAACGATCGCGTTGCCGATCGTGTGCTGCGTCTGCCCCATGCACCACACGATGGTCGACGGCCGGTTCTTGGCCATCGTTTCGGCGACCTTCAGGACCTGCGCCTCGGGGACGCCGCAGACTTCCTCGACCTTGTCCGGCGTCCACTTGGCCAGCACTTCGGCCTTGATCTTGTCCATGCCGAAGACGCGATCGTTGATGTACTTCTGGTCCTCCCAGCCGTTCTTGAAGATGTGATACAGCATGCCGAACAGGAACGCGATGTCCGTGCCGGAACGGATTCGCACGTACTCGTCGGCCTTGGCCGCCGTGCGCGTGAAACGGGGATCGACGACGATCATCTTCGCGCCGTTCTCCTTCGCGTGCAGCATGTGCAGCAGCGACACCGGGTGCGCTTCGGCGGCGTTGCTGCCGATGTACATCGCGCACTTGGTGTTCTGCATGTCGTTGTACGAATTGGTCATCGCGCCGTAGCCCCAGGTGTTGGCTACGCCGGCGACCGTCGTGGAGTGGCAGATGCGCGCCTGGTGGTCGCAGTTGTTGGTGCCCCAGAAGGACACGAACTTGCGCATCAGGTAGGCCTGCTCGTTGTTGTGCTTCGAACTGCCCACCCAGAACACCGCGTCGGGGCCGGATTCCTTGCGGATCTCCAGCATCCTGGCGCTGACTTCGTTCAACGCCTGATCCCAGGACAGCCGCTGCCACTTGCCGTTGACGAGCTTCATCGGCGTCTTAAGGCGGTGCGAGTGCTCGATGATCCCGTGTTCGCGCACGGAGGCTCCCTTGGCGCAGTGCGCGCCCAGGTTGATGGGCGAATCGAAGACGGGATTCTGCCGCGTCCACACGCCGTTCTCTACGGTGGCGTCCACCGCGCAACCTACGGAACAGTGGGTGCAGACGGTGCGCTTGACCTCTATCTTGGTGGCATCGCCTTCCTTCGCTGCCGCGGCCGGACCGATTGCGCCGTACGGCAACTGGCTGGCGAACGCGCCCGCGCCCGCCGCCAGACCGGACCGCTTGAGGAACGTCCGCCGGTCCATCGTGGACAATTTTCCTGACGCCGGGCGCTTGAGCAGGGAGCCGGAAGCGCGGGCGGTATCGGATTTGCGGGTAAGCAGCATGGCGGCTCCTAGATTCTCGTCGTGGCGTAGTAGTCGCGGACGTGCTCGGTCTCGCGATAACCTTGGGCCACGTTGGCGTCGACGGCCACGGCCTGGGGAATGATCGGCGCCGCCACCGCCTGCGTGGCGAGCGTGGCCGCGCCTGCGCCTCCGGCGCCCAGCGCACAGAGAAAGCGGCGGCGTTTGAAATCGGGGGAACGGGTGGCCTGCGTCGGAACCGACGCGGCGGGTGCGTCTGGTGATCGGTTGCTCATGCTTCCCTCCGAAATTGCAGCTCAACGTGACGTTATGAACGTGCGGTGCAAACCCGCAATCGAGGGTCAGCCGATGGCGAGCGAGTCACGTTCGACCGCCATGTACAGACTGGTGAATTCTGCTACGCGGCGGTAGTAATTGGCAAGCGAACAATTGCATATTGCATTGCAGCAATCAAAGACCCACGGTGCTACGTGGCGTTCAAAAAATACCCGCTGCGCCGCGACCGAAACCGGCGGGCGGTCCCCGACCCCGGCAATGAGCGCGCGCATTGTCTCGCACAACGCGGCGAGGTGATCCTCGTAGACCGCCGTCCCGCCCTGGCGAGCGAGACCGAGTTCCGCCAGGTCGGCGCGGACCGCGACCAGCGGCCGCGTGGCGGCGGCTTCGCGCAACCAATGCGACGCGTGCAAATTGCACTCGGCCTTGCCCACCCCCACGAACAGATCCGTGTATTCCTGCTCCGCCGCCGCCGGGTCCATCGCGCGGCTGGCGGCGACCAGCGTGTTCCATGCCGCGCCTAGGGGACTGTCAGGCGACTCGGACCGGTTTTCCGCGCCGCCCAGCGCGGCCAGCAAGGTCGCGTCCGGGGCGCTGCCGTACAAGCGCGCCAGCAACGCGTAGAACTGGCCGCGCGCCTCGTCTTCGGGTTCGAGGCGGTGCTGCGACGCCAGTTGCGCGGTTTCCATTGGATCGTCGGTCCCAGGTAATCAGAAGTCGCGGATGTCCGCGCTCTTTTCGTTCCTGATGAGGTCGATCACCCGGCAGTCGGCGCACATCTTGAGTCGTTCGAGCGCTCCCGGGGAGGCAAACATCGAATGCCCGGAAAGCTTCCCCAGCATGTTGGCGATCATCCTTTCCGTGCCCAGCGGCTTGCCGCAGCGGATGCACGCGAAGATGGCCGCCTCGTTCAGAACGCGCGGCGCCTTCGCCGCCGGCGTCAGGTCGAGGCGCGGCGTGAGCGTGATCGCATGTTCCGGACAGGTCGCCGCGCAGATCGCACATTGCACGCACCTGGCTTCGATGAAGCGGACCTGCGGCGCTTCCACGTTGTCCAGGATCGCGCCCTCGGGACACGAACCCACGCACGCAAGGCACATCGTGCAGGTGTCGGCATTGACCGCGATCGCTCCAAACGGCGCGCCATGCGGCAATGAAATCGTCCGCTGCGGAACCGGCGCGTGCTGCGCGAGGTGATCGAGCGCCAGGCCGACCGTCGTGCGCTTTTCCGCCGTCGGCGCGAACGTCGCCGCCATTCGGACGGCAAGCGCGGGCGGCCATTGCCACACGCCGGACTCGAAACGCGCAACGTCGGCACCCTCGACCACACGGAAGTGCTCGCCCTGGTAGCCCAGTGCATTCGCGATGGTGTCGGCGATGCGCATCTGGAAGGCCAGCGCCTCGCGATATTGCGGCGCCTCGTCACCGGTGACGAGCACCGCGACCTGCGAGGCTCCCCAGGCCAGCGCGGCCAGCCAGACGTCGATGCCGACGGACGCGACGTGATGCACCTCGACCGGGATGACGCGCGCGGGCAGGCCCCTGCCGCGGCGCGCCAGGCGGGCAATGGCGTCGCGGCTGTCCTCGGCGTGCAACAGGACGCAGGCGTCCCGGCCGCCTGCCCTGGCGTAGGTCGAGAGCAGCGTTCTGATCCTCGCGCCGAAATCCGGCACGGATGGATAGGCGTAGGTCAGCGCGCCCGACGGGCAAACCGTCGTGCAGGCGCCGCAGCCGACGCACAGGTGCGGCTCGACGAACACCTTGTCCCCGTCGGAGCGAATCGCCGCCGCGGAGCAGACATCGATGCATTGCGAGCAACCGGACTTTTTCGACCGGCTGTGCGCGCAAATGGACGCCTTGTAGTTGAAGAACTTCGGTTTCTCGAATTCTCCGGTCAGCGTGGCGACCTCGACGACAGCCGCGGCCTGCGCGACAGCGTCGCTGCCGGGGGCGAAGTAGCCTTGCGGAAGCTGATGCATCCTGAGCAGCGGTGTTGCATTCAAGTCCAGGACGATGTCGAAACGTTCGGCGCGCCGTACGCTCTTCCGGTCGAAATCGATCGCGCCGACGGCGCCGCACGCGGCGACACATTGGCGATGATCGCGGCAGCGGTCGAGGTCGACCTGATAGCTCCAGTCGATCGCGCTTTCGGGACACGCGCCGATGCAGGCGTTGCAGCGCGTGCATAGGTCGAGGTCGATCGGATTGACCTGCGCCCATTCCACGGCGAACGCACCCAGCCAGCCGGTCAGCGACTTGATTTCGCCGGAATACACGGGATAGGTCCTCTCCGCGGGCAGTTCGCTTCCCGTGGCACTGCCAAACGTGCTGCCCGTCGCGAGGACGGCGACCTCGAGCCTTCCCTTTAGCGCGTCGGCCCAATGCAGCGCGGCTGCCAAGGGTCCGATGATCAGCACTTGTCCCGCCGATTCGTAGCCCACACTCGGCACAGGGTCGGGATCGGGGAGCGCGGCCGTCGCCAGCAAGGCGGCAATCTTGGGTGTAGCCATGCCCGATTCCGCAGACCAGCCGCCGGTTTCGCGGATGTTCACGAAGCGCAGGGCCGTTGCCTTGCCGCGATCCTGCGCAACCTCGCCCAGCAATCGCTGCTCCTGGGTGCAGGCGACCATCACCTCGCCCTGCGCACCCGCTTCGAAGCGATCGAGCTCGCGCTGGCAAAGCGCGGTGTGCACGCCCGGATTGGCGGGAAGCGCCAAGGCGGCCGCCAGCGCATCGCCATCGAGCGGCATCGTTCCGTTGCACGAGCAAAGAAAGAGCTTCTTATCGGCGACGCTCATTCGGGACGCTTTGCGACGAAGAGTCTGCCTCGGTATCGACCGACGCCGGGGATTCGATTTCGATGGTCGTAGCCGGCGCAGTCGCTGGCGCCGCGGGAATGACGACTCCGGGCGGGGATGTCGGGTGCGCGCCAGCGTCGAAGGCTGGGTCGGCCAAGGGCGGGTCCTCGGGTTTCCTGTTCCCCGGCGATTGATCGACCATCGCGTACACCGCGGAAAGTTTCTCCAGCATTCCCGCCGGCATGGGATCCGGCTGCGTGTAGTCGCCGACGTAGATGTCGAGTCCGTCCATCACGTTGAAGGCTGGATCCCCGAACAATTTCCTGAGCGCCGCACGCCTGGTCGCCTCGTCGACCTTCGGCTGCATGAACGCGGTAAAGTCGGAATCGAATGTCAGCGAATCCAACGCAGGCAACTGAACCGGCACCTCCGTTGGCGGCTCAGGCGGTCGTTGCGCGTCAAGTGCGCGCGGCGCCGACGCGGCCGGCGGCTGAGTCTCCTTCAAAGGCGCGGGCGACTCCGGGGGCTTGCCTGCATCCGCCTTCGCTGCCGCCAGCTTGCGCTGCGACCAGCGCTTGAGCGTCAGCGGTTGCGGTGCGTCGGGCTTGTCGGACATTCGTCGAGGCGACGCGAACGTCACGCACGCGGCACGCGGTCGCGCTGGAAAGCACCGTCCCTGAACGGGTCATTCCGCTTCATCTTCCGCCGGGGCTCGGGCTTGTAATGTTCGGCGACGAACGGACGGATCCATGCGGCGATTGCCTCGGGCATCGGAACCGGATCCACCCTCTCTCCACCATCCAGAATGCGGCCCGCCTGGTTGTAGCTGACGGTCACCAACTGGGGCCGTGCCGCGGGTTGGCTTTCGTCTTCCGTGCTGCGCCACATGACGAAGACGAGCGGCGTCGCGGATGTGATGTTGAGGTAATAGCCCTCGGCCTCGGATGGGTGCAGTTCGATGGCGTGCCCGGGAAACCGCCAAAGTGTTCCACCCGGCCCGTCCGCAACGCGTTCAGGCGCACCTGGGTTTTCGGGGCGCGCGCCGGCGCCCAACTCACCCATTGGCAGCACGGCCGATGGCAGCCACCGCTCACTGGCCCAGCGATTGTCAAGGGGAACGCGTTCCATCAGCACGTCGACGGAAAAATACAATGGCAACATGGTTATTCGATTGATTTCAAGGCGGGCGCCGGGTCGGAAACCAAGCCGATCGATAATACACCAGCAGGTGCCCGCACACCGGCGTCGCCCGTCGGCCGTCTGCTACCATTTGCACGGTCATGGCCACGATCATTCCGCTGCTGCAGATGCCGGGAACCCGCCCCGTCGCGGACGCGGCGAATTCGTCGCTGCGCGCGGCAGCCGGTCCTGCGAACGCAGTGCCGGGTCATGGCGGGCAAGCCTACGCAGGACCGCTCGCGGATACGCTCGGCCGCGGATTGACCGACCTGCGCATCTCGGTCACCGACCGCTGCAATTTCCGTTGCGTCTACTGCATGCCCAAGGCGGTGTTCGACGGCGACTATCAATACCTGCCGCATGCCGATCTGCTGAGCTTCGAAGAGATTGCGCGAGTCGCGAAAATCTTCGTCGGGCTCGGCGTGCGCAAGATACGCCTTACCGGCGGCGAACCGCTGCTGCGCAGGAATCTGGAGCGGCTGGTGGAGATGCTCGCGCGCCTGGGCGACCTCGATCTCACGCTGACCACCAACGGCAGCTTGCTGGCACGCAAGGCGCGGAGCCTGCGCGATGCGGGCTTGACCCGCGTGACGGTCAGCCTCGATTCCCTCGAAGACGCGACGTTTCGCGCGATGAACGACGTCGACTACCCGGTGGCGAGCGTGCTCGCGGGGATCGATGCGGCCGGTGCCGCGGGCCTGTCGCCGCTCAAGGTCAACATGGTGGTGAAGGCCGGAATCAGCGAAAGCTCGATCGTGCCCATGGCGCGCCACTTCAAGGGCACCGGGCACATCGTCCGCTTCATCGAGTACATGGACGTCGGCGCGACCAACGGCTGGCGGATGGACGACGTCGTGCCCGCCGCGGAAATCGTGCGCATGATCAATGCAGAAGCGCCTCTCGTCCCGGCAGACCCGAATTACGAAGGCGAAGTCGCGCAGCGCTGGCGCTATGCGGATGGCAGCGGCGAGATCGGCGTCATCGCTTCGGTAACCCAGGCATTCTGTCGCGATTGCTCGCGTGCGCGCCTGTCGACCGAGGGCAAGCTTTACACGTGCCTGTTCGCCGCGCGTGGTCACGACCTTCGCGACCTGCTACGCAACGGATTTTCCGACGACCAGATCGGCAACGCCGTTGCCGCCGCCTGGCGCGCCCGCGGCGACCGCTATTCGGAAATTCGCACGTCCAACACCGTGCGCGCGCCAAAGGTCGAGATGAGCTACATCGGCGGCTGAGCGCAGTGGGATGGCAACAGCTTTGATCTCGCCGGACGTTCCCTTTCGCCCCCTGCTGACGGACGCGGCGCGACCCACGACATTCGCAGTGCGCGCGGTCGACGAGCATGGCGAGCCGCGCGACGTGCCCGTCGCCGGAGAACATCCGTTGACGCTCTACGTCGACAAGCGGGAGCTGATCACGCTGATGACGCTTGGCGCGGCGCCCGAGGCGCTCGCCATCGGCTATCTGCGCAACCAGCGGCTGGTCGCGTCGATCGACGACATCGTCGCCGTGCAGGTCGATTGGGAGACCAATTCCTGCGCGATCAGGACGCGCGACGGGCTGGCCGACATCGAGGCCAGGACCGCGCGCCGCACCAAGACCTCAGGTTGCGGCCAGGGCACGATGTTCGGCGACCTGATGGACGAAATCGATGACGTCCGGCTGCCGCCCGGTGTCACGCTTTCGCAGGCGACGCTCTACGACCTCCTGGACCGGGTGCGGCTGCACGAGACGATCTACAAGCAGGCGGGCGCGGTCCATGGCTGCGCGTTGGCGGTCAACGGACCCGTGCAATCGGAAATCCTCATGTTCGTCGAGGATGTCGGCCGGCACAACGCAGTGGACGCCATCGCCGGAAAGATGTGGCTCGATCGGCTCGAAGGCGCCGACAAGATTTTCTACACGACGGGACGCCTCACGTCGGAGATGGTCATCAAGGCGGCACAGATGGGCATTCCTTTCCTGGTATCGCGCTCGGGCCTGACCCAGATGGGCCACGAGATCGCGGAAAAGGTCGGCATCACGATGATCGGCCGCGCCACCAACCGGCACTATCTGCTCTTCACGGGCGCGCAACGATTCATCGCGCCATGAGCGCCGCCGGGCCGTCCC
>DAOMGB010000047.1:0-112 GCA_035430095.1 Casimicrobiaceae bacterium | reverse complement strand
AAGGCGCGAATTCCGCCCCCCTCGGGGGCAGCGAACGAAGTGAGCGTGGGGGTACTTCATGAGCGCCGCCGGGCCGTCCCAAGGCGCGAATTCCGCCCCCCTCGGGGGCAGC
>DAOMGB010000046.1:25068-27405 GCA_035430095.1 Casimicrobiaceae bacterium | reverse complement strand
TTGCTTTGGGAGCAAGATGTCGGAGGTTCGAATCCTCTCACCCCGACCACGATCACGATGGAAATCAATCGTGCGCAATGCGCGATTGAATGAGTTGCGCGGAAATATGCGTAGTGGCCGGTTTCGAGGTTCCGCCGACCTGCGAGTGACGTGCGCGAGCAGGTGGCAGGCGTGGTCAGCATGATGCGCAACGTATCGGTTCAAGCAGCGGGTTGGGACGCTCGAACTGGTGCAAGGTAGCGACAAACACAGACCAACGAGCAGGCGATTCGCGGCCCGCAGAGCATTCAGAGCGCCCGATGACCGACGAAGTGAAGGTGGACGTCCGCCGCAGCGGCCGGCGATTCGAAGCCGAGGCGGAGCTGGACCTGGCCGCTGATGCGCAGACCGTGTGGGATACGATAACGGACTATGGCGCGCTGCCACGATTCATGCCGGGTATCCGCGCCTGTCGCGTTCTCGAGCGGGCGACGTTGGGGGACGACGCCGAGCATCTGGTCGTCGAGCAGAAGGGCGAGTTCCGCTTCCTGCTGTTCGCGCAGGACATGACGGTGCTGCTGAACATCGGCCACCAGCGGCTTCGCGTCGCCGAGGCGAAGGCCGTGAGCTTCGAGCTTGGACTGTTGAAGCGTCGCGCGATCGATGTTTTCGAGGGCCGCTACGAGTTGAAGCCAGTTACCAAAGGCCGTGGGCCGCCGCGGGTTCAGCTGCGCTACACCGCGCTGATCGGACTTCGCCTGCCGCCTCCGCCCGCGATCGGCAGCTTGGCGGTCCGTCAGAACCTGGCTGCCCAGCTCGAAGCGGTGGCGCAGGAGGTCGCCCGACGCTGCGGCGTGCCACGACCGAAGCCGCGTCACCGCTGACTCGGAAATCGGCATCCCGATGTGCGCGCCCCGAATCGGGAGGCGTGCAGCAACTTCAGGTCGCCGCCTGAGGCGCCTGCGTCGTAGCGGCAGCGCAACGGAGGCGAACCTTCAAGCCTCGACCCCCGCTCCTTGCGTCTCGACCGCCAACGAAAATCCCTCGGCCTGGGCGATGCGCACGAGTGCGTCCTCGAACAGCACCCGCGCGGAACCGGCGACACGCTCCAGGTATCGATGCAGAAGCGCGTCGTCCCGGCTGCGGTTGGCGCATTCGGCGCTGTAGCGCTCGAAAGTGCCGAGGCTGAGCAAAAGCTCGACAACGTGGTGCGGGCACTCGCAGTAAAGGGTGGTCAGGGATCGCGCGAGCCGTGCCAGCGATTGGTCATCGAAACGGCGTCCCGGAACCGCGTCGAGCGGCAGCCGGGATGGGCGCGCCGGTGCATTGATCGCGTCGCGGCAGATTCGTTCGAGTTCGTCCGGGTCGAGCGGCGCACGGGTGACCGTGTGGCCGCGGTCGCGCAACTCGCCCACCACCGATGCCCGGCCGAATCGATACGCGATGGCTGCGTGCCTAGCGCCGACGATGTTGACCAGCGCGTCCACCATGTCGGCCGCTTCGGGTTGAAGCGCGGGTAGGTCCATCACCAGGACATCGGCCGAAATTCCACGCAGCGCGGCCGCCGCGCCGGCCGGCTTGGCGCAGGTAGCGACAATTTCCAGGGACGAGAGCACGACGCCGTCGCGGTCCGCCTGGTCCGTCAGCGCCACGCCGACCAACGCGACCCGAACAGGTCGAACCAATCCGATCTGTCCGGCGGACGTGCCGCGCCACGCCGCGCTCGCCGCGGCTCGCATCTCGTGCAGCGCGGCGGTGGTCAAGCTGGCGATCGAGCCGATGGAGCTCCCGAGATCGATCAACTGTTTCATCAGGGCCAGCCGGCTTACATCCTCGGCCGAATACAGACGATGGCCGCGGGCGGTGAGTTGGGGGCCGACCACACGGTACCGGCGTTCCCATACTCGCAAGGTTTCAACCGGGATTCCCGCGAGACGGGCAGCTGCACCGCTGCGGTAGGTCGGCTTGAAGTCGGCGGGCGCCCCTTCTCCACTGGTCACGGTTGGGTCCTTTGATGGCTGAGGCCGGGCACGGCGCGAAATTGAAGAGTATCCGGTGTTGACCCTATTATGACAAGGCAAAACCAGTTCAAACTGACGATGTAGAATAAATTTGGTTTGACAGAAACGGTTCAAATGGCTTATTGTCTAGGACAAATATGGATGGCACGTCACCCTCGGAGCGGAACCGATGCCTGTCAACTCCCCTGCTGTCATGAGTACCTGTAGCGCCATCGTGGATGCGAACTGAGCCCATGACACCGGATCCAACCTGCACGGTGTATTTCGACGGCGCCTGCCCGATATGCCGCCGGGAGATTGCTCATTACCGGAGGCAACGCGGGGCCGACGCCATCGC
>DAOMGB010000046.1:3577-24968 GCA_035430095.1 Casimicrobiaceae bacterium | reverse complement strand
CAGGCGGTGACCAGAATGCGCGTTCTGATGACAGGGGCCACCGGGCTCATTGGCAGGGAAGTGGGCAAGTTGCTGGCTGCTCGCGGCGACACGCTGGTTTGTCTGGTGCGCAATGCGCCTGTCGCTCGCCACCGATTGCCATTTCCGGCCACCTGCTTCGACTGGGACCATCGACATGACGTGCCGGCGCAGGCACTCGCCGCGGTCGACGCGATCGTCAACCTGGCAGGTGAACCCGTCGCCGAAAAACGTTGGTCGAGCACGCAGAAGGGCTTGATCCGCGACACGCGCGTATTGGGAACACGGCGCCTCGTTGAGGCAGCGCTGGGTAATGGCCCGCACCTCAAGGCGTTCGTGCAAGGTTCGGCCATTGGATACTACGGTGATCGTGGCGATGCGCCGCTTCACGCGAACAGCGCCATGGGTACCGGCTTTCTTGCCGGCGTGGTCGGTGCATGGGAGGCAGAACTTGGCCCCCTGACGCATCAGCGGCCGGATGTGCGGGTCGCGATTGTGCGGACGGGGATCGTCCTAGCGCGCCAAGGGGGTGCGCTGACGAAGATGCTGCCATTGTTCCGGGAGTCCGCCGGCGGTAGGGTGGGCTGCGGCAGGCAGTGGATGAGCTGGATTCATGTCGACGACATCGCTGCGCTATTTCTGCACGCGCTGGACTCGCAGGCGAGGAATGTCCTGGAAGGCGTCAGCCCCCAGCCGGTAACCAACCGCGAATTCACGAAATCGCTGTGTCGGTCGCTGGGCGTCCGGGAGAACGCCCCCGCTCCGTCTCTGGCGATCAGGGCAATCTACGGCGAAATGGGCGGAATCGTCCTGGAAAGCGCGAAGGTCGAGCCACGGCGGACGCTCGCCTCGGGCTTTCGCTTTCGGTTCGAGTCCCTCGACGATGCCTTTGCCGACCTCCTGACTCCACTTCAGGGTTCGACCCGGGAAAAGGTGTCGGAGCAGTGGGTGCCGCATGCGCCGGATGCGATTTGGCCTTATTTTTCCGACGAGAGGAATCTGGAGGAACTGACTCCCGATTTCCTCCGGTTCAAGGTACTGGGCAAGTCGACGCGGGAGATTGGCGAAGGCACGTTGATCGACTATCGCCTCAAGCTGAACGGCATTCCCATTGATTGGCAGAGCCGGATCGAAGACTGGCAGCCCGCGCGGCGCTTTGTCGACACCCAGGTGAAGGGGCCGTACTCGTATTGGCGCCACGCGCACGAGTTCATTCCTTTGGCAAGTGGAACGCTGATGCGCGATGTGGTCCGCTACCGGTTGCCGTTCGGATGGTTGGGTTCGGTCGTGGCGGGTCGGAAGGTCGAGTCACGCGTCAATCAGATCTTTTCTCATCGCTCGGCCAAGATTGCCGAACGATTTGCGGCATAACCGGCAGGGGGAGCGGTCCTGCCGCATCAGCCAATACGGCGCCCGGCGCTTTGCGCGCAAGCGAGCGCGACTTCTCAATGATCAAGGATTCCCATGGCCACGAGCCCAGCCCTATTGTTTCGTAGCGAAGAAAATCGAAGCAACATGCCGGTGTCGGCACGCATTCGCGAACGCCTGATACGCGCCAAACAGCGCTATCACGCGAACGACAACATTTCCGCCTATGTGATGGAGGGCGAAGTCGACGCACTCCGGGCCGAGGTGGAAGCGAAGATGGCCGAACTGCTCGAGTGCCTCGTGATCGACACCGAAAGCGATCACAATACGCAGGAAACTGCGCGCCGCGTCGCCAGGATGTTTGTGACCGAAGTGTTCAAGGGCCGCTATCAAGCGATGCCGGCCGTGACCGCGTTTCCGAACGTCGAACAGCTCAATGAACTGCTGATCGTCGGCCCGATCACCGTCCGCAGCGCCTGCTCGCACCACCTCTGCCCGATCCTGGGCAAGGTATGGATCGGGATCATGCCCAATCAACGTTCCAACCTGATCGGCCTGTCCAAGTATGCGCGCATTTGCGACTGGGTGATGAGCCGGCCGCAGATCCAGGAAGAGGCGGTCATGCAACTGGCAAACGTACTTCAGGACACGGTCAAGCCGGATGGTCTGGCGATCGTGATCGAGGCCGATCACTTCTGCATGCACTGGCGCGGTGTCAAAGACGCCGATTCGCGTATGACCAACAGTGTCATGCGCGGCTCGTTCCTCAAGAACCCCGATCTGCGGCGCGAGTTTCTCTCGCTGCTGAGCAAGAAGGCCGGCTGAACCTCGTCGATGAATGGAGTCCCGGGATGGCGAGCCTGTTCCCTGAACCTCGCCCACTCCTGCTGGTGTTCGGCGCGAGCGGCTACATCGGTACCAACCTCGTCGCTGCGCTGATCGCGGACGGCGCGCGCATTCGCGCTGCGGCACGCAATCGCGGCGTACTGGTGGCGCGCGATTGGAAGGACGTCGAGTTGGTCGAAGCCGATGCGCTGGTGCCCGATTCACTCCCGGCGGCGCTGCGCGGAGTCGATACGGCCTACTATCTCGTCCATTCGATGGCCTCGGGGAAACGCTTCGGCGAGCTTGATCTCACCGCGGCCGGTCACTTCGCGGACGCAGCGGCGCATGCCGGCGTGCGGCGGATCGTGTACCTGGGCGGGCTGGCGCCTCCGGACGCCGATTCCGAGCATCTCGTTTCGCGCAAGCAAACCGGGGATCAGCTGCGCGCCGGTAGCGTACCCGTCATAGAGATCCGTGCGGGGATCATCGTTGGTCCAGGCTCGGCGGCGTACGAAGTGATCCGTGACCTCGTTTACCACTTGCCGTTGATGGTCACGCCGCGGTGGGTGAGCTCGAAGTCCTCGCCGATTGCGCTATCCAACCTGATCGAATACCTGTTGCGCGTGCCTTGCCTTCCGGAGGCGGCCGGAGAGGTATACGACGCGGCGGGGCCCGAATACCTGTCGTACGAGCAGCTGATGCGACAGTTTGGAGAAGTCGTCGGCAAACGGCCCCGTATCCTGCCGGTGCCCGTGCTGTCGCCGGGGCTGTCATCGTATTGGCTTGCACTTATCACTTCGGTTCCCGCCAGCATCGCGGGGGCGCTGATCCAGGGCTTGAAGCACGACGTGCCCGCAGACGACACTGCTTTGCGCGCGCTCGTCCCGCAGCGGCTGCTGACGTTCAAGGAAGCCGTCGTGGCCGCACTGGAAGCCGAGCGACGGCAGGCGGTTGCTGCCCGATGGACCGAGGGCGCTTTCGCATTGCGCCGGTTTAGACACGACTATGCGTTTTACGCAAAGCGCGCATCCGGCCGCGCCGAGGCGACGGCCTCGCCGACGGCCGTGTGGGATGTCGTGACGAGCCTGGGCGGCAAGACGCGCTATTTCTACCTGAACTGGATCTGGACGTTGCGCGAACTGATGGATTGGCTCGTCGGAGGCCCGGGCCTCACCCGCGGGCGGCGCGACGCCGGCGATCTCCGCTTGGGCGACACGATCGATTACTGGACCGTCGTCGGCCTCGACCCCGGGCGCCGGTTGACGCTTGACTTTGGGTTGAAGGCGCCGGGCGCCGGGATTCTGGAATTCGAAGTAGAGCGCTTGCGCACCGAACGCACGCGGGTCACCGTCACCGCGTATTGGCATCCGCAGGGCGTGTGGGGCCTGCTGTACTGGGCAGTGCTGGCTCCGTTTCACCTTTTCATATTCAAGGGGATGACGCGCGCGATCGCGCGCCGCGCGGAAGTGCTGGAGACTTCGAACGCCGGATTGACGAATACATAGAGCCGGCCATGACTGTCCTGCGCCTTGTGCTTGGAGACCAGCTCACACGCTCGCTTTCGGCGCTCGCCGACCTCGATCCGAAGCGAGACGTGGTGCTGATGGCCGAGGTGGCGGAAGAGACCACCTACGTCCCCCATCACCGGCAGAAGATCGCGTTCATCCTTTCCGCGATGCGACACTTCGCCGAGATGCTGCGTGCGGAAGGTATGACGGTTGACTACATCAAGCTCGATGATCCCGCCAACACGGGTTCGTTCACCGGCGAACTCCTGCGGGCCGCCAAACGCCATCGGGCGGGCAGGATCGTCGTTACGGAGCCCGGCGAGTACCGTGTGCTCGCCGCGATGCGCGACTGGCAAGCGACGCTCGGCTTACCCGTCGAGATTCGCGCCGACGACCGCTTCTTCGCCTCGAAGGAGCGCTTCGCGCGCTGGGCGGGCGGCCGAAAGTCCTATCGAATGGAATTCTTCTATCGCGAGATGCGGCGCGAAACCGGCCTGCTGATGAATGGCGACGAGCCGGCCGGCGGGCAATGGAATTTCGATGCCGAGAACCGCAAGCCCTTGCCGCGCGGGGCGGTGCCTCCCGCGCGCAAGCGATTTCCACCGGACGCCATCACCCGCGAGGTCCTGAATCTCGTTCGCCGGCGTTTCGCCCATCACTTCGGCGATCCCGAGCCATTCGGCTGGGCGGTCACCCGGCACGACGCTCTCGAGGCGCTTCAGGAGTTCTTCACTCGCGCCCTGGCGCACTTCGGCGACTACCAGGACGCGATGCGAACCGGGGAACCGTTCGTCTACCACTCGTTACTCTCGTCGTATCTCAACGTGGGACTGTTGACCGCGCACGAAGTCTGTACACGCGCAGAAGCCGAGTACCGCCAGGGCCGCGCGCCCCTCAATGCCGTGGAGGGATTCATCCGCCAGGTTCTGGGATGGCGCGAGTACGTCCGCGGGATCTACTGGTTGCGCATGCCCGAGTACGCGACAACCAACGCGCTCAAGGCGGCGCGCGCATTGCCGAAGCTGTACTGGACCGGCGAGACAAGGATGAACTGTCTCGCGCAAGTGGTGGACGATACGCGCCGCCACGCCTATTCGCATCACATCCAGCGGCTCATGGTGACGGGAAACTTCGCGCTTCTCGCCGGAGTGCGCCCCGACGAGATAAGCGCCTGGTACCTGGCGGTCTACGCCGACGCGTTCGAATGGGTGGAGCTTCCGAATACGCACGGGATGGCGATGTTCGCCGACGGGGGGCTGCTCGCCTCGAAGCCCTACGCTGCCTCAGGCGCGTACATCGATCGTATGTCCGATTTCTGCAAGGACTGCGCTTACGACGTGAAAGTGAAATCGGGGCCGCGCGGGTGTCCATTGAACTACCTGTACTGGGCGTTCCTGATCCGCAACGAGGCGACGCTGCGCGGCAATCCGCGGATGGCCATGCCTTATCGGACGCTGTCCACGTGGGATGCCAAGCGGAAAACGGCACTGGTGCATGAAGCAGAGGCGTTTCTGGACGGACTGGGTTGATTGCGATGACTTGTCTAGTCTGGTTGCCGGACTTCGCCGATTGACGAGCGCAGACCGATCCGAAATACTGCGCTTGGCCCGGTCGGGAATCATGCGCTTCGCCAATAGCCGGCGAATCGCGTCGACACCATGGACGGCAGGACCGGCGCCGAGGAGCTGATCGCCAGGGTGATCTGGGATGACGCGTTGCTCATGTCACCAATGGCCAGGCAGCGACGCAGTTGCCGATCCGGCTGCGTTCAGCGGCAGCACGTGGTGAGCAAATTTCTCAGGAGATTCCTCCCATGCCAATTGATACCTATGTCAAGTTCGAGGGCGTCGAAGGCGAGTCGCAGCACAAGGATCACAAGGGTGAGGTCGATGTCCTGTCGTGGAGCTGGGGTGTGTCCAACGCGGGCACCGGTCACGTCGGCGGCGGCAGCGGCGCAGGCAAGGCACAGCCCGCAGACCTGCACTTCACGCACAACTACGACAAGGCGTCGCCGCTGCTGGCCAAGAAGTGCGCGCAAGGCGTGCACTTCCCTACGGTGGTGCTGGCCGCGCGCAAGTCCGGCGAAGGACAGCAGGACTTTCTCAAGATCACGATGAAGGAGGTCTTCATCACTTCGGTTGCGCCGAGCGGCAGCGGGGGTGACATCGTGGAGTCCGTGTCGATGAGCTATGGCCAGATCGACTTCTCGTACAAGCAGCAGAATGCAGCGGGCGGGCTCGGTGGCGAAGTCAAATTCGGCTGGAACGTCAAGACCTCGGTGATCACCTGACGCCGCTGCGATGCGCGATCGTGGCGCCATCCGCCAAAATCATCCGGGCGTGGCCGCCGGGCGACGCGGTTCAAGTTCGCAAATTCTTACAGAATCATGCGACTGGCATGGGCGCAGCGAGAACCATCCGGCATGAATTCCCGAATTTCCTCGGCAAGCAGGTTGTAGTTTCTTCCTTTCGATACAGGCAGATAGCGGGGACAGGCGCCCGGTCTGCGTACCAGTGAACACCATCTGGGCGGTAACCGCGGCAGCATTCGGCGTTTTTTACAGTCGGGGGATGCGAAGTCGGCCGAAAGTCGACCGCGTCACCGCAACCATTTGATTCATTTGTTATTTTTTATGTTGGTCCGGTAAATGCATATCCAACGGGCGCCCACCGAATCTCTGACCGTCGCAGTCCGAGCGCGGATAGAGGAGGGGTAGCAGGAAATCCTTGCCAATTCAGCGGAGTAGACCATGAAACACTACGGAAGGGGACTGGTACGCATGGGAATGGCGGTTGCGCTCGCGCTGACCGCGGCCACCGCAGCGGCGGCGCCAACTTATGTTTTCGACAACAGTTCGCCCAGCAACATTCCCGGACTGACGGGGTTTTCGACCTTCGGGGACATGATGAACGGGATGTCCGTGACGGTCACGTTTACCAACGGTTTTACGGAAACCGTTCTCTGGGCGACCACCGGCGCGGGCGCGGGCGGCGTGACCGGAACCGGCTGGGGTCTGGCATTGTCCGGGGACACTTTCTCCAGCAACTGGAATTTTACGTTCGCCCCAGGCGGCGCATTGTCTCTGAAGACGCTGAAGTTGAACGGGAACACCGGTCTCACCGTGTTCGACGTCGACATGTACACGATGACGAGCGACTGCGATTCGTATACCCCGGTGGGTGCCGACCAGACGTGTACGCCTGGATCGGCGCGCGGATTGCGCATGACGTTTTCCGGTAACGAGTCGCCAACCGTCACTTACTCGGACGCGGTCGGTGTGGCCGGGAACCCGTCCATTGGCGATCTCTTCCACGTCGTCTTGGCCGACTTCGGGGCAAACGGGATTAGGACGAACTTCAGTTTCCTGCAAGACACCGACAACGACAGCCGCTTCGGCCATGCCCCGGAGCCCGCGACGATTGCGCTTCTCGGCCTCGGACTCGCCGGCCTCGGCTTCTCGCGTCGCCGCAACAGAAACTGATCGAAACAGTTCGACGTTCTCAAACCCCGCCCGCGTGGCGGGGTTTTCATTTCCGGACCGTCATCGAGGAGGATTGGGACGCCGCCCAAGGATGAGACCAGGTGTATGCTGAAGTTTGCCTGCAGAGTGATGTCATCGCGAGAAGGGGGGCAAGGCGATGTCGACCGCCAAATCCATTCAAATCATCCTCGCAAGGCAGCTCGCCAGTTCCATCGCCACGCCGATCCTCCTCGTCGACGCCTCGGGCGCGCTCATCTACTACAACGAGCCGGCGGAAGCGATCTTCAGCCAGCGCTTCGACGAGACAGGCGAAATGCCCGCGGAGGAATGGACCGCGCGCATCACGTCGGTCGACGACGACCGTAACCCGATTGCGCCGGAAAATCGGCCCATGATGCGCGTGCTCGCCGAGCGCAATCCCATTTCGCAGAAAATCTGGACCCGATGCCTGGACGGCGAGTGGCGACACTTGCACGTCACCGCATTTCCACTCATCGGCGAGCGGGACGTGCTCCTTGGCGCGATGAGCATTTTCTGGGAGATTTGACATGCAGGTGACGCTGTGGGGAACGCGCGGCTCGCTCGCCACGCCCGGCCCCGAGACGGCGCGCTATGGCGGCAACACGTCCTGCGTCGGCGTGCGCGGGAGTGAAGGAACGATGCTTGTGCTCGATGCGGGGACGGGCATCCGTCGATTGGCGACTTCCCTCGACGTGTCGCTGCGGCGCATCGACATCATGTTGTCCCACCTGCACATGGACCACATCCAGGGTTTGGGCTTCTTCGCGCCGCTTTACCGTCCGGATGTCGAGGTCCACATCTGGGGACCGGCGAGCACCAAGCTCAGCCTGCGGGAGCGGCTCATGCGATATCTGTCGCCGCCGCTGTTTCCGGTGAGCCTGCGCGAATTGCCTTGCGCCATCACGCTCCACGAGGTTCCGTGCGGCGAGTTCGATATCGGCGAATTCCATGTGTCATCTGCGCTGGTTTGCCATCCCGGACCCACGGTGGGGTACCGCATCGCCGAGGCGAAGGGGCGCGTGCTGACGTACCTTCCGGATCACGAGCCGGCGTTGGGCGCGCTGCCATTTCCTTCGCTGCCCCGCGCATGGACGTCGGGCGGATCACTGGCTGCCGAGGCGGACTTGCTGATCCACGACGGCCAATACAGCACGCCGGAATATCTAGGACATGTCGGCTGGGGACACAGTTCGCTGAATCAGGTGATGGACTTCGCGAAACTCTCGGAAGTGAAGCACCTCGTGCCATTTCATCACGACCCCGGACATACCGACGCGGACCTCGACCGCCTGATGGCGGAGGCGATGACCTACGCGAAACCCGGCTACCGCGTCACGCCGGGGCTGGAGGGCGCGACATTCGAGGTCTAGATCTTGCCTGTGGTGGCGTCAACCCTCTCGAATGCCCTTGGCGCCCTACGCGGCCTGGCTCGACGGCGTTGCCTCCTGCCGGATGCTGTTCAGCGCCGCGTCGAGGTTCGCGACCGTGCGGTCGATGTGGCGAAGCTTGTCGAGGCCGAACAGCCCGATGCGGAACGTCCGGAAACCGACGGGCTCGTCGCACTGCAGCGGGACGCCCGCCGCGACCTGCAGGCCGAGCGCGAGGAACTTCTTGCCGGAGTGAATGTCCGGGTCGTCCGTGTAGCTGACGACGACGCCGGGCGCCTCGAAGCCCTCGGCCGCCACGCTCCGGTAGCCATGCCTCGCCAGCAGCGCGCGCACCCTGCTGCCCAACTCCTGCTGCATCGCGCGAACACTGGCGAAGCCCAAGGCCTCCGTTTCCTTCATCGTGTCGCGAAGGCGGACCAGCGCGTCGGTCGGAAGCGTGCCGTGGTATGCGTGGCCGCCGTTCTCGTAGGCTTCCATGATCTGCAGCCACTTGCGCAAGTCGCAGGCGAAACTCGTGCTGGTCGTCGAATCGATAGCCTTGCGGGCGTTCTCGCTCAGCATGACCAGCGCGCAGCAGGGGGATGAACTCCAGCCCTTTTGCGGCGCGCTGATCAGGATGTCCACGCCGCAGGCGACCATGTCGACCCAGATCGTTCCCGAGGCGATGCAGTCGAGCACGAACAGGCCGCCCGCGGCGTGCGTCGCGTCGGCAACGGCACGCAAATAGGCATCCGGAAGGATCATTCCCGAACTGGTCTCGACATGCGGCGCGAACACCAAGGCCGGCGCCTGCTCCCTGATCGTCGCCACCACTTCGGCGATCGGCGGCGGCGCAAACGGCGATTGCGGCGCGTCGCCGGTTCGCCGCGCCTTGAGCACGATCGCCTGCGCCGGAATCGAGCCCATGTCGAAAATCTGGCTCCAGCGGTAACTGAACCATCCGTTGCGAATGACCAGGCACTTCTTTCCCGTGGCGAACTGACGCGCCACCGCTTCCATGCCGAAGGTGCCGCTGCCGGGAACCACGACCGCCGATCTTGCGTTGTATACCCGCTTCAGCGTCGCCGAGATGTCGCGCATGGCGCCTTGAAACGACTGCGACATGTGATTGAGCGCGCGATCGGTAAAGACCACGGAATATTCGAGCAACCCCTGCGGGTCGACATTGGGCAACAGTCCGGACATGGTGAGCTCCCGATGGCAGACCATAGACTATCCATTGCCGGGGCGCCCGGCGTCAAGCGAACGGTCTGCAGTACCCGGGCGGGCGACGAGTTCATTCCCGTTCGTCGGAAACCATCGACCGTGTTGCGGGTAGAATTCCCCGGCAGGTCAAATCCCCCCTTGATGCGCGCCGGCATCGCCCTGGACGCGCAGCACTCTCAGGAAGACATCATGGCAAACACGGCTTTTCTCGGTACCGGATTGTTGGGCGGCGCATTTGCGGAGGCCGCCGCAAAGCGAGGCGATTCGGTCACCGCGTGGAATCGTTCCCCCGACAAGGTGCTGGCCCTGGCCCCGTTCGGCGTGAAGGCCGCCGCCACGCCTGCGGAAGCGGTTCGCGGCGCAACGAGGGTCCATCTGGTGCTCAAGGACGACGGCGTCGTGGACGACGTCATCGCTGCCGCACGCGCCGGTCTTTCCGCCGGCGCGGTGCTGATCGACCACACGACGACGCTGCCGAAACTCACCGCCGAACGCGCCCAGCGACTGAATGCGGAAGGCGTCAAGTACTTGCACTGCCCGGTGTTCATGGGACCCGCCGCCGCGCGCAGCGCGCAGGGATCGATGCTGGTCGCGGGACCCGCGGCCCTTTTCGAAGGCGTCAAGGCGGATCTGGCCAGGATGACGGGGCGCCTCGAATTCCTGGGCGAGCGCGCGGATCTCGCTGCAGTGAACAAATTGTTCGGCAACGCGATGATCCTTGGCGTCGTGGCGGTGACCGCCGACATTCTCACCATGGCCCAGGCCAGCGGCGTCGACGGCGAGGACGCCATCAAGCTGCTGAAAATGCTCGACCTGAACGCGATGGTCGCGGGCCGCGGCATCAACATGGCGAAGGGCAATTTCGCCGCATCCTTTGAATTGACCATGGCGCGCAAGGACGTGCGGTTGATGCTGGCGACCGCGGGTGACAGGCCGATGGCGGCGCTGCCTGCGGTCGCCGCCCGAATGGATCAGCTCATCGCATCCGGGCATGGCGCCGATGATGCCAGCGTGCTGGGGATCGACGCGGTTCGCCGGCCCTGACGCGCGGCGAGCTGTTCCCGATCGAGTTCAGGGGCGGCGGTCGGCATCGGAGAGTGTTCGCGCGCCCTGATTCGCGCCTGTTCTGCATTGGACGAGGAAATGAAGACACACCAGCACGACCTCACCCGAACCGTCCTCGCGGTGCTGACCATCGGCATCCTCATTGCCGCCTCTTTCTGGATCCTGCGGCCGTTTCTCGCCGCGGCAATCTGGGCGACGATGATCGTGGTGGCGACGTGGCCGCTGCTGCTCGCCGCGCAGAGGCGTCTGTGGGACCGGCGCTTGCTCGCCGTCGCGGTGATGACGCTGGGACTGTTGCTGGTCCTGGTCATCCCGTTTGCGCTCGCCATCGGCACGATCGTCGGGCACGCGGACGAGATCGTCGCATGGACGAAGTCGCTCAAGGACGCGCAGGTCCCGTCGCCTCCCGACTGGGTCGGCCGGCTGCCGTTCGTCGGCGCGCGGGCCGTCGAGGTCTGGCAGGAGGTCGCGGCGGCGGGCGGACCTGGCCTGGTCGCTCGGATTGCGCCTTATGCCGGCAAGGTGGCCGCTTGGTTCGCCGAACAGGCCGGCAATGTCGGCGGCTTCGCGGTGGAATCGCTGCTCACCGTGATGCTATGCGCGATCATGTACTCGACCGGCGAGACGGCCGCAGGGGGAGTGCGACGATTCGCGCGGCGCCTTGCCGGCGATCGCGGCGTGCATGTTGCGCACATCGCTGCACAGGCAATTCGTGGCGTCGCGCTCGGCATCGTGGTCAGCGCGCTGGTGCAGTCCGTGCTGGGTGGCATAGGACTGGCAGCGGCCGGCGTGCCGTTTGCCGCCGTCCTGACCGCGGTGATGTTCATTTTGGCGATTGCGCAGATCGGCGTGGTGCCGGTGTTGCTGGGCGCCCTTGCCTGGCTGTACTGGAAAGACCAGACGGGGTGGCTCATCGCGCTTGCGATCTGGACCGCGTTCGTCGGGATGCTCGACAATTTCCTGCGGCCGATGCTGATCAAGAAGGGCGCCGACCTGCCGCTGCTGCTCATCTTCGTCGGCGTCATCGGCGGCCTCATCGCGTTCGGCGTGGTGGGCATCTTCGTCGGACCGGTGATGCTCGCGGTGACCTACAAGCTGCTCGAGGCGTGGCTCGACGAGCCGCCGCCGGATGCCGACGACGGCACGAATTGAGGCTTCGCCGCGCGACTACGACTTGCGTGCAGACTTTTTGGCAGCCTTGCGCCTGGCGGATTGGAGCTTCGGCGGCGCCTTGGCGGTCTTGCGGACGGCGGCCTTCGCGCGCTTCGCCGTCTTCCCGGCCGCGGGCTGACTGACCGCGCTCTTCTTCCCCGCCTTTTTCTTGCCGCCGGCTTTCTTCGCGGGTGGTTTCGACGCAACCTTCTTTCCTGATTTTTTGGCGGCCGCTTTCCCGGCGGGTTTGCCGGCGCCCAAGCCGCGCGCCTTGCCTGCGTAGTGATCCAGCGCCCAGCGGGTCTTGGCCTCCTGCGCGTGATCGCGCTCGGCGCCGATTTCCGCAAGGTGCGCGAGGAAGCCTCCCGCCGCCACGGCGGCCTGCTCGACCGGCGCCTTGATCGACGCCTCCAGGATCAAGGCCCCGTCGTCACGGCGCCAGAGCTCGGCCGTGATCGGCCACGGCAAGGCCGGGTCGCTGAACTTCCAGCGCTGGGCCTGCATCGGTCCCATGATGTGCAGCCGCGAAAGTTCGAATTCCAGCTTGGCCACGTCGCGCAGGAAGCGCTTTTGCTCGTCCGTGAGCAACGCGGCCACGCCCAGCTCTCCCGACGCCACGCGCTTGATCGTTCCTTTCGCCACGGGCATCGTGAACGACGCCGAGGTCACGACGCCGTTTTCACTCGCGTCCGATTCGATCTTGAAGCCCTTGTACTTCTTCCACTCGTTCGGAACCTTCTTCGGATCGACCGGCCGCAGCTTGACCGTGCTGTCGTGTTCGCCGCCGATGATTCGTCGCGCGCGCAGCACGACGCCGGCATGAAAGAGATCGAGTTCCGGCGTGTCGAAGAAATAGATCAGGCGCTCCTCGTCGTTGTTCGTGGTGAGGTTGTAGCGCTTGAGGCCCCAGTGGATCTGCTTGTGTGGGACCGTCGCCTTCAACTCGACATCGTCCGATCCCGCCACCTGCCTGGCGACCTTGCCCCGGGTTGCTGCACCGCGTTCCGCCATTTTCCGCTCCCGAATGATTGATGACCCGCGACGCGACTCCTGCAATGCCGCGGGTACGGAGGTACGCGGCATCATAGTCTCCGGGGATTGACATGCCAACGCCATCGCGGCCGGGCTCGACGCCGATGCTTCCTGCGCGCCGACGTTGTCCCGCGGACACATTGCCTTTATGCTGCGCGTCGACAAGACAACCGGACCAATCCAAATGCCCATGAAATTGCCGGCGATCCTGGCGATGCCG
The DNA here is from genome assembly GCA_035430095.1 of Casimicrobiaceae bacterium. Classification (GTDB taxonomy): domain Bacteria; phylum Pseudomonadota; class Gammaproteobacteria; order Burkholderiales; family Casimicrobiaceae; genus VBCG01. Next base: position 11,684 of record DAOMGB010000046.1, on the reverse strand, counting down.
CTGTTCGCCCTGCTGACCTCGCCTTCGTTCGCGCAGTCGGCCGATCCGGCCAAGGCGGCCGCCCCGGCCAAGTCCGCTGAGGCACCCGCGCCAACCGCGGGCGCCACGGCGCCGGCGTCGAAGGCCACCGCACCGGCAAAGGCCGGCGAGGCTGCGGCCCCGCGCAAGCTGCAGATCGCGAACAAGCCGTGGACAGGCGACTTCGACAAGATGCTCGAGCGGCGCATGATCCGAATTTACTCGCCGTTCTCGCGCTCGCTCTACTTCAGCGACAAGGGGCGTGAACGGGGAATCGCGGTGGAACTCGCGCGCGACTGGGAGCGCTATCTCAACGTCAAGTACGCAAAGCAGCTGGGCAAACGCCCGCTGACGGTCTACATCGCGCCGGCCACCCGCGACAAGCTGCTGCCCTACCTGGCGGACGGCCTTTCCGACGTGTCGATCGGCAACCTGACCGTCACGGACGAACGGCTGAAGATGGTCGACTTCGTTCCGGGCGACGAGGGCCGGCGCACGATCAACGAAGTCGTCGTCACCGGCCCGGCCAGTCCCGAAGTGAAATCGATTGACGATCTCGCGGGCAAGACCGTGCATGTACGCCGTGCGTCGTCCTACTACGAGAGCCTCGCCGCGCTGAACGACAGGTTCAAGCGCGACGGCAAGCCGCCGATGGACCTGGTCCTGGTGCCCGACGCGCTCGAGGACGAGGACATGATGGACATGCTCAATGTGGGGCTGCTGCAGTTCATCGTCGTCGACGACTGGAAGGCGCGGATGTGGGCGCAGGTGCTGCCCAAGGTGAAGGCCCGCAACGACCTGGTGCTGCGCGAGGGCGCGAAGACGGGCTGGGCGGTGCGCAAGGACAGCCCGCTGCTCAAGGCCGAGATCGCCGACTTCTTCCAGAACTGGGCACTCAAGAACGGTGTGGCCGACTATCGGATGAACACCTACATGAAGCGCGTGAAGGAGTTGAAGGACCCGACGGGCAGCGCCGAGTGGAAGCGCTTCAAGGAGACGCTCGCGATCTTCGAGAAGTACGGCAACAAGTATGGCTTCGACCCGCTGATGCTGGCCGCGCAGGGCTACCAGGAGTCCCAGCTCAACCAGCAGGCCAAAAGCCATGTCGGCGCGATCGGGGTGATGCAGATCATGCCCGCCACGGGCGCCACGCTCGGCGTGGGCGACATCCACGACATCGAGTCCAACATTCACGGCGGGGCCAAGTACATGGACCAGCTGATGACCAAGTACTTCCCGGACGCCAAGTTCAGCGAGGGCAATCGGCCGCTGTTCGCGTTCGCGAGCTACAACTGCGGTCCGGGCAACGTGTCGAAGGCGCGCAAGGAGGCCGCCAGGCGCGGACTGGACCCCGACAAGTGGTTCAACAACGTCGAGATCGTGGTCGCCGAACAGATCGGCACCGAGACGACGACCTACGTACGCAACATCTACAAGTACTACGTCGCGTACAAGCTCACGATCGACGCACAGCAGGGCGCCGAGAAGGCCCGACAGCAGATGTCGCCGGCCAAGAGCTGAAGCGGCAACGGGTCAGGGGCGCGGCCCCGGATGGCCGGGCGCGCGGCGATGCCCGCGCGCCGTCCTAGCCAGCGGCCTCGTACGCGGCCTTCACCCATCCCATCAGTTCGGCGTCGATTTCGCCTGGCCGGGACAGGCGCACGGTGTACTGGCACATGCCGCCGGGGGGCATTGCCTTCAGCCGCGCCGACGCGGGCAGGTTCCTGGCGTTGAGTCCGAGCTCGACCTGATCCTTCGTCGCGGGTCCGAGCATCGCGAACTGCTTTTTTCGCCGAAGGCTGATGTACGTCTTCTTCGGGGACTTTTCATGCGCGCCGAGCTTGTCGATCTGCGCGGCCAGGCGCTCGTGCAGCGCGCGCAGCGGTGCCTTGGCGCCGCTGTAGATCGCGTCCAGCGGGTCGGCGTCGGCAGATGCGGGCGCCGCCGCCTCCCTGGCGCGGATCGCCAGCATGTTGGCATCGCCGTAGCCGAGCCCAAGCTTTTCCATCAGCATCGAGCGCTGCTCGCCGACCTTGGCGAGGCCGCTGTCTGCGATCAGCTTGCACAGCTGCGCAAAGGACTTGCCGGTCTTGGCCTCGATGTTGCGCAGCTGCGTGGATATCGCGGAATGGGGATCGGCCATGGTGTCGCCTCCTGGTTGAGTTGTTTCCGGTCAAAGCGGCCAATGCTCGCTGCGGGTTCGCTTGGGCAGCATGAACTCGAGCGCGTCGAAGGCCCTGTAGATGAGCCGCGTCGCGAAAGGCGGACGGCCGGTCTCCGCAATCGCCTTCAGCGACTTCAGGATCATGTTGCCGCCCGACTGCATGCTCTTGGCGGTCGCGGTGCCCGCGGGCATGTCGAAGACACGCATCGTCACTTCCACGCCGTCGGCGACAGGCTTCAGGTCGTACGCCACCCGGCATACCGGGTCGTCGTGCTGGGTGAAACGGTGACTGTGCACGAAGCGGCGCGGCGGATCGAATTCCAGCACGTCGCCCACCACGAGCACGTGCTTGCCGGTGCCGGTGCGCATCTGCAGGCGTCCTCCCGGCCGCAGGCCGGTCGTGTGGAGCCACGCGTTGAACACCGCGCCCTGCGCCTCGTCGGTCTTGGTCAGTTCACGCCAGACGCGCTGGATGTCTGCCCTGATCACGATGCGGAACATTGCCTCCGGAGAAATCTTGTCGTCAGCCATGCCGGCGCCCTTTCCTTGGCGAGGTGGGAAGTCGAAGCACTTCAGCGCCCTCGGCGCTGAATTTCAAGCGGGTGAGGCGCGCTGCCCAATAGGCGCTGAACTCGGTGGTCCAGCGATCGTGGATCCACTGGATCGGCGTCGGGTCGAACCACAGCAACCGCTCGCGGCCCGACCGCTCGGCGATGACGAGGCCGGCCGCCTCGAGCGTCGCGAGGTGTTTCATCACGGCGAACCGTCCGATGGTGTCCTCGAGGCTTGCGCAGACGCGATTGACGTTGCAGCCGGGATCGAGCTTCAGCACGTCGAGGATGCGGCGGCGCGGCTCCGAGGCCAGCGCGAAGAACAGCGCGTCCAGCCGATCGCTGTCGGGTTCGGGAAAGTGCTTCATATGTGCCGACATGGTCACATATTGCGGCGCGGCTGTCAACCCGCTCTCGGCGCCGAAGGGGCATCGGGGCCACGCGGGTCCCTGGGACCATCCGCACGCGGGAGCGATTGTGGGCCCGCCGGCGGCGGAGTAGAGTCCCCCGTTCGAATCGGCTTGGGGGGACAATGACGCATCCGACGAAGGAGGACATCAGGGCCTTCAGTGCGGCCTTCGATGGCCGGACCGTGACGCCGGACCATGCGGACTACGACCGGATGCGCGCCCTATGGAACGGCGCCATCGACCGCAGGCCCGCGTTGATCACAAGCTGCACGTCGTCCCGGCAGGTCGCGGACGCGATTCGCTTCGCTCGCGCGAGCGGCATGGAGATCGCGGTTCGAGGCGGGGGCCACAGCTTCGCGGGAAATTCGGTTTGCGATGGCGGACTGATGATCCATCTAGGGGAGATGAACAATGTCGCCGTCGACGCCGAGGCGCGGCGTGCCGTCTGCGGCGGGGGGGCAACGTGGGCGGATCTCGACGCGGCCACGCAGCAGCATGGATTGGCGGCGCCCGGCGGATTCATCAGCCACACCGGAGTCGCGGGACTCACGCTCGGCGGAGGCGTCGGCTGGCTCACCAAGGCCGCGGGACTTTCCTGCGACAACCTCGTCGCGGCGGAAATGGTGACGGCGGACTCGCGCATCGTCCACGCGTCGAAGGACCACAGGCCCGAACTTTACTGGGCATTGCGCGGCGGCGGCGGCAACTTCGGCGTGGTCACGTCATTCGAGTTCTCGCTCCATCCCGTGGGCCCGCTGGTCAACCTGGGGTTGTTCTTTTTCGGACTCGACAAGGGGGCGGAGGCGCTGCGCTTCGTCCGGGACTTCGTCGAGACGTTGCCTGACCATGCCTCGGCATTCCTCGCGATCGGAATGAGCGCGCCACCCGAGCCGTTCGTCCCGGAACAGCACCGGCTCAAGCCCGGTCATGCGCTGGTGGTCGTGGGCTTCGGATCGGCCGGCGAGCACGAGGCTGCCGTTGCCCCCATCCGGAACGCGGTGGCCCCCCTGTTCGAACTGGTGACGCCGATTCCCTACGTCGCGCTGCAGCAGATGTTCAACCCGAGCGCGCCGTGGGGAATCCGTGGTTACGAGAAAGCGCTCTACCTCGATGAATTGTCGGACGCCGCCATCGCGGTCATCGGCGAGCATTCGGCAAGGAAAAGCTCACCGATGTCGTTTTGCCCGGTGCTTCCGCTCTCCGGCAAGTACCGCACTTCCCCCGATGCCGACACGGCATTCGGCGGCCGCCGCTCGGCGCGCTACCTTTTCAACATCCAGGGTTCCGCGACCGATCGCGCGATGTACGAAGCGGATCGAACCTGGGTCCGTGATTTCTGGGACGCCCTGCGGCCTCACGCGACAGGGTCGGGCAGCTACGTCAACTTCATGTCGGAAAGCGACGCGGATCGTGTGCGCGCGTCCTATGGCGAAGAAAAGTACGGGCGGCTCGCGCGCGTCAAGGCCGAGTACGACCCCGACAACGTCTTCCATCTCAACGCCAACATCCGTCCCGCGTCGTAGCCTGGGCGAACTCCGGTCAGTCGGCCTGTATCTCGCCCAGCACGCGCGGCGTGCCCGTGCCGTTCAGCGCGAATATCGTACCGCCGCCAGATGCCGTGCCGCTGCCGGCGAACGCGCCGATGGTGAACTGGTGCGTGACGAGCACGACGGGTGGCCCGTCGATCGGAAGCGCGGACAGGAAGGCGCGCAGCGCGCTTATGTTCGCGTCGCGTTCCTGTTCGCGGCCGAAGAACGAGTTGAGCGCCGGCAGTTCCGTGGGTGCTCCGAGTCCGAGCAGGCGCGCCGTCTCGAGGCAGCGGCACCATTGGCTGGAATACAGCCTGGCGATTGCAATGCCGGCGCTGGCCATTCGCTCGCCGAGTCTCGCTGCCTGCGCCCGGCCCGCGGCGTCGAGATTTCTCTGCGTCGAGCAGTCCCCGAGCGTGAAACCCGGCGGGTCGCCGATGCCCGGCGCGTTGGCGTGACGCAACATCAGCAACCGGCCCGGCTTGGCGAGTTCTGACGCCGGCAGCGAATCCGCCGCGTGCCCGGCGGCCGCAAACACCAGGGCGATCGTGCAGGTCAGGATTTCCGCGAGGCACTGCAGCGGCGTGCGGCGCGAGCGCCGCTCCGCATTGGAATGAAGGTTCAATCCGCGCACCGCCTGAACAGGGTCGAGGTCAAGCCTTGGCCTTGAAGCGCTTGGCGTTCTTCCTTGCGCTCAGGCGTCGCCTGGTCGCGGCGCGTGCCGCGGCGCGACGATCGCGACGGTCCTGCTTCTCGAACGCCTTCTGCTTGGCGCGCGAGCCGAATCGCAAAGTCCACTTCCCCTTGACCATGACGCACTGATAGCCGCCCAGATGGATCTGGAAAGGCTTCCTGATCTTGCCCATGTGGTCGAACTGGACCGAGTCCGGCTTGTGAAATGATTCGAAGTACGCCGGATAGACGAAATCGGACATCGGAAGTCCGTTGACCTCGAAGTGCAGGTCCTCGACGGGATCGGCGACTTCGTAGCGGTGCACGAGCTTGCCGTCGGGCTTCATCACTTCGAGGTTCATGCTGGGATCCACCAGCATTTCCACCAGTTCGTGCGACGCGGCGACGCTTACCGGCTTTCCGTCGGCGCGTGTCGTCTCCACGAACACCTTGGATTGCGGATATCCGTCCGGCGTGAGGTGGTGATAGGCGAGCGACCTGGCATGGTCGGCGTGGTCCAGGAAAACCATTGCCCAGCACCCGTCGCGGAAGTCCTTGCCCTTGACCAGTTCGGCCATCACGCCCCAGGCCGGCGCCACGTGGTCGTCGACGTACACCTGCAGCGCCGCAATGATGGCGTCGAATTCCGCACTTTTCAGCGCAGATGAGTGGTCGATGCACACGATGGTGGGCCTGTGGGTCTTCAGGTACGCATCGACCTTCCATTTCGTGATTTTCATTGCCCCTCCGTGTCGAGAACCGGCGCCGCATCCGCGAGCCCGATCCTGTGCAGGAAAGCCTGCCAGCGCGCGTCGCCGTGAAGGTTGCGCAGCAGGATTTCCGCATTGATTTCGATCAGGCCCGGGTCCCGCTCCCGGTCCGCGCGTTCCAGCCAGGCGAATGCGTTGTCGGCGTCGCCCATGTACGCATACGCCAGCGCAATCTGCGCGGCGCCGCCCTCGGCGTGCTCCGCGACGAGTTCGCGCAATGTCGCCTGCGCGCTTGCCGCCTCGCCCGACGCATGATCGACCGCGGACAGCCCCAGAAGCCGAAGCGCGGCATTGCCTTCCAGGAGGAATGCCGATCGCGCGTCGTCCCAGCGGGAACGGCAGAGTCCCAGCATGCCCAGCCAGTAGTGGGTGAGTCCGCCGGTGGGATTGAGCTCCAGCGCCCTGCGCAGCGAATCTTCCGCTTCGTCGAGGAGCCCGGCGAACAGGTAGCGTGATCCCAGCACGCGATGCGCGCGCGCGCTCAACGGATCGAGCGTCACCGCGCGACGCAACAGGGATATGGCTTCGTCGTTGCGTCCGAGGCAGGCGGCCATGATCGCGGTGTCGCCGAGCGTCCCGGCATTCCCGGGTGCCAGCTCCAGCGCCCGCCGGAACGACGCGTGCGCGCCTTTCCAGTTCCTGTCGCCGGCCATGCGAATGAACCCCAGCGCGGCGTGTCCCTCGGCGAGCTCCGGTTCGAGATTGAGCGCGGTCTCCGCGGCATTGCGCCCGCGCTCGAAGGCCGTCGCGGAAGGCGCCCACGCGTACACGGCCTGATCGGCATGGGCGCGCGCGAGGCTTGCCCACGCCAACGCGTAGGTCGGATCGCGCGCCACCGCCTGCGTGAAATAATCGATGCCCTTCGCGGCGCCTTCCGCGGTGTGCCGGTCGGCGAAGAACCTTCCCTGCAGGTAGAGCTGGTGAGCTCCGGGATCCTCGCCGCGTCCCTTGGTTGCGGCCTCGACGTCGACTTTCACCTGCTCGCTCGATGCGTCGTTTCCGGCGGCCCCGAGCAACGTCGAGCGCAACTCCTGCACCACGGCGCGCGCGATGTCGTCCTGCACCGCAAAGATATCGTCCAGTTCCCTGTCGTAGGTCTGCGACCATAGCGCCGAATCGGTGGCCACCTGGACCAGCTGCGCGCTGATGCGCTGCCGGTTGCCCAGCTTGCGCACGCTGCCTTCCAGAACGGTCGCGACATTCAATTTCTTTCCGATCGTCGGAATGTCGACGTTGGTGCCCTTGAAACTGAACGCCGATGTGCGCGACGCGACGCGCAAGCCCCGAACCTTCGACAGCAGGTTCTGGAATTCGTCGGCCAGGCCATCGGTGAAGTATTCCTGGTCCTTGTCGGGACTGAGGTCGGTGAACGGCAAGACGGCAATGGATGGCGTGCCATCGTCGATGGCGGCCAGCAGCGAGTGCAGCGGAGGGAACACCTGCGGCAGTCCGGGATGGATCATCTCGTACACGGCCTCGCGCCGCGCCAGGCCCTTCAGTCCATGCTCGCCAAGGGGGTTGAATCCCGCTTCGGATGGCGCCGCGCCGCGACACAGGGCATACGTCACTTCGGACAACAGGGTTTGTCCGCCATGGCCAAGGGCCGCCAACCGTGCCGCGCGATTGACGTCGGGGCCGTAGTAATCGCCGTCGCGCAATTCCGCATCGCCGGTGTGCAACCCCATTCGCACCCGGATCCGCACCGCTCCCGGCCAGGGCTCGGCATGCAGTTCCAACTGCGCGTCAAGCGCCGCCGCGAGGGCGCTGGGCGCGCCCGCAAAGACTGCGTGAAATCCGTCGCCCGTGGTCTTGATCACCTGACCACCGTGCCGTCGGATGCATTGACGGACCAGCGCATCATGACGCGCAAGCGCGACTCCCATCGACTCGCGGTGATGCTCCCACAGCGTGGTGCTGCCCTCAACGTCCGTGAACAGGAACGTTACAGTTCCTACGGGTAGCTGCACAGCCTGCGAAGTGGGTTCGGGCATGG